>NZ_CP130613.1:1303112-1954668 GCF_030623445.1 Pseudogemmatithrix spongiicola
TGTCAGCAGATGGGGCAGGCTGGGTGGGTGGCCCTCAGCGGTCCGCTGCTTCCACCCTCGTACGCTGGAGCGACTGAGCCGACGCTGGATCTGTGTCCGCCTCCCCTGCGAGCCTTCTCCTTCCTTCGCCCCCCGACCAGAGCTCCTCCCGTCACCTGAGTCTGCGCCGCGCCCACTCCGGGCGCTTGGCCGCGTCATTTCCCTCAGACTCAGTCCATCCAATGATTTCGTACTCATTGCGTCGTCTCATGCGACGCGCACTCCTGTTGTTCGCCACCGTCCTCCTCGCTCCAATCGCCGCAACGACTGGCTCGGCCGCCACGCTGGCGGGCAAGGTCCACGGGATTGTCACCGATTCCGCTGGCGTCGCGCTTCCCAATGCTACGGTGATCGTCGCTGAGCTCGGCCGCGCTACGACGACCGATGCTGAAGGGAAGTTCACCATTCGTGGAGTCCCGGTCGGCGATTATCATCTGAGTGTCATGCTCCTCGGATACGCGCCGGGACATCTGGTGGTGCGCGTGCCGGCCGAGGATTCTGAGGTGCTCGCGACGATTCGCCTCACCGCCACCCCCCTGCGGCTCACGGCGATGGTCGTAGCGGCATCACCCACCGGGACCGAGTCGGACCGTCTCACGCAGGCGGCGCTGGAACTCTCGGGGCGTTCGCTGTCGCGTGCGCTCGGCTCCTCGGTGGCCGCGTCCCTGGCCGGAGAACCCGGTGTGAGTCAGCGCTATTCAGGACCAGTAGCGACGATGCCGGTCATTCGCGGACTCACTGGCGACCGGATCCTCATTCTTCAGGATGGTGAGCGAGCGGGCGACCTCGCGTCTTCGGCTGCGGACCACGGCATCTCTGTAGACCCGCTCGCGGCGCAGCGGTTGGAGGTGGTGCGCGGACCGGCCACACTGCTATACGGCAACAGCGCGCTGGGCGGGGTCGTAAATGTGGTATCGAATGACATTCCGACTGCGGTGCCCGGGCACTTCGAAGGATATGTCGCGACTCAGGGCGAGACAGTCACGCCCGGAGGCGCGTTCAGCGCCGGAGGCACGATGGCCGTCGGCGACCGCAGCGCAGTCTCGGTGCGCGCCGGATTGCGAGAGCTTGGAGGCCTGCGCACCGGGGGTGGCACCACGCTCTCAGGCACCGACTCGCGCGCGCTCAACGCTACGGTCGGATACGGGCTGATCGGCGAGCGGGCGAACGCGGGACTCGCGCTGCGCGTCTACGACTTCGAATACGGGATCCCGTCTGCGCCGGGAGACCCGCGGGCCGGGGTGCGGCTCAATGGTCGGCGCGTCGGCCTGAGCGGCAAGGGGGGCGTGCAGCTACGCTCACGCCGTATTTCGTACCTTCGTGTGGAGGGGACGGTCCAAGACTTCGCGCAGGATGAGATTGAGCCCGGCGGCGAGGTGGGGACCAGCTTCTCCCTTAAGACTCAGACGCTGAACGCGCAGGCGACGACCGGGTTCGGGCGGGTAAAGGGCGCGCTCGGAGTACAAGGGCTCTTTAAGCAGTACGCGGCGAGCGGAGAGGAGGCTCTTACCCCCGGCGCCAACTCAGTCGGTCTCGGGATCTTCTTGTTCCAAGAGATTGCCCTGTCCCGCCTGCGGGATCACGACTCGGGCACGCAGTTGCAGATTGGGGCGCGATGGGACCGGTACGCAATTTCATCTGACGCGGGGAACGCAAAATGCGGTCCGGCGCAGACGAGCGCTTTCAATAACTTCTCCGGTTCGCTCGGTGCCAGTGTTCGGCTCTCTGACGCATTCAGTCTCAGCGGCTCCCTTGCCAGCGCGTTTCGCGCGCCGACTGTTGAGGAGTTGCACTCCAACGGGGTGCACGCCGCGAATGGGAGCTACGACGTGGGCAACCCATCGCTGCGTGCCGAGCGAAGTCTGGGTGCGGAACTCATTGCGCGCCTGAGGAGCGGGCGCGTGAGCGCGCAGGTCGCCGCGTACAGCAACGCAATCAGCAATTACGTCACAACGGACTTTCTGTCGGACACGATTGTGGATGGCACGCCGATGCCGCTCGCGCGCTTCGTGCAGGCCAACGCGTCGTTGCGCGGCGTGGAGGGCAGCATCGAAACGCGGGTAGGCGAGGCGTGGGTCGCGAGTCTTTCGGGTGACTTGGTGCGAGGGGCATTGGCCGACGGGGGCGGGCCACTCCCTTTCCTGCCGCCTGCCCGGATCGGCGGCGGCCTGCGCTGGGAGCTCGCCCGTCGGTTCGTGGCCACGGACATCCGGCACGGATTCAAGCAGGATCGCGTGACGGGCGGCGTGGACGCTGCGACCGCGGCGTATACGCTGGTGAACGTGAGCGCCGGACAGCAGTGGCTCGTCGGCAACGTCCTACATCGGATGACGCTGCGCGTCGACAATCTTGCGGACGCGCGCTACTTCGACGCGGCGAGTCGGATCAAGCGCTTTGCGGCCAATCCGGGTCGGAACGTGAGTCTGATCTACCAGCTTCAGTTCTGAAGGAAGCTGCGCACCCGGGCACGCGGTGTCGGAGACGCCTTGCGACTGCGTAAGGCACGTGGTAGCGTTTTATCTGTTGTCGTGCAAACTACGCGCTGTAAAATCGGCGGCGCGTCCGCCAATGTTGCCACCCTTCAACAACCCCATTTCGCATGCGCTCTCTCGTCAGACGTCCCGGTTCGAGCTTGTTGCGTACGCTCGTAGCAATCGCCTGTTTCGCCGGCACGTCGGCTACATCTCTCTCAGCGCAGCAGTCGCCGGTCGCCGCCACCGTGCGAGGTCAGGTACGGTCCGCCACGGGTGCCCCAGTGCCGCGCGCGACCGTGGAGTTGCTCAACGCGGGGGGGCGGGCGGAGCGATCGGTACGCGCTGACGACGATGGTCGATACAGCCTTCCCCTCGCGGCGGCCGGCCGCATCCAGCTTCGGGCAACGTCGATCGGATATCTCCCGAGCGTAATGACCGTTGACGTCGTGAACGGCACAGACCCCTCCGTGAACTTCGTGCTTACGGCAGTACCCTCGACGCTCGCGCAGATGGTCATCTCTGCCAACCGCACCGGTCAGGAACTGGCGAAAGTCCCGGCGTCCGTCAGCCTGGTCTCGCAGGAAGTCATTCAGGGCGTTGGCCGACGCAACACGAGCATTGAGGAGGCGTTGCGCACGGTGCCAGGCCTTGTCGTCCGTGACCAACTGGGTGGCGCTTCTCGCGCCACCATCGCCATCCGAGGCGCCGGTTCATCGAACTCGTTCGGTGTCCGCAGCATCCGGTTGATGATTGACGGCATTCCGAAGAACAACGCCGGCGGCTCGGGACAGGATCTCGCGAACCTCGACATGTCGTCGATTTCAGGTATCGAGGTACTGCGTGGTCCGGCGTCCACGCTGTACGGCAACCAAGCGGGTGGCGTCGTCTCGATGACCAGCGAGACCGGTGGGCCGGACCGTCGTCAGCTGCAAGTGCTCGCTGGGAGCTTCGGCTTCGCCAGGGTGCACGCCAAGGCCACGGGCGAGGCGTTCGACGGGAACGTGAGCTATCTCGTGAGCGCCTGGCGCACGCAGCAGGACGGCTACCGCGACAACTCCAACTTCGACCAGACGGGATTCTCGTCAAAGTTTGTGTACCGACCCGACGCGAAAAGTACGGTGACTGGTGTGATGTCGTACGACAACCTCGGGCAGGATGTCCCTGGAGGGCTCACGATCGATGAGATGCGTGCGACCCCGCGGATTGCAGACTCGACGTCGTTTACCCGCGTGGGCGGTGTGCGTCTCAACAACTTCGGGCGCTTCGATGAATTCCGGTTCGGGCTCAACGTGGCACGCTCGCTCAGCGAAACGGAACAGATTGAGACGCAGATTTTTTACGTGCCGCGCGCCATCCACGAAGCCCCCGCGTTGACTCAGTTCCTTCAGCAGAGCTTTTTGAATCGAGGCATCACCATGCGTTTGCTGTCCACGCGACGGCTTGGCTCGATGGGGAGCCGCTTCACCACCGGCGTAGACCTCCACGACACACCGATCCAGACGACGACGACGGGGCGTCCGGGGACCGCCGCTGCGGGCACTGCGATTTCCGCCTTTGACGAGCAGGCGACAAGTGTCGGCGTCTATGTGCTGGAGGAGCTCGAACTGGGCCCTGCGGTGACGCTCACCGCGGGTGCACGCTACGACAACATTCGCTTCAAGCAGCAGAACAAGATGCGGGCGGCCCAGACGGAGCCACGCACGTTCACGCGGGTAACCCCGAAGCTAGGATTGACCTATCGCATCAGCCAGACGCTCTCGGCGTACGCGAACTTCAGCGAGTCCTTCGAATCACCGGTCATTGGCCAGCTGCGCAATTCACCGCGGACAGACGGAGAGTTCGTGACGAATCAGGTCGTCAAGCCGTTGTCGATTCGGACATTCGAGGTGGGAACGCGCGGAGTCGCTGGGCGCGGTTCCTTCGAGCTCGCGGTGTTTAGCCAGCGGGTGAGTGACCAAGCCGTCAACGTGAATTTTGTTCGACCGGCACCCGCCACGGGTCAGTTCGGCGCGCTGGTGAATGCGGCAGAAGTCAAGCAGCAGGGCATCGAGGCCGGCGCGAAGTATGAGCTGACGGGCTCGCTCACCCTCGCCGGCACGTATACCTACTCGGACTTCACCTACGCTCGTTACGTGGCCGGGGCTAACAACTTCGGTGGCAATGAGCTGCCCGGAATTCCGAAGCACAACGGATTTCTCGAACTGCGCTATCAGGGCGCGCGAGGCCTCTCCGGGGGCATCGAGGTTCAGTCAGTCGGGAAGTTCTTCCTCAATGATGCCAACACCGCGGAGAATCCCGCGTATCGTCTCGTGAACCTGCGTGCCGCGTGGACGCGCCGGGTCGGGCGGACGGACGTCGCGCCGTTTGTGGCGGTGAACAACCTGTTCTCCGAGAAGTACTCCTCGCAGCCACAAATCAACGCGGGCGCCGGACGGTTCTTCAACCCGTTGCCCGGCGTGAACTACGTGGCGGGGATTCGGTTAAACTGGTAGCCGCGTGGTGCGGTGGCATCGGTTCCGATCGATGCCACCGCCCCGGCGGTGGTTCCGTGCCCTCGCGTGCTCGACGCGCCTGACGGGTCTGTCTTACGACGTTGAGTAACGAGGAGCGTTCATTGATCGGCTCACGGACGAAGCGCAATGTGGCCGCGTGGCATCGCTGGCTGGGTTTGGGCCTCACGCTGCCGCTGCTCGGGTGGGTGGTATCCGCCGCCGTGATGATGCTGGTCACGATGAACGCGCAAAACGGGCTCGCGGGGAGCTACGAGCTGAACCCCCACAATTCGATCGACGTGCCTCTCAGCGAGGCCAGCGTCAGTCCGAACGCGATGCTCGCGAAGCTCGCGGCGGAGCACTCGATTGAGCGCGTGTACTGGCTGCGATTGCAGTCACGCGGCGCGCATCTCTGGTATGTCGTCAAGCCGACTCCGTACGCGCTCGCGATGGTGTTCGACGCGCGGACGGGCCAGCGACTCGATCCGCTGTCCGACGAGCTGCTCACCGTGGTCGCCGGGGAGGCGCTGGTGGGCAGCCACGTCTCCAGCTTGACCCCCGCATCGGAGTACAACCGTTACTACGCGGCACCACGCCTGGAGGCCGTCCGAGCCAAGCTGGCCGGCGCGCAGTCGGCGCAACTCATCCTCTCGCGCGACGAGGGCCGCACGCTACGGCGCTTGAACGCGGATTCGGAGCGGTTCGAATGGTGGTACCGCACGTTCCACGTGAACCAGCTGACGACGCATCTGTGGCCGTGGACGACCCTGCTTTACCTCTGCGCGGCGGGCGTGATGGTCCTCGCCGCCCTCGGGTATCTGCTGTTCTGGTGGCGTCGGCCTCGCGGCGCAGTGCGAGCGAGCGATCCGCAGCAGGAGACGGCAAGGTGGTCGGTTCGAATTCTGCATCGTCGGCTCGGTGCCGTGGCGGGTGGCATTCTGACCATTCAAGTGCTGGTGGGCGCATACCTCTGGCTCAACCTCGGCCCACTGGAAGACCCGTTCCGCGGCAAGTCCAGCTTCCACGCTGATTGGAATGGCGGGTTCTCGACCGGTCGGCCGCTTGCCACGGCCGCTGAAGTGCTGGCCCGCCTGTCCAACGTGCTTCCCAACAGTTCGCGACCGGTGCAGGCAATCGAATGGCGAGTGCTGGGAGAGAATGATGTGTGGGTGGTGACTCCGCGACTCGACGAGGCGCCTCGCGTTTTCGATTCCGACGGCGCGCCGATCGAGAGCCTCGATCCAGCCGAGGCGGGTGAGATCGCGCGGCGGGAAGTGATCGGGAACCCGTCCTTCGTCTTCGTCGGGTCGGAGCCGCAGTTATACATGGATCTCAATCGCCCCGTACCGACGTACCGATTCCGGTTCGATGATCCCGGAAAAACCGATGTCTACGTTGCCACGAACACGGGACAGATCATCCAGCGCCGTCCGCGGATCTGGCGCTGGTTCGGACCCTTGCTCGCGGTACACATGATCGAGGTCACGGGAAACAAGTCCGTGGACGTGGTGCTGCTTGCGGCCTTCCAACTCCTTGTGCTCGGCATGATTGCCACTGGACTGACCGTCTTCCTGCGCAGTCGGCCTGCGGGCGGAGCCTGACAACGTGGACACCAAGGCCAGCGAAGCAGCGGAGCGCGAAGGGACCACGCAGCGAGAGCGCTCCCGCCGGCCACGCCGGGAGTTCAGCGCGGGAGACCGCCTCGCCCTGACGGTCGGCACGGCGCTCGTGGCGGTCGTGATCGCGTGGGGCGGTGCGCTCCTCGCGCGGAACGCGATGAATGACCGTGCGGTGCTAGAGGGTCAGACGCCGACCGAGTTGCACCGACATTAGCGGAGAGAGCGGTCGGTTACAGTCAGTGACCGCCCGGTTGCTCAGCAGCGGCTACAGCGGTTTCTGATCCCGTTGCCGATCGAGGCAAACGGGTGATCGCATGCGACGGCATCTCACCCGCCCGAGGCCCGCGCGCCGCCTGGCGCGGTTCTTTCACGGGCCTCTCCGCAGGGCAATCACGCGCGCGAGTTCGGGGCGCTTCGGGGCAACATCAGCGCGCAAGTCCAAGCCGGCGTCCGCCAAGAGGCGCTATAGTGACTTCGCGATCGCCTCGATGGCCTTGGAACCGCTGCCGAATCGAGCCATGTTCTCTCGATGCTTGGCGAGGGCCCCGTACGAGATGAACCTGACGGCAAGTTCCCCGATCTGCGAGAACGCCGGGCGTGCCAACTGGGTGCGTACGTCGGCCTCGCGATCATCCGGCGCCACAAGGTACAGACCGTGGGCCGTGCCCGCGCCGGCGCCCAGCGCCAAGTCAAGCAATCGCACGATCCCACTGTAGATTGACGTGGTGTGCTCGACTTCGAATGCGGCACTCACTTGTTGGGTTGTGGCGTCCAGCCAGAGCACGTCGATTAGTCGAATGGCGTCGGCTCCGGCCCCCTCGCGAAGCCCTGACGGGAGTTCCGTGAGACAGCCGTCGCCGAGCCGACCACCTGAAACTGGACGCCCCTGGTCATTGCTCGCGATCCAGACCGAGAAGCCGAGGGCGTGTCCCAAATCCCGAAGCCAACCTTGTACCTCCGTGTGCGTGAGATCGTCGTCGCGATCGGCTACCGCCGCCTCGGTAGAGGCGAGCAGCGCCGTCTCGAGGGCTTGCCGCCAAACCAGCTGCGCATTGGCACCCGCCTCGTCATCGAGCGGCGGTGCGGGGTAGCGGTCGCTCCCCACGTCGAACAGAAAGCTCGCGACCGCGCCAAGATCGTTCGACAACCAGCTCCGGTAGCGCGCCGTGAGGTCGAGCATACCGCGGCGCATCGCGAGATAGGCGGGCCAACGGCCGAGTGGAACGCGGACGCCGGTCAGTCGCGCGTACCCCTTAGCAATCGCGGTGTTGAAGGGCGGAGCGATAGTAGGGTGCAGGAAGTACAGCAGATTCGCCGCGGCGGGACCCAGT
The DNA here is from genome assembly GCF_030623445.1 of Pseudogemmatithrix spongiicola. NCBI lineage: Bacteria > Pseudomonadati > Gemmatimonadota > Gemmatimonadia > Gemmatimonadales > Gemmatimonadaceae > Pseudogemmatithrix > Pseudogemmatithrix spongiicola. Next base: position 1,311,068 of record NZ_CP130613.1, read on the forward strand.
CCCTTTATGCGCCGCGCGTCGAGCTGATGTATGGCGCGCAAAACCTCCGGCTCGGTGTCACAGCAGCTGCACGCGTCGAGAAAGTCCGCGAACGCGAGCTGATTCGCGCGATTTTCGTAGATGTCAGGTATCCGCAACTTTGGCTTCCAGAGGAACGCATGGTCTGCGCCCCTGAAGACCGGTCGCTGCTCCGCCACTGACCTCACGACCGTCTCGAGGGCGGAATCGCGATACTGCCGTCCAAGCCGGTCCGCCCGGATGGCATCGACGACCACTGCGATGCCTTTTCTGATGCCGCGGAAGTTCTTGAGGCGCTCCTCCCAGAGAAACCAGCGGCGGTAGGATCCCCCAGGGTCATCGTGCCACCGCGAAAGTAGCGTCGATAGCATATCCATTGGGTTCCCCCATCCGAGCTGAGATTAGTGGCCGGAGCTTTCGCAATGACGGAAGCTCCACCGCTGTCGATGGTGGCGCAAGGCGCTTACACGGGCGCGCCTCCGGGTCGTCTGCGTGACCGACCTCTCGGCTGCGCCTGGGAGCCGCGCTCGACGAAGACTCGAGTGGAATTCTGACCCGATATCAGGGTTTGCCCTACTGCGCTCTACTTTACGACGGATAAAATAGTGGCTCACACATGAGCCTCTAGGAGAGTCGAGTCGTGCGAGAATCGAGTGAAGACGTGGAACTCGCAGGACAGCGCCAGGGCCAGCGGGATGGCGATTCAGAGCGGGAGCTAGGCGGCGAATCCGGACGGCGCCGTTTCCTATCCCTTGTGAGCATCGCGAGCGCGGTGCTTACCGGGCTGATTGCCGGCTTCACCCCAGTGGCGGCGGCGCTCTCTCCGGCGTTCCGACGACCGCGGGCCGCCCGTTGGGTACGCGTGGTTCCTGACGTGAACTCCGTCGACATCGGCGTCCCATTCAAGGTCGATTTCATCGACGAGGTGCAGGATGGTTGGATCGAGTCGCGCGCGCTACGCAGCGTCTGGCTCTCCACCGAGGATGCCGTTGAGTTCAAGGCCTGGAGCGGCGTGTGCACGCATCTGGGTTGCAGCGTCTCATTCGACACGGAGAAGGACCGCTTCCACTGCCCGTGTCATCACGGGCTCTTCGACAAGCAATCTGGTGAGGTGCTCGGCGGTCCGCCTCCGCGCGGGCTTGATCCGTTGCCGGTGAAGGTCGAGAACGACGAGGTATTCGTCCAGTACGTGACGTTCCGAGTTGGGACCGAGCGTCGGGAGCCGTTGTGACCTCGGCGCCTCGTCCAGGGTCTGGGTGGTGGCAGCGTCGCCTCGACATCGCGTCGCTCCGGCGCTCCATGCTTGATCGCGAGATGCCCAGCGGACTGACGTGGTGGCACACACTCGGCAGCGCGACGTTGACGGTGTTCCTGCTGCAGGCGGTCACGGGCGCGGTGCTCGCGATGTACTACGCCCCGTCGCCTGACCACGCTTACGAGAGCATCCGTTACCTCGAGGGGCAGGTCCACTTGGGGCGCGTCCTGCGAGGCGTGCATAATTGGGGTGCCAGTGCGATGGTCGTGCTCGCCCTGCTCCACATGGTGCGCGTGTTTTCGTTCGGCGCGTACAAGTACCCCCGCGAGGCCAACTGGGTCGTGGGTGTCGGCCTTCTCGGCTTGGTGATGGCGTTCGGCTTCACGGGATACCTATTGCCGTGGGACCAACGCGCGTATTGGGCCACACAGGTGGGTACCAGCATTGCCGGAACGGTGCCCGGCGTCGGGGGGGCGGTCGCCGTCCTGCTCCGCGGCGGAACGCAACTCGGAGCGGAAACACTGACCCGATTTTACGCCCTGCACGTGCTGTGGCTTCCGGCGGCGATCATCGGGTTGATCGGGCTGCATCTCGTGATGATTGTGCGGCAGGGCATCGCTGCGCCACCGCGCGTGCTCGAGGAAGCGGCGCCGGCACGCACGGATGCGGATGACTATGCGGCGCACTATGACAAGACCGTGGGGCGGGCGAAGCGCGGCGGGCCCAGGTTCTGGCCCGACATCATCGCGAAGGACGCCGTGGTGTCCCTCCTCACGGTGGCGGTCATCGTCGGTCTCGCGATGGTGGAGGGGGCTCCGCTCGAGGCGCCGGCGGACCCGACGGATACCAGCTACGTGCCGCTGCCGGAATGGTACTTCTTGCCCTTCTATCAGTTGCTCAAGCTTGTCCCCGGATCGATGGAGTCCACGGTCGCCGTCGGCATTCCGGCGTTTCTGGCCTTGACGTTGCTGGGGTTACCGTTCTTTGACCGTAGCAGCCGCCGACACTTGCGCGGCAGACCACTCGCACTGGCGGGCCTCGTTGCCGTACTCGGGGGCTCCGCGTTGCTTCTCGGCGCTGCCCTTGGAGAGATTGCCCCGCCGTCGGAATCGCCGTCGGGCGTCGCGCTTTCGTCCGTCGAACGCGCGGGACGCGCGACGTTCCAACGACAATGCGCCGGCTGCCACGTCGTGGGCGACGAAGGCGGGGAGGAAGGGCCGGAACTGACAGACATCGGAACGCGCCACGGGTCGGCCTGGCTTCACAGCTTCATCGAAAACCCGCAGCGTTTCCATCCCGAATCGGAGATGAGTTCCTTTGGGCCCCCAACGCTCTCGCACCAAGAGATCGAGGAGGTCGCGCGGTATCTCACCACACTTCGTGGGCCGCGCGGGCAAACACTCCCGATGGCTATCGCTGATACGTTCCCAGAACCGTCGACGCCGGTGCGCTGAAGCTGACCGAGACGGTGGTAGACAATCACGATTCATTTCATGGAGGCACGTACCCAATGTACCACCGTGTGTTACCCCGACTTATGGTCGCATCGCTTCTTGCCATCACGCTCGTGCCGACCGTCGCACAGGCGATTCCGGCGTGGGCTCGGCGCTACAACATGAATTGCTCAGGGTGCCATAGCCCGGCGGTGCCTCGCTTGAATGCCGTTGGCATTGCCTTCAAGTGGGCCGGCTATCGCATGCCCGACGCCATCGGAGAGGCCGCGGACATGAGTCGAATTGAGAACTATCTTGCGGCGCGCTTGGAGGCCGAGTTCGGAAGCGTTCGCCCGGCCTCGGGTGACGCGGAGGCGAGTGGCTTCTCCTTCCCCTCAGCCAGTCTCTTTGCCGCAGGGGCCGTCGGCGGCCACGCTGGTGCGTACGTGGAGTTCGATCGTGAGCCGGAGGGCACGATTGACCTGGTGGGCACGGTCACCGGAGTGTGGGGCTCAGAGAATCGATACGCCGGCGTCCGGGTTGGGCAGGGCCACCTGCTGGCGGCTGGCGGCGGAGTGGCAGGCTTCGACCGCGCGACCGGCCTCTCGACGCCACTGGCTCTGGACGAATCCGTGACTGAAGTGATACCCGCGCGTCTCGCCGGTGACCAAGTCGGAGTCGAGGCATTTGTTGTACTGGGCGGTCGGATGCGGACGTCCCTCATGGCAATCAATGGCATCGTACTGGGCGCCGACGAAGAGGGCGCGGCGGTTAGCCGACGCGACCTCGTGTTCACGAATCAGCTGATGTGGGACGACGCGGGCAGCGGCATCGGTCTGGCCGCGTACCTGGGCGACGCCTTAGGCGTAATCGAGCAATCTCCGAATCAGGGGCGGCGCTTCTACCGCATCGTCGCGACGGCGAACAAGATCTATAATGGTGCAGAGCTGTCCGGCGGCTACGTGCTCGGCCGGGATCGCGATGTGCCGACCGGCGACCCTGGTGCGCCAGAGATTCGATCTCCTCGTGGGTCCTCGTACTGGGTCCAGGCGCAATACTCGTGGACCGACAACGCATATACGGTATTCGGGCGCCAAGAGCGCTTGGACCCGGATGTCGGCCGGTCGGCGGAGACGCTGTCGCGCTCGACGGTCGGCGTCGTCGTCCCGCTCAACGTACCCGAGTACTTCCGTTGGAGCCTCGAGTTGTTCCGTGACTCGTATTCGGCCGACACTCCCGCGCGGTCGGGGCTTGTCACGCGACTCATGGTGGCATTCTGATGGCGTCGGAGCATCGTGAATCGACTATCGGTCGACGGAGGGGGATGTGAGGAGGATCGCGATATGGACGATGGCGATTGTTGCGGTGGCCGCTTCGGTGGGCAGCTCGCGGAGCAGCCGGGCGGAAACCCTGCCAGTCGAGGGTCCGGCTCCGTACCAAGGTCAGGACCCAGCGGGACGGCAGTTATACCAAACCAACTGTCGCTCTTGCCACGGTGCGGTTGGCGTCCCGCCACGCCTTGCCGTGGGAAGGTACCCGAGTATCCCGAATCTCTCCGATCCGGCGTTCTGGGAGAATCGCTCCGTAGACTCCGTCGTCGTCGTGCTGCAGAGGGGCATCGGGCGCGATATGCGTGCCTTCACCGATAAGCTCTCGGCGGATGAGATGCGGACGGTAGCGACATACGCGCGCAGTCTAGCGCGCCCGCGCTGAATGTGCGATGGACATCAGGCGGCGTCTGAGGCGCTCTCTCGTCGCTGTAATCGTGAGCTTGTCGGTCGGCTGCTACGCGCCGATGATGTTCCCGAGCATGGGGGGCATGCATCGCTCACCGTCGGCGAGGCCGACGGCGCTGTCGGTCTCAGGCGTTGTGGGAACGGTACGCGTGGTGTCGCGAACCGTTCCCGCACGAGACGGTCGGTCGGTTGATCTGTTCGTCGACGTCCGCGACCGAATCTCTGACTCGGTCGCAACGGACGTGGAAGTCAATGTCGTGCTCGCGGGCGACGAGGTAGCCGACTCGCTGCACGGCGCGGATCGCGCGCCGAGTCAGGTGCCGCGCCGATTGAGCGGCACTCGGCGGCCCGACGGGACGGTGCGATTCACGCTGAGTGCAGTAGAGGTCACGGCGCATCGCTGGCAGGTACAGTTGCTCCGCGCTGGCGATGCAACACTCGATCCGGCCGTGACGGTCGCGGAGTTCGGACCGGGGCCGCCTCCCGTGCACTCGTCCGGTACACACGCCGTTCGCACTGCAGGGTGGCTGGTCGTTGGCGTGATGGCAACGATGATGCTCGTGTCATCGGGGGGGTGGTGGTGAGGATCGACGGAGCCAGCCTGTCGCCGCAGGCTTGGGTCGGCATTGTGTCGGCCTGCGCCATCGCCGGAGTGCTGTTGCTGCACCCGCTGACGATGGTAATCTATTGGTTCGAGTTCCACCCGGCGCACGCCGCATCCGGCACGGTCGCCAACTTCGTCCTTGAACGGATGGTTGGGGTATTCCAGCGACGGATGGTAGGTATGACGGGCATCTTCGCCGCGCTCGGTGTGCTCCTGGGGCTTCCGGCCGTCGTGTTGACCCGCGCATTCACGGTGAGGGGAGATCGCATTCGGTCTCTGGAGCTTGAACTGAATCGCGGCATCCCAGACCTGATTGCTGCTGGCGAGAGCGAAATCCTCGAGTTCAAGTCTTCGGCACGCTGGGACCGGAACACCGGGAAGGTTAGCCGCGCCGTCGAGGCGGCGATCGTGCGCACGGTCGCCGCCTTGATGAACCATCGTGGCGGCTCGCTGTTGATTGGCGTGTCAGACAACGGAGAGATTGTCGGAATCGAGGAGGATCTGGCGACGCTGCGCCGTCGCGATCGCGACGGGTTCGAAGCGTACCTCGTGGGCCTGCTCGCGCATTCCTTGGGTGCGGCGGTCCTCCGACACGTGCACGTCGCGTTCAGTCGGCTGGAAGGAAAGGAACTCTGCCGCGTCGTCGTGCAACGCGGCCGCGGTCCGGTGTATGTGATGGATGGATCGACAGCGCGATACTTCGTGCGCACGGGAAACACTTCGCGAGAACTGGACGCACGCGAAGCCGTGCTGCACACGGCCGGTCGCCAGACGGAGCCGGAATCCTAGGGCGGGCGCCGACGCGGTGTGGCTGTCCAGCGATGAGCATCGCGCCGAGGGGACGTCCCTACCAGGTATAGGGGAAACGCCGATTGTCCGTGACATTACGCTGCGTAAAATATTCTGAGAGCGATGGGCGCACGGTGAATGCCGCCGCCGTCCCATCGCGCGGTTCGTTCAGGGTGCGGTGGGTCCGGCGTCTCCTCGCCAGATTTGCGGCGCCAATCTCTCGGAGGATGCGGTCAATGATACGGCTGTCTCGAATGGATTTTCACCGGCGCGTTCGTTGCGTCGCGACACTGGTCGCGGCAGCGGCCTCTGCTCTGCTTCTCGCCCCGCGCGGGGGTATCGCGCAGACACCGAGCGGTGGTCGAGCGACCACCACAGCCCCAACCACCGCCGAACTCCAGCGACAGATCGCGGAGCTCCGGGCGGAGATTGCCCGCCTTCAGGCCGCAGTCGCGCGCCCATCGGCGTCCGCGTCGGCTGTCGGCCCGACAGGAGGCGCAGCGGCTGCCCCAGCAGCGAGTGGGATGTCGGGCATGTCGGGCATGTCGGGCATGTCGGGCATGTCGGGGATGATGGGAATGATGAATATGGATAAGGGCGAGATGGGAATGCCGCCCGCCGGCATGCGGATGCCGATGGGCGCCTCCGGCGGCGCCGCGGCGGGCGGAATGGGCGGAATGGGCGGAATGGGCGGAATGGGCGGAATGGGCGGAATGGGCGGAATGGGCGGGATGGGTGGTGCCGCGAAGCCGCCGACCGACTCAGCAGCTACCGGAATGGCGGCAATGCCTGGGATGCCGAGTGCGGCTGGCTCCAGCGCCCCTGCGTCGGTCTCGCAGATTCCCGGCAACGCCGGGTCCTCTCATCTCAACCACATCGGGGCGACGGGATTCTTCCTCGATCAACCGCAGTTGCAACTCTCGGCGTCACAGCAGACGACGCTGAACGGCATCAAGTCCCGGGCGCTCCTCGCACGTGCCGAGTCGGAGCGGCAGGTGCAAAAGGCCGAGGAAGAGCTGTGGGCGCTCACCGGATCTGCACAGCCCGACGCAACCGCGGTGGAGGCAAAGGTCCGAGAGGTCGAGCGACTCCGAGCCGGCGCGCGACTCGATTTCATCGCGGCGGTTCGGGAGGCGACAAACGTGCTGACGGCCGCGCAGCGTCGCACGCTACTCGGGACCGCGCCGTGAGCATCCGGCGGATGGACGCAGGCTACGGGGCGATTCGACTCGGTCGCCTCGTGGCCGCCGGACTCTCGCTGTCGGCGCTGGCATTGTTGCTGGGATGCGAGTCAGGCGAGGAGAAGTTGCGCGAGCGCGTCGACGCCGCCCTTGCGGCGGACGATTCCGTCGGCAACTATCGCTTTGGTCTTGACGCAGACGGTGGACGAATGACAGTATCGGGTACCGTGCCAGACGTGGCCTATCGGCGCCGGGCGGTGGCCATCGTAACCGCGACCTCGGGAGTGACGGATGTCATCGATCGCATCGTGGTGGCGCCCGTCGTTCCAGTGGACTCGACGTCCGCGCCTGCCGGCGCGAGAGCGCCCGCGCCGGGCGGTCGGATGGGACATATGTAGCGGCAATCGGTGGGCTGCCGCGCTCGCCGTCGCTGTATCGTGCATCGCGCTCCCGCCGTCGACCAGCGCGGCGCAGACGGCGGCCGAGCACGCGGCGCATCACCCAGCGCAGGATTCAGCGTCGCCGGCGGCGAAGATGCGGACGCCGCCCGCGACGGCGTCGCGCGCTCCAGCCACCGCGCCGGCGGTCATGTCTATGATGCAGGGCGCGCTCGAGCCATCGACCGAGATGGTTCCGCGCCTGATGCGCCTCTCGGTCGGTACGGACTCGGCGCGGGCGGACTTGGCGCGTCTTGCTGGCGAGCGGATGCTGGAGGGCACAACGCGGCTCGCGCGAGGCGTCGCCGGACTTGCGGCGGCGGAGGAGCGGGGCGAGAACGCGGCGATGTCGATCGCGCTCCAGGAGGCGCGCCATGGCCTCGGGATCATCGAGTCGGCCATCTCCGCACGGGCTGCGCTCGATACCAGCGTGGCACCAGCGGAGGTCGCGGACGCGTGGCTACGGTCGGAGCTGGGCCTTCCCGTCCCTGTCAGCGCGCAAGCGTCGCCTCCGCTGTCCTCTTTCCATCTTGCGCTGATGACCATCCTGCTGCTGTTCTTCGCCTCGATGGTCGTCATTCACTACCGGCGGATGCGAGCGATCGAGGCCTTGCTGGCAGCGCCGTCGGCGGCGGCCTCCGGTACTACCTCGGCGCGAGCAGAGACGTGAGCCGCGGCGAGGATGTGGCGCTCGCGAGCGCACTGGTGATGTTGCTGCTTCTACTGTGGAGTGGGTTCGTCGTGCACGCGTCACCGCAGTTCCCCGGCAGCGTCGTTGGAGGTGTCGTGGGCATCGCCGCGGCCACGCTGATGTGGGTGCCGACGTTGTGGTATTCGCTGGCGAAACGAAGCGTGCGAATTCGCCAGGCGTTGCCGCGGCGACTGCCGATGCGAGAACTCCTCAAGTGGCATGTGCGCCTCGGCCTCCTCGGCGCAATTCTGGCCATCCTCCACAGCGCACACCGCTTCGAGAGTCCGGTCGGGATTGTGCTCACCGGACTCCTTCTTGTCGCCGTGACGACTGGGTATGTCGGGCGGTACTTCCTCGGCCTGGTCGCATCCGACCTCCGGCAGAAGACGGCCGACTTGGTTCGTGCGCGGGCGCTGTTCAGTTCCTTCGCAGCCGTGCCCGAGTCGAGTGTCGACGACTCTATCCAGCGAGCGCTGGCCGAGGCCATCGTAGATCTCGAGTACACGGTTACAGTTCACGACCATCTCTCCGGGCGCGCGGCGACGTGGCTCCGCGTGCACTTAGTCGTGTCCCTCGCGTTCCTGGCGGTCTTCGTGCTGCACGTCGCGGCCGCGATCTATCTGGGGCTGCGATGGTGGTGACTCGAAGCGGGCTCGCAACCGTAGGCGCCGTGTTCCTTGGTGTGCTCGCCGTCGCGGGCGCCGGATGGCTCGGAGCGAGTTCCACGCAACGCTCCGCCGTCCTCAGTCTCGTCAGCCCTGGTCCACTTTCGGCGGCGCACGCGCCCCTCGCGCGGGATTGCACCGGCTGCCACTCCCCCGGCGAGGGAGTGGTTCGCGCGAACTGCGTTTCGTGCCACGCGTCGAGCCCAGCGCTCCTCGATCGACAGCCGACACGGTTTCACACCACCGTCGCGACCTGCGCGAGCTGCCACGTCGAGCATCGAGGCGTTGCGACGCGCCCGATCTCAATGGATCATGAGGTGCTGCTCACGCGACCAGGTACGCAGCTCGACTGCGCGAGCTGCCACGCAACCGTGGATCCCCACCGTGAGAATTTCGGCCGAGCCTGTCAGGCGTGTCACGTCACGGACTCGTGGGAGGTCCCGCCGTTTCAGCACCCGTCGTCGCGTTCGACGCGCTGCGCGGACTGCCACAACGCACCACCCAGCCACCTGATGGAGCATTTTTCCATGGTGTCCCAGCGTGTGGCGCGGCGGCCAGATGCGTCCGTGACGCAGTGTGCCGCCTGCCATCACACCACGTCGTGGAACGAGATCGTGGGGGTCGGATGGTACAAGCACCATTGAAACGCCACGTGCGGACGCGAACGGGAGCGCTGGCCTGCGGCGTCCTCCTGCTGTGGCTGGCGACAGCCCGACCCGCCGTCGCTCAGTCGATGCGCGGGCATGAGACCGCGTCTGGCCAGGCCAGTGCCGTCGCCGCGAGTGTGCACGTCGGGCTGAGCTGTCGGAGCTGTCACGTCGGCGAGTCCGCCGAGCGGGGCGCCGTGCCGGATTCCGTGGCCAGTTGCGCCTCGTGCCACGCCATTCAGGCCTCGACTTCCCTGCGCGACGCACACGCGGCCGCGCGGGCGGCCGGACGCGTCGCGGCACCCACCTGCGTGTCGTGCCACGGTAGCCACAGCGTCCGCTCGGTGACGGATCCGAGGGCACTGACGCACCGCGCGAACGTCGCCGGACAGTGCAGCAGCTGTCACGTGCGAGCCGTTCGCGAATATCTCGGTGGCGTCCACGCAACGAGGACACTCGCCACAAATGGCGCGCCCGCCGCCACGTGTACGGACTGTCACGCGGCGCACGATGCGCGGGGCGGAGATGTGGGGATGTCGGCGGTGGGACGGTACCGCGTCGCGACAACCTGTGCCCGCTGCCACGAGGAGTCGCAGGCCGCGTACGCCAAGAGCGTGCACGCGTCGGCCGTACAGCTCGGCAATCCGCACGCCGCGACGTGCGTGTCGTGCCACGGCGGGCACGACACGGAGGCGGTGAGGGGGTCGGAAGCCACGGCCGCGGCCCTGCGGCGCTCCGCGCAGGACTGCGCCAGTTGCCACGGCGACATCCGTCTCGCGGGTGACCACGGCTTCACCGCGGCGGTGGTCTCGGATTATCGCGGTAGCTTCCACGGACTGGCCGCCGCGATCGGCGACCGGCGTGTCGCGAACTGCGCCAGTTGCCACGGCAACCACGACATTCGCAGCGCTGCCGACTCGGGCGCGCGCACGCATCCAGCGAACGTCGGTGCGACCTGCGGATCCTGCCATGTGGGCGCCACGGCGACGTTCGCCGCTGGTGGCATTCACCATACGCCAACAACGGCCGGGCACAGGCTCGTGGAGTCGGTGCGCGCGATGTACGTCGTGCTGATTGCCGCGCTCCTCACGCTGATGGCTTTGCATAACGTCGCCGATTGGCAGCGGGCGTGGCGCGACCGGCGCCGACGTGTAGCTGCGGAGCCCGCTGCAATGCCCCACGCCGCCGACTATCTGCGCTTCACCCGCAACGAGCGCCTCCAACACTGGTGGCTCGTAGCGAGTTTCGTGGTACTCGTGCTGAGCGGGTTTGCGCTGCGATTCGGTTGGACCCTCCCCGTCTTGGGGCCGTCCATGGGTGCGTTGCTGAGAGCGTGGGCGCACCGGACCGCGGCCCTCGCATTGCTCGCGGGTGGGCTGTATCACCTCGGCTATCTCGCGCTCACGGTCCGCGGGCGCGCGCTCATCGGCGCGCTGCTTCCGCGGCTGCGACGCGTTCGCGATGCGCTGTGCCTGGCCGGATGCTGCCTCCGGCTGGGCCCGCCGAGCGTGCCGGACTGGAAGGAACTGATCCAGACGCTTCGGTATAACATCGGCGTCACCGATGTACGTCCCCGAGTCGGACGGTTCTCGTACGCCGAGAAGATGGAGTACTTCGCCTTGGTCTGGGGCACGGTGGTGATGGCCGCGACGGGACTCGTGCTCTGGCTCGAGGTGCCGTTCCTCAATCGGTTTCCATTCTGGGCGTTCCAGGTCGCATCCGTCGTACATTTGTACGAGGCCATTCTCGCGACACTCGCAATTGTCGTGTGGCACTTCTACTTTGTGATGCTACGGCCGGATGTGTTCCCACTCTCGAAGGTAATGTGCACGGGTCGGCTCTCGCGCGACCAAATGGAACACGAGCACCCGCGCGAGTTGGAGGAGTTGGAGGCCGCGAAGAGCCAACGCCCAGATGCGGGTGCGGTCCAAACCTAGAAAACGGAGGAGTGTGTGAGCGCCAAGCGATGGTCGCGGTCGTTCCGGTACAGATCCGTCGTTCTCGCCGTGCTGATCCTCGGCATCGGCGTCCTTCCGGCCTTCGCGCACGACTTCTGGCTCGTTCCGATCGGCTTCCGGCTCGCCCCCGGCGACGAGCTGGTCGTCCTCGGCCAGACCAGCAGCGCCTTCCCGGCGAGCGAGTCGGCACTGTCCAGGGAGCGCGTCGCGGACGCACGCGTGCTGGACGCGGCCGGCGAGACACGCATCGTGGATTTCGAAGCCAGCGGGAATTCGCTGCGATTGCGTCACCGCCCGACGGGGACGGGCCAGCGGATGGTTGTGGTGTCGACGGTCCCGAGATCCGTGCGCGAATCGGCGGCGGGATTCCGGCGCTACCTCGAGCTCGAGGGAGCGGGCGCCGTGCTGGCGCGTCTGGAGCGGGAAGGACGCGTGCCTCGCGACAGCGTGACGCGACGCTACGCCAAGTACGCCAAGACGTTCGTCGAGGTGGGTGAGGGTGGGCCTCGCGCGTGGTCCCGAATTGTGGGCCAACCGCTGGAACTCCTGCCGCTGACTGATCCGTCCGTGTTGCACCCTGGAGATACCCTGCGCGTGCGTGTGCTGTTCGGCGGGCAACCGCTCAGCGGCGTCCGCCTTGAGGCCGGTGTGGTCAGTCGGCCTGCGGACGCGAACCTGAACGCGCTGGCGGGACAGGAGCGGCACGGCACGTTCATCACCGATGGCCAAGGGGTGCTGCACATTCCGATCGATCGCGGCGGCCTCTGGAACCTGCGCGGCCTGCACGTGGCCGACGCGCCGGCCGGGAGCGGCGCGGATTGGGACACGCACTGGGTGACGCTGGTGTTCCTCGTGATGCACTGAGGCCATTCCCGTGCCCGGCAATCCGCGCCCCCATCTGCCCTTCGCCCTCGTGCTGGGTGGAGGGGGCGCGCGAGGATTCGCCCACCTCGGTGTGCTCCGAGGTCTGGAGCACCTCGGCTACCGTCCCCAGGCGATTGTTGGCGTCTCGATGGGCGCGATTGTCGGTGTGGCATATGCCCTCCGCCAGGACTGGTATGCGGCGGTGAGCCGCGTGAAGCTACCGGATCTTGCGGGTGCGCACGGCAGGGCCGCGGAATCGGGCGGGCCTCTTCGCTCCGCGATCCGGACGTTGCGCATGGCGGCCTCTATGGCTTGGGATTGGGGCCTAGGTAGTCATGTGCGCGAGGCCGGGCGGGCCGAACTGCGTGCGCTCCTCGGGCACCGGCGACTCGAGGACGCGCGCATCCCCGTGGCCGTCTCGGCAACCGACCTAAGGAGCGGGACGCGCGTGGTGCTGAAAACGGGACGCGCCGATGACGCCGTGTACGCGAGCGCTGCACTCGCGGGCGTCTTGCCTCCCCTAGCCATGGACGACTGGCTCCTTGCGGACGGCGCGTATTCCGACCTCGCGCCGGTCGATGTGGCACGCGAGTTCGGTCTCCCGGCGGTGGTCGCCGTGGATGCCGGGGCGCTCGAGCGTGCCGACGGGATTCGTAATGGGTATCAAGCGCTCCTGCGAGCCACCGAGATCTGCCATCGTCAGCACGCGCACCTTCGCTTCGCTTCGGCTGACCTCACGCTGCGGCCGCGATTCGTGCGGTTCATCGACACGCTCGAGTTCTCCGCTCGCCGGGAGTGCGTGGCGGCGGGCATTCGCGTCGTGCGCGCGGAGACGCCGGCAATCCGCCGGCTTCTCGAGGGCCGACGCGACGCCTAGTTGGTACCCGACGAACCACCCGTGCGAATCAGCGCTCTGGCGCGACGTATCGGTTGTAGAGCGCCGCCGCCGCCGCGAAGGCGCCGCTGGCGATGAGCCCCCATCCGAGCACGCTGACCACGAGGCCGACCCAGCTGACCACGGGTGCTACCATCGAGAGATCCGCGTGCAGGAGGTAGCCCGCAAGCGTCCAGGTGGAGTCCGGTGCGAGCAGTAGCGCGACGCCGCAGATTGCCGAGAGCGTCGCCGCGACAATGCCCGCAGCGAGGCCGAATGCGCGAACGTTGAGTGATGAACTTTCGGATGGCATATCAGACTCCGGTTAAGGTGTGTTTGGGCCGACGGCGGGAGGGCGCTGCTCGAGACCACCACGGAACGGCTGTCGGCAGACCTTCGCCCGTGTTCGCAATTTCGGGCGTACCGGACGCGGACACCATCGGGGATTTGACCAGCCGTGCTCGGGTATTGCCTTGCAGCGAGATGCGGCCGCGGCTGCGATTCGCCACGTCAGGCTTTACCCTATGTAAAATCGGGAGTTTCGCGACTACGCATCTGGCTGACGGACGCGATTATTGGCGCAAGACTCATCTCTCGGAACTTCGTCCTCGGGGCCGGTCGAATGGACACCAGCGTGGCGCTCGTAGAAACATATCTTCGAATGAACGGCTACTTCACTGTGGCCGAGTTCCCGATTGTCGCGCGTGTTCCTGGACCGCAGGGCCACACAGAGCTTCGAACGCGGACCGATCTCGACATCCTGGCCTTCCGGTTTCCGCGGGCTCAGCACCTCGTGCCGGCAGCCGGGACCGCGACAGCCGACGACCGTGAAGCCGGAGTGCTCGATGAAGCGCTCGGTGTTTCTGCCGACGTTGGGGACATGATCATCGGCGAGGTCAAAGAGGGCGTCGCTGAGCTCAACGCCGCGGCCCGGGATCCCGCGGTCTTGCGCGCGGCACTGGCGCGCTTCGGCTGCTGCAGTGCGGGAGAGGCCGCGCGCGCGGCGCGAGAACTTCTGCACGTTGGCAGTGTCGAGCTTCGCCACGGCCATCGCGCCAGGCTGGTAGCGTTCGGCTCGGTGGTGCCGTCAGCGTCGGCGGCCGGCGGACCGTCACACTGCGTGGCCCTTCCGCACGTATTCGACTATCTTCGGCGGCAGATTGCGAGAGACTGGAACGTAATGAAGGCCGGCGGCACCAAAGATGAGGCGCTGGGATGGTTGCTGCTGGAGGAAAAGGCGCGTCGAGCGTCACTGGCCGGAGCGGCTCGATGACGTGCGTTGCCGGTGTGTCTGTCCGTTTCGCTCAACCCAACGAGGCCGCCCGATGACCGAGCACCATGATCACAACCACGCGTCCACTCCGAGTCACGCGAGTCACGCGAGTCACGCGAGTCACGCGAGTCACGCGAGTCACGCGGGACCGGAGGGACACGCCAACCTGCAGCCCCACACCGATCACGATCGCCACGCCGGACACAGCCCCGCGATGTTCCGCCAGAAATTCTGGCTCTCGCTCATCCTCACGATCCCGGTGGTCGTCTGGGCGGAGCATATCCAGGATCTCCTCGGCTACACCGCGCCGTCGTTTCCGGGATCGGATCGACTGCCAGCGTTGCTCGGGACGGTCATCTTCTTCTATGGCGGGCTGATCTTCCTCCGCGGTGCGTGGACCGAGATCCGCAGTCGATTGCCCGGGATGATGACCCTCATCTCCTTGGCCATCACCGTCGCGTTCGTCTTTTCCGCCGTCGTGGAACTCGGCTTCATCGAGGCCGAGGCGCTGTGGTGGGAGTCGTCGACGCTCATCACGATCATGCTGCTGGGGCACTGGATCGAGATGCGCTCAATCTCCGAGGCCAGCGGCGCGTTGCAGGAACTGGCGAAGCTGATCCCGGATATGGCGCACCGAGTCGTCGAAGGCGGCGAGGAGGACGTCACCGTGGGCCAGTTGCGCGCCGGCGACACCCTCGTGGTGCGGCCGGGCGAGAGCATCCCCGCGGACGGCATCGTCCGGAAGGGACGCAGCGATGTGAACGAGGCCATGATTACTGGCGAGTCGCGACCGGTGACGAAGGATGAGGGTGTTGAGGTGATTGCGGGCACGATCAACGGCACCGGATCATTGCGCATCGAGGTCACGGGGACGGGCGACAAGACGAAGCTCTCCGGAATCATGCGTCTCGTCTCGGACGCGCAGCGCTCGAAGTCTCGGGTCCAGCACCTAGCGGACCGGGCCGCGCAGATCCTGACGGTCGTTGCGATTGTGGCGGGGGCCGTGACGTTCGCCGTCTGGCAGTATCTCGGCGCGCCGATTGACTTTGCACTCACGCGCGTGGTGACGGTGCTGGTGATTTCCTGTCCGCACGCGCTGGGCCTCGCGGTGCCACTGGTCGTGGCGATATCTACGACGCTGGGCGTGCACGGCGGGTTACTGGTGCGTGACCGTCGCGGACTCGAGGAAGCTCGGCTTCTCGATACCGTCATCTTCGACAAGACGGGAACGCTGACGCTCGGTGAGTTCCGCGTCGTGGACCTCGGGGTCCGCGACGGGATTGTGCCGGACGAAGCGCTCACCATCGCAGCTGCGATCGAATCCGAGTCCGAGCATCCAATTGCCCGTGGAATTGTGAAGACGGCCGCCGACCGCTCGCTGGTGCTCCCGACCGTCGAGGGGTTCAACGCCATCCCGGGACGCGGCGTCGAGGCGACCGTGCACGGCACGCCGTATCGGATCGGCGGGCCAGCCTTGCTCGAGCAGCTCGGCGCCGACGTGCCGGACGTGCTTCGGACCGCGGCCGAGAAGGCATCCGCGCGCGGGCAAGCAGCGATCTACTTGCTGTCCGGCAGCGCGGCGATTGCCGTTTTCGTGGTGGCCGACGCGATCCGCGAGGAGAGCCGCGCAGCCATCGCCGCGCTACACGCGGCGGGCATCGAAGTGGCGATGCTCACCGGGGACGCCGAGCCCGTCGCGATGGCGGTAGCTGCCGACCTCGGGATTGACACCGTATTCGCCCGCGTCCTCCCGGAAGACAAGGCATCACGCGTCCGCGCCCTCCAGGCGCAGGGCAAGAAGGTCGCCATGGTCGGCGATGGCGTGAACGACGCGCCGGCCCTCGCCACGGCGGACATCGGCATCGCAATCGGCGCCGGCACCGACGTCGCGGTCGAGGCCGGACACATCGTTCTGGTGCGTTCGGATCCGCGAGACATCCCGAGGCTCGTGGCGCTGTCGCGCGCGACGTATAGGAAGATGATCCAGAATTTGTGGTGGGCCGCCGGGTACAACATCGTCGCGATCCCGCTCGCGGCCGGTGCGCTCTCGGCGTGGGGCATCCTGCTGACGCCTGCGATGGGCGCGGTGCTGATGTCGGTGAGCACGATTGTCGTTGCGATCAACGCGCAGCTTCTACGCCGCGCAGAGCTCTGAATGACCACACATAGCGCCGCTCACGCCCTAGCAGACCTTCGCCTTGCCGCGCTCGTGGCCGCGAACCGTCCCGATGATCAGGATCGGGTGCATCGCATTGCGGCTGAGGCGAGTCATGCCTTCGAGGCACTGGCCGGAGTCCGCAATGGCGTCACGGTCTTCGGTTCCGCTCGGGCCGCGCCAGAGGCACGCTGGGGCGTCGTCGCGCGCGAAGTGTCCGCCGCACTTGCGGCCGCCGGATTCACTGTGATTACGGGTGGTGGCCCGGGTCTGATGGCCTCCGCAAACCAAGGCGCATCGGAGAGCGGTGCGCAGTCTGTCGGTCTCACGATCGAGTTACCGCTCGACGAGCCGCCCAACCCCTTCCTCACGCTTCGCGTACCGTTCCACTACTTTTTCCTCCGCAAGCTCGCGCTCGTTCGGTACAGCTGCGCGTTTGTGATCCTTCCGGGTGGGTTCGGGACGCTCGACGAGCTCTTCGAGGCGCTGAACCTCCGACGCACGAACCGTCTCGAGTCGTTTCCAATCATTCTCGTGGGAACCGCGTACTGGCGTGGCCTTGTGGACTGGCTGCGTGAGACCGCCGTCCACGCTGGGACGCTCTCGCTGGAGGACGTCGAGGCCCTTACGGTCACCGACGACCCGGCGGCGGTCGTGGCTGAGGTCGCGCACTGTCACGCGACATTGTGTCGCAGGCTCGGCGTCGCGCACGCATCACCCGCAGCCTAGAAGTCCCATTGCGATACCGTGGACACATCGGGCGCTCCGGTGCCCATGGCGAATCCGGCCGCCTGCCAAGGTGAGAGGGCCGAGACGGGAGAGCGGGAAGGCGCACTTGCCGGAAGAGGCGTCAAAGACACGTCCGCAGGCGACCGCAACGTTCTCCGACGCCCACGTGTGAACTTCCCGACTGCACAACCAGTTTCGGCCCAATGGGAATCATCCCCGGTTGTCGTCGCAGCGGCACGCACTGCGAGCGCGCCGAGTGACAGGCTCATTGATATGCTGACGAATCAGCGCGCGCCACTGACAGCGCTGGCCAATCGCGAACGGCAGTTGGCCGAGGTCGTCGGCCAACACCGCAACATCTGCCGCTTCGCGACGCTTCCGCGTGCCGCGAGTTCTCGAATCGTCACAACCGCTTCCGCGGGTGCGCAGAGGGAACCATGGCAACCACGGCGTCCGATAACATGGGTAACACCCCACGTGCGCCGCCTCGACCGCCCTCGTTTCGCCAGTCGCTCCGATGCCCTGGCGGAAGACGAGTCACATGGACCAACGCCCGCGCGCTCTCGAGGACGTCTGTCCCGAGCGGATGTCGAGGAACGCGCTTGTCGCGCCTGCGCGCACCGTGCATCGCGGCGTCAGCCCTCGGGTCGCCGTCAACAAACGTCGGCGCCGTGTGGTGACCGTGTGAGTTGTCGCGGTCGGGGCCGCGAGAGGAGGCCTGACTTGACCGGCCGTTCCCCTTGCTACGGAGCCGGCGGGGCGTCATGTTTTACCTTACGTAAAAACAGGGACCGCATAACAGGCGGGGTGCGCCCGGTATGCCATACTCCCCCGCATGACAGCCGTCACAGCCCTTCTCAGGTTCGCTCCCCGACACGCGCAGCGGCAGAAGATGACGAGAGCGTATACGTGGTTCAGGACGCGAGGGCGGTGTCGCCAGATTGCTGGCGGACTACTCGTGACGTTGCTGGCGGTCGTCCCGCTCGACGCCCAGCAGGGACCGGGCCAGATTAGGGTTCTCGCACCCGGCGCCACGCGCGAGGACCTCATTCTCGGCCGCCTGTACGCCGCCGCAGACTCCGCCAACCCCAGACTCCGGGCAGCCGACGCACGGGCGCGCGCGCTCGAGGCGCAAGCCGTGACGACCACGCGTCCCCCCGATCCTCGCCTGCAGCTCGGGTGGATGAACCGCGAACTGCCGGGACTCGGACCGATGAATCCTCTCGGAATGACGCAGCTGCAAGTGATGCAGATGCTGCCCACGGCCGGCAAGCTCGGACTGGCCGCGCGCGCCGCGCGCACGCGGGCATCCGGCGCAGAATTCCGCGCACGCGACGTCGCGTGGGAGGTCCGGGCCGCGGTCGCGGCGGCGTTCTATGAGCTGTATCGCGTGGAGCGTGCCGTGGCGATTGCCCGCGAGACGCGCCAGTTGATGGAAAACGTCGCTGCGGTGGCCGACGCGATGTATCGGGTGGGCGAGGCGCCACAGGCCGACGTGCTCCGGGCGCGTGTTGAAGTGGCCCGAATGACGGAGGAGATCGTGGTGATGGAGGCGATGCGCCAGGTGGCCCTCGCACGCCTCGGCGGACTGCTCGATCAGTCCTTCGACGATGCGACCCCGCCAGCAGCCCTGCCCTTGTTCCCGGCTGAGCTCCCCCCGCACACTGACCTAGAGGCGGCGGCGCTCGTGAGTCGCCCGATGTTGCTCGCCGGTGATGCGGAGCTCGCAGCGGCAGACGCCAGCCGCACGCTCGCGTACCGCGAGCTGTTCCCCGATGTCGAAATCGGGCTGCAATACGGACAACGAGCCGGGGCGATGGGGCCGGAACGGATGGGGAGTCTGATGTTGGGCACCTCAGTACCCATCTTCGCGCGCCAGCGCCAGCTCCCAATGCGCGCCGAGGCGGATGCAATGCGAGAGATGGCCGCCGCCGATCTGCGTGCGATGCGCGCCGAGACCCGCGCCCTGCTTGGGGCGGCATACGCCGAATGGCAGCGTGCGCGCAACCTCCAACGGCTGTACCGCAGCACCGTGCTCCCCCAAGCCCGCGCGTCGGTAGAGGCCGCGCTGGCGTCGTATCGAGTCGGTGGCGTGAACCTGATGACGCTGCTCGACAACCAAGCGACTGTGAATCGCTACGAGCAGGAACTGGCGGCCCTCGAAGCGATGGAAGGCATGGCACTTGCGGAGCTTGAGATGCTGATGGGGCGTGAACTCTTCGACGCAAATCGTCGTGCCGACTCACCGAGGGAGCAAGAATGACGGAGTCAACCACAGGTATGTCGTGGCGGGGCTTCATTGCGGCCGCCGCCGTGCTCGCTGCCACCGCCGGAGTGGCGTGGTTTGCCACGCGCGGTTCAACGGACACGGCGGAGTCCGGCGGTCACGCGCACGGCGCAGGCGCACCAGTCGGGGTGGGCGGCCCGGTGATGCTCGACTCCG
This sequence comes from Pseudogemmatithrix spongiicola, assembly GCF_030623445.1. Classification (NCBI taxonomy): domain Bacteria; kingdom Pseudomonadati; phylum Gemmatimonadota; class Gemmatimonadia; order Gemmatimonadales; family Gemmatimonadaceae; genus Pseudogemmatithrix; species Pseudogemmatithrix spongiicola. The sequence continues at coordinate 1,330,820 of NZ_CP130613.1, forward strand.
CGCAGGCCGCGCGGATAGGCGTGACGTTCGCGGTCGCGCAGCGCAGTCCGATCGTGCGGGAGGTGCGGAGTGTAGGGCAGGTGGCGTTCGACGAGACGCGCGTCCGAACCGTGAGTCTCAAATTCGATGGCTGGGTGGAGCGGCTCTATGTGGACTTCACCGGCCGCGCGGTGCGTGCCGGCGAACCGCTGCTCGTCACCTACGCGCCGATGCTGGCCAGCGCGGAGGAGGAACTGGTGTTGGCGCACCAGTTGCTGCGCGATGTGCAGGGCGCCGACAGTGCCACGCGACGCGGCGCCGAGCGGATGCTGATCGGCGCGCGGGAAAGACTGCGCAATTGGGACGTACCCGCCGAGGAAATCGCACGCGCGGAGGAGTCGGGCGAGAGCCGCCGCACGTTGGAGATTCGGGCGCCCTACGACGGCGTGGTCATCGAGAAACTCGTGAACGAAGGCCAGCGCGTGATGGCGGGCGATCCACTGCTGCGCATTGCAGAGCTGCGTCGGGTGTGGGTGGAGGCAGAAGTGTTTGAGCAGGATGTCGCACTCGTACGCCTCGGGCAGCGCGTGACGGTGGAGCTCGACGCGTTCGCGGGCCGCCCGCGCTCCGGACCGATCGTCTTCCTGCAACCCACGGTGGATCCGGAGACGCGAACGCTGCGCGTGCGCGTGGAGCTCGATAACGCCGACGGCCAGCTACGCCCTGGGATGTACGCGACCATCCGCGTGCGGGCGACGGGTTCCGGGGCTGTGGTGCACGTGCCCCGTTCCGCCGTGCTTTCCACTGGACGCCGTGACATCGTATTCGTGCGGATGGACGACGGAATGCTCGAACCGCGGCAGGTGGTGCTCGGCATTGCCTCCGACGATCGCGTGGAGATTCGGTCGGGCCTTGCAGTGGGCGAGACCGTCGTGTCGTCCGCGACGTTCCTTGTGGACGCGGAGTCGAATCTGGGCGCGGCGCTCGGCGCGATGGCGGGCATGCCGGGAATGGAAGCGCCGACACCGAGCAAGTCGGTGCCGCCGCCTCCGTCCGCTCACGATCACTGAGGCGCCGCGCGATGCTCAAACGAATCATCGAGTGGTCGGTCCGGAACATCTTCCTCGTGACGCTTGCGACGGTGGCTGCCATCGGGGGCGGTGTCATCGCGCTGCAGCGCACGCCGCTCGAGGCCCTGCCCGACTTGAGCGACGTACAGGTCATCATCCAGACCGAATACAGCGAGCAGGCGCCGCAGATTGTCGAGGACCAGATCACCTACCCGATTGCGGCCGAGATGCTGAAGGTGCCGGGGGCGGAGGTGGTGCGCGGGTACTCGTTCTTCGGCGTCTCGTTCGTGTACATCATCTTTGACGACGACACCGACCTCTACTGGGCCCGTAGTCGTGTGCTCGAGTACCTGAATGGTCTCAAGGGTCGTCTCCCGGCGTCCGTGTCGCCGACGCTAGGTCCAGACGCCACCGGACTCGGCTGGGTGTATCAGTACGCGCTCGAGGACACCACCGGCCGCCTCGACCTATCTGAGTTGCGAGCACTGCAGGATTGGTATCTCCGCTATGAGCTCACCGCCGTGCCCGGCGTCTCGGAGGTCGCTACCGTCGGGGGCTACGAAAAGCAGTACCAAGTGGATCTCGACCCCGCGAAGCTTCTCGCGTATGGCATTCCCGTCACTCGGGTGATGCAGGCCATCCAGACATCGAACGCCGACATCGGCGCGATGGTCGTCGAGCTATCCGAGCGCGAGTATATGGTGCGGGGCTTGGGGTACCTCAAGTCGCTGCGTGATATCGAGAACATCGTCGTCGGGGCGACGGATCGCGGGACGCCGATCCGCGTGGCCGAGGTGGGCCGCGTGTCGGTCGGGCCGGCCGTGCGTCGCGGCGTCGCCGAGCTCGACGGTCGTGGAGACGCGGTCGGCGCCATCGTCGTGATGCGCTTTGGCGAGAACGCACTCGCAACGATTGCACGCGTCAAGGAGCGCATTGCGCAGGTGGCGCCGGCGTTGCCGCCCGGCGTCGTCCTGCGGCCCGTGTATGACCGCAGTGATCTCATCGAGCGCGCCATTGCGAACTTGCGATTCAAGCTGCTGGAAGAGAGTCTCGTGGTCGCGCTGGTGTGCATCGTCTTCTTGCTGCACGCGCGCTCGGCGCTCGTGGCGATCATCACGCTTCCGGTGGGCATTCTCATCGCGTTCATCGCGATGCGCTACGTCGGCGTTGGTGCCGACATTATGTCGCTCGGCGGCATCGCGATTGCCATTGGCGCGATGATTGACGCCGCGATCGTGATGATCGAGAATCTGCACAAGCATCTGGAGCGTGCCATCGTTGCGCGCGAGCAACCGGGCGCGGTGGAATCGCGCTGGCTCGACACGGGCACGCTCACGCGCGCCGAGCGTTGGCAGGCGGTGGTCGAGTCGGCGCAGGAAGTGGGGCCCGCGCTCTTCTTCTCGTTGCTCATCATTACCGTCTCGTTCCTGCCCGTCTTTGCGCTGGAGGGGCAAGAAGGCCGGCTGTTCTCGCCGCTCGCATACACTAAGACGTTCGCAATGGCGGCGTCCAGTTTACTGTCTGTGACGCTGGTACCCGTGGCGATGGGCCTGTTTGTACGTGGACGCATCTACCGGGAATCGGCCAATCCCGTCAATCGATGGCTGATGCGTGCGTATCACCCGCTCATCACGTTCGTGCTGCGGCATCGCTGGCCGGTGGTGATCGCTTCGGTAGCGGCAGTGATTCTGACGTGGATACCGTGGTCGCGGATTGGCAGTGAGTTCATGCCGAGATTGGAAGAGGGTACGGTGCTCTACATGCCGACGACCTTGCCCGGCGTGAGCGTGGCGCGTGCGCGTGAGCTGCTCGGCATGCAAGCCGATATCATTCGGACGTTTCCCGAAGTGGCACACGTGTGGGGGAAGGCGGGTCGGGCGAACACGGCCACTGATCCCGCCGGGCTCGATATGATCGAGACAACCATTACGCTGCGCCCTCAAGAGGAATGGCGCGCGGGGATGACCTACGACCGGCTCGTTGCTCAGATGGATTCTGCGCTGCGCGTCCCTGGCGTGACGAATGCGTGGACGATGCCGATCCAAGGCCGCAACGATATGCTCGCTACCGGCATCCGCACACCAGTGGGCATTAAGGTGTTTGGTCCTGATCTCGCGGAACTGGAGCGGCTCGGTCGCGAGATTGAGCAGGCGGTGCGGATGGTGCCCGGCACCCGCAGTGCGTTCGCTGAGCGCGCCGTGAGCGGCTATTACCTCGACATAGACATTGATCGGCAGGCGGCTGCGCGGCACGGACTCAATGTCGGCGACGTGCAAGCGGTCATCGCGACCGCGATTGGCGGCATGACAATCACGCAGACGGTCGAGGGAAGGCGCCGGTTCGGCGTGCGGGTGCGGTATCCGCAGGAACTGCGGGACTCGCCAGAGCGCTTGGCGTCGGTGCTCGTGCCGGTGGCGCACGGAGCTGGCGGATCCAGCGCCGCTGCGAGTGGAGGAATGGGCGGGATGGGAGCAGAGAACGGCGGAGGCGGCAAGAAGCCTGCGCAGGTGCCGCTGGGCCAGCTGGCGCGCATTACGCCCGTCGCGGGTCCAATGGTGGTCCGCACCGAAGGCGCGATGCCCACGGCGTGGGTGTACGTGGACGTCGTGGACCGCGACATCGGTAGCTATGTCGCGGAGGCGCAGCGTGCAGTGTCCGAACAGGTCACTCTCCCCACAGGCTACTCCGTCGTATGGAGCGGACAGTACGAGTATATGCAGCGCGCGAAGGAGCGGATGAAGCTCGTCATTCCGGCAACGCTCGCGCTGATCTTCCTGTTGCTGTACCTGAACTTCGGCAACGTCGGCGAGTCGTTGATTGTGATGCTCTCGCTGCCATTCGCGCTCGTGGGTGGGCTCTGGTTCCTCTGGGCACTGGGCTACAACTGGTCCGTGGCAGTGGCAATCGGGTTCATCGCCCTAGCTGGCGTGGCCGCAGAGACGGGCGTGGTGATGCTTATCTATCTCGATCACGCGTGGCAGGCACGCACGGCGGACGGGAGACGCGCGACCCTCGAGGAGCTGTACAGCGCCGTCATCGAGGGAGCGGTAGAGCGCGTGCGCCCAAAGATGATGACGGTCACGGCGATTATGGGCGGCCTACTGCCACTCCTTTGGGGGACGGGAGCCGGCGGTACGGTCATGCGGCGCATCGCGGCGCCGATGATGGAGGGATGGTGTCGAGCACGGTGCTGACCTTGCTCGTGATTCCGGCGGTGTACTCGCTGTGGAAGGAAGCGGGAATCACGTCCGGACCGTCAGAATCAGAAGCAGGGCTGCAAAGAGCTCGAGCTCTAACGCAGGTGCCGCAGTGAGAAGATCGGTCGCTAAGCCTGGGGAACAGCCACCGGCTTCGGGAAAGGCTTAGAACGAGAGGCTGATCTCGGAAGTCGCGACTCAGCCTCTGTCGTGGTACGCGAGCGTGTGGAAGAGCGTCGCAACACGGAAGGCCTCTCGAGCTCGGCGACACACTGAGCGCCGAGCAACACGGAATGAGGTTTGCCTACCTCTGGATCTACTGCAGCTGAGCGGCGTAGGCTGATGCGCTTCATTCGCAAACAGAGCGGGAATAAACATGTGTATGAGTGCGTGCTTCGGATTGCACAGCTCGGATGAATTCAGGCAATCAATGCAACAGCTTCGTCGAACACCTCCGCGGGCGTGCGGAAGTGTAGGGTCTTGCGCGGCCGGCCGTTAAGCTGGTCGGCGACGGCGTCGAGCTGCCGCTGCGTAACGGTGGCGAGATTCGCGCCAGTGCGGAAGTACTGCCGGAGCAGGCCGTTGGTGTTCTCGTTGGTGCCTCGCTGCCACGGGCTGTACGGATCGCAAAAGTAGACCTGCACGCCGGTGGCGACCGTGAAGCGTTGGTGGTGCGCGAGCTCCTTGCCGCGGTCCCAGGTGAGCGAGCGCGCGACGTGCGCCGGCAGCCGCCGGATCTGGCGGATGAGCGCGGGCACGACGCGGCCCGGCTCCTTGCTCTCGACCTTCACGAGGATCGTGAAGCGCGACGTGCGCTCCACGAGCGTGGCGATGTGCGTGTTGCCGCCGCCGGCGAGGAGGTCGCCTTCCCAGTGGCCGGGCACGGCGCGGTCCTCGACCTCGGCGGGCCGCGCGCTGATCGGGATGGCGTCGACGATCTGCCCGCGGCCCTGGCCCTTGCGCGTCGAGGCGCGTGAGCGCCGGACCACGCGTCCGGTGCGCAGATGCTTCAGCAGCTCCTTCTTCAGCACGCCGCGCGTCTGGACGTAGAGCGAGCGATAGATGGTCTCGTGCGACACGTGCAGCTCCGGCTCGTCGGGGAAGGCGAGGCGCAACCAGCCGCTGATCTGTTCGGGCGACCAGCGTTGCTTGAGCTTCGTCGCAATGAGATAGCGCAGGCGCGGCCGGGACGCGAGGCGGCAGGCCTTGGGGCGGCGCGCCAGCTCCCACGCGCGGCTGTCGGCGCGGATGGCGCGATACGTGGTGCGGCCGCCGTGCCGGGCGACCTCGCGGCTGATGGTCGAGGCGGCGCGGCCGAGGCGACGGCCGATGGCGCGGTAGGACTCGCCCGCGGCCAGCGCACGGGAGATGAGTTCGCGCTCCTCGAAGGACAGCGCGCGCTCCGAGCGGGCGCGGAGGCGCGGCGAGATGCCGCCTTCGAGACGGATCACGCCGTGGACGGCGCCGGGATTCTTAGCGAGGTCGGCGGCGATCTCACGGATCGAGTCGCCGGCGCGGTAGCGGCGCCAGAGCTCGGTGCGCTGCTGCCAGGTGTAGCCGTGCGGGCTGGGGATGAACATCGCAACTACCTCCATATAGAAGGAACTATGGAAGGTGTTGCATCGACCCTCTGAATCCAGTCGGCATAACGTTTGCTTCTGCTGTGGACGCTTCAATAAGAAGCAGTTGTGGGGCGGCCGCTAGGCCGTCCCATTTCCAACAGGCGGCCGCCCCGCAACTGCATCCTTAGCCGCGGCCATCGGCAGCAAGCGTCGTTATGCTGCCACGCTCTCAGGCGGACCCTATTGACTCCTTCAGGCGCAACTAACGCGGCTCCTCCACCCGTACCTCCACGCGTGTGGTCACGGGAGGCCCATACGCTGAGGTCACTTCGAGCACGAGCGTTCCGGCGCGTGTGGGGGTCACGAGCACGTCCATCGTTTCACCAGGCGCGAGCACCTGCTCTGCACTCCGCCTCACCCGCTGTGCCGACGTGTACTCGGCGCCGTCCTTCGCGACAGGGATCCACTGCAGGATCGCATCGCCCTCGAGGAGTCTCACGCGTTTGAGTGCGACCGCGCCGATGCTGATGAAGCGGATGCGATGCGTTCTGCCCGCCGTGAGGTCAATCGGAACTGGGTTCCTGCGACCGTTAATCATCGACCCAACGGGTGCGCGGATTGAGTCGGCGGTTGAGTCTGCGAGAACGACTACGCGCTCGTTTGCATCGGGCCGGTGGTCGCGCGCGCGCACAATCATCGCGCCGTAGAGCCCGCCCGTCAGCTGTGCGAGCTCACCAGCGTGAGTGTGGTAGATGAACGTGCCGGCCCGCGGCGGCGTCATATGCACGACGAACGAGTCGTCGGGGGCAATGATTGGGGCAACGCGAGTCCCGCCTCCGCTCCAGCCCGCGACGCCATCGTAGAAACTCTCAAGCTCCATCCCGTGCCAGTGGACTGCGGTGGGCTGCCGGCTTCGATTCACAACAGTGATGACCGTCGGCTCATCCTGCTGCAGTTCGAGTGTGGACCCGGGAAGCTCTACGGAATCACGTGCGGGCTCGCGCTCGTCGCGCTGCAGCACATACGCCAGTGATGGACTCCCGCGGACCGGCGCTGGGCGCTCGGTGACGAAGAGCCGCAAGCGACGCCGGGGTGTCACCTCAGGTTCCTCCGCCACCGAAGACGGGCGCACGCTAATTGCCGTGACGAGCCCCGCCATCACATCGGTGACCGTACCGTGGTTCGCGTGCGCGTTCGCCCTCGCAACCTCGCCGAGCCGAAGCGCTTCGTCGATGTGGTTGATGGTGTGGCAGTGGAAGAGCCAATTTCCGGCGCGTTCGGCCTTCCAATCAACCATCATCGTTCCACCCGCGCCCAGATATTCTGTCACCACCAGACGCGATGTGTCACCAAGTGCGGTGTCAGTGAATGGTGTGCCGCGCGACTGCACCCGAAAGTAGGTGCCGTGCAGGTGCATCGGATGGACGTGTTGGCTGAGGTTGAGCACGCGCCAACGAATCGAATCGCCTTGATTGTACGTGAGGCGTTCTGTGAACGGCCACGATTGACCGTTGATTGCGTAGACCTGTCGCGGGCCGTAGGGCGATGCAGGATTCGCGAGCGAGTCATCCCACGCGGTGATGATTAGCAGTCGCTCGCGCGCGTTCGCGACGCCTGGGTCGGTGCCCGCCGGGTCCACGATGAATGCGGCGACAAGCTGTGAGTCGTCGCGACGCCCCAGCAACGTCGGCGTGGCGGTCGTGCGCGCGAAATATGCGAAGGTCCCGACACGCTGAGCGACGAATCGCAGCTCCCGCGTCTCGCCCGGGGTAAGCGACACGGAATCTCGCGGTCCGTCGTGGTCGTGCAGACCGTGCACGGTAGCGCGCTCAGCGAGTGTATTCCGAATCGTGATGCGGAGGTGTGTGCCGGCGGGGACGCGGATCAGAGGGCCAGGCACTGTCGCTGATTCTCCCACTTCTGCAAAGGCCGCGACGTCAACATCGAGCGCGCTCGGTGCATTGGGGCGCCAAGTCAATCGCCGGAGCTCCAGCGCTAGCGAGTAGTTGTCATCGCGTAGCGTGCCCGCAATCGGACGCTGGTCGTTGCTCGTGAGATCGGCAACATAGGTGCTTGAATTGCGCGCACCGAGGGTCGACAAGACGACCAACAGGGCGAGGAATGGCGCGTGCGCTCGTGGACGCGGGCTCGGGAGCGTCATGCGACGGTCGACATCGGAGTCGGCGTCATTTGTGATGAAGGTCGGAAGCAGGTACTGGTCGTCAGTCGTGCTCCTGCGTAAGCGGCGTAGGGTCGGCATAACGTATGCTTCTGCTGTGAACGCTCCAATAAGAAGGGTTTGGCGGGGCCGCCGCAACCAGCCTAGGGCATCACGGCGGCCCCGCCAAACCCAGTCCGCACCGCGTTCATCGGCAGCAAGCGTCGTTATGCCGTGCGCGCGCGACCTCACGGGCGCTGTGCCCGCGCCTCGCGGTCACGCCGCTCGGCTTGTTCGCGCACCTCGCGCAACATCGCCTGCTGCTGGCGGATGCGGGGATCGACGTCGCGCAGCGAGCGGACCGTCACCGGAAGCGGGATGGTGAAGTGGCCGAGGTGGAGTCGCCCCGGCGTAAGGCCGAAGCGGGCGTCGCCGCTTCCGATGGTCCAATCACTCGCGGCATTCGCAGCGCGCTCCCGCGCGAGGGCCTTGATGAACGCGCGGTCGAGGTGATCACGCAGGGGCTGTAGCGAGTCCGATTCGCTGAGCGGCGGCACCGCGAGCCGGGCATCGCGCGACGGCATGAACGGGTTGTCGAACAGGCCGTAGGGCCGCTCGGCTGCGGGCGACGGCGCTGCAGTCGCGGCTCCGGAGGACGCGGCATCGGCGTCGAGTACGCCCGTCGTGCTCGAATCAACCGTGGATGCACCAACGGTCCCGCCTCGCGCGCCGCCAGGAGTCGTTGGGTCGCCAGGTCCTGAGTCGCGAGGGCGCACGGTGGGGATGTAGATGAGTCGTGGAGTGGGCTCCGCCGCGCGAGGGCTGCGTGCGGGCTCGACTGGCGCAGGTGCCGGTTGCCAGAGGACGAGGACAGCCAACGTCGCCTGCACGAGGAGCGCGACGGCTCCGGCGACAAGCGAGGGCAGGCGGGGGCGCCGGTGGGGACGGAGCGCGCGGAACCTCATCCCCTGTTCGTACCACGGCGCCTGTCAGACGGTTGCCTGCAATACGCGGATGCCCGTCGAATCGGCATAACGTGTGCTTCTGCTGCGAGGGCTCCAATAGTTGGTATGAAGCGGCGGCTGGACCTCCGCCCATCGCGGGGTGCAAGGTTCTGCCCCATACCATCTACCGTGCTCACCGTCTCGCGACGGGGCACACTGCGGAGGCCAGCCGCCATGGATATGATAGGGATTGATCTCCACAAGCGCGAGAGCCAACTCTGCATCCTCGACGCGGAGGGGCACGCGACGGAGCGGCGCATCGTCACGAGCCGTGACCGCTTCACGGCGGTGCTGGGGTCGCGTCCGCCCGCGCGGATCCTCGTCGAGGCGTCGACCGAGAGCGAATGGGTCGCGTGTCACCTGGAGGCGCTCGGCCACGCGGTGATTGTCGCCGACCCGAACTTCGCGCCGATGTACGCCACGCGGAGTCGGCGCGTGAAGACGGACAGGCGCGATGCGCGCACCCTCGCCGACGCGCTCCGGCTCGGCGCCTATCGGCCAGCGCACCGCGTGTCGGCCGCGCGCCGCCACGTGCGCGCCGAGCTGGCGGTGCGCGAGGCGCTGGTCCGCACGCGCACGCGGTGCATCGCGCTCGCCAAGGCGCTCGTGCGCCGCGACGGCCTGCGCGTGCCGAGCAGCACGGCCGCGAACTTCGTCGAGCGACTCACGGCGCTCCCCCTCGGGTCGACGCTGGCGGCCGAGCTCGCGCCGTTGATCGCGGTCCTCGGCCCGCTGAACGTCCAGATCGAGGCCGCGGACGCGCGCATCGCGGCACTGGGGCGCACGGACCCGATCGTGGCGCTGCTGCAGACGGCCCCCTCCATCGGGCCGGTGACCTCGAGCGGCCTCGTCGCGATTGCGGATGACGTCGGCCGGTTCCCGTCGGCGCACCAGTTCGAGGCCTTCCTCGGGCTGGTGCCCGGGGAGCGGAGCTCAGGCGAGAAGCGCCGGGTCGGGCACATCACGAAGGCGGGCAACCGCCGCGCGCGCTATCTCCTGGTCGAGGCGGCGTGGCGCATCCTCCGCTCGAAGGCGGCCGACACCGCGGTGCTGCGCGCGTGGGCGCAGCGCATCCTGCATCGGCGGGGCAAGAAGATCGCGGCGGTCGCGCTGGCGCGGCGGCTCGCGGGCATCCTGTATGCGATGTGGCGGGATCAGCGGGCGTATGACGCGGGCCAGCTGCGGATGCCGCCGAGCGAGCCGGTGCACGCCGCGTAAGCACCGCGGGCATGCAGGACCTGCGTAGGATCGAGATGACTGAATCGGGCGTGGTGAGCGCGACGCATTTTATGGCCGCTGGTGAGAGCCGACCCATAGTTGGCGCCACCACTCCTTCGCAGACCCCAATGCGCCGAGGCCGCGGGCCTCACGAGTGAGCGCGAACAGAAGGATGAGCAGCACCTCGAGCCGCGCGGGCACAATCGAGAGTTGCAACAGCGTCAGCACATCTGGGGCTTGACGCGGGCCGCCGCTTCACAGAAAAATGCGGTTGTGGGGCCTCGCAGAACCGTGCAAAAGATGAAGGCGAGGCCCCACAACCGCCACACTAGCTGCCCTCGTCGGCAGCAAGCGTCGTTAGCGTGCGCGCACCAGTGTTAGCGCCTGTCTGCGCGGAGTCGCCCAACGAAAGCGGCGCCATTCTCGCGCTGATCAGTCCAATCTGCCGTCAACAGCCCGTCACGCACGGAGCCAGTGAGCCTGCTGCCACTGCTGTCTGAAAGGTCAAAGCGCTCGCCCGCTATGAGCCGACCGGTTGCAAAGAATGCGGTACTCCCACCTGAGGCGTTGTATAGCGCAAGGTCAACGTAAATGCTGTCGTTGGCGAACGCGACTGCGAGATCTCCCGTCCATTCCAGGTAGTCTGAGCCTTCGCGGCCGCGCGCACGATACCTAGTGCGAACTGTGGCGCGATAGAGACCATCCTCGCTCGAAAGCGGAAGGCGGTAAGGCTCTGCACTGATGACGGAAACGAACTCGCGCTTCTCAAATGTGAATCGACCTTCCGCAAAGAAGCCGCCGCCCTCAGCCTGGAATCCATCCCAAGTGATGCCGCCTGCGGCAAGGAGTAGATCACCAGCAGAGTTCGACGACCATCGCGTCACGCCAGAAACAAATGTCTCACCGACAACCTTGTCCCAGGTTCCTTCTGCCATCGAGAGCAGCCCCACTTCCCTGTTAGCCACAAGGAAGCCAACGCGGTTCATGCGTACCGCACCATCCGAATCACGGATCTGTTCTGTGAGTGAGTAGGTACCGCCAAACTCGGTTCGCGGCTGCGACGCGCGACGCATAGTCGTCGCGGCACGTGACTGTGTACTCTGCGTCGCTGGCGAGCCCGCGAAAACCTCGGCGACGGAGCGCTCGGTTGGACCGTCCTCCAGTAAGCCAACTGCGTAGCGAACGGGCACCGCGAAGTTGAGCTGCTGGCCTTCGGCCAGATACGCTGTCGCTACCGCGAACACACGACCAGTCCCATCCAGTACCGGACCTCCGCTTGATCCGGGAGAAATCGGTGCCGTAATCTGAATTAGCTCCCGGCCTTCAACGACACGTGCTGCGCTTACAATGCCTTCGGACACGGTATTGGCGAGTCCGAGAGGACTACCAAGAACAACCGCCCTCTCACCTGCACGAGGCGTTGTGGTGCGTGGAGGAAGGAAGGGGAGGCCTGCCCCAGGGATCTTGAGCAGTGCGAGATCAAGACTGCTGTCTGCGTCCAGTACGCGCACCCGGGTGTAGGTCTCGCCGTTCGGCAGAATGACTGCTGCACGCGAAGAGCCAGCTAGCACGTGATGGTTCGTCACGATGACGCCGTCGGCACGCAAGATGAAGCCAGAGCCTTGGCCGAGGGTGTCGCCGTTCGCGCTAAGTGCGAGAACCACGACAGAAGCAGGAGAGGCACGGCGCGCCACCTCGGCTGTCGAGAGCGTCTGCGGAGTGCTGGGTGCGCTTTGGGCTTCGGACAGGAGGGGAGTCGCGAGCGCGAAGAGACACAGTGCGCTTCGAAAAGATGTCATTGCTAGCTACCCTCCGTCATTTGTCTAGGTCACGCTAACGTTTGCTTCTGCTGCAAGCGCTTTCCATAGAATGCGGTTGTGGGGCCTCGCCAAACCATACAGAAGATGAAGGCGAGGCCCCACAACCGCTACCACATCCGCGCTTGTCGGCAGCAAGCTTCGTTATGTGGCAGCGCGCAGGTCACCTGCTCAACTGGTTCTCGATGAACTCCATCACCTCGAGCGCCTTATCGAGATACGTCCGAACCCGGGCCATCGTAATGCCAGAATCGCTACCGTGAGCGATCAAATGCCGGTTGGCCATAATTGAGTCAATCGCGTCCTTGCGCCCATCCTGGTCGACAAATGCCTCAAGTTCTGACCGCCAGCTCGGCTTAAAGCGTTCGGACGTCTCGAGGAAGCGCTTAGTCTTTGGGTTCTGAACAGAGCTAAGCATGTGAGTTGCATAGGATGCTACCGGAGCCTGAGCATTGCCCTTCACGAACGCGGAATAAACCTCCGCATAGGCGTTCTCGATAAGGCCAGCCATCAGAACGCAGGCGTAGCGAGCCCAGTGAGACTGAAGCTCAACGTTCCCCGCACTCGCCTCGTCTACTTTCTTGAGGAGAGCCTTGATTCGCTGGACCTGACGGGTAATCTCCCGGTTCTTCATCAGGTGGCCGCGAAGGCCTTCCGGGCTAGTTCCAGCCTCGTGGAGACGCTTTGCTCGTCAGATGTGGCGCGAGTGACAGCCTGCATAAACGCGTCACTGGCCATCAGTTCCTGATAGGCCTTGCGGAGTGCGTCTTCCCGCGGGGCGGGCGAGTGTTGCAGCCTAGCGGCTACTCCGACCATGATGGCATCGCAAAGTGCGGCGTTGAGCGGTTTGCCGATACGGAAGGCGGTCAAGCCCAAGGACTTCTCAATGAGATCCAGAGTGTCCACCACCAACTGCCGCCATGCATCCAGCGTCTCGGGGGATGGATTGCGGTTCTTCGCCGCAAACTGATTCAGGAACTCGGTCATTGGCTTCTCGTATGCACTGCTAGCAAAGTGCAAAGCAAAGAAGCGAAGCAAGAGCTCCTCATCCTTCTCTCGCTTGCTTCGGGCTCCAAAAAGGCGGCGCCACGATGGGAGCTCTGCAAGCGAGTCCAGAAGTTCGATCAATGCGCCGTGATATAGAGCCGAGCGAATCTCCTGGCCAGCGAGACGCCTGCCGCCGTTGTTGAGGCGCTCGAAGATGTGGTAGATGCTTGTATCGCCATCTTTGGGTGCTTCCTGCTTGATGACGGTCGCGTGGATAATGGCGTTGTCCAACTTCATCCGATCTCGCTGATCAAGCTCCTTGTACGATAGTCCGTCGAAGGGCTTCTGAACCTTCACCAGCTTGAAGAGCCGATGCGTCTTTGCGTCGGGCTTCGGATTGAATGAGCCCTCGTAAAAGAACTGAAGCGTCTTCAGACGTTGCTGGCCATCAATGACTAGCATCTTCCCGGTCGACGGCTCCGTTGCCAAAAAAATGCCTGGCACAGGCAGTCCGAGGAGAAGACTCTCAACAAAGCGAGAGGCTTCCTGCTGGTTCCACATGTACTGTCTTTGAAAGCTCGGAACGAAGATGTCGCCGCGCTGAATGCGGCGTACCAGTCCCTCAACGTCGTAGTCGGCACCGTAGCTAGCGATCTGGTAGTCGTCAGGAACGACCGTATCGTCAGTTAGAGCTTCGTCGACATACAGAGACTTTTCGTCGTCTTCGCTATACTCCGCGTCTGCTGGCTCGCTCATCAAGGGTTCCGGACGGGAAGGTGAATCGGGCGCAAAGGATGCGTATCACCCAAGGTAGCCTGTGTCCACATAACGTGGATTATGTGCGAAAACCGCCCAGCCCTCGCGTATATCCGCAGGGATACTCAGGCCTTCTTCGCAGCAATAAAACAGTATCCCGCAGCGCTAACCCCTTCGCAAGCACCGCCCTAGCTGTCGGTTCTAAGGAGGTTGTTCACTGAGGCATAACTGAGGAAGCTGGAGGTGCGAGCCACCCAACCTTCAGCCAGAGGCCTCAGTGAACATCCACAACAATGCGCGATTGACCGCCTGGGGGCGAGCCGAGCTCGTTCGCCGGGTGGTCCTCGACGGCGAACCGGTGCGCGCCGTCGCCGCCGCCCTCCACATCAGCACGAGCACGGCGTACAAGTGGCTGCGGCGCTTCGCGGCCGGCGGCTGGGCTGCGCTGGCCGATCGCTCGTCGCGGCCGCGGCGCTCGCCGCGCGCGACGCAGCCCGCGCAGATCGAGCGAATCCTCCGGCTCCGGGCGAAGCGCCTGACGGGTCCCGAGATCGCGGAGCGACTCGGGCTCGCGGTCTCGACGGTCGGCCGGATCCTGACGCGCGCGGGCCAAGGCCGGCTGAAGGGGCCCGGCGCAACCGGCGGGCCGCGCTACGAGCGCGAGACGCCGGGCGAGCTCCTGCACGTCGACACGAAGGCGCTCGACCGCTTCGTCGCGGCGGGCCACCGCGCGCACGGCAACCGCTCGAAGGTCGGCCGCCGTCGGGGGCTCGGCCAGGACCACCTGCACGTCGCGGTCGACGACGCGACGCGCCTCGCGTACGCGGCGCTGCTGCCGACGCAGGACGCGGCGGCGTGCGCGCGCTTCCTCGACGCGGCGCACCGCTGGTTTGCACAGTTGGGCATACCGGTCCACGGCGTGATGACCGACAACGCGAAGGCCTACACCAGCCACGCTGTGCAGGCGATGCTCGCCGCGCACGGGATCCGGCACCTGCGCACCAAGCCCTACCGCCCGCAGACGAACGGCAAGGCGGAGCGCTTCATCCAGACCGCGCTCCGCCGCTGGGCCTACAAGAAGCCCTACCGCAGCTCCCGCCACCGCAACGCGGCGCTACCCGACTTCCTAGATTGCTACAACGTCGAACGGCCGCACCGGTCGCTCGGCCGCGTCCCCCCGCTGCTCCACTTCCTCATGCAGCGTGAACAACGTCCTTAGAACCGACACCTAGCACGCACCGCCTGGATATTCCACAGGATTATGCGACCGCATATCCTTGCGAACCCGCAGCAGTATCCGGCGCCCCAGTCCTTACCCCTGCCGCACCCCGCGCACGAGACCCGCCGCAGCCCCGGCCAGCAGGGCAGGGAACGCGATCGTCAGCCCCAGCAGTGGCCCGCCGCCAACCTGCATTGCTTCGCCCACGACGCGCGCGACTTCCGTCACCGACCCGGTCATCGACTGCCAAACCAGCAACGCCATCCACGACGCCGCACCGGCCACCGACGCCAACAACGGCACTGACGCATCATCCCGCCGGATCCACGCGAACGCCGCCGCAATCACGGGCACCGCGAGCCAATCGAACGCATACGTGCCGAGCACGAGCGCGAGCAGCAGCGCCCCGAACCAAATCCCGAGTCCTGGCTTCCGCATCAGCGGCTCCCTCCAGCCGGCGTGAACGTGAGCTTCGCCGAGACCTGCTCGGCGGGCAGGGCATCCGCGCTGCGCGGGAAACGCAGCTCGGCCAACTCGCCGCGCCGCCATAGCTCCATGCGGTCCGCATAACGCGAGCTCACGGGATTCCCGCTCTGTCCGCCGGGGTATGTGCCCCAGCCCTTCACCTCGGGCCCGAGCTCGACGACGAATCGCCACGAGGCACCGTGCGTGCCGTTACTCTCCGACGGCGACAGCGTGCCGGGACCGGACGTGACTTCGAGGCCCGTGCGCCCGAAGCCGGGCAGCCGGAGCAGGTGATGCACGTTCACCTGCCGTACATTCCCCCAACGCCACTGGCTGGGATCATTGCCCTGCGACGCGCGCGTCTCGGTCCACGCCTCGCGCAGCGCGCGCAATACGATCGCATCGCGCGTTTCGGTCGCATCACCGGTGCGACGGTCATCCCACCATGCATTGCCGGGGTCGCGGAGCAACATGACGAGCAGCATCTGCCCGGGCGTCGCGATGCGACGGTCCTCGCCGGGGATGATGAGCTCGTCCCAGGTATGCCGCGTGAGCGATGTGACGACGGCGTTGAACAGCACGGCCCACGCACTCGTGGGCGTGAACTCGGATTCTCCCGTGCTGAGATGCGTGAACGCAGCCTCGTCGTCGTTGGTCCAGGTACCTGCCGCCTGCGCCGCTGCGCGCGCCTCTCCGACGGCGCGCATCACGAACGGCGTGAGCTCGCTGCGCGGATCCGTATGGAAGCGCCGCATGTCATCCACGGTCACCGACGAATCGCCGCGGAGCAGGGCGTTGATGCGCATTGCCCGCCACGGCGAGGGCCAATCGGCACCCTGGTACCCGGGGCGCACACTGGGATCCATCGGCTGCTGGTTCGCGCTCGCGAGATACCCCTGGGCGGGATTGATGCTCTGCGGATACCAGCTCACGGGCTGGTCGCCGGTCCAATCGTTGGCGCGCGTGCTGCCGTCGAACGCGACGTCGCCGCGACCGTTGCCGGGACGGATGGGATATCGCCCGGTGCTGCGAATCCCGATGTTCCCCGCGCGGTCGGCGGTGAGCATGTTCTGCGCCGGCGTGTGGTAGCTCTCCATCCGCGCATAGAAGTCGCGCACGCCGGTCGCGCGCATGCCGCTGCGGAAGTTGTCGCCCTCGTTGCTCGGCTCGCGCGCGGTCCAGCGCTGCGAGACCCAGCCGAGCGCGGAGCGGAACAGGGGACCGCGATGCGTGGCGTAGAACGTATCCACCGCGACGGTGCCGCCGTTCGGATCACGATACGTCTCCACGCGCGTGCGCACGTCGGTCCACGCGCCATCGAGCATGTAGCGGCGCGGCGACGTGGAGTCATCGACCACTTCCTTATAGAAATCGACGACGTCGTTGCCGGTGTTGGTCATGGTCCACGCCATGTCGCGGTTGAACCCGATCGGGATGATCGGCGCGAGCGGGAAGCCGACGCCGTAGGCGTCCAGTTGGCCTGGCACCACCAAGTGCGCCTCGTACCAGATGCTCGGCAACGTGAGCTCGAGATGCGGATCGCCGGCGAGCAGGGCATGGCCGGTGGCCGAGCGCTGCGGAGCGACGGCCCAGTTGTTGGAGCCGATCACGGCCTCGCCGCGCGTGAGGGACTGCGCGAGCTGGCCGATCGCCTGCGCCATCGCGACGCGCGCGCTGTCGGGCTTCACGGGCGCAGGCAAGCGCCAGCGCGCGTCGATCTGCGCTGCCCGACGTCCCGCGACGGGCTCGATCGGCTCCTGGATCGGCGCGGTCACGCCGAACAGGGCATCAGCCGCGGCCTCACCCACCAACTGCGACACCGCGTGATGCGCGAGTTCGCCCTGCTGGAACGAAAGCGTCTGCGACATGCGGATCAACAGGAAGTAGGTATCCTGCGGATCGAAGCGCCGCGGCCGCCGGCCAAGCAGGCGATACTCCAGGGGCAGGTCCTGCGGACGCATGGCATCGATGTACGCGTTCACGCCGTTCATGTACGCCGTTACGTCGCGCTTCACGACGGCCGTGTCGGGCACGGCATTCCACTTGGCCAGCGCGCCCTCGGCCAGCGCGAGCCGCCGCGCCGAGCGGTCGAGAGGCAGGGCGCGTGCGCCGACGAGTTCGGTGAGCGTGCCGGCCACCGCGCGCTGGATCATCTCCATCTGGAACAGGCGATCGCGCGCATGGATCCAGCCCAGCGCGCGCGCGGCGTCCGCTTCCGTTTGCGCGAACACGTGCGGCACGCCGCGGTCGTCGTAGCGCACGTCCACGGAAGTGGAGAGTCCCGCGAGCTCCAATGATTGTTCGGCGGGCAGCTCGGCGCTGCGAACCACGGACCAGATGCCGGTGGTGGGGCTGATGAGTTGGCCCAGCGGAGGCACAGGCCCGATGGGGCGCAAGCCAACGAACAGCGCAGCCGCCAGTGCGACCGCGCTCAGGATGGTGGTGAAGAGACGCATGTGAAGAATCTAAAGGGAGATGAGGCTACTCCACCCAGCCGTCGTTCCGTGCCTTGATCGCCACCCACAGCGAGAACGCGCCCATCGCGAAGATGAAGCCGGGCACCCCCAGCGCATGTCCGGCCCCGACGCGAGCGATCGCCTGCATGCCGAAGACCGTGTACCCGAACTGGATGGTGACGAAGACCAGGCTCAGCAGGAGCAGCGTCTGCGCCGCCGCCTTGCGGGCGACCAGCGCCACGCCGCCGAGCAGTCCGAGAGTCGTCGCGAGCCCAAACACGATCATCAACCACATCGGCCGCTCCTCGCGCAGCAATCGTTGCGCCTCGGGAAGCGCAGCCGCCTGCTCGGCTGTGGTCATGAGATCGAGCGTCAGCATGACGACGCCCAGCGCCATCCAGAGGACGATGACGATGCTGGCCGGCTTGAACCACTTTGCAGGAGATGGCATGGGGCAGACTGGTGCAGGGAGAGGGTGAACGGCGCCCCCGAACTTAGCACTCTGTCCAATTTCCGCATCTGTGGCCTGTCACAAATTGCGGACATCTGGCGTAGGGCATTCCAGCGCATCCCATTGTCCTACATGCACTTGGATTTTCCCCGACGGCTGGAACGGGGCTTGCTCCCATATTCAATAGAAGTACCGCAGCCGTCCCATCCCACGCTTGGAGTCCCTATGCTCCGCCCCCGATTCGCCCTCGCGGCTCTCGCCGTCACCGTGCTCGCGCTCAGCGGCTGTTCGATCAAGCGCGTCGAGCGCATCGATCCCAACTCCGTCACCGACCTCTCGGGCCGCTGGAACGACGCGGACTCGCGCCTCGTGGCCAATGCGATGATTGCCCAGTCGCTGGAGTCGTCGTGGGCGCGTGATTACGCCGCGGCCAACGGCGGCACGCCGCCAGCGCTGATCGTCGGCCAGGTGCGCAACCGCACCATGGAACACATCCCGGTGAGCACGTTCATCCGCGACATGGAACGCGCCTTCGTGCAGAGCGGCGCGGTGCGCCTGGTGGCGAGCGCCGAGGAGCGCGAGGAACTGCGCGGCGAACGCGCCGACCAGCAGACCAATGCCTCGGCGGAGACGCGCGCGCGCATGGCCCGCGAGCTGGGCGCCCGCTACATGCTGCAAGGCGAGGTGCAGGCGATCGAAGACCAGGAAGGCCGCGAGCGCGTGGTCTTCTACCAGGTGGACCTCACCCTGACGGACCTCGAGACGAACGTCCGCACGTGGGTGGGGCAGCACAAGATCAAGAAGTACATCCAGAGCCGTCGGATCACGCCGTAACCACGCCGCATTCCGGAGCTGAACATGCGTAGCGCCTTGCTTCTCGTCGTTGCCGCCGCCTGCGCGCCGTATCCGCAGCGCGTGAACCAACCGGTGACGATCCCCAACAACGCCAACATCCCACAACTCGAAGGGGCCGACGCCGCGGCCGCGCAGCAGGCGGAGTACGCGCAGCTGCGCTACTCGGCGGATTCCGTCTACGCCCTCGCCATCCGTGGCTGCCAGCCGGGCATCTGCGATGCGATCGGCCGCGGCGAGATCGTGCTCGGCATGTCGCCCGACCAAGTGATGGCCGCGGCGAAGACCGGCCCGCAGGCTTGGGTGGTCCGCCGCTTCGATGGCTTCGGCACGATGGTGCCGGCCTCGCAGTCGGCCACGCCGTACGATCGCGTCGGGCAAGTGATGGTCGTGCAGCTCGATCAGGGTCGCGCGGCTGTCGTCAGCCGCCGTGGGCCGCAGGGCATCATGGTGGCGAGCACGCCGCAGGACCAGACGACGCAGGCCCGCGCGCGTGCGCAGGCCGAGGCGCTGGTGCGCGAAGGCGATGATCTCGTGGCCGCAAATGACATGGCGGGCGCGCTGAATCGCTACGACCGCGCCAGCGTGCTCGATCCGGACCAGCCGGAGATCGAGTACAAGGCTGCGCGCCTGCTCGACCTGCAACTGCGGCCGCAGGAGGCGCTCATGCGCTACCAGCGCTTCCTGCTCTCGATGGAGCTCGAGCGCATCCGCGCCCAGGGCGAGGCCAATGCACGGCTCGCCGAGGCGATTGCCCTCGCGCAGCAACGCGTGATCGTCCTGCGCGGCGAAGTGCCGCGCTAACGCCTTGCGTCCCACCCGCGGCTGGCTGGCCCTCGCGCTCCCGCTCGTGCTCGGCACGAGCGGCTGCGCGACGGCCAATGCGGCGTGGCGCGCCGGGCCGATGGGCATCGCGGCGGAGTGGACGATTCGCGATCACCTGATGTACGGCCGCGCCGACCAGGCGTGGATCGCCATGGGCGACAAGAAGGTCGCCCCGCGCGACGCGCTGCTGCGCCACATGTATCGGGGTGTCATCGCCTTGCACGCGCACGAGTACGCGGCCGGTGCCAAGTCGATGGACCGCGCCTGGCAGATCGTCGAGGATCGCTACACCAAGCGCCTGTCGGCGGGCGCGATGTCGCTCATGACCTCGGACGCGGCGCTGCCGTATTATCCGCTCGCCACGGAGCACTACTTCGTGCCGTACTACGGCGCGCTGAACTGGCTGGCGCAGGGCAACCTCGACGAGACCGCCGTGGAGGCGCGGCGCCTCGCGATGCTGCTGCAGGCCGAGGGCCGCAAGCCGGCACGGGAGCTTGAAGGCGCGCTACGCTACTTCACGGGCGTGATGTTCGAGGCGGCCGGCGAGTACGAGGATGCGCGCGTCGCCTATCGGAACGCCACGGCGCTGCTCGGCACGCTGCCCGGCGACACGCTGCGGGCCGGTGCGGATAGCGGCGACGTCGTGGTCATCGTCGAAGACGGCTTCGTCGGCCGTCCGCAGCCGCAGACGCTGGGCATCTACACCAACAGCGACGAGCTGGTGGGGTTGACCACCGGCTCGGATGCGAATCGCATCATCATCGCGAATCGCGTGGCGAACCGGCGCTACGACCCGTTCAATCACGACGCCAGCCTGGGCTGGCTCACGTACGAAGTGAACTGGGCCACCTTCGGCGACCCGACGCCGGGGCCGCATCCCATCGAGGTGCGCACGAATCCCCGGACGTTCCCGCTGCTGCAGGCCGACGTGACCGGCTCGGTGGGCGGCGACTTCGAGCGTGAGGTGCCCGCGAAGCTCGCGCGCGGCATCGCGCGCGCGGCGGTGCGCTACGCGGCCATGCGGGCGGCCGAGGGCCAGATCGACCGCGCCATCAACGGCGACGAAGACGACGAGGACAAAGAGGACACGCGCTCGCAGCGCATTCCCCGCATGCTCTTCGGCCTCCTGCTCGGCGCGTTCTCGGTGAGCTCAACGGTCATTGACCAGCCGGACCTGCGCGCCTGGCAGCTGCTGCCGCACCGCCTGACGATCGCGCGGGTGCGGTTGCCGGTGGGCGAGCACCCGATCGAAGTGTTGCAGGGCGGCGTGGTGCACCCGCTCGGCACGGTGACCGTGCGCCCCGGGGGCGTCGCGGTGCTGACGCACCGCGCGTGGCCCCGGGGTGGGATCGGCCCGACTATGGCCGCACGCTGAACGACGAGTACACCTGCGTCTCGTTGCGCACCGGGCCGTTCAGCGAGTGCGTGAGGCCGATGCGGAAGTTGGCCGACGGGATCCGCATCACCGAGATGCGCGGCACGTCGAAGGTGAACTCGCCCCCGACCACGCGCAGCGTCTCCCCGAACTCCTCGTCGCCGCCGACGATCCAATCGTGATAGAAGCGGAGGGGACCGGTGGTCTCCGCCGTGAGCATGCCGAAGCGACGCCCGCTGGCGATGCCGAAGGGCAGGCCGAGGTGCTCGATGCGATTGCCGAGCGCCGCGGGGTCGACGAACGGCGAGGCCGTGCCGCCGACGAAGAACATCTCGCTGATCGGCGCGCCGTCGTTCACTTCACCGCCGCGCGCCCGCACGGCGAAGCCGCCCTGCGGCATGCGCATGGCGATGCGCGCGTCTACCGTCGTGCGGGTGAAGTCGGAATCCTCGGCGGTGCCGCCGGTGTAGTTGGCCTTCCAGTCGAACGCCAGGCTCTGGCGCGGCCGCGTGTCGAGCGTGAGGCCGCCACCCAGTTCCGCGAAGTACAGCGTGCGCTCGCGCTTGGTAAGGATGAGAGACGGGTTGTCGCTGTTGCCGAGGCTGCCGCCGAGCCGCGTGCTGAGGCGCGTGCGCGCGCCGGTGCGTGAGAGTTCAGCGGCCAGCAATGCGCCGGTGTAGCGGCGGTCGAAAACCTCCCAGCCGAACCCGACCTTTCCCGGGTGCCGCGACGGCAGGTAGTCGGTGACGAATCCTTCGAGGGTGATGGCTGGGCGGAATCCGCGCCACGTGTAGCCCAGGCGCGCGCCGTTCCACGCGCCATCCAAGCCGCCGCCGGCGTAGAGCACGCCGGTGCCACGACCGACGGGATCGCCGAAGGTCGCGCCCGCGGCGAAGACGCTGCCGTCCTGACCATCGGTGCCGACCATGAGGAACGTCACGCCGAAGGGCCCGGCGCCGTAGCGGCGCGGCTCATTGAGCGGCGTGACCTCGAACTGCTGCGCGCGGCGCGTATCGACGCGCTTCACGGCGGGGAACTGCGCCTCATCGAGCGGCGGGGCAACGGCCACGCTGCTGCCCGCGTCGTTCACGCGCAGGTCCCAGCCGCGTCCGTGCAGGTCCAGCCACCAGATGCGGCCGTCGGGACCGACTTCCGGCGAGGCGGCGGCGCCGAGCGTACGCACCGCGACGGTGATCGTGCCGCCGCTGAGCGGGATGCGTTCGATCTCGATGGCGCCGCTGGCTTCGCTGGCCACGAGCAGCGTCGAGTCGTTCTCCCACGTGGGGCTGAACCGCGACGCCGCATCGGCGGGGCCGAGCACGCGCTCCTCGCCGGTGGCGAGGTCGATCACCACGGGCACCCAACGACCGTTCTGCTGCCGCGCAGACGCGACGCGGCGGCCATCCGGCGAGACGCGCGCACCCGCGTAGCTGGCGTCGAGGCCGCCTTGCTTGAGTACGCGCCGTGCGCCGCTGGCGAGCTCGACGATGAGCAACGAGCAGACGCCCGCGCCGCACTGCTGCGCGACGGCACGCTGTCCGTCGGGCGTGGGGTCGGCGAGCTGGATGCCTGCGCCCTTCGTGATGCGCCGTACGCGGCCGGACTTCACCTGCCACTCGAACAAGTCGCTGCGCGCGCGGCCGTCGCCCAGCGGCACGCTGCGGGTGACGAGGATGCGCTCGCCGTCGGGCATCCAGCGCGGTGCGTCGTACGGGCTGCCGTTGACGGGGCGGAGGATCGCGCTGCGCTTGAGTGCACGCGGATACGGTTGAGCGAAGACGATGTCTTCCGGGTCCTTCGCCAACCGCTTGGCGAGTGCCGTGGAATCGCGACGCTGCGCCGCGGTGTCGGGCTTGAGCGAGAGCACGACGATGCCGCCGGGATCCGTGTTCGTCGCGCGGCGCACGGCGATGCGTTCCCCGTCGGGCGCGACGTCGGGCGAGCCCACCGCCCACGACCATTTCTGTACCAGAGAGCCCTGCGCCAAGCCGTTGCGACGGATCTGGTCGCGCACGGCGGCGGCCTGTTCGGTGACTTGTGCGCTGAATCGACCATACAGCACGTCGGGCGCGTCACCGAAGGTGGCATTGAAGGCGGCGGGGAAGTTACGCCCGGCGCGCGCCGTGGTGCCGCGCCACAGCCGCGGGAGTACGGTGTCGCCGTACTGCACCTGCAGCCATTCGAGATAGGCCGACCCGATCAAGTAGCGCATGGCGCCGCCGTTGAAGCGGCCGGTGGCATCGAGCTGCCCGTAGGCGGGCAGGTAGCCTTCCAGCGCCAGCGTACGGATGATCGCCGGGCGCAGCGCAGAGTTCGGGCGCCCGCTGCCGGTGAGTTCGCCCTCGATCACCGTCGCGTAGCCTTCGGTAACCCATGCGGGCACGCGGGTGATGGGGCCGAGCGGCACGATGCTGAAGATGCCCAGCGGCAACGAGAGTGGCTTGCGCGACGGGCGCAGCAGGTGCGCGAGGTGCGCGTATTCGTGGACCGCGAGGATCTCGCCCCAGCCGCGCGAGTTGCCGATGTTGCTGGTGGGCGAGGGCGGCGTGGCCCAGAAGCGCATGGCCGGCGTGGTCAGCGATGGCCACGCGGAACCGTTGGGTTGGTTGAACGGATCCTCGACGACGAGGTCGATCTTGTGCGGATACGCGTAGCCCACGCGGTCGGCGACCGCCGTGCGCACGCTCTCCATGCGCTCGGCGACTTGGCGCGCCCAGGCTTCGAGCTCGGGCTCGTAATGGATGCGGAAGTGCGGGGTCTCGAAGGTCCGGTACTTGAGCGACGGGACTTCGACTTGGGCGGCGAGCGGTACGTTGGAGGCGCAGGCGAGGATGAGCGCGGCGAGCGCACGAAGAGCCGTGTGACGCATGGACGGATGCCGGTGAGCGGTCAGTCGAGGGCGGCGGCGAACTCCCGCACGATGTCGCCGGCGGGCTTCACCTCGTGGATGCCGGCCACCGAACGACCGGCTTGCCAGTAATCGCTGCTCACGTCGGAGGAGTGCAGCGATTTCTTGAGGCGACGTACGGAGTTGAGCGCGTAGAAGGTTCGCATCCAATGCTTGGTCTTGCGACCCTTGAGCATCCAACGCGCGAACCACCCCGCCGAGGTCCCGAGCCGATCTATGAACGGATTCCTAATGACAGCCACCGGGACGCCGGTGAGACGCTCCGTCATCACGATGTCATCGGCCTCCGCGTCGATGATCGCCTGCTTGTAGGCATCGCTGGCCTTGCACTCCGGCGTGGCGATGAAGCGCGTGCCGAGTTGCACCGCCGCGTAGCCGATGCGCAGCTGTCGCGTGAACTCCTGCGCGTCGCCGACGCCGCCGGCGGAGACGATGGGCAGCCCAAAGGGCGCCAGTTCATCGAACAGTGCTTCGGGCGAGAGCCGGCCCGCGTGCCCACCGGCGAGCTTGTTCACCGCCACGAGCCCGTCGACGCCGCCGTCCACGCCCTTCTGCGCCCATTTGCGCTCGGTAACGTCGTGGTAGACCACGCCGCCCGCCGCATGCACGCGCTCGCAGACCCACTTCGGGTTGCCGAGTGAGGTCAGAAAGAAGCGCACGCCCTCCTCGAGCGCGATGTCGATCCACTGCGACATACGCTCGCGGTAGAGCTTGTTGTTGCCCTCGATGAGCGCGTTGAAGCCGATAGGCTTGCTGGTCAGCGAGCGGATGTGCCGCAGCCCGGCGCGAAACTCGTAGCCGTGCACGTAGGTGAGCGAGATCGGCTGGACGATGCCGAGTCCGCCCGCTTCGCTGACGGCCGCGACGAGTTCGGGATTGGAGCAGGGGTACATGGGGCCGCAGACCAGCGGCACCTGCACGCCGGCGTGGCGCGTGAACGGCGTCTCCATCATCGCGCCGGCCCGAGGCGCCACAGCACCTTGCCCGTGGCGACCTTCGTGCCCGACGGATCGAAGCACTCGGCGATGACCTCGAAGTCCTGGTCCGCCGTGACCGTGGGGACGGTGACGCGGCTCACGGCGCGGATGGTGCCGCGCGCCTTCTTATGGTAGGTCATCGACAGCGTCGTCACGATGCCGCGGATGTTCTCCGGCAGGCCGGCCATCATGGCGAGGCCCGAGGCCATCTCGGCTACGTTCATAAGGGCGATGGCGTGGACGCTGCCCAAGTGCTGGCGGTTGGCCCGGATGTCGGGGATTTCGACCTCCGCATGGCCGGGTTCGAGAACCTTGATGCGGGGCCGCACGGAGCCGGAGTAGGGCACGGTCCGGGCGAAGATCTTGGCGAAGAGCCACTCGCCGCCAGGGAGCGCGGAGAGGCGGCGCCAAAGGGACAGCAGGCGGGTGCCGGGAGAGGAGGCCATCGGGAAAAGCTCGCCGGGCGCCGGGGGGAAGGGAAGCGACGGCAGGCCGGACGCTGTCCCCCTTGTGAGGCGAGGTGCGATGGCGGTAGCGTCACGGGTATATCACGGGCAGGAATCCCCTTACACGGCGGAGCGCGAATGCGGGTGACGGGCGGCAGGCGATGGGCGCTGGTGGCGGCGACGGCAGTGCTGGGCGCGTCGGCGTGTGAGTCCCCCACGAAACCGCCGCCGGCGATTGCCTCGGTGGTGGTGGGGCCGGGCACGGCACTCATCGAGAGCGGCGCCTCGCTGCAGCTCGGCGTCGTCGTCACGGACGTCAACAGCAACCCGGTGACAAACCGTCCCGTGACCTGGACGTCCGCCGATACCAGCCTCGTCACCGTCACGTCCTCGGGCCTGGCGACGGCCAAGAACAACCGCACCAACACCAGCGCGTCGGTGCGCGTGACGGCCACCATCGGCGGCGTGTCGGACGATGCGGAACTGCTCGTGCAGCCGGTTGCGGCCGCGACGATCACGCTGGCGGCGCTCGCCGGGCCGATTGCCGAAGGGCAGACGCCGACGCTGACGTTCCAGGCGCGCGATGCCGGCGGCGGCCTGCTCTCCGGTCGCCAGCCATTCTGGGAGTCGCGCGACACGAACGTGGTGCAGGTGAGCGCCAATGGCCAGCTCACCCCGGTGGCGTTCATCGGGACCAGCAACCGCTCGGCGCGCGTGGTCGCCACGCTCGGGTCGGTGCGCGACTCGGTCCTGGTCAGCGTCGCGCCCTCCGCGTTGGCCTCGCTGGAGATCCAGCCGCAGCAGCCCTACCTGCGCCTCGGCTACACCAAGCGCCTGCGCGTCGTGGCGACGACGGCCGCGGGTTCGCGCATCACGGGCCTGCCGGCGACGTACACCTCGAGCAACGGTGCCGTGGTCACCACCACGGACGCAGGCCTCGTCACCGCCAGCACCAACACCACCGGCACCTCGCAGATCATCGCGACCTACGGCGCCGCGGCAGACACCGTGACGTTGACGGTCGACAACTGCGGCGCCGGGCCGGCCGGCACGTATCCAATTGAGTTGCGCAACGTGGGACCGGGCCTGAGCCCGGCGGTGCAGGAAGCCTTCGACTGCGCCCGGGCGCGCATCCAATCGGTGATCCGCGCGCCGATCTCGATCGTCACCTTCTCCACGGCGACCACGACACCCGCGAGTTGCTTCAGCCAGACCATCGATGCGGGAACGTCCACGGGCGGCGTCATCATCCTGATGCGCGTGGCGCCGATCGACGGCGTCGGTGCCGTCCTCGGCCGCGCCGGTCCGTGCTCGATCCGGTCCACGAGCCGCCTCGCCGTCATCGGCCTCATGGAGTTCGACGACGCCGACCTCAACAACCTCGTGACCAACGGCACGTTGCTGCCCGTCATCCTGCACGAGATGCTGCACGTGATCGGCCTCGGCTCGACGTGGCGCGATCCGCTCATCCCGAACATCTACACGGGCGACACGGGCGATCCGGGCTTCCTCGGCGAGCGCGCGACGCGCGCCTGCCGCGAGGAGCACGGTGGGACGCTCACCTGCGCCGTGCAGGTGCCGGTGGAGAACTGCGTCGGTATCCCAGGCTGCGGCGCCGGCACGCAGTACGGCCACTGGCGCGAGCTGACGTTCGACCACGAGCTAATGACGGGCTACATCGACCCGCCGCGTCCGCCGTTCTCGCGCATGTCCATGGCGGCGCTCGGTGACCTCGGCTACACCGTGGATATCGAACAAGCCGAGCACTACGTGATGCCGACGCCGACCTTGCGCGAGCGCGGCATTCTGAACCCGCAGAACCTGCGCCTCGGCTTGCAGTTGCCGGCGCCGGTGCTGCCGACCCAAACCGTCGACGCCCAAGGCCGCGTGCGGCCGCTCCTGCGCTGACGTTGACGTCACCCACGCCGCCGGTTCCGCCGGTCGCGCCTCGCCTCCCCGTGGAGCTCACGCTTCACGGGGAGCGTCGCGTCGACGACTACGCCTACTTCCGGGACCGCGAGCACCCGGAGACCATTCCGTACCTCGAGCGCGAGAACGCGTACACCGACGCGATGACCGCGCACACCAAGCCGCTCGAGGACGCGCTCTACGCTGAGATCGTCGCGCGCATCAAGGAGGACGACGACTCCGTGCCCGTGAAGGACGGCGGGTGGTTCTACCAGTCGCGCACCTTCAAGGGCAAGCAGTATCCCGTGCACCTGCGCCGGCGCGGCTCGCTTGACGCGCCGGAGGAGACGGTGCTCGATGAGAACGCGGAGGCCGAGGGGCTCGCGTACTACGAGCTCGGCGGCATGGCGGTCTCGCCGGACGGCAACTGGCTCGCCGTGCTCGAGGACAGCACCGGCTACGAGGACTTCACGCTGCGCATCCGCGACCTGCGCACGGGCGCGTGGCTGGCCGATCGCATCGAGAAGGTGAGCTGGGGCCTCGCCTGGGCCAATGACAACCGCACGCTCTTCTATGTGACCTTCGACGCCGCCAAGCGCGGTGATTCCGTCTGGCGCCACGTCGTCGGGACGCCGCGTGAGCAGGATGTGCGGGTGCTGCACGAGCCGGACGTCACGTTCAACGCCAGCGTGGCCCGTGCGCGCAGCGGCGAGTGGATCGTGCTCGGCAGCTCGTCGTTCACGTCGTCGGAGTGGTCCGTGCTGTCGGCGGACGATCCCTCGACGCCGCCACGGATGGTGGCGCCGCGGCAACCCGACCTCGAGTACGATGTCATCCCCGGCGATGGCTGGTTCTACATCCTCACCAACCGCGAGGCACGCAACTTCCAGGTGATGCGCGCGCCGTTCGGTGCGCCCGGCGCGTGGGAGCCCTGGCTCACGCCTCGGGCCGACGCGTTCGTCGAGGACGTGATGGCCTTCAAGCGGCATGTCGTCGTCACCGAGCGCCGCGAGGGCCTGCGGCGGCTGGTCGTGCATGCGCTGGCCACGGGCGCGGCGCACGACGTCGAGTTCCCCGAGTCGGCCTACGGCGTGTTCCCGACGAGCAACCCGGAGTTCGACACCGACACGCTGCGTTTCATGTACAGCTCACCGGTGACGCCGAACTCGGTGTTCGACTACCGGATGGACTCAAGAAGCCGCGAGCTCAAGAAGCGTGACGAAGTGCTCGGCGGCTACGAACCCTCGCGCTACGCGGTTGAGCGCACGATGGCCACGGCCCGCGACGGCACGCGCATCCCGGTGTCGATGGTGTACCGCAAGGACCTCGTGCGCGACGGCTCGCGCCCGCTGCTGCTCTATGCCTACGGGTCCTATGGCTACACGCTGGAGCCCACGTTCAGCTCGGCGCGCGTGTCGTTGATCGACCGCGGCGTCATCTATGCCATCGCGCACATCCGCGGCGGGCAGGAGATGGGGCGCCAGTGGTACGACGACGGCAAGATGCTGAAGAAGATGAATACGTTCACCGACTTCATCGACGTGGCCGAGCACTTGGTCCGCGAGCGCTACACGGCGCCCGATCGGATCGTGGCGCACGGGGGCAGCGCCGGTGGCCTGTTGATGGGTGTGGTGGCGAACCTGCGGCCCGACCTCTTCCGCGCGATCGTCGCGGATGTGCCGTTCGTGGACGTGATCAACACGATGCTCGACGCGAGCATTCCGCTCACGGCGCAGGAGTGGCTGCAGTGGGGCAACCCGCAGGTGGAGGCGGAGTACCGCTACATCCGGCAGTACTCGCCGTACGACAACGTGCAGGCGCAGGCGTATCCCGCCATGCTCGTGATCAGCGGGCTCTACGACCCGCGCGTGGCCTATTGGGAACCGACGAAGTGGGTGGCCAAGCTCCGCGCGCTCAAGACCGACACGAACGTGCTGCTGCTGCGCATGCAGATGACCGCTGGCCACGGCGGCGGGTCGGGGCGCTACGAGCAGTACCGTGAGGCGGCGTTCCGGTATGCGTTCATGCTCGATCAGTTGGGACTAACTACTTAGCCACAGAGGCACAGAGACACGGAGCCTTGCTTGCCGCTCGGAGAGGATGGCCGGTTCGAACTCAATACCTTGGGGGTCCGCGCCGAATTCTCGGCTCGGACCCCCAAGGTGTTTGCTGTCGTCGACCAAGCGCAATCCTCTGTGTCTCCTGCCTCTGTGGCCAGTAGTCCCTAACGCGCACGATGCACCGCGCGGCCGCCGAGCATCGTGAGCACGGGCTTCGCCCGCAGCAGCGCCTGCGGATCGGGTACGAGGATGTCCTCGCTCAACACGACCAGGTCGGCATAGTACCCCGGCGCCAGGACGCCGAGCTCGTGCTCGCGGTACGCCGCGTAAGCCGACCCCCACGTGTAGAAGTGCAGCGCACGCTCCACGCTGATGCGCTGCTCGGGCACCCAGCCGCCGCGCGGGGTGCCGTCGGCGAGTTGTCGCGTCACCGCCGTGTAGATGCCGAGCAGCGGGTCCATCGGGAACACCGGATAGTCCGAGCCGAAGGCCTGGATCGCCCCTGCGTCATCCAGCGCCTTGAACGGCATCGCACGCCGCTCGCGCACCGGGCCGAGCAGCGGCACGTAGTTCTGCATCGACGTGGGGCCGGGCATGGCGAAGATCGCCTGCGTGCTCGCGATGACGCCGAGCCGCTTGAAGCGCGGGATGTCCTCCGGGTGAGGCACCTCGAGGTGCTCGACGCGGCCGCGGCGGTCGCGCGGGCCGTTGCGCGTCGCGAGCGAGTCGAAGGCATCCAAGGCGAGGCGGATCGCGCGGTCGCCGATCGCGTGGAGTTCCACCTGCAGGCCGGCGCGGTCGTAGCGCGCCAGCGTGTTGAGCAAGGGCGTCAGCTCCCACATCGGCAGACCACGGCTCTCGGTGCCCGTGTACGGCTCCAGCATCGCCGCGGTGCCGGCGTCCACCGTGCCGTCGAGCATGCCCTTGGCGATCCCGAAGCGCAGGTACGGGCCCGTCTCGCGCCGCGCGCGCGCGGCGTACGCGTCGAGGACCGAGTCCGTCGCCGCCTCCGTGAACGGCACGGCGATGCGGAAGCGCAGGCGGATCGAATCGGCTGCGATGGCCCGCGCGATCGCCGAGTCCTCCGTGGCCGTGGTCGCGTTGGCCACCTGCACGGCGGTGAGGCCGACCGACGCGGCGTGCGCCATCAGTTCGTTGAGCGAGCGGCGCACCTCGAGCTCGCTCGGGGCGGGGAGCAGCCGGCGCACGAGCCCCATCGCCGATTCCTGCAGCAAGCCGGTCGGTGTCCCGTCCGGTTCGCGCACGATCACGCCATCCGTCGGGTCGCGCGTCTCGGCGCTGACGGCGGCAAGTCGCAGCGCCGTCGCGTTGGCAATCGCCTGGTGTCCGTCGCGATCGGTGATGAGCACCGGTCGGTCGGGGAACGCCGCATCGAGGAAGCGTCGGTGCGCGGTGTTGCGCGGGAACATGTCCGGGGTCCAGCCACGTCCCGTGATCCATGCGTCCGCCGGCATCTCTGCGGCGAAGGCCTGCAGGCGCGCCACCAACTCCGCGGCGTCCTTGGCGTCGCCCAAGTCCGCCGTGCGCCGCGTCCGGAAGTGCCAGTGCGCATCGTGCAGCCCGGGGATCACCCGGCGACCCTGCAAGTCCTCGACGGCGGTGCTGTCGCCCGCCAGCGCGAGGATCTCCGCGTCGCTGCCCACGGCGACGATGCGCTCGCCGCGGATCGCGATCGCCGTCGCGCTCGGGCGCAGTGAGTCGCCCGTCCACACCTTGCCATTGTGGAGGATGGCATCCGGCGGAGCCTCGCGGGCGCAGGCGAGGCCCGCGAGGATGGCCAGCAGCAATACGCGCCGCATCACATGATCGGCGAGGGCTGCTTCGGCGCCGGCAACAGGATCGTCGGCAGTCCGTTGCGGCTCAGGAACGCGTTGAAGGCGGCGAGCTCCGTCGTCTCAAAGCGCTCCAGCTCCGCGCGCAGGGCACGCCACATTACCTCGACATCGCTCATGCGCTGGCGCGCCGATGCGGTGATCTCGGGATGGTCCTCGACTTCGCCAAGCAGGAACCCGAACTGCCCGTTGATGCCGTTGGCGTAGTTGATGATGTCCTGGCCGTTGGCGGCCTTGGTCGTGAGGCGCGGCTCGAAGCGGTCCGTGCCGCCCGTGACGCGACCGCCGAGCAGCTTCACGGAGTCTGCTTGAGCGTGCGTGGCGCTGCGCTGCACGATGCCCTGCGCCTGCGTGCGGATGTCGCGCAGGCGGAGCACGTAGTCATGGATCTCGCCGATGCGCGCGTTGAGCGTGCGCGCGACGGAGTCGCGCACGACGACGGCGCGGGCGTCAGCGGGAGGGCCGAGGCGCGGGTCGCGCATGACGTCCACGGGCTGCGTGAGTACGCGGTCGCCCATCGTGAGTCGGGCGGTGTAGCGCCCGGGCATCACGCGCGGACCCGCGCCGCCCGGCGGGGCCCCGAACAGCACGACGTTCGGCAACTGCGTCGGCCCTTCGTGGCGCAGGTCCCAGGCATGGCGATTGAGACCATTGCGCACGGCGAGTCGCGCGCGGCCGGTGGCGTCAGACGCGTAGCGACGGACCAGCGTGCCCTTCTCGTCGAGAATCTCGAGCGTCACCTTCTGCGTGCTGTCGCTGCGCGTGACGGTGAAGTCGAGGACCGCGCCGAAGGGCGCGTTGGCGCCGACGCGCGTGCTCGCGCCACCGCCGCCGAACCCACCGCCGCCCGGCGTGAGATGCGTGGGCCGCGGGCGGAAGAGATGCATCGGCGTAGCCGCGACTTCGGCCGTGCGCTGCTGCAGCGGCCCGAGGTTG
The DNA here is from genome assembly GCF_030623445.1 of Pseudogemmatithrix spongiicola. Taxonomy (NCBI): domain Bacteria; kingdom Pseudomonadati; phylum Gemmatimonadota; class Gemmatimonadia; order Gemmatimonadales; family Gemmatimonadaceae; genus Pseudogemmatithrix; species Pseudogemmatithrix spongiicola. The sequence continues at coordinate 1,363,299 of NZ_CP130613.1, forward strand.
TCGAGGATCCAGAACGCACGGCCTTCCGTCGCGACCACGAGGTCGCCGGTGCTCACATCGAGGTCCGTCACCGGCACCTTCGGGAAGCGCGAGAACGCCTGCCAGCGCGCGCCGTTGTCGAGCGAGAAGTACACGCCCGTCTCCGTGCCGGCGTAGAGCAGGCCGCGGCGGGTGGCATCTTCGCGCACGACGCGCACCGGCTCACCGGCGCGCAGGCCGTCGACGAGCCGCGTCCACGTGCGGCCGGCATCGGTAGAGCGGAAGATGTGCGGCGTCGGGTCCCCCACGCGGTCCTTGCGGAAGGCGATGTACACCGTGTTCGCGTCGTGCGGCGAGACTTCGATCTCGTTCACGAGGCCGTCGCCGGCGGCGGCCGGCGTGATGTTCGTCCACGTCGCGCCGCCGTCGGCCGTGCGCTGGATCAGGCCGTCGTCCGTGCCCACGTACAGCACGTTCTTGTCATGCGGCGACTCGGCTACCACGATGATCGTCGCGTAGACCTCGCCACCCGCGCCTTCGTTGGTGATCGGCCCGCCGCCCCAGCCCTGGCGCGCGCGGTCGTTCTTCGTGAGGTCTGGTGAGATCTCCGCCCAGGTCGTGCCGCGGTCCGTCGTGCGGAAGAGGCGGTTGCCGCCGTAATAGATGGTGCGCTCGTCGTGCTGCGAGACGACGATCGGCGCCGTCCAGTTGAAGCGGTACTTCGTGCTGTCGGTGCGCTCGGTGAGGTTCATCGCCGGATACACCATGATGGCGCGCGTCAGGCCCGTCTCGGTGTCGAGTTCGTTGATGAGGCCCTGGTAGCAGCCGCCGTAGGCGTAGCGCCCGCTCTTGCCCACGCCGATGTTGGCGCTCTCGCAGCCAGCGCTCTCTTCCCAATCCCGCAGGCCGATGCTGCCGCCGTCCGTGCGGCTGGCGATGGACACCGAGGAGTTGTCCTGCTGGCCCGAGTAGAGGCGATACGGGAACTGCTGGTCCACCGAGACGTGATAGAACTGCGCCGTCGGTTGGTTCTCCTGCGAGCTCCAGCTCTTGCCGCCGTCGAGCGAGATGCTGGCGCCGCCGTCGTTGCCGTTGATCATGCGCGACGGGTCGCTGGGGTCGATCCACAGCGCGTGGTTGTCGCCGTGCGTGGCCGGCACCACGGCGAAGGTCGCGCCGCCGTCGATCGAGCGCAGTACCGGCGCGTTCAGCACCCAGACCACGTTCTCGTTCTTTGGGTCGGCGATCGTCTTCATGTAGTACCACGAGCGCGTCTGGATCAGGCGGTCGCCCGAGAGCCGGCGCCAGTTGCGGCCCGCGTCGTCCGAGCGATACAGCCCGCCGTTCTCCGCTTCGACGATCGCGAACACGCGGTCCGGATTCGCCGGCGAGACACTCACGCCGATCTTGCCCATGAGGGCGGGCAGGCCGTTCGTGAGGCGCGTCCAGGTGTCGCCGCCGTCGGTGGACTTCCAGATGCCGGAGCCGGCGCCGCCCGAGCGCACATACCACGGTTGGCGCTGGTGATCCCAGAACGCCGCATAGAGGATGCGCGGGTTGCTCGGGTCCATCGAGAGGTCGCTGGCGCCGCTGGTCGGGTTCTGCCCGCGCAGCACCAGTTGCCAGGTCGCGCCGCCGTCACGCGAGCGGTAGATGCCGCGGTCCGTCGAGCCTTGCCAGCGGTCACCCTGCGCCGCGACGTACACCACGTTCGGATCCTGCGGATGCACGCGCACGGCGGAGATCTGCCGCGTCGCCTCAAGGCCGATGTGCGTCCACGTTCGGCCGAAGTCCGTGCTCTTGTAGACGCCGTCACCGTAGGTCGAGGACTGCCCGCGGATCGCGTGCTCGCCGGAGCCCACGTAGATCACGTTATGGTCCGAGGCGGCGACGGCGATGGCGCCGATCGTGCCGGTGCGGAAGAAACCGTCGGAGATGTTGCGCCAGTTGATGCCGGCGTCGTCCGTGCGCCAGAGCCCGCCGCCCGTGTAGCCTGCGAAGTACGTCAGCGGCATGCCCGGGACGCCGCTCACGGCCACCGACCGGCCGCCGCGCGAGGGGCCGATGTTGCGCCACGCCATCGCCGCATAGTCGGCGAGCGAGGAGTCCGCCGCAGGAGCCGCGGGAGCGGTGGTCGCCGCGCGACCGCGGCCTTGGGCGTCTACAGATGCCGACGAGAGGGCAACGACGAGGAGGGCCGCGAGGCCCGAGACAGGCAACGTGCGCATGCAAGGTGGGGGCGAATGGTGTGCCTTGAGATTCGCCCCGCACCCGCCGAACCGCAATCGCCGAACGGAATCCTTAGTCGCGCCGCAACCGCACGCCGCCCGAGCCCGTCGAGACGCGGATCGTGCCGTCCGCGCCCGTCCCGATGCGGCCGCGCAGTTCGTTGCGGCGCACCTGGTCCATCGTGACCGGGAAATCCGTCGAGATGCCGCCCGAACCCGTGCGGATATCCAGCTCCACGTTCGGCTCGCGGGGCAGGCCCAGCGTCACGCCGCCGGAGCCTGTGCGGGCCGTGAGGTCGCGCGGCGCCGCGGTGAAGCGCAGTTCCACGGAGCCCGAACCCGTCGAGGCGCGCACGTCGCGGCTCGTCAGCGATTCCAACCGGATGCTGCCCGAGCCCGTGCTCAGGTCGAGTCGGTCCCCGCGCACATCGCGGCCTTCAATCGACCCCGACCCCGTGCTCGCCCGCAGCTCGGCGCTGCGCACGCCGCGCAGCTCCACTGAGCCGGAGCCGGTTGACGCCTGGACGCGCTCACCCTCCACATCCTCCAGCTCCACGCGGCCCGAGCCCGTGCGCGCCGCGAGGCGGCCCTTGCTGCCGCGTGCGCGAATCGGCGAGGCCATCGTCCGCAGCTCGAGCTCACCGTTCACGTTGCCGACTTCGATCGCGCCGACGCCCAGCGTGATGGCGATGCGCTGGCCCTGGGGGACGCTGATGCGCAGGTCGGCATGGGCTTCCGTGCCACTGCCGCGGCTGCTGATCCGCACGCGCCGGCCGCTGCGGTCATCGTCCCAGCCGCCGCTGAACGTACCGTCGTCGCTGACCTGCAACGTGGTGTTGTAGCTGTGCGAGTCCTCGCGACCCGTGTACACGATGTCGCGCGAGGGATACTTCACCACCAATCGCCCGTTGGCGGCCTCGACCGTCAGGCGGGCGCCGTCACTGCCGCCACGCGTGAGTTCGACCACCACGTCGCGCCCCGTGCCCGCCACCACTTCGGCGCGGCCGGCGAGGTTCCAGATGGCGACGCGCTCGCCGCTGAGCACATGCCGCTCGGGCGACTGGGCACTCGCGACGGTGGCGAGCAAGAGCAGGGGAACGATGGCGTGGAGTCGGGGCATCGGGGTCTCGCCGGAATGAGCGGAATGGGGGCAATCTACGGTCAGGAACTCAGACAGGCGCTCGGCCCGTTCGGTTTGAAGCGATGTCCGCCGGCGCCGTGCCGCGGGGCGCTCCCTCCTAGATTGCTCCCCATGCTCGCCGCGTTGGCTCTCCTGCAGGCTACGCTCGCCCTGACCCTGCTGCGCCGCTTGAGCGGCGGGCGCTCGCGGCGGCCGCCCGAGGAGCCGATGCCGCAACCCGGGGGGCCTGGCGGAGGGCAGGGCCTGACGATTGTCGTCGCGGCCCTCAACGAAGCGCACCGCATCGGCCCCTGCCTGCGCGGGCTGCGCGCCCAAGGCGCCCCCGTGCGGGAGATCTTGATCGTCGACTCAGGCTCCACGGATGGCACGCGCGAGCTGGTGCAGGCCGCGGCCGCCGAGGATCCGCGCATCAGGTTGCTGACCGACCCGCCGTTACCCTCGGGCTGGATCGGCAAGGCCTGGGCGCTGCAACACGGCACGGAGCAGGCCTCAGAGCCCTGGGTGCTCGGCATGGACGCCGACACCGAAGCCGAGCCCGGCTGCGCGGCCGCCGTGCTCGCCGCGGCGCAGCGCGAAGGGTTCGACGTCGTGAGCTTCGCGCCGCGCTTCGATGGCCAGACGGCCGCCGAGCGCTGGCTGCAGCCGGCGTTGCTCGTGACGTTGGTGTACCGCAGTGGCGCCGTGGGCGACCCGCGCGTGAAGCCCGAGCGTGTGATTGCGAACGGGCAGTGCTTTCTCGCGAAGCGCGAGACCATCCTGGCACAGGGCGGCTACGCGCCGGTGAAGGACTCCTTCGCCGAGGATGTGAGTCTCGTGCGGCACCTGGCGAAGCGCGGCGTGCCGGTGGGCTTCCTCGATGGGTCGCGGCTCTATCGCGTGCGCTCGTACGCCAGTGTGGCGCAGATGTGGCGCGAGTGGGGGCGCTCGCTGGATCTCAAGGACGCGACATCCAAGCTGCAACAGGCCCTCGACACGCTGTTCGTGGTGCTCGCGCAGGGGCTGTGGCTGCCGGCGGCCGTCGCGCTGTGGTGGGCGTGGCCCTCGCTCGAGCCGTCGCTGTGGCGCGCGCTGCTCGCCGTGAGCACGGGCGTACTCGTGGGCGTGCGCTGGCTGTTGATGCTCGGCATCGCGCCGAGCTACGCGCGACGGGGCATCACGTGGTGGCTGTCGCCGCTCGCGGATCCGTTGGCCGCGCTGCGGCTTGTGATCAGCACGCTGCGCAGGCCCAAGCGCTGGCGCACGCGCAGCTACAGCTCCGCGCCGGCGACCTGAACCACTGTTCACCACGAAGGCACGAAGGGCTCCGCGATAGACTTTCGGGCCCGCGACTCCGAGAAGCACTGCATTCTTGGCGTTGCGGGCCCGATCGATTGTCGCGGCTCCCTTCGTGCCTTCGTGGTGACCGCCGTTAGACCTGCTTCACTTCGGCAACCAGCTTAACCAGCGTATCCTTGGCATTGCCGAACAGCATCTGCGTCTTCTCGCCATAGAACAGCTCATTCTCGATGCCGGCGAAGCCCGCGCTCATGCCGCGCTTCATGACGATGCAGCGCTTGGCGTAGTCGGCATTGAGGATCGGCATGCCATAGATGGGCGAGGAGGTATCGGTACGCGCCGCCGGGTTCACGACGTCGTTCGCGCCGATCACCAGGCACACGTCCGTGCGCTCGAACTCGCCGTTGATCTCGTCCATGTCCACGAGCTTGTCGTAAGGCACGTTCGATTCCGCGAGCAGCACGTTCATGTGGCCCGGCATGCGCCCGGCCACCGGGTGGATGGCGAACTTCACCGTGCCGCCGCGCTTCTCGATCAGTTCCATGAGCTCGCGCACCTGGTGCTGCGCCTGCGCCACCGCGAGGCCGTAGCCCGGGACGACGATGACGCTCTGCGCATAGGCCAGCTGCAGCGCGGCTTCTTCGATGTTCGTTTCCTTCACCGTCAGGCCGGCCGCGCTCTTGCCGCTCGCCGCCGTCGTCGCGCCGAAGGCGCCGAAGAGCACGTTCGTGAGCGAGCGGTTCATCGCCTTGCACATGATCTGCGAGAGGATGATGCCCGAGCTGCCGACCAGCGCGCCGGAGATCACCAGCACTTCGCTCTTGATGACGAAGCCCGTCATCGCCGCGGCGATGCCGGAATACGAGTTGAGCAGCGAGATCACCACCGGCATGTCCGCGCCGCCAATCGGGATCACCAGCAGCACGCCAATGAGGAGCGCGAGCGCGACGAGCGTATAGAACGCCCACATCGGCACCGTCGCCGGGCTCGCCACGAGCCACGTGATGAAGCCGAGGATCACGGCGAAGAGCAGGCTGTTCACCACCTTCTGCCCGCCGAACACGATCGGCTTGCCCGACATCACTTCCTGCAGCTTCGCCCACGCAATCGCCGAGCCCGTGAGCGTCACCGCGCCGATGAGCACGCCGAGGTGCGTCGAGATCGCCACGTCGAAGGTCGAGGTCGCCCCCACCTGCACGCCGTGCAGGTACTCGGCGCTCGCCACGAGCAACGATGCGCCGCCGCCGAGGCCGTTGAGCAGCGCGACCATCTGCGGCATCGACGTCATCGCGACCGTGCGGGCCATCCAGAGGCCAAGTGCGCCGCCCACGAGCAGGCCGGCGGCGATCGTGCCGTATTCGATCGTCTTGGTCGAGAGCAGCGTGACGATGACGGCAATGAGCATGCCCAGCGATGAGAGCTGGTTGCCCTTGCGGGCGGTCTCAGGGCTGCCGAGGCGCTTGAGGCCGATGATGAAGAGCACTGACGCCACGAGGTACAGCAGGCGTTCCACCGCGATGGAGATCACTTGCTCCCCTCCGTCGGCGACTTCTTGAACATCTCGAGCATGCGGTCGGTGACGGCGTAGCCGCCGACCACGTTCATCATCGCGAACACGATCGCGAGGAAGCCCAGCACCTTGCCCATCGTGCCGTAGTCCGAGTGGCCGGCGATGGCCATCGCGCCCACGACCGTGATGCCGGAGACGGCGTTGGCGCCGCTCATCAGTGGCGTGTGCAGCGTCGGCGGCACGCGCCCGATGAGCGACGCGCCGAGGTAGGTCGCCAGGATGAAGATGACGATGAAACCGATGAGATCCATTAGGCGGCCCTCCCCGTGACGATCATCGCGCCGGTGATTTCGTCCGTGCGGTCCACCTTGAGCGTGCCGTCCTTCTGGAGCATGTGCTGGATGAACGTGAGGATGTTGCGCGAGAGCATCTGCGAGGCGTGGAAGGGCATCGTCGCCGGCAGGTTCACCGGTCCGATCACGTGCACGCCGTGCACGTCCACCGTCTCGCCCGCCTTGGTTGCCTCGCAGTTGCCGCCCGATTCCGCGGCGAGGTCCACGATCACCGCGCCCGGCGCCATCGTCTTCACCGTGTCGGTGGAGATGAGGCGCGGCGCCGCGCGACCAGGGATCTGCGCCGTCGTGATCACCATGTCCATGCCCTTCAGGTGATCGCGCAGCGCCTGCTGGATGGCGTCCTGCTGTTCCTTGGTCTGCTCTTTCGCATAGCCGCCCGCGGTCTCGCTGTCGGCCGCGATGAGATCCTGCGCCACGACCGTAGCGCCGAGCGAGCGGATCTGCTCGGCCGCCGCGGCGCGGATGTCGAAGCCGCTGACGACCGCACCCAAGCGGCGTGCCGTCGCGATCGCTTGCAGGCCGGCGACGCCCGCGCCGAGCACGCAGACCTTGGAGGGCGCGATCGTGCCGGCTGCGGTGGTGAGCATCGGCAGGAACTTCGGCGAGGCTGAGGCGCCGATGAGTACCGCCTTGTAGCCGGCCACGGTGGCCTGCGACGAGAGCACGTCCATCGACTGGGCGCGCGTGATGCGCGGGACCAGCTCGAGGGCGAATGCCGTCACGCCTTGGGCGTCGAGGGCGGCGATGGATTCCGTACTGGTCGACGGCGCGAGCAGGGAAATGAGGTGCGCGCCTTTCGTCATCCGCGCGGCTTCGGCGGGAGAGGGCTTCTGCACCTTGCAGACGAGGTCTGCTGAGAGGGCCGCGGCGGCGTCGCCGAGCGTAGCGCCGGCGGCTTCGTAGGCGGAGTCAGGGAATCCTGCGGCGAGTCCCGCGCCGCGCTCGACCCGCACGCTGACGCCCGCCTTCACCAGGCGTGCGACGCTTTCGGGGATGAGTGCAACGCGATGTTCGCCCGCGGCGGATTCCTTCGGGATACCGAGGATCACGGAGAGGCTCTTGGTGGGATGGCCGTGCGGGACCTAGGAAATGGTCCAGAACGTTACCACGGGAGTGGAGTCAACGCACATCAGGGAATGTGGGTGCCCGTGTAGGGGGTAGCACCGCGCCCAAGATGCGAGAGGCGTTGCGGATTGCCGGGGCGTTCTGGGAGAGGCCGCGTAAAGCATTCGGAGTGAAGCTGTGCGCTTTGTCACGCTGTGATAGTGTATAAGCGTAAGTGATACAATGATTTGTGACGATACAGCGCGGTGTAGTGTCGTAAGTGTAAGCAGTGTCAGTATTTGCAACGGCTGTCAAGAAACGATGCGGCGAATGTGAGCTAAGTCATTGTGTGTAAGTGGATACACTGGCATACTGGTTGCGACTCGGTGATATTGCGGCCTGAGTCAGGTGTCATGTGACTAGGACGTTTTGGTTTCGTCTTTAGGGTCGACGCAACTATTGAGGGGCTTGCTGGATCGAATTGGCAAGTTTGCCCGAATGGTTGCCGATACAAAGTGATAGAGCTGTTCGCGTTTGCGGCGTTGTCTTTTTTGGTTTCAGTCAGGTTCAACACTCACAGGGGAGTTAGAGATGTCTCGTTCGGTTCTTCGTTTGGTGGCCGGTGCCGTGCTCATTGCGGCGATTCCGGCCGTGTCGCAGGCGCAGGGTGGTAGCTGCTCGGTGAACACGACTTCCGCGCCGCCGTGGTCTTGCGGCACGCCCGTCATGATCACGCCGCAGTTCCAGGTGCCGACGCTCGCGCGCCTGACGGTTACCGAGCCGTCGGATTTCCCGGACCCGCCGGCCGGCTGGGCTGCGTACCTCACGGGTACGCCTGCGGCGGCCTCGGTGGTGACGCAGGCGCCGTTCACGGTTCGCACGAATGCAACCCACGACGTCACGCTCAACTACGTGAGCTTCGGCGGCGGCTGGTCGAACTCGGATGTGCAGTGGGGAGTGATCGCGGCGCCGGGTGCCTGCCTCGTCGGTGATGCCACGACTCCACTCGCCGCCTCCAACGACATTGTCGCTGGCGGAACTGCGACGGCCGATACGGATCGGCTGCTCTGCCTTCGCCTGAACTATCCGATCGGTAACCTGGCGGACGCGCGCTTCGCCTCCGGTGTCAGGACGCTGACCTTGGAAGTCACCATCACCTCGCCGTGATTGGCGACTCGACTCGCTGACTTCTCTGTTTTCCTCTGTGATCCCTCACGTGAGCGCGACCACCATGCGAATCCGGACATGTGTCTTGATGGCAGCGGTGGTCGCGTTCGCGGCGATGGGCCGCAGTGCGGCGGCTCAGTTCAATGTCGACGAGCTAGAGCTACACGTCACGCCGAACGGTCCCAGTGCAATCGTCCAAGCGTTTTCCGTGCGGAGCACGGCGGACACTGTCCAGCAGTTGCAATTCGTGTTGAGTGATTGGGAGCGCGACTCCGCCGGCGTGAATCGGTTCGTACCGCTGGGTGAGCAGGCCGGGACCTGCGGAGACCGCGTCGACGTGTTCCCGCAGACCCTGCAGTTGCGGCCGGGCGCGGTCGAGTTCGTGCGGGTGACGTACCGCCCCCGCACCGAGGCGCCCGAGACGGGCTGTTGGGCGGTCGTCCAGGCGCGGAGCGTCAGCCCGCCGAGCGACGGCGGCGGCCGCATGGGCGTCAACATCTCGATGGTCATCGGTGTGAAGCTCTACGTCCACGCTCCAGATGCCGTCATCGCCGCTGAGGTCGTGTCGGCAGACGTCGAAGACGTGTGGCGCGTAACGGAAACCGGTGACTCCGTGCAGTCGGCGCAGGCGGCGGTCCGGCTCGCCAACACCGGTACTGCGCACCTGCGCGTCGTCACCAAGGTCGAGGTGCGCAACGAGCGCACCGAGTTGCTGAAGGCATTCGACGGCCCGCTTGCGTACATCACCCCGATGGCATTCCGTGACATCCTGGTGCCGCTGCCCCGCGATTTGGCGCCGGGTCGCTACGTCGTGGTGATCCTGCTCGACTATGGCGGCGACGAGATCACTGCCGCGCAGTTGGATTTCGAGGTTCCGTGAGCGCGCTCTCGTGGCGCCTCGCCTCTCGCACGGCCGTCGCCCTCCTCTTGCTCGTCGTCCTTTCGGGACGCATCGGAGCACAGAACCGACGTACGGTGCTGACGGTCAGTGGCCTCCCGCTGTCCGTGACCAACCCGACCGCAACCGACTTCGAGGCTGGGTCGGTCTCGCTCGGCTCCTCGACTTTCAGCGTGGACCTCACCACAAACGTCGGCGGTGGTTTCCCCGTGCGCGTGACGACGGTCAACGTGCGCTGCCAGACAGCCTGTCCGAACTCCGGCACGTTGCCCGTATCGGCGCTGCAGTGGCGCCGGTCCGACCTTGGAACGTGGAACACCCTGACCACGGGCTTCGCGCTGGTCGAGACGCGCACCGCGACGTTCAATGGCACCAACGATCCATGGTCGAATTCGATCTTCTGGCGCTACTTGTTGAGCTGGACGGGAACGCCGCCAACCGCTGCGACCCAGTTTCGCATTGACTTCCAGCTCGTGGTGACGGCGCCGTGATTGACTGGCGAAAAGGCCTCATGGCGCTCTTGGCCTTGCTGCTCGTGCTTCCTGCACGCGCGGAGGCGTCAGGCGAGCCCCGGCGCCGCGCGCTTCCGGTGTCGGTGTCGGGCGCTCCGCGAAGCTTGGTTACGCTCGTCGTACCCGTTCCGCAGGACCTGGCAGATGCGGAGCGGGTGCAGTTCGAGGTGGTGTTGAGCGGGGCGGTCGCGGTCATGGGCCGCCTCACCGGCGATCTTTTGCGGAGCGAGCGTGGCGGCGTGCAGCCGCTCCTGCTCACGCTTCGCGTGCCGTCCACGGCCTTGATCGGGCTGCTCGACGTCGCCGACGTCGTGTTCGCGGTCGAGGACGGACGCAGCGTCGCGGTGCCGATCATCCTTCGCGTTCCTGCCGTTCGCTCTGTCATCGTCAGCGGGCTTCGCGAAGTCCGCGACCTCGAGTCGGGTGACCGCGTGGAACTGGTATACCGCGTGCGGAATCTCGGCAATGCTGTTGAACGCCTGCGTGTCGAAATCGCCGCGAATCCCGCCCTCGCCGCCCGCAGCCTGGATGGACCGCAGGTGTCGCTTGCGCCGTACGGCGAAGCGACCGTGACGGTCGCGCTGCGCGTCCCGCCGGCGAACGGCGCGCAGTTTCCGGTGGCGCTGTCGCTCGTACGCGAGGACGGCTTCGTCGGCGACAGCATCGCCGCCGCGCGGACCATCCTCCAAGTGGCCAGCACGCCGACCCGCTTGCCTGGCGTGACGATGAATCCGTTCTACGGCGTCGCGGCGTCGCGGGACGGCACGGCCTCCGCCGGCGGGTTCCGCATCGCCGGACCGGTCAGCGATTCGATCGATTTCTCGCTTGACCTCGCGCTGCCCCCGCAGGGGCAGGGGCTTGGGGTGCTGGGCTTAAGCACGCTCGGTGTGGTGCGGCAACCGTTCCAGGCAACGCTGGGCAGCGCATCGTGGCGCGCCTCAGCCGGCATCGCGGCCGCCGACTTTGGCGCCCTTTCTGGTATGGCGCCGAACGGCGAGGGTGTGGTGGTGCACGCGCCGGTCTTCGGATCGCGCGTCGAGGCGCTTGCCGCGCGACCCCACGCCGGCCTCCAGTCGCGCGGCCATTTCACCGGCGTGCGCGCGACGTTTGATGTCCCCGTTGGCCAAATGGCGGTTGGCATCACGTCGCTGCGTGAGCGCAGCGGCTTCCTGCCCGGTGCGGGCCGCGCGCTCGACGCGTTGGCGGTTGAGATCGGCGACGTGCATTTCGGCGCGGTGTCGTCGAGCGCCGGCCTTGCGCTGCGCGACGTGGCCGGTGGTCGTGCCCTTGGCTACCGGGTGGGCGTCGCGCAGAATGGCCTTCAAACGCGCTGGAGCGCTAGCGTAGTGCAGACGCCGGGTGGAGCCAACGGTTTTGCGGCGTCGGAAAGCATGTGGATGCTCGATGCCCGACACGAGTACTCCCGGCGGCTCGCGCTTTCGGCGAATGCGCAGCAGACGCGTGATGGTAACGCAATCGTCCGCAGTTTCGCGGCGCGGACGGTTGGCGTCGGGGCGCAGTACGCGCTCACGCCACAGACGACCTGGAATCTGCGGCTCAACAGCGCGGAGTCGGAGTTGTCGGCGGGCGCAGGCTCGGGTGGGAGTTTCGGGAACGAGCAGCTGTCGATCGGAACCGACCTCTCCACGATGCGCGGCGCTTGGCAGTTCTCCGCGAATCTGCGGCTCAGCGCGATTTCGCGGTTTGCCACGCTCGTCAGTGGCGCGACGAACCGCAGCTCGGCCCAGCAGCGGCAGACGGGCATCGGGGTGTCGCGCGACTTCCAGCGGCTGGGGCGGCTCGACTACTCCAACACGCTGGTCGAGACCGGCCGAGGCGGCGGCGCGGCCCCGTGGCAACTGAACCAGTCACTACGCTGGTCCGATCTCACGGTGAGTGTGGGGAACGCCTTCGTGCGCTTCGGCTCGGAGATCGAGACCATCAGCAACTCGCTCTCTCCCACCGGTGTCATCCTCCGCGGCGATGTTTCGACGACGTTGCGGAGCGGCGTCGATATCGGGGGGTCCGTCGAGCGGAACCCTTTCCTCCTGGATCGCTCCGGCCGTGTCGGCGTGATCGCAGCGGTGCGCGTTGGCGTGTCTGCGACCGCATTCGAGGGTGTGCTGCGCACGACGGAGCGCGTCGTCTTTGTCGACGAGAACGGTGACGGGCGGCGCGACCCTGGCGAGCGCGGGGTAGGTGGCGTCGTCTTTCATTTCGCCAACTATCGATTCGTCTCGTCGCGGTCCGGCACTTTCAAAGTGCCGCGGTCGATGCGCGGCCGGCTGCGCGCGGACCTCTCCTCCATCCCGACGGGTCTTTTGCTCCATCCGCGATACGCGGCCGACACGGTGGAGCGCGTGGAGATTCCGCTCGTGGCCACTTCGCGCGCAACCCTGCAGCTACGACTTGAGCAGGATGATCAGGGGCGCGTTCCGAACGTCGACCTGGCGAACGCCGATGTCTGGCTGCGAGACGCCGAGGGCTTCGAGTGGGTGGGCATGAACGTTGGGGGAGGCAAGTTCCTCTTCACGGACCTCCCGAGCGGGCGATACGTGATGCGGACCAGCACGGCCCGGCTCTCGGAGCCGGTGCGCATCGAAGAGTCTACGTTGTTGTTGCGCGCAGGGGACGATCTGACGATTGACGTACCGGTTCGCGGACGCGCGGTGCGCATCATCACGCCGCCGCGACAGGGAGGGCGAGGTGGTGTCGGGCCCCGCGGTGGCTCCGGCTCCCGAAGCGGCCCAGATCAGCGCTCCCGAAGGGTGATTCCGTGAGGTCACCGGCGCATGGCGTCAGTATGGCGGGGCTGCTCGTCGCGATGAGCGCTGCGGGGTGCGCGTTGGCCGGCGAGCCGGAAGGTCCGTTCGCGGATCTCCGAGGAACCTGGACGTTTGCGGGCTCGCAGTCCGCTCCGGTGTTGCAGCTGAGCGGGACGCTGGTCTTTTCGGGGCAGGACGCTGAGCAGGTTGTCGGCTCGCTGTCGTGGCAGGAAACCGATCGGCTCGGCATCGTCGTGACTCGCGGTGGTCCGACCACGGGGACGGTGGTCGGGCTTACCGATGTAGACTTCGCGGTGACCTTGCCGGACGGGGAGCGGCGTTTCGTGGCGGAGGTCCGCGCCGATACCCTCGTTGGCGTCTGGGCCGGGGCTCCCGCAAGCGCGTCCGGCGAGTTTCGTGCGGAGCGGGTTCGATGAGAATCCGCGGTGTCGTCGCGCTGCTGCTGGTCGCCGCCCTCCGTCCACTGGCCGCCCAGACCTGTACCGCGACGAACGTGGCCAATTGTACGGTCACCGGTAACGCAACTCGCTCCGTGACGGTCGGCGTGGGGTACGTCGCGCGATTGATCCTGTCGACCTCCACCGTCACGATTCCTACTCCGGACATCGCACAGTTCGACGCGAGTGTGACGGGCAACGGAAGCTTTAGCTTCATTGTTCGCGCGAACACGCCCTGGCAGGTGTCGATTCGATCCACCGCCACGACCTGGACGGCTGCTCCGCTTTCCGCGCGGCAGACGAAGCCGGCAGGTGATCTCCAGTGGTCCCTGTCTGCGGTGTCGGGCTTCACGAACATGACGACCAGTTTTGCGGCGGTCTCGAGCGGTACGGCCACCGCCGGTTCAAGCGTCACGGTCTATCTGCGGGCCGCACTGGCCTGGACGCTGGAGACGGCAGGGACATACTCGCTGCCGTTGGAAGTGACCGTAACGTCGCCATGACCACGCTCGCCGTTGCGCCTCGCGGCGACCGCTGAACACCTGCGTTCCACCGCGGTCACGGCCGCCGCCCAAAATGAATGCGGTGTATTATCGGCCTCATGTTGCTGCACGATCTCGCCAAATCTTCGCGGGATGTGGATATGTCGCGCTCAACGCCCGAATGCGACCAGTGTCACTGTAAGTGATGTCCATAAGTTGATATTTCAGGCTATTTTACAGCCTCGCATTCATCTCGTTTGTTGATCGAATTGTTGCGCATAGCCATGCAAAGGCGCGCGCATATCAAGCATGTTGGCTCTGTGTGCTTTGCGATAATCACAAAGTTGCACGATGTGACGGCGTGTTGAAGCGGCGATTCGGTTGCTCACGGCCGATCTACCATGCGGCAGTTGTGCTCTTGCGAGGACGGCCGAAACTGTGCCTGCGCAGCCTCGAGGTTCAGCTCGCGGTCTTCTCGCGACCCGTGCCCTGAAACGCCATCGCCTTCAACCGCGCCACCCGAATCGCCATCGGCGGGTGCGTCGCAAACAAATCCGCGAACCACCCCTCCTTCCGGTTCGCCCGCCGCCCCGTCGGATCCACAATGCACAGGTGCGCCACCCCGGTCGAGATCGTCGTCGTCGGCGCATGATGCGACTCGATCTTCGCCAGCGCCTCGGCAAGACTTGCCGGGTTCCGCGTGAACTGCGCCGCCATCGCATCCGCGAAATACTCGCGACTCCGGCTCACCGCCATGGCCATCAGGCGCACGATGATCGGCGCCAAAATCCAGGACAGAAGCCAGACAACGAGCACAATCAGGGCTAAGGGATTTCCGCCCTTACCCTCCCGCCGGGACCCGCCGCCGCCCCCGCGGCCGCTCCGGAACGTGGTCCGGAGCATCATGTCCCGGATCAACAGGATGGCCCCGCCGAGCCCGGCAATGAGGGTCATCAGCTTGGTGTCCTCGTTCTTCACATGCCCCATCTCGTGCGCCACGACGGCCTGCAGCTCGTCGCGGTTGAGGAGCTCGAGCAAACCCGAGGTCACGGCGAGGTGGGCCTCGCCGGGCTTGGTCCCGGACACGAACGCGTTGGGATCGGGGTCGGGAACGATGTAAACCGACGGCATGGGCAGGCCGGAGGCGACAGACATCTCCTCGACCACATTCATCAACTGCCGCTCTTGGTCGCTGGTCGGGTGCACCAGGGGCTGGGCGCCGACCTGCTTCACGACCCGCTTGCCGCCGTTCCGGAGCACATCAAGCGTGAGGCCGAGGGCGAGCACGCCGAGTACGGTGCCGATCCAGGGGAACCGGTGCTGGTAGACCGTCCGGCCGGCCTCGTCGGTGAAGTCCTGCGCGTACAGGAACAGGGCGAGGTCGCCGCCTAGCCCAAGCCACAGGAAAAAGAGCAGGAAGCCGGCCACCAACCACCGGGACTTCCGGCGGTTGGCGGCCTGCTGCTCGAACAGATTGAGGGTCGTGGGCTCAGCCACGAATGGTCACCGCGCTCGGCTTATGCGCCGCGACGGAACTCGACCTTGGGCACCGCCCGCTCGGCCGCGTCCTCGATCTCCCACAGTTCCGCCGGCGTAGCATTCGCCATGCCCGCCACGAGGTTCGTGGGGAACTGCTGCTGCTTGGTGTTGTACTGCGTGGCGGTGTCGTTGTAGAGCTGGCGCGCAAAGCCGACCTTGTTCTCGGTCGAGGCGAGCTCCTCTTGCAGCGACTTCATGTTGCTGGTGGCCTTGAGGTCGGGATACGCCTCGACGACGGCCATGAAGCGGCCCAACGCACCGGTGAGCTGGGTCTCGGCGGCAGCGACCTGCTTCACATGCTGGGGATCAAAGCCCGCCGACGCCTGGATGGCGCTGTTGCGCGCGCTGATGACGGCCTGGAGGGTGTCCTTTTCGAAATCCATGGCCGCTTGGACCGAACTGATCAGGTTGGGGATCAGGTCGTGGCGGCGCTTGAGCTGCACGTCGATCTGCTTGAGCGCGTTGGCGGTCTGGTTGCGGAGGGCGATCAGGCCGTTGTAGGCCGAGATCAACCAGAACACGACGACGACGGCGACAATGCCGAGGATGAGCACAGCGGTCTCCGGAAGGGGGTCCACCGAAAAGGTACGGGGGGCGACGCCGCTTGGCATCGCCCCCCGTCTTTACGAAATCCTGTCGCGCGGGTGTCAGCGCGAACCGTGGCGCGTCCGCCGGCTTAGTTGCCGGCCTGCGCGGCCTTCTTCTTGGCCATGGCGTCCATCACCCAGGTGGCCGGGATGATGAACAGCGGCGTGAGGAAGAAGCCGAGCAGGATGTTGATCCAGGTGAGGCCCACGTAGTACGCGCCCATGCCGAGTCCGGCCCAGAGGGTACCAAGAGGACCGCCAAACGCCTGTTCCACGGGATTCGCTCCGAAATGTCCGGGGTGAAGTCGATGGGCGCCTGCCGTCACGGCGAGCGCGCGTCGGCGAGTATGTTAGCCAGATGCCGACGCAAAGTGAAGCGCTGGAATCCGTCCATCGTTCCCTCGCCGAACTGCCCCGGGGGCGCTGGCTGCTGGCGGTGAGCGGCGGGCGGGATTCCATGGCGCTGCTCGACGCCTTCGCGACGGCCCGCGGGCACGAGGTGGCGGGCGTGGCGAGCTTCGACCACGGGACCGGACGCGCGGCGACGCGCGCCGTGCAGCTGGTGGAGCGGACGGCGATGGCGCTGCAGCTCCCGGTGATGACGGGTGCCCTCGGCGCAGCGGGCGCGGGCGACGAGGCATCCTGGCGCGAGGCCCGCTGGCGTTTCCTGCGCGGCTGGGCGGCGGAACTGCGGGCGACGGTGGTGACGGCGCATACTTGGGACGACCAAGTCGAAACCGTAGTGCTGCGGCTGCTGCGCGACAGCGGCCCGCGCGGTCTCGCGGGCATGCGCGTGGCGAGTGACGTGCTGCGGCCGTTCCTGGCACTCCCGCGCGAGACGGTTGCGGCGTTCGCCAGCGCGCGCGGACTCACCTGGGTGGAGGATCCCTCCAACCGCTCGATGGCGTTCGCGCGCAACCGTGTGCGACATGAGCTCCTACCCGCGCTCGAGCGCGCCTCGCCCGGATTCGCGCGCTGGTGCTGGGAGCTGTCCGGCCGCGCAGCGGCGTGGCGCGCGCAGGTCGCCGCGTGGGTGGACGCGACGCTCAGTCCCGTGCTCGTGGACGCGGAGCGCGTGGCGGCACGCGCGGGGCCGCTGCGAACGCTCGACCCTGCGGGTGGAGCCGTGATCTGGCCGGAGCTCGCCGCGCGCGTGGGACTCGTGATGGATCGGCGAGGGATCGCGCGCGTGACGGCCTGGGCGGCAGGGGCCAAGGCGGGCGGTCGGGTCCAGTTGTCGGGTGGCGAGGTGCTCTGCACGGCCAGCACATTCGTCCTTCGGCGTCTATATTGATGTAGATGACGCCTCTTTCGACTTCCGGCGACCCGCGGCTGCGCGGCCGCGCCGTCAAGCGCGTGGCCTTCGACGAGCAGGCCATCGCCACCCGCGTCCGGGAACTGGGCGACCAGATCACCGCTTCCTACCCAGACGGCGAGTTGCTGGTCCTGGGGCTCCTGAAGGGGAGCTTCGTGTTCCTCGCGGACCTGGTGCGTGAGATCAAGCGCCCGCTGCACGTGGACTTCCTGGTGGCGTCGTCCTACGGCGCCGGCACCGTGTCATCCGGGAACGTCCAACTGGTGTATGACCCGAAGACGGAACTGGCAGGGAAGCACATCCTCTTGGTCGAGGACATCGTGGATTCCGGCCGCACGCTGCAGGTGCTCATGGACCTGCTGCGCGAACGGAAGCCCGCCTCGCTCGAGATCTGCGCCCTCCTGCATAAGCATATCGCGGAGCATCTCTCGCACCCGGTGAAGTTCGTCGGGTTCGACGCTCCGCACGAATTCCTTGTCGGCTACGGACTGGACCATGCGGAGGATTTCCGCCACGTCCCGTACGTCGCGAGTCTGGAGTAACTGATGGCCAACGCCCCGCAGCAGCAGAAGCCCGGTGGTTTCAGCAAAGCGTCCCGCACCCTGTCGCTCTGGGTGCTGGCGTTCCTCGTGCCCTTCGTCTTCTTCCAGATGACGACGGGTCGGAACGAGCAGTCGCCGCTGGTGGACTATTCCGTCTACGACACGCAACTCGGCGCGGACAACATCTCGCGCGTGACGATCGTCGGCGGCACGAAGATCAACGGCGAGTTCAAGAACCGCGTCCTCGTCGAAGGCCGCGAGGTGCGGCGCTTCTCCGTGCTGCTTCCGGTGCCGAACAGCGACGCCGAGTTGGAGCGCCTGCGCGCCAAGCAGGTGGCGATCAAGGCGGAACCGCCGCGCGTGTCGATGGGCACGATCCTCCTGCAGATGCTGCCGTGGATCATCATCATCGGCATCTGGGTCTTCCTGCTGCGCCAGATGCAGGCGGGCGGCAACAAGGCGTTCTCGTTCGGCAAGTCGAAGGCCAAGCTGCTCTCGGGTGACACGCCGAAGGTGACCTTCGCCGACGTCGCCGGTGCGGACGAGGCCAAGGTCGAGCTGCGCGAAATCATCGAGTTCCTCAAGGATCCGGCCAAGTTCACGAAGCTCGGCGGTCGCCTGCCGAAGGGCGCGCTGCTCGTGGGCCCGCCGGGCACGGGCAAGACGCTGCTCGCCAAGGCGGTGGCCGGCGAAGCGGGACGTCCGTTCTTCTCGATGTCGGGCTCTGACTTCGTGGAGATGTTCGTGGGCGTCGGCGCGAGCCGCGTGCGCGACCTCTTCGAGCAGGGCAAGGCGAACGCGCCCTGCATCATCTTCATCGACGAGATCGACGCGGTCGGTCGCCATCGCGGCGCCGGCTTGGGCGGCGGGCATGACGAGCGCGAGCAGACGCTGAACCAGCTCCTCGTGGAGATGGACGGCTTCGAGTCGAACGATGGCGTGATCCTCATTGCCGCGACGAATCGTCCGGACGTGCTCGACCCGGCGCTGCTGCGCCCGGGCCGCTTCGACCGACAGATCGTCGTGGATGCGCCGGACCTCAAGGGCCGCATCGGCATCCTCAAGGTGCACGTGCGCAACAAGCCGCTCGCGGCGGACGTGGAGATCGAGCGTCTCGCGCGCGGCACGCCGGGCATGGCGGGCGCCGACCTCGCGAATCTCGTGAACGAGGCTGCGCTGCTGGCCGCGCGTCGCAATCACGACAAGATCTACATGGTGGACTTCGAGGACGCGAAGGACCGCGTCATGCTCGGCGCCGAGCGGAAGTCGTTGGTGATGCGCGAGGAAGAGCGCCGCCTGACGGCCTTCCACGAGGCAGGGCATGCGGTCTGCGCGATCCGCGTGAAGGGCAACGACCCGCTGCACAAGGTGACGATCGTGCCGCGTGGCCGCGCGCTGGGGCTGGCGTTCACGCTGCCGGAAGACGACCGCGTGTCGGTGACGCGCGAGCAGCTGGAGGCGCGCCTCGTGATGTCCTACGGCGGTCGCGTGGCGGAAGAGCTCGTGTTCGGGCGCGATCGCGTGACGACGGGTGCGGCGAGCGACATCCAGCAGGCGACGGGCATCGCCCGGCGCTACGTCTCGCAGTGGGGCCTCTCGGATGCCATCGGTCCGATCCTCGTGGGCGACAACGAGCAGGAAGTCTTCCTCGGCCGCGAGCTCACGAGCCGTCGCCAGGTGTCGGAGCGCACGGCGCAGCAGGTGGATGACGAAGTGTCGCGCGTGATCAACGAGGCGTACAACCGAGCCGTGGACACGCTGACGCAGCACCGTCCGCTGCTCGATGCGATCGCCACCGCGCTGCTTGAGCGCGAAACGCTGACGCGCGAGGACATCGCGATTCTCGAGAAGGGCGAGGCGTTGCCGCCGCGGCAGGAGCCGCCGAGCACGCCGGCGGTGCCCGCTCCGACGATTGTGCCGGCTCCGGAAGCTCGGCGCGTTCCGCCGGTGATCGGTGGGCCGGAGCCTTCGCCGGCGTGAGTAACGGCAGGAGCGAAGAGCGAGGGGAAAGAGCGAGGGGTGAGGGACCGAAGTAGAGGGAACGAAGGGGCGAGTGGAAATCCCACTCGCCCCTCTCCCTTTGTGCCCATCCTCTTCGTTCCCTCATCCCTCGATTCTTTCCCTCGCTCTTCGCTCCTCGCTACTACCACGCCGCCCTAAGCACCAGTATTTTCAATAGGTTATGGAGTTTTTGGGACTCAAGCAGCGGGTGGCGCAGGTTCGCGGCGAAATCGCGGATGCGGTGGCGCGTGGCGGGCATGGGCAAGCGGTGCGCCTGATTGCGGTGACGAAGACGCACGGGCCCGAGGCGGTCTTGGCCGCTGCGGCAGCTGGCATCACTGACGTCGGGGAGAACAAGGTGCAGGAGGCGCTGTCCAAGCAGGAGGCGCTGACGGCGGCGGGGACGATGCCCCACGGCCTGACCTGGCACCTGATCGGGCATCTGCAGACGAACAAGGTGAAGGCGTTGCCGTCGTTCGGGCTGTTCCACGCAATGGACCGCGCGAAGCTGGCCGATGAGGCCGCAGCGATGGCGGCCAAGCGAGGCATCACGCTGGATGTGTTGCTGCAGGTGAACATCGTGGGTGAGGAGACGAAGGGCGGGCATGCGTTGTCGGAGGTGCCGGCCGAGGCGGAACGGTTGCACGGGATGCCCTCGCTGCGGGTGCGGGGCGTGATGACGATGGCGCCGTTCGATGCGCCGGAGGCGGTGTTGCGGCAGGTGTTCCGTGGGGCGCGCGAGGCGCGTGAACTGCTGCGCGCGGCGGGGCACGATGCGCACGAGTTGTCGATGGGCATGAGCGGGGACTATCTGATCGCCGTCGAGGAAGGGGCCACGATGGTCCGCCTCGGCACGGTCCTGTTCGGGGCGAGGGGCGGATGAGCGAGCAACTCGAAGGCGGCGACGACATCTTCCACCTCACGCCGGTGGATGTGCGCCGATACGACTTCGGTTCGGCGATGCGCGGCTACGACCGCCAGCGCGTGGACCAGTTCCGCGAACAGCTCGCCGAGGAACTCGAGCGCCTGACGCGTGCGAACGGTGAGCTCGAGGCGAAGGTCCGCAACTTCCACGAGCAGCTCAAGCACTATCGCGAGCGCGACAAGGCGATCAACGAGGCCTTGGTGTCGGCGCAGCAGCTGCGCGAAGAGGTGAAGGAGCAGGCGGCGCGCGAGGCCGACTTGATGCGTCGCGAGGCGGAGTCGGCCGCGCAGCAGATCAAGGACGACGCGCAGCGGCAGGTTGCGCAGCTGCAGGGCGAGATCGAGCAGCTCGATCGCGTGCGGCGTGCGTACCTGGCGCAACTGCGGGCGATTGCCGAGCGGCACATCGCCGAGGCGGACGCGTTGCTGCAGCATCCCCAGGGCTGACGATGACGTGGATGTCGCCGGCCGACGTGACGCGCGCGGTGGACTCGATCCGCCAGCGCAGCGCCGTCGTGCCCGACATCGCAATCATCCTCGGCACGGGCCTCGGTGGGCTCGCGCAGGCCATCGAGGTCGAGACGGCGATCGCGTACGAGGCGATTGCGGGATTCCCGACGTCGACGGTGGAGTCGCACAGCGGTCGCCTGCTGTTCGGCACGCTCGGCGGCAAGCGCGTGGTGGCGATGCAGGGCCGCTTCCATCGCTACGAGGGCTATTCGCTGCAGCAGGTGACATTGCCGGTGCGGGTGATGCACGCGTTGGGCGCCCGCACGCTGGTGGTGAGCAATGCCTGCGGCGGCATCCGCGCCGACTGGGCGCCGGGCGACCTGATGGCGATCGCCGATCACATCAACCTGCTCGGTGACAATCCGTTGGTGGGGCCGCACCACGCGGAGTGGGGCGCGCGCTTTCCCGATATGTCGGCCCCGTACGACGCCGAGCTGCGTGCGCTGGCGGCGGACGTCGCCGCGGGGCAGGGCACGACGCTGCGCAGCGGCGTCTACGCGGCGGTGATGGGACCGAACCTGGAGACGCGCGCTGAGTACGTGATGCTGCGCACGATGGGCGCGGACGTGGTGGGGATGAGCACGGTGCCGGAAGTGATCGTGGCGCGGCAGCAGGGCATGCGCGTGCTGGGCATCTCGATCATCACGGACGCCTGTGTGCCGGAGACCTTGGAAGAAGCCTCACTGGAGAAGATCCTCGCGGTGGCGGCGGTGGCCGAGCCCAAGCTGACCGCGCTGGTGCGCGGCGTGGTGGAGCGGCTGTGACGAATACTGGGACTGCCATGCGATTTCGCACGATTGCGCCGGAGCTGACCGCCGACGCGCTGGAACAGGAAGTGCAGCAGCGCTGGACGCGCGACGGCGTGTTCGCCGCGGCGCAGGCGCAGCGCGCCGATGCGCCGGCCTGGGTGTTCTACGAGGGCCCGCCGACGGCGAACGGCAAGCCGGGCATCCACCACGTGTTCGCCCGCACGGTAAAGGACCTGTTCTGCCGGCATCGCGCGATGCTCGGGCATCACGTGCCGCGCAAGGCGGGGTGGGATACGCACGGGCTGCCGGTGGAGATCGAGGTCGAGAAGCAGCTCGGCATCAGCGGCAAGCAGGATATCGAGCGGATCGGCGTGGCGGAGTTCAACCGTCGCTGCCGGGAGTCGGTGTGGACGTACAAGGGGGACTGGGAGGAGGTCTCGTCGCGCATGGGGTATTGGTTGGATTACGACCATCCCTATGTCACGTATGAGAACGAGTACGTGGAGAGCGTGTGGTGGGCGTTGAAGACGTTGCACACGCGGGGGCTGCTGTATCAGGGGCATAAGATCCTGCCGTACTGTGCGCGGTGTGGGACGGCGTTGTCGTCGCATGAGTTGGCGCAGGGGTACGAGGATGTTGAGGATCCTTCCGTTTATGTGGCGTTGGACCTGCAGTTGGGAGTTGGGAGTGGGGAGTTGGGAGGCACTGCCACTGGGCTGACGTCTCTTCCAGCTGCCGTTCGGCGTCGCATTGTCGTGTGGACCACGACGCCGTGGACACTCGTTTCGAATGTCGCGTTGGCGGTGCATCCGGAGCTGCACTACGTGGAGCTGCGGAAGAAGAATGTGTCCGATTGGACGATCATTCTCGCCGAGGCGCGCGCGGGGGCGGTGCTCGGGGCGGATTACCGCGAGCGCTGGGACGAAATCGGCTTGTTCAAGGGCGCGTCCCTGGTGGGGCTGTCGTACCAGCGGCCGCTCGACTGGGTGGAGTATCCGGACGAGGGGAAGACGCAGGTCATCGTGGGCGAGGAGTTCGTCTCGGCCGACGATGGCTCGGGCGTGGTGCACATGGCGCCGGCGTTCGGTGCGGATGACTATGCGGCGGGGCAGCGGCATGGGCTCGCGTTCGTGAATCCGGTGAATGCCCGCGGCGAGTTCCCGGCGGAGATGCCGGTGGTGGGCGGGAAGTTCGTGAAGACGGCGGACCCGCTGATCATCGAGGAGCTCGAGAAGCGCGACCAGCTCTGGAAGGCGCAGAAGTTCGTGCACGCGTATCCGCACTGCTGGCGCTGCGGCACGCCGCTGCTGTACTACGCGCGCAGCAGCTGGTTCGTGCGCACGACGGCGTACAAGGACCAGATGATGGCGCGCAACGCGGCCGTGAACTGGAATCCGCCGGAAGTCGGGGCGGGGCGCTTCGGGTCGTGGCTCGAGAACAACATCGACTGGGCGATCTCGCGCGACCGCTACTGGGGCACGCCGCTGCCGGTATGGGTGAATGACACGGACCCGGCCGAGATGGAAGTGATCGGCTCGTACGCGGAGTTGGCGGCGAAGATCGGCAAGCCGCTGCCGGCGGACTTCGATCCGCACAAGCCGCATGTCGATCAATACACGTGGCCGGCCCCCAGCGGGACGGGCACGATGCGGCGCGTCCCCGAGGTGATCGACACCTGGTTCGACTCGGGCTCGATGCCGTTCGCGCAGTGGGGCTATCCGCACCAGGCGGGCAGCGCGGAGCAGGTGGCGCGCTACTTCCCGGCGGACTTCATCGCGGAAGGCGTGGACCAGACGCGCGGCTGGTTCTACTCGCTGCTGGCGATCGCGACGGGGCTCGGCGATGCGCTGCCGAACAACGGCGGCGACGCGACGGCGGCACAGGGGAGCGCGGCGTCACGCGCCGCGCCGTACCGCGCAGTGGTCGTGAACGACCTCGTGCTCGATGCGAACGGCCAGAAGATGTCGAAGTCGCGCGGCAACACGGTGAATCCGCGCGGCGTGATGGAGAAGCACGGTGCGGATGCGGTGCGGCTCTTTCTCATGGCGAGCTCGCAGGTGTGGGTGCCGCGGCGCTTTGACGAAGCCGTGATCCGCGAGACGGCGGGGCGCTTCCTCGTGACGCTGCGCAACGTGTACTCGGGCATCTTTGCCCAGTACGCGAACTTCGGCTGGGAGCCGTCGGCGGCGGATCCGCGCGTGGCGGATCGCCCCGTGCTCGACCGCTGGGTGCTCTCGCGGCTCACGGCGGTGGAAGCCGAGGTGGACGCGGCGCTGCAGCGCTTCGACGCCACTGCGGCGGCGCGTCTCCTCATGGATTTCGTGACGGAAGACGTCGCGAATTGGTACGTGCGCTTGTCGCGCGCCCGTTTCTATGAAGTGGATGGCGACGACAACCGCGCGGCGTTCGCGACGTTGCACGAGGTGCTTGTGGTGACGTCGCGGTTGCTGGCGCCGTTCGCGCCATTCATCGCGGATTGGATCCATCACGAGCTGACGGGCGAGTCGGTGCATCTGGCGGATTTCCGTCGGCCTGGTGCGGCGGATGCCACCACGCTCGATGGCGCAACGCAGCTCGCGGTCTCTGCCGCCGTGGTCGACACGGAGCTTGAGCTTGCGATGGAGGCCGCGCGGACGCTCGCAACACTCGGTCGTGCGGCGCGCGAAGTGGCTGGCGTCAAGGTGCGTCAGCCCCTTGGCGCGATGACGTGCGTGGCCCCGCGTGTCGACCCGTCTTGGCATTCAATGATCGCCGGCCTCGTGGCCGCCGAGTTGAATCTCAAGCAGGTGACGTTCGCCGACTCCGCCGCCGACTGGGTGCGCCTCGAAGGCAAGGCGAACTTCCCGGTGCTGGGCAAGATCGTCGGTGGCGCGATGAAGGCGACGAAGCCGATCGTCGAGAATCTCGACCAGGCGCAGCTGCGTACGATCGAGGCGGGTGGTCAGGTGACGGTCGAGGTGCCGGGCTACGGCGCCCTCGATCTCGACGCGACGCGCGTGACGATCACGGCGAGGGCGTCGACGTCGCTGGTGGTGCAGCAGGGCGACGGCCTGTCGGTGGCGTTGGATCCGACGGTGACGCCCGAACTGCGCGCCGAAGGCATGGCGCGCGAAGTGGTGAGCCGCGTGCAGCGGCTGCGGAAGGACAGCGGGCTCGCGGTGAGCGACCGGATCCGGTTGGTCGTCGCGGCGGACGCTGCCGTGCAGGACGCTCTCCGCCCGCACGCGGGCTGGATTGCGCAGGAGACGTTGGCCCGGGAGTGCGTCGTCGCCGACGCGCTCCCGTCCCCCGCGTGGCCGGCGACCGCCGAGGTGGACCTCGACGGCGCAGTGGCGCGCATTGCCCTTACCAAGGACAGCTGACATGGCGACCCCAACCCCCGGCGGCGAGAAGAAGTTCAAGCCTTTCCCGAAGAAGCAGGTCCAGTACTTCGAGAAGCGCCTCCTGGAAGAGCGTAGGCGCGTGCTGAAGGAGCTCGGCCACTATGACGAGACCTTTGGCAACACGCCGCAGGGCGCCGACGGCGACCTGTCGGCCTACTCGTTCCACATGGCCGACCAGGGCACGGACGCGATGGAGCGCGAGAAGGCGTTCCTGTTCGCGTCCAAGGAGGGGCGCTTCCTGTGGCATGTGGACCAGGCGCTGCGCCGGCTGTACCGCACGCCCGAGGAGTTCGGGAAGTGCCACAACTGCGGCGGCGAAGTGGGCTTCGACCGCCTCGACGCGCTGCCGCATGCGCGGTACTGCATCGACTGCAAGCAGCGTGAGGAAGATGGCAAGAAGTGAGCCCGGGGGCCTCGGCCCCGTCGGCGTGCTGTCCATCACGGGGGGCATCGTGCTCGCGGATGCGTTCACGAAGCTGCTCGCCGTGGACCGCCTCGCGCCGATCCATACGCCGCATCCGGTGCTCGGCGACGTGCTGCGCTGGACGCTGGTCTACAATCCCGGTGCGGCGTTCGGCCTGCACCTCGGGCCGTGGTCACGGTGGATCTTCATCGTGCTCACGTTCGTCGCGCTGGGCGTGCTCTGGTCGATGTACCGCCAGAGCGTGCCGGAGGCGCGGCTGAAGGTGATCGCCCTGGCGACGATCGCCGGCGGCGCGATCGGCAACCTCGTGGACCGCGTGCGCTCCTCGCGGGGCGTCGTGGACTTCATCGACGTCGGCGTCGGCGACTGGCGCTGGCCGACGTTCAACATCGCGGACATCGCGGTGAGTTGCGGGGCGATCGCCCTGGCGATCGTGCTGTGGCGCGAGGACGTGGAAGCGGAACGGCTGGCGAAGGCCGAGGCGTCCGCTGACGCGACCGACGAGGCGACCGCCGCGCCGGACGCGCACGGCGCGTCCTGAGATGACGGAGCCGCTGGGGCCGGGGCGGCACACGTTCACGCTGGACGCCGAGGATGTGGGCGACCGGCTCGATCTCATCGTCGCGCGGCGCACGGGACAATCGCGGACACAGGCGGCGACGCATATCGCCACCGGCCGCGTGACGGTGAACGGCGCAAACGCGCGGGCGAGCTTCCGCGCCGAAGGCGGCGAGACGGTGGTCGTGGAAATCCCCGTGCCGCCGGGCCGCGACGTGACGCCGGAGCAGATTCCGCTGCGCGTGGTCTATGAGGACGAAGACCTCGTGGTCGTGGACAAGGCCGCGGGCATGGTGGTGCATCCGGCCCCGGGCAACTGGAGCGGTACGCTGGTGAACGCGCTGCTCGGGCGCGGGCAGGCGCTGGCCGACGGTGGCGGGAAGGAGCGCGCGGGGCTGGTGCATCGCCTCGACAAGGAGACGAGCGGCCTGCTTGTGGTGGCGAAGAGCGATCGCGCGCACAAGTCGCTGTCGGGGCAGATCGCCGCCCGCACGGTGAAGCGGCGCTACGCGTGCTTGGCCTGGGGCCATCTCGACACGGAGCGCGTGCGCGTGGACAAGCCGCTGGCGCGCGATCCGAACGACCGCACGCGCATGACGGTGCGGCCGGAAGGGCGCACGGCGCGCACGGACTTCGTGCGCCTGGCGCGATTCGACAGCGTGGACCTGCTGCGCGCCGAGCTGCATACGGGCCGCACGCACCAGATCCGCGTGCACCTGGCGAGCATTGGCCATCCGGTGGCGGGCGACGACACCTACGGCGGGGGCGGGGGACGCAAGTTGCTCGACCTGCCGCCCAAGCGGCACTTCCTGCATGCCGCGTGGCTGGCGTTCACGCATCCGGTGACGGGAGCGCCGATGGACCTGCGCGCGCCGCTGCCGGAGGACCTGCGGAAGTCGCTGGCCCGGGCGGCCGGCGATCCGGGGTTGTTTGCCCGGCCTGACGCACTGGAGTACTTTGGCTTCTATAGTGAATCTCAGTGACCTGACGTCGGCGGAGCCCGGTCCGGGGGCGGAGGACGACCCCCGGGATGCGGACCGTTTTCTGGTCGCTGAAGCCGCCGGGCAGCGGGTGGCGCTGCCCCTGCTGCAGAGTCGCGAAATCTTGACCGTGAAAGCCGTGACCAGACTGCCCGGTGCGCCGTCTTGGATAGCCGGGCTGGTGAACGTGCGCGGCACGGTGCTGACGGTGGTGGACACCGGCCAGCGGCTGGGCGGTGCGGCGTCCACGGGTCCGGTGGTGATGGTGGAAGTCGCCGAGCGGAAGTTCGGGCTGCGCGTGGACCGGGTGGACGGCGTGGTGCGTGCCGACGCGGGTCTCGAGGCGGTGGACGAGGCGCGGTCGGCGGGTGGCGCAGTGTGCGGGCTCGTGACGGCAGGTGACGGGCCGGCGATGGTGCTCGACTTGGAGGCCCTGCAACGCGCGGCGATCGCCGACGCGTGAGCGCAGGGCCGGCACGACTCAAGCGGAACGGGGAGGAGGACGCGTGGCTCCGACGGTGCTGATCTGCGACGATGCGATCTTCATGCGCACGATGGTGGGTGACATCCTGACGCAGGCGGGCTTCGAGATCGTCGGCGAGGCCGAGACGGGCACGCAGGCGGTGGAGCGCTACAAGGCGCTGCGGCCCGACCTCGTGACGATGGACATCGTGATGCCCGACATGGGCGGCATCGACGCGGTGCGCGAGATCACGAAGTTCGATCCCAACGCGAAGGTGCTGATGTGCAGCGCGATGGGGCAGCAGTCGCTGGTCGTCGAGGCGATCCAGGCGGGCGCGAAGGACTTCGTGGTGAAGCCCTTCCAGCCGAGCCGCGTGCTGGAGGCGGTGCAGCGGGTCCTGGGCTAACCGCCCGGCCGCGCGTCGCGCCAGGCCCGAGCCGCCGATGGATCCGTCACGCTACGCGGACCTCTTCCGCACCGAGAGTCGCGAACAGCTCTCGGCGCTGAACCGCGCGTTGCTGGCCATCGAGCAGGGGGATGACCCCGCCGAGCCGGTGGCGGCGATCTTCCGCGGCGTGCACACGATCAAGGGCATGAGCGCGACCATGGGATACTCGGCGGTTGCCGAGTTTTCGCACGAGTTGGAGTC
The DNA here is from genome assembly GCF_030623445.1 of Pseudogemmatithrix spongiicola. Lineage (NCBI taxonomy): Bacteria > Pseudomonadati > Gemmatimonadota > Gemmatimonadia > Gemmatimonadales > Gemmatimonadaceae > Pseudogemmatithrix > Pseudogemmatithrix spongiicola. Next base: position 1,391,738 of record NZ_CP130613.1, read on the forward strand.
GCTGCTGGCCAAGGTGCGCGACGGCGAGCAGTCGGTGAGCGCGGAGCTGATGGACGCGCTGTTCGCGGCGGCCGATGCCTTGGAAGACGGCATCGAGCATGCGCGTGAGGGCACCGCGCTGACGCCAGCCATGCAGTCGGCACTCGAGCGCTTGCACGACATCGCGGGAGGCCGCTCGACGGCGGAGTTCCGCGTGATGCGCGCGAGCGGCGTGGTGAAGCTGCCGGCCGAGGCGCTGGATCCGCTCGATGGCGAGGGTACGCTGGTGCACGTGGTGCAGGAGCCGACGGCGGTGCTGCCGGGCGTGCGTGCCTTCATGGCCGTGCAGCGGCTGCGGGCGCTGGGCGAGGTGCTGGCCTGCGTGCCGTCGGCGGATGCGTTGCAGGCGGCGACGACGCCGCAGGCGTTCAGCGTGCGGATGCAGACGGCCGCCGGCGCGGCCGAGCTCGAGCACGCGGTGCGCGGCGCGGGGGATGTGCTGAGCGTGCGCGTCGAGGAGCGCGCGGCCGCTGCGCGGCCGATCGTGGAGGCGCCGTCGGTGACCGTGGAGTCTCCCTCGGTGACGCTGCACCCGATGCGGCGCGTGAGCGACATCCTCGAGGCCACCGATGCGCTGGGGCCCGCCGAGCGCGGCGCCGCGCCGCGGGCGCGGCACGTGCGCATCGAACTTGCGCGCCTGGACTCGCTGCTCGACTTGGCCGGCGAGTTGGTGATCGTGCGCGGGCGCCTGCAGTCGCTCGTGGCGCGGCAGGGCGACGCGGCGCTGCGCGAGGCGATGGACGACGCGACGCGATTGATCGCCGACCTGCAGAGCGAGATCATGACGAGCCGGCTCGTGCCGGTGGGACAGGTCTTCGACCGCTTCCCGCGCCTGGTGCGCGACGTGGCGCGCGCGCTCGGCAAGGACGTGCTGTTCACGATCGAGGGCAAGGAGATCGAGCTCGACCGCTCGGTGCTCGACGAGATCGGCGAGCCGGTGGTGCACCTGCTGCGCAACGCGGTGGACCACGGGCTCGAGGCGCCGGCGCAGCGTGAGGCGGCGGGCAAGCCGCGCGCCGGTCGCCTGGTGCTGGCGGCCCACCGCGATCGCAACGCCGTGGTGATCACCGTGCGCGACGACGGGCGCGGCATCGACCGCCGCCGCGTGCTGGCCCGCGCGCTGCAGCTCGGCTTGGTGCCGGTGGGCACGGAGCGGCTCGATGACGACGGCCTGCTCAAGTGCATCGCGCATCCCGGCTTCACGACCAGCGATCGCGTGACGGCGGTGAGCGGACGCGGCGTGGGCGTGGATGCGGTGATCAGCCGCGTGCGGGCCTTGGGCGGCTCGGTGGAGCTGCGCAGCAGCGAAGGCGAGGGCACGACGCTCGCGTTGCGGCTGCCGGTGACGCTGGCGATCGTGCGCGCGCTGCTGGCCCGCGTGGGGGCCGAGCGCTACGCGCTGCCGCTCACGCATGTGCGCGAGACGCTGGAGCGTCGCACGGCCGTGGTGCAGCCGGTGCAGGGACGCGACATGCTGCTGCTGCGCGACGAGGTGCTGCCGCTGCTGCGGCTGCGCGAGGTGGTGCAGTTGCCGGGCCAGGCGGCGGAGCTGGATGGTGAGATCGTGGTGATCGAGCGCGGCGAGCGGCGTGCCGCGCTGGTGGTGGACGAACTCACGGCGCAGGAAGACATCGTGGTGAAGGCCTTCGACGGGGCGCGGGACGGATTGGCGCTGTTCAGCGGCGCGACGATCCTCGCGGATGGGGCCCCGGCGCTCATCGTGGACGTGGGGAGCCTCCTGTGACGGACTCAGTGGACGACGTACGGAACCTCTCGCGGGCGGCCTTGGATGCGCTGCGCGAAGTGGCGAACATCGGCGCGGGGCATGCGGCCACGGCGCTGTCGGAGATCACCGGCCAGCGTATCATGATCTCGGTGCCGCAGATCTCGGTGGCGCCGATCGAGGACGTGCCGAACCAGATCGGCGACGCCGAGGAACCCGTCGCGGCGGTGGCCATCCGCGTCGAGGGGGACCTCACCGGCCTCACGCTGCTGGTGTTCCCACAGCCGATCGCGCAGCGCATCGCGTCGTTGATGATGGGCGGCCGCCCGGTGACGCAGATGGGCGCCATCGAGGAGAGCGCCCTCAAGGAGGCCGGCAACATCCTCTCCGCGGCGTACCTCAACGCGCTGGCGGAGTTCCTCGGCATGCGGATCCTGAACTCGCCGCCGCAGCTCGCCGTGGATATGAGCGATGCGGTGCTCTCGACGACGTTCGTCGAGACGTCGGCGGGCGCCTCGCATGTGTTCTGCGTGGAGAGCGAGTTCCAGCTGCAGAACGACGCCGCGCCGCTGCGCGGGTTCTTCCTGCTGCTGCCCGATCCGGCGTCGCTGCGGGCGATGCTCACCGCGATCCGGGTCGCGTGAACCGGCTGTCCACCGCCTCGACGTCGGAGCGGGACCGCGAGGTCCTGCGCGGCTTCGCGCGCCGGATCGACGCGGCGGACGCGGGGGCGCATAACAACCTTGGCGTGCTGTACTACACCAAGGGATTGTTCGAGGAGGCCGTCGACGCCTTCACCAAGGCGCTGGACATCGACCCGAAGATGCAGGTCGCGCAGCGCAACCTGGAGATCGCGTACTTCAACACCGGCTACTACGACCGTCGTGTCGCGGAGCTGCGGGAGCGCCTGCGGCACAAGCCCGACGATCGCGATGCGCGGTGGGAGCTGGGCCGCGCGTTCGCGTTGCTGGGCCAACCCGAGGATGCGATTCCGGAGTTCCAGGCATTGCTTGCCGTGCGGCCGGGCGATGTCGGCGCGATGATCCAGCTCGGGCTCGCCGAGAAGGCCGCGGGCCGCCTCGGCGTGGCGCTGAGCTGGTTCCGCACGGCACTGGCGCGCGATCCGCAGAGCGGGCTGCTGCACTTCTACGTCGGCGAGGTGCTGTACAACCAAGGCGCCTTCGACGAAGCCCTGGGGTCGCTGCAGCGGGCCATCCAGCTCAACCCCGATCATCCGGATGCGCACTTCCTGCTCTCGTTCGTGCTGGGCGACATGGGTCGCCACGACGAAGCGCAGAAGGCCTCGAAGCGCGCGGTGCAGTTGAATCCGGCGCTGTCGCGCGCGCAGGCGAACCTCTCGCTCGACGAGTACGACCCGAAGAAGTACGAGCAGCTCGTCCCGGGGCGTCAGGCGCGGAAGTCCGAGCAGCAGATGCGCATCGCCGAAGGCGAGCCGCTGGCGCACTACACGCTGGGCAATGCGTTCCGACAGCAGGGCTTGCTCACCGAGGCGATGCGCGAGTACCAACTGGCGCTGGAGATCGGCGAGGACCGCGCGCTCGTGCTGCAGGCGACCGCCGAACTGCACCTGATCCGCAAGGATCCGACGGCGGCGATTCCATTGTTCGACGAGCTGCTCGCGCTGCGGCCGGATTCGCCGAAGCTGTGGAACGAGCGCGGCATCGCGCTGCATCAGACGGGCGACCACGCCGGTGCGGCGGAGAGCTACCGTCGGGCGCTGCAGCTGGATGCGCAGTACGCGATCGCGCGCAACAACCTCGCGGTGTCGCTGTTCCACGCGGGTGAGCCCGAGGACGCCGTCGACGAGTTCCGCGAGGCGCTGCGGGCGGCACCGACGTTCACCAAGGCGCGGCTCAACCTCACGTTGCTCCTGGTGCGGGCCAAGCGCTACCAGCTCGCGCTCGAAGCCTACCGCCAGGTGCTCGAGCACGACGCCGAGGCGGCGGTGGCGTGGAACGGCGTGGGCTTGGTGCTCGCGGAGCTGCGGCGCTTCGAAGAGGCACGCACGGCCTACGCACGCGCGATCCAGGCGAAGCCCGACTACGCCGAAGCGCACTACAACCTGAGCTTCTCGCTGACGAACCTCGGCGATTACGCCGGGGCGCTGCGTGAGACCAAGCGCGCGCTGGAGATCGACCCGTACTACACGCCGCAGACCTTCCAGCTGGCCATCGACCTCGAGTTCGAGGAGGCCGACCTCACCGTCGTGCCGGACCTCGGCGGCGAGAGGCGACTCAGCGGCGGCGTCGAGACGTTCACGTTCGACACGGGCATCCTCGACGCGATCTTCAAGCAGTTGGAGCCGGCGACGGCCGAGGCAGCCGCCGAGGCGGCGGCGCCGGACGGCGATCCCTTCGCCCTGGCCGAGGATTACCTCTCGAAGGGCCTCGTGGACCGCGCGATGGCGGAGATCCGCCGCGCGATGCAGCGCGGGGCCGACGGCGCGCGTGGCAACGTCTTGCTGGGCGAGGCCTTCGGGCGGCAGGGCGCCTGGGGCGATGCGCTCGAGCGCTTTGAGGCGGCGCGGCATGCGCGGGCGGATTACGCCGAAGCGCTGCGCGGCGAGACGCAGTCCTTGCTCATGCTCGGGCGCGGGGCCGATGCCGCGGAGCCGGCGGCGGCGTTGCTGCGGCTGCTGCCGGATGACGTGGACGCGCTCTTGCTGATCGCGACCGCCCGCTTCGAAAGCGGCGATCCCGAAGGGGCGCTGGAGGTCCTGGATCAGGCACGCCGCGCCGACCCCAAGCGCGCCGAGGTGCAGCGGGGCATCGGCAACGTGCTGCGTGCGATGGGCAACGTGGACGCGGCGATCGCGGCCTACCGGCACGCCTTGGCGATCGACGGCGACTTCGCGGCGGTGCGCTATGACTTGGCGCAGCTGCTGATCGGGCGCGGCGACTTCCTGGAAGCGGAAGGCGAACTGCTCGCCGCGCTCGAGGCGGTGCCGACGTATGCCGACGCGACGCTGGCGCTGGCCGACCTGCACCGGCAGCGCGGCGTGCCCGCGAAGGCGCTGGCGCTGTTGGTGGAGTTCCTCGAGCAGGATCCGTACAGCTTCGACGGCTTGGTCGCGCTGGGTGAGCTGTTGCTCGAGATGGAGCGGCCCGACGACGCCGCGTTCGCGTTCCAGCGCGTGCTGCGCTTCGACCCCGCGCATGTGGGCGCGGTGTTCCATCAGGGCGTGCTGCTCTCGTGGCAGGAACGGTATCGCGAGGCGCTGGCCTGCTTCCGGCGCGTGGCCGAGCTCGACCCGCAAGGCGAGTTCGCGCGGCGCGCGTTCCGCGAGGCGCGGGCCATCTCGCAGCGGCTCGACGGGGAGGACGCCTGATGGCAATCGAAGGCCCGCTCCGCGAACTCGGCATCCACGACGTCTTCCAGCTCCTCGACCTGAGCCGGAAGACCGGCACGCTCACCGTGACCTCGCAGCTGCGCGACAACGAGGGCGTGGTGCTGTTCGAGAACGGCAAGGTGATCTCGGCGAGCATCAAGTCGAATCCGCATCGCATCGGCGACCTGCTGGTGCGGTCCGGGCGTCTCACGGACGCGGACCTCGCGATGGTGCGCGAGGCGCAGGCCAAGGGCGACCGGCGGCGCTTCGGGGAGATCCTCGTGGGGCTCGGGCTGGTGACGTCGCGCGAGATGGAGCGGCAGATGCGGCTGCAGATCGAGGCCGTGGTGTTCGAGCTGATGTCGTGGTCGGAGGGGCACTTCCGCTTCACCGAAGGCATGAGCGAGGACGCGCTGCGCGATGCCTCGGCGCCGCTCGGGACGGAGTCGCTGCTGATGGAGGGCGCGCGCCGCATCGACGAGTGGTCGCGTATCGCGGACCGCGTTCCGAACCTGTCGGTGATCCCGGACCTCGCGCCCGGCGACGCGGATCACCCGGCGCTGCTCGACCTGCTGCCGCAGGAGTGGAAGGTGCTGGCGATGATCGACGGCCAGACGGACCTGCGCAGCATCGCGGCCACGCTGTCGATGAGCGAGTTCGACGTGGCGCGCATCGTCTACGGCATGGTGAGCACCGGCGTCGTGCTGCTGCGGCAGCCGACGCGCGCGTCGGTGCCGGTCGCATTGCCCAGCGAGCCGCGGAAGTCGGTGCACCAGACGCCGATGGGGACGCCGCCGAGCGCGCTGCGGCGCGGGGCGGAGTTCTTCCGTGCGGGCAGGCTCGAGGACGGCATCGCGACGTGGAGCGCATTCGTCGAGAGCACGCCGAAGTATCCGGCGGCGTCGGCGCTGCGCGAGGCTGTGGTCGGCGCCACGAAGTTGGTGGAAGTGCTCGAGCGGGAGGTGCCGCGTGAGCGCTGACATCCGGGCGATGAGCGAGCAGCTGGCGGCGGATCCGTCGAGCCTGATCTTCCTGCCGCTGGCCGAGCAGCTGTTGGCGCGCGGCGACATGGCGCATGCCTCGCGCGTGGCGCGGAAGGGCGCCGAGCGGCATGCGCATCGCGCCGACGTGCACGATCTCGTCGCGCGGATCGCGCTGGCGCAGGGCGACGAGACGACGGCGGAGCGCGCGTGGCGGCAGTCGTTGGCGATCGCGCCGGAGTTCGGGGCCGCGCATCGCGGCTTGGGTTTCCTCTGCTACCGGCAGGGACGCTGGAGCGAGGCGGAGACGCACCTCGCGACGGCGCGGGCGGCGACGCCGGGCGATCCGGCGCTCGAGGCGGCCTGGGAGGCGCTGCACGCGGCACGCGCCGAGGCGGAGTCGACGCCGCCGGCCGCGGCGCTGCACGCCCACGCGCCGGGGCAGATCTTCGACGCGGTGCTGGGCGAGAGCGGCCAAGTCTCGCTGCTGCTCGATCGCGACGGCTTGGTCGTGGCGGGGCAGTACCTGACGGCGGAGGGCGAGGACCTCGGGGCACTGATCGGCGCGCACCTGAGCGGCGTCGGCGACGAAGCCACGCGCGCCATGCGGCACTTCGGGCTCGGCGCGTGGACGCGCATCGCGCTCGAGACCGAGGCCGCGACGGTCGTGATGGCGCCGACCGGCGATGGCGTCACGCTGGTCGCCGCGCCGCGTGAGGTGCCGCTGGGATTGGTGCGCCGCACACTCGACCAGTGCGCGGCATTGGCGCGGCAGTGGCTGGGGCTCGGCGCATGAGCGCCTTCGCAGCGGCCCTCGCGGCGGTCACGCGCCATCGCGGCGTGATGGCCTGTCTCGTCGTCGCCGAAGAGGACGGGATCGTGATCGACGGCACCGCGCAGGTGGGCGTGGACACGGCGGCCTTCGCGGCGCTGACGGCCTCGCTGTACCGCAAGGCGGCGCGGGCCGCGTCGAGCGCGGGGTTCGGCGCGACCGGGTTCTGCGAGCTGGAAGCGGAGCGCGGGCGCGTGCTGGCGGCCGGCCGCGACGGCATCGTGCTGGTCGCGGTGGCCGAGTCGCGGGCGAACCTCGGCTTGCTGCGCGTCGAGATGCTCAAGGCCGCGGGGGCGCTGTGATCCGCCATTCCGTGACCATCGGTTGGGCCGACGCGCCGCTCAAGCGCTTCGTGGACGATGCGCGCCTCGAGCTCGCCGTGCTGATGCATACCAGCGGGCAGGTCTTGGCGCAGGTGGGGTTCCAGCGCAGCATCGACGTGCAGACGGCCTGTGCGCTGTCGGCGGCCATCAACGCCTCGGCCGAGCATCTCGGCGGGATGGTGGACGGCAAACCGTTCACCGGCCTCCACTATGCCGGCAAGGCGCGGCAGATTTATCTCGGGCAGGTGCCGACGAAGGACGGCCGCCTGCTGGTGCTCGCCGTGTTCGATTCGGAGAGCTCGCTGGGCATCGTGCAGCTCTACCTGAAGGAGTTCTACGCGAACGTCGCGGCGGCGGTGCCGGTCGCGGAGGACCTGTCGCCGGCGCTGGCCGAGAACTTCGAGGCGGACCTCAACCGCAACCTCGCGCAGCTCTTCGGGAGGGGCTGATGCGCGCGTCCATCTTCCACCGCGGGATGTCACGTTGAGCCTCGTCAACTACGCCACGCGCGAGATCACCTGCAAGATCGTCTACTACGGCCCGGGTCGGTCCGGGAAGACGACGAACCTGCATTACATCCACGGACAGGTGCCGACGGACCGGAAGGGCCAGATGGTGTCGCTGGCCACGCAGACGGACCGCACGCTGTTCTTCGATTTCCTGCCGATCGACCTCGGGACGATCTCCGGGTTCACGACGCGCTTCCAGCTCTACACGGTGCCGGGCCAGGTGTACTACCAGACGACGCGCAAGCTCGTCCTGCAGGGCGCCGACGGCGTGGTGTTCGTCGCCGACTCGCAGGCGCGCCAGCTGCAGGAGAACATCGAGAGCTTCCAGGACCTGCACGAGAACCTCGCGGAGCAGGGCGTGGACGCGCGCACGATGCCGATGGTGATCCAGTACAACAAGATCGACCTGCCCGACGAGCTGCGCACGCCGGTGCCGGAACTCGAAGAGCAGATCAACTTCCGCAACATCCCGTCCTTCACGGCCGATGCGCTGCACGGCCCGGGCGTGTTCGAGACGCTGCGCGGCATCTCGGAGCAGGTGCTGCGCAAGCTGAGCGCGGGGCGGAGCGGCTAGCATGCGGCTCGATCCCCGGTTCACCTTCGATCGCCTGGTCGTCGGCGCGGCGAATCGCCTCGCGGCGGCGGCGGCGCGCGCCGTCGCCGAGGCGCCGGGGACGACGTACAACCCGCTGTTCATCTACGGTGGCTCGGGGCTCGGCAAGACGCACCTCCTGACCGCGACGGCCCATCTGCTGCAGCAGCTGCAGCCGCGGGCCGAGGTGCTGGCGTTGACGCTCGACGAGTTCAGCGAGCAGTACCACGCCGCGGTCAGCGCGGGCGAGACGTCGGCCTTCGGGCATCGGTTGGCGCACGTGGACCTGCTGCTGCTGGACGACCTGCAGTTCGTGACGGGCCGCCGCGAGATGCAAGCCGAGCTCCTGCGCCTGTTCACCGTGATGCAGGACGGCAACCGGCAGATCGTCTGCGCCTGCGACCGTCCGCCGTCGGAGATCGCCGATGTGGACGAGCGGTTGATCTCGCGTCTGGCCGGCGGGCTGGTGGTGGACGTCGGCTTGCCGGAGTTCGAGGCGCGCGTGGCGATCCTGCGCGCGGCGATCGCCGAGCGTGAGCTCGCGGTGCCGGATGCGGCGATCACGCGGCTCGCGGAGCGCGGCATCAGCAGCGTGCGCGAGTTGCAGGGACTGCTCAACCAGTGGATCGCGCAGGAGGCGATGGGCGGGAAACGCATGCCGACGCCCATGCCCGGCAACGTAGATGCGCTGCGGCCGAGCGGCGAGTTCCTCTCGTTCCTGTCGGACGTGGCCGCGGTGGTGCAGGAGCAGGTGGAGACCTGGCAGGTGCGCCTGCGCGAGACGATCGCGTACTGGAAGGGCGAGGGCTATCGCACCGCGGTGCTCGAGCGCGCCCTCACGCTGCCCACGGAACCGGACGTGCAGGGCTTGATCGCGGTGTATGTGCAGGCGGTGGACCACCTGCGCTCGCTGGAGCGCGAGGCGACGGCGGTGGACGGAGCGCTCGGCGGGCACGAGTTGTTCCGCGATCCGGAACGCCTCGCCGAAGCCGAGGAGTTCGTCGAGAAGGCGCTCGCCGGCGAGATGCCGCCGGGGGGCCCGAACCCCGCGTTCACGCGCGAGGGCTTCGACGTGGGGGCGGCGAACCAGCTGGCGGTGCACGCGGCCGATGCGGTCATCGCCACGCCGGGCACGCGCTACAACCCGCTGCTGATCACGGGGCCGAGCGGCGTGGGCAAGACGCACCTGGTGCATGCGATCGGCAACGCAATTGCCGCGCGCAGCGAGGGCAGGGTCGCCGTGGCCTGCGTGCATGCGCAGGCGTTGGTGGACGAACTCATCGCCGCCATCCAGCAGGGCACGGTGGAGCGCTGGCGTTCGCGCTACCGCGCCGCCGGGGCGCTGGTGATCGACGACATCCAATTCCTCGCCGGCAAGGAGCGCACGCAGGACGAGTTCTTCTTCGTCTTCAACGCGCTCATCGAGGAGGGCAAGCAGATCATCCTCTCGAGCGACCGGGCGCCGGGCGAGATCCCCGACCTCGCGGCGCGGCTGCGTTCGCGCTTCGAAGGCGGGTTGATCGCCGAGATCCAGCCGCCGGACCGTCCGCTGCGCGAGAAGCTGGCGGCGCGCTTCCTCGCCGGCTTGGGCCGCGCCGCCCCGCCGGACCTGCTGGACGTGATCTGCGACCCGACGGTGCGCAGCGTGCGCGAGTTGATCGGCGTGGTGAACCGGTTGGCGGCCGCGGCGGATGCCTTGGGCCAGCCGCTCGACGCCGTGCTGGCGCGGCAGGAGCTCGGGCTCGGTGCGGCGGCGAGTGCGACGATCGCGCCGCCAGCCGCCGCGGCCAGTGCCGGCGACCGCACCTTCCTCGACCGCGAGCGCGTGGTCTGGGAATGGGCGGACTTGAGTGGTCGCGTCATCGAGGAGCTGCGCTAAATGGCCATCAAGGGCTCCCTCAAGGAAGCGTCGCTGCCGGACGTGCTGCAGCTGCTGGCGATGGGCAAGAAGACGGGCTGCCTCTCGGTGACGCATCGCTCGAACTTCGGGTCGATCTACTTCGACAAGGGCAAGATCAGCTACGCGAGCATCGTGAACCGTCGCGACCGCCTGGGGGACATCCTCGTGAAGGGCGGCGTGCTCTCGCAGGAGCATCTCGACGAGGCGATCGGGTTGCAGGCGAAGGCGCGCGGCCAGCGCCTCGGCGACCTGCTGGTCAGCCATGGGATGATCACGCGCGAGCAGCTGCACGCGCAGATCCGCATCCAGATCGAGGAGGCGGTGTACTTCCTCTTCACGTGGGCGGAGGGGACGTTCAACTTCGAGGCCGAGATCCGGCCCGACGAGCAGGACTTCCTCGTCTCGATCAATCCCGAGTCGTTGCTGCTCGAGGGCGCGCGGCGCGTGGACGAGTGGTCGCTGATCGAGAAGAAGATCCCGTCGTTCGACGTCGTGTTCGAGGCCGACCGTCGGCGCCTCGCGGAGAGCCAGCCGCAGCTGACGCACGAGCAGCAGGTGCTGCTGCCGTTGATCGACGGGCGGACCGATGTGGCGGGTCTGGTGGACGCGAGCGGTCTGGTGGAGTTCGAGGTGGGCAAGGCGCTGTTCGGCCTCGCCACGGCGGGCTTCCTCCACCGCGTGGGTCGCTCGAAGGCGCCGGACGACGTGGCGATCGACGTGAAGGTCGAGGAGCATCGCAACCTCGGCGTCGCGTTCTTCCGCGCGGGCATGCTGGACGAAGCGGTGCGCGAGTTCCGCCGCGTGACGGAGCTGCGCCCGGAGGATGTGGGCGCGCGCTTCCAGCTGGGCGTGGCGCACCTGCGGCTCGGCAAGTGGGCCGAGGCGATGACGCACCTCGAGGCGGCGGCGCGGCAGCGTGGTGCCAAGGCCTCGGTGTTCCACAACCTGGCGCTGGCGCTCGAGCGCCTGGGGCGCGAGGACGACGCGGTGGCGGCGCTGGAGAGCGCGCTGGAACGGGGCGGGGAATCCGAGCCCCGCGTGCACCTCTCGCTTGGCGTGCTCGCGCTGCGGCGCGGCGACTTTGCGGAGGCGGATGCGCACTTCATGCGCGCGCGGCCGCTGTACGGCAACCGTCCGCCGGCGGCGGTGTGGTTCCACAGCAGCTCCCTGGCCGCCGCGCTCGCCGGCCAGCTGGAGAAGACGGTCGCGCTGCTGCAGGAAGGCACCGAGGCGCATCCGCATGCCGCGGCCCTGCACAACAACCTCGCGGTCGCATTGATGGCGCTCGGGCGTTCCGACGACGCGTTGCGCGCCGTGCAGCGGGGCTTGCAGGAGGATCCCGGCCTCGCGCCGCTGCACCGCAATCTCGGCGACTTGCAGCTCGCGCAGGGCGATCGTCGCGCCGCGATGGACGCCTATGCGTTGGCGGTGCGGCACCACGAGACGCTGGGGCCGGAGGTGTGGGCGCGGCTCGGCGCCTTGCGCGCCGAGGCGGGCGACGCCGACGGAGCGCGCACGGCGCTCGAGCAGGCCTTGGTGCTGGATCCCCAGCACGAGACCGCCCGGACGCAGTTGCACGCGCTGGCCGGGGGATGAGCATGGCGGCCGGCGAGGACGAGGCCGCCTTCAAGGCGTTGCTGGAGCAAGTGGCGCGCGAACGCGGGTTCGCCTGCGCCAACTACAAGGACGGCTGTCTGCGGCGCCGGGTCGCGGTGCGCATGCGGGCGCGCGGCAGTGAAAGCTTTGCCGCGTACGCGGCCTTGCTGCGGCGCGAGCCCGACGAGTACGAACGGCTGATGGACACGTTGACCATCAACGTGACGCGGCTCTACCGCGATGCGGATGTCTGGGACGCCGTGGCGGATGCCGTGCTGCCCGCGCTTTGGCAGGCGAACCCGGAGGGCCTCGGCGTGTGGAGCGCCGGCTGTGCGTCGGGCGAAGAGCTCTTCACGCTGGCGGCGTTGTTGCATCGGCACGCCGAGCGCACGGCCACGCTGCCGCGCCTGCGCGACACGCAGGTGCTGGGCAGTGACATCGACGCCGCCTCGCTGCAGGCGGCGCGTACCGGCCGGTTTGCCGAGGCGGCCTTCAAGGAGATGCCGGCCGCGCTGCGCGACCGATACTTCGTGGGCACGGGGACGCGGACGGCGGTCGCGGAACTGCAGGCGCTGGTGCGCGTCGAGCGGCGCGACCTCTTGATGGATCCGCCGCCCCCGATGGTGTTCGACTTGATTGCCTGCCGCAACATGCTGATCTACATCGACCGCGAGGGACAGGAGCGGATCTTCCGGCGTTTCCACGCGGCGTTGGCGCCGCACGGCATCCTGGTCCTGGGCAAGGTCGAGACGATGCTGGGGCCGGCGCGTTCGCTCTTCGCGCCGGTGCATCCGCGGCAGCGCATCTTCCGGAAGGTGGCGTGAGCGTCCAGCACGTGCGCATCGCGCACCTCGCGGTGGCGACGGGGCAGGGACGCCTCGTCGCGGTCGGGCTGGGCTCGTGTGTGGTCGTCACGCTGTACGATCGCGCGCGGCGCATCGGCGGCATGGCGCACATCCTGTTGCCGGATCCGCAGCTCGCGCGCGATGGCTCGAATCCCGCGCGCTTCGCGACGACGGCGGTACCGCTGCTGCGCGACGCCGTGGTGGCGGCCGGCGCGCGCGGACCGTTCGAGGCCAAGCTGGTGGGCGGCGCCGCGCTCTTCGGATCGCTGCTCGGCAGCGGCGGGCAGCAGATGGGTGAGCGCAACATCGCGGCGGCGCGGCGGGCGCTGGTGGCGCTGGGCATTCCGATCGCGGCGAGCGAGACGGGCGGCGCGAGCGGGCGCACGGCGGAGTTCGAGGTGGCGACGGGTGCGCTCGAGGTGCGCAGCGTGCGCGGAGGCAGCCGTGTCCTCTGACCGTCGCGTGCTGGTGGTCGATGACTCGGCCCTGCTCGGCGCGGTGGTCGCGGGGCTCATCGAGGGATTCGGTGGCTTCAAGGTGGTCGGCACGGCGCGCGACGGCGTGGAAGCGCTGCGACTGGTGCACGCGCTGGATCCCGACATCGTGACGCTGGACATCGAGATGCCGGGCGTGGATGGCCTGCATGCGCTGGGCTACATCATGAGCGAATGCCCGCGGCCGGTCGTGATGGTGAGCGGTGCGACGCGCCGCGGAGCCGTGGACCTGACGATTCGCGCCTTCGAGCTCGGCGCGGTGGAGTTCGTGCGCAAGCCCGACGAGCGCTCCCACGACGGCTGGGTGAGCGTGGCGCCGCGGCTGCGCGATGCCCTGCGCGCCGCGTCGAGCGCGAACATGGGATTGCCGCTCCTGGTGCGCCCGCGCGTGCCCGGGGTGAAGGCGCCGCGTCGCTTGCACGCGGCGACGGAAGTCGTGGTGATCGCGGCGAGCACCGGCGGGCCGCGTGCGCTTGCGGAGTTGGTGCCGGGGCTGGATCCCGCGCTCGACGCGGCGGTGGTGATCGCGCAGCACATGCCGGCGGGCTTCACCGCGGGGCTGGCCCGCCGACTCGATCAACTTTCGCCGCTGCCGGTGCGGGAAGCGCAGTCGGGCGAGCCGCTGTTGGCGGGCACGGTGTACGTCGCGCCGGGCGGACGGCACTTGGTGCTGGAGCGCGAGGAGGGCGGCGCGCGGCTGTCGTTGCGCGACGAGCCAGCCGAACACGGCGTGCGACCGGCCGCGGATCCGTTGTTCCGCTCGGCGGCGGCCGTGTTCGGTCCGCGCGCACTCGGCGTGGTGCTCACGGGCATGGGGCGCGACGGCAGCGAGGGCCTGCAAGCGATCGTCCGGGCGGGCGGGCGCGGGCTCGTGCAGGATCGGGCCACGAGCGCGGTCTACGGCATGCCGGCGCAGGCGAAGGCGACGGTGCCCGCGGACGCCGAGCTGCCGTTGGGCGCCATGGCGGCGGCGATCGGCCGCCTGGTGCATGAGATACGGGGGACCCGCGCGTGACGGCGCTCGGCCGCGTCTTGCTCGTGCGCGTCGGGGCGGAGCGCGTGGCGCTGCCGCTGGGCGCCGTACGCGAGTTGGTGGATGCCCCGACGCTGCTGCCCGTGCCGATGGCGCCGGCAGCGGTGCGGGGGCAGCTCGCCTTGCGTGGGCAGCACATCCCCGTGCTTGCGCTGGACGCGTTGCTGGAGATCCCGCCGGCGACCGCCGCGCCCAGCACATCCTGTGTGGTGCTGGTGATGGCCGAGGAGGGGTACGCCGTGGCGGTGGACGACGTCATCGACGTGCTCGAGCCCGGCGACCGCAGCCGCCGACCGGTGCCGGCGGGCGCAGACCGACAGGGGACGATCGGCGCGCTGCTGCACTTGGGCATCGAGCTCGCCGCGTTGGTGGATGAGACCGCGCTCTCACGCGTGGCGGTCGCTACTTTACGGGCAGAATCCCCCGTATGACTTCATCCGCCGCCCCCCGTCGATCGCTGGTCACCTGCCGCGCTGCCGGCGAGCTGCTCGCGCTCGACGTGGGCAGCGTGGAGCGCGTGCTGCGCTACACCGTGCCGCGGACCCTGCCAAACACCGCCGCGTGGATGCGCGGCGTGATTGCGGTGGGCGAGCAGCTGGTGACCGTGCTCGACCTGCGGGAGCGGCTGGGGCTGTCGGCGGCGGCTGCGCATGAGGGCAGCCGCATCGTGGTGCTGGCGTTGTCGGGCGGGCGCATCGGCTTCGTCGTCGACGCGGTCGACGACGTCGTGGCGGTCGATCCCGCGATGATCGAAGCGGCGCCGCCGGTGTACCGCGGACTGGCCCGGGCCTTCGTGCAGGGCATCCTGCGGCGCGATGAGCGGCTCTATCTCGTGCTCGACGCGGACCACCTCGTGACATCACAGGAGCGGCTGGCGCTGGGCGCCGCCGTGGAGGAACTGCAGCATGGCCGATGAGACGCCGGCGTCCTTCCGCGCGCAGTACGCCACGATCGATGCCAAGCTCGACGCCGGCGTCGCCGGCGCCGACCGCGCGCAGGTGAAGGCCGAGATCGTCGGCCTCTTCAAGACGCTCGAGGCGCAGATCGCCGAGCTGTCGCAGCTCAAGGACGACATCAAGCTCCTCGTGGACAAGTGGAAGGCGCAGCAGGCCGCAACTGGTGTGCAGGCGCCGGAGTTCCAAGGCGAGAAGCCGGTCGTGCACGCCGACCACATCGGCGCGAGCACCTTCATCGAGAAGGGCTGGAGCCGCCTCTCGCTCGGGGACTACGAAGGCGCGGAGAAGGCGCTGCTCAAGGCCATCGAGCTCTCGCCGGGCGATCCGCAGAGCGAGGCGCTGCTCGGCTGGGCGCAGATGCTGCAGGAGAAGTACGACGACGCGCTGATGAACTTCCAGAAGGTGCTCATGCGCGAGCCGGCGAACGCGCTGGCGCGCATCAACGTCGGCTACATCTGCCTCAAGAAGCAGATCTTCGGCGAGGCGATCGAGCATCTCTCGAAGGCGATCCGCCTCGATAACGACCGCAAGGCGACGCTCTACGCGCACTTCTACCTCGGGCTCGTGTACCTCGAGCGCGAGATGTACGAGGACGCCCAGACGTTCTTCCAGAAGACGCTGAACCTCGGGCCGAACCTGATCGAGGCGTATTACGAGCTCGGGCGCGCGTTCTGGTTCAATGAAGAGCGCGAGGAGGCCCGCGCGACCTGGGCGAAGGGTCACGCGACGAACAAGTTCAATCCCTGGGGCAAGAAGTGCGCGGAGACGCTCGCGCTGGTCGATAGCGGCGGCGAGCTGACGCGCGGGTGATGATCGCCGCGTTCCTCGCCGCGGCGCTGCTCGGCGGGGCGGCGCAGGACACACTGCCAGCCGACGCGGCCGTGCTCGTATCGGGCCGCTTCAGCGTGGTGCACTTCGCGCGGGACGCGAGGCTGGCGCAGAGTTACCTCGACGCCGCCCGGAGCCGCGATACGTTCCCAGGCCTGCCCCGTCCGACCGCGCCGGTGGTGATCCTCGTGGCGCCCGACGCCGAGACGTTCCGGGCCTGGGTCGGGTCCGGCGCACCGGAGTGGGGGGCCGCCATCGCGTTTCCGGCGTTGCAGCGCATCGTGATGCAGGGCCGCTACGGCGCCGCTGCGGATGGCGATCCGCTCGTGACCCTGCGGCACGAACTGGCCCACCTCGCCCTGCACGAAGCCCTAGGCCCGTCGCCACCGCGGTGGTTCGACGAGGGGTACGCCTCGTACGCCGCGGGAGAGTGGGGGCGGGACGAAGTGTTGGTCACGAGTTTCGGCCTAGTCTGGCGCGGGATTCCGACCCTGGCCGGTCTGGATTCCGGATTCTACGAAGGGGCGGAGCGTGCCCAGCGATCGTACGCGCTGGCCCACCGGGCTGTCGCGGAACTGGCGGCCTTGGATCCCGCCCGGGGGCTGGGGCTGCTGTTCGGACACTGGGAACGCGCGGGCACGTTCGAGCGCGCGCTGCGGCGGGCGCACGGCATGAGTTCCGCCGATTTCGAGCAGTATTGGAAGCGTCGCGTTCGGCGACAGTTCGGCGTGCTCGCGCTCGCGGCGGACCTCACCGTCCTGACCCTCGTCCTGACGGTCTTGCTGGGGCCCATGTGGTGGCAGCGGCGCCAGAAACTGCGGCGGCGGCTCGAACAGATGCGCGAGGACGACCGGCGCCGGGACGAAGCGGAGCGGGCCAGCGCCCTCGCGGCCCTCTTGGGGGAGTCCGAGGGGGAAAATGACGGCCGGATTAAGGGTTAATGAACAAGTCCGATGCTTGGTTGACACTCATTCTAGGCGCCCCTAGACTCCCCCCCCTATGTCGGAACGTGTGAAGGTTGCCGGCGGACCATGGTCCAAGCCGGTCTTGTGGTGGGGATTGTCTGCTGCCAGCCTGGCGGTGGGCTACGCCGACCTTTGGCGAGGCGGCGAGACCGTGGCACCGATTCTATTGGTGCTCGGGTACTGCGTCTTGATTCCCATTGCCATCCTGAAGTGACGCGCGCTGGCGCGTCGGGAACCGAAGCGCCGGGCGAATAGCTCAGTTGGTTAGAGCACCTGCCTTACACGCAGGGTGTCGGGGGTTCGAGTCCCTCTTCGCCCACTTTTTTTGTGCAGCAGTAGATGGTCGGGAACCCACGGAACCGTGGGCCGACCCGTGGGATAGGAAATCCAACGCCTTGTGAGGATTCGACTGTGACGGTTCGGCTCCATCTCCGTCCCCTTGCCGCTGCGGCGGCGCTTCTTGCGGTTGCGACCGCCTCGGCTGACGCCCAGGCGAATCGCCGCCCGCCGCGGCCAGACACGCCCTTCCTGACCGTGCAGGTCTTCCGCTCGGCCGACAAGCTGGCCGGGCCCCAGGCCTCGGACGCGCTGCGCGACGAGCTCATCCGGACCTACCCGGGCCCGGTGCTGTGGGTGATCGAGAAGGAGCGCCTGATCGAGCTCCTGGAGCAGTCGGGCTACCCGTCCAACGAGCAGCTCGCCCGTTCTGATGAGAACGCGCTCGCCAAGTTCCAGCGCGCCGACGAGTACATCCGCGGCGCCGTGACGCAGGAGGCCGACGGCCAGTGGCGGGTGGATGCGGAGCTCGTGCTCACCCGTGACCTGACCCTCGTGCAGCCGCTCGAGCCGGCCCGCGGCAACCGTCCGGACCGCGCGGCCCGCGCGCTCCTGCGGTCGCTGAACGCGGCGCGCGACCAGCTGCCGTTCGAGAAGCGCTGCCGCGACCACGCGATGAACCAGCGCTATCCGCAGGCGCTGGCCGAGGTGGACAAGGCCATCGCCGACTACCCGCGCGCGACGCTGGTCCGCTACTGCAAGATGGGCGTGCTGGTGCAGCAGAACGCCTCGAACGCGGACAAGATCGCCATCGCCGAGGAGATCCTCGCGATCGATCCGAACTCGCGGAACGCGCTGGCCGTCGCGGCCGACGCCTACCAGGCCGAGAGCAACACCGAGAAGGCGAACGAGTACCTCGTGCGTCTCCTGGCCGCCGAGCCGAACAACGCCTCGCTGGCCCAGCGCGTGGTGGACGCCCTCGCGGCCAGCGGCCAGTACGACGTGGCCAAGCGCATCGTGGAGCAGGCCGTGCAGAACAACCCGGGCGACCTCGGGCTGCTGCGCCTGCGCTTCCTGATCCTCGCGGCCTCGGGCGATTTCAAGCCGGCTATCGCGTCGGGTGAAGAGCTCGTGCAGCTCGACACGGCCGCGGGCGACATCCAGTTCTGGACGCGCCTCTCGGCGCTGTACATCTCGGACTCGAACACGGCGGGTGCGCTGAGCGCGGCGACGCGCGGCACCACCAAGTTCCCGCGCGACGCCCAGCTCTGGCAGATCCGCGCCCAGGCGGAGCGCAACACGGGTGACGTGCCGGCCTCGATCAACTCGGCCAAGCGCGCCCTCGAGATCAACCCCTTCCAGCCGAACGGCTGGCTGCAGGTGGCGCAGGCGTACATGGGCCTGCAGCAGAACGACAGTGCGCTGGTGGCGTTGCACCAGTCGACGGTGGCCGGTGACGGCGCGGACCCGATCGCCACGCTCATCTCGAGCATCGGCAACAGCCTGCGTGTGCGGGGCGACTCGCTGAAGGCGTCGGACGTGCCGATGAGCATCGACCTCCTGCGGCAGGCCCAAGCCCTCATGAACCGCGCGGACAGCGTGGCGATGTTGGCCGACGAAGTCGGACCGGCGGATGCCCGTCGCCCGCGTGCACCGGCCGCGCCCGAGACCAAGGCGCGCGTGAAGTTCCTGGTCGGCGTCACGAACGTGCAGCTGGGCTTCGTGCTGGCGCAGAACGCCGGTCCGGAGCGCAGCTGCGACATGGCCAAGGAAGCCGACGCGGCCTTCGTCAACGCGATGATTGCGCTCCCACAGGGTGCCGCGTTCAACCAGCAGACGGCGGTCCAGCTGCTCCAGTCGATCCCGGAGATGCAGGCCTACGTCACGCAGATTACCCCGCAGCTCTGCAAGCCGTAGTCCGGCCTCGCCGGTGCACGAAGCCCGCCGTCGCGATGCGACGGCGGGCTTCGTCGTTCCGGGCGTTGTCGTCACACCGGCCCTTCGGCGCCACGCTGCGCGGTGACATCTTTCACGCGTGACGACTTCCCGCACGCCGCCCCTCGGCGCCCACGACAGCGACTGGCACGCGCCCGTGCTGGTGGCCGAGGTCTGCGCCGCGCTGGCGGAGTGTCCGCACGTGCTCGACGGCACCTTGGGTGGCGGTGGGCACAGCGAAGCCCTGCTGCAGCGCGGGCATCGCGTGACGGGGCTCGATCGCGATGCCTCGGCGCTGGCGATCGCGCGGGCTCGGCTCGCGGCGTTCGAGCGGCAGGGGACGTTCATGCCGGTGCAGGGCAATCACGATGCCATCGACGACGTGGCGGCGCTGGCGGGCGAACGCTTCGATGGCATCCTGCTCGATCTCGGCGTGAGCTCGCGCCAGCTCGACGACGACGCGCGCGGCTTCTCGTTCCGCGAGGGCGTGACGCTCGACATGCGCATGGATGCCGATGCGCCGATGACCGCGGCCGACTGGCTCAACGAGAGCGACGAGGCCGAACTCGCGCAGGTGTTCAAGGAGGCGGGCGACGAGCCGAAGGCGCGACGTCTCGCCAAGGAGATCGTGCATCGGCGCGCACGGCGGCCGTTCGCGACGAGCGATGACTTGGTGGGCGCCATCCGCGCGGTGCTCGGCCCGCGCTCCGGGCCGGCGGACTTCGCGCGGCTTTTCCAAGCCGTCCGCATCGCGGTCAACGACGAACTCGGCGGCTTGTCGCGCGGCCTCGTGACGCTGCGCGAGCGCCTGCGTCCGGGCGGTGTGATGGCGGTGATTGCGTATCACTCGGGTGAGGATCGGGTCGTCAAGCATCTGTTCCGCGACTGGAGCACGGCCTGCACTTGCCCGCCGCGGCAGCCGATCTGCACCTGTGGCGGCGTGGCACTGGGGGACCAAGTGACGCGGAAGCCGATCCTGGCGGGCGACGCTGAGGTGGCGGCGAATCCGCGGGCGCGCAGCGCGCACCTGCGCGTGTGGCGGCGCGCGGCGGCGGCTCCCCCCGCACACGGAGGTCGCTGAGCATGCGCGGACGGACCGTGATTGCGCTGGCCCTGCTCGGTTTCTTTGTGGTGGCGACGGGCGTCATATGGAGGCGGAGCCTGGGCATCGCCCAAGCCAAGGAACTCCGCGAACTCGACGAGCAGCGTATGGCTCTCGAAGCACAGGAAGCGGCCCTCGAGGGCGCCATCCGAGACGCTTCGAGCCGGGCGAAGCTCGCGCCGATCGCCGAACAGCAGCTGGGCATGCGCATTCCACCAGAGAGCCTCGTGATCATCATCCCGCGCCCCGACCGGGCGACGCCGCGTCCGTGATCAAGATCAGCCGCGTCGGCGTCGTGCACGGCGCCTTCGTGTGCTTCGCGGTGGCGCTGGTCGGGCGTGCCGCATGGGTGCAGCTCGGGCAGGCGGACCGCTGGCGCGACCGCGCGCGCGGCCAGCAAGTCGCGAGCGCCGAGGTGCCGGCGGTGCGCGGCGCGATCCTCGATGCCTCCGGGCAGGTGCTGGTGCAGAGTCGCGCCGTGGTGCGCCTGGCCGTGGCGCCCAACGAACTGCGCAAGCCGCAGGAGCTGGCGCAGATCCTGCGCCGCGAGCGCGTGCCCGAATCCTTCGTGCAACGTGTGCTCGACCCAAAGCGCAAATGGGTGGAGCTGCCGGGGCAGTACCTGAGCACCGACGTCGCCGATGCGATGGCGATGCGCGGCGTGCACCCGACGGAATCGATCGAGCGCGTGGCGCCGCCGACGGACGGCCTGCGCCGCCTGCTCGGCACGCTCGATGCGCGCGGCAACGCCGTCGGCGGCGTGGAAGCGGCCCTCGACTCGCTGCTGCGCGGCCGCCCGGGAAGCCGGGCGCTGCTGCGCGACGGTCGCGGCCGGCGCATGGAGTCGCCGGAGGAGCAGGGCAGCGCGCCGGTGAACGGGCACAGCGTGGTACTTACGCTCAACCAAGGCTTGCAAGACATCGCCGAGCGGGCGCTGGCGCAGGCGGTCTCGCAGATGGATGCGAGCGGCGGCGACATCGTCATCCTCGATCCGCATACTGGCGAGATCCGCGCGCTGGCCAGCCGGCGTGCCGGCGCCGCCACGACGGGAGCGACGGCGCTCACGGAGCCCTATGAACCGGGCTCCACGGTGAAGCCGTTCATCGCGGCGGCACTGCTCGAGCGCGGTCGTGTGCGCCTGCAGGATTCCGTGCCGACGTACAATGGCGAGTGGCGCAACAACGGCCGCACCATCCGCGACGTGCACAAGGCGCGCGCGATGAGCTTCGCCGAGGTGATCCAGCAGTCGTCGAATATCGGGATCGTGCAGTTCAACGAGCGCCTGAGCGCGCGCGAGCAATACGAGGCGCTGCGCGACGCGGGCTTCGGCACCACGACGGGATTGCCGTATCCCAGCGAGTCGCCGGGACGCTTGTATCCCGTGACGCAGTGGTCGGGCACGTCACGCGCCTCGCTGGCGATGGGCTACGAACTCTCGGTGACGCCGGTGCAGTTGGCCGCTGCATATGCGGCCTTCGCGAACGGCGGCGTGCTCATCGAGCCGCAGTTGGTGCGCGAGATCCGCGACCCCGATGGCCGCGCCGTCTGGAAGGCCGAGCGGCGCGTGGTGCGACGCATGATGAGCGAGCAGACGGCGCGCGGCATGCGCGACCTGCTGCGCGACGTGGTCGCCGGCGGCACGGCCACAGGCGCGGACCTCAACACCTTCGAGGTAGCGGGCAAGTCGGGTACGGCGCGGCGCACCTCCGCGGATGGCCGCGGCTACGCCGCGGGGGCGTACACGGCGAGCTTCGTGGGGTTGTTTCCCGCGGATGACCCGCAATACGTGATCCTCGTGAAGATCGACAACCCAACCGCCGGCGCGTACTACGGCGGTCGGGTGGCGGCGCCGGTGAGTAAGGTGGTGCTCGAGGCGGCCATCGCCGCACGCGATGCCGCCTTGAACCGCACGCAGTTGGCCGAGGCACCGAAGCGCCGCACGCCGGATTCGGGGCGCCGCGCCGACAGCCTGCGGGCCGTCGCGGCGGCCGACGCGGAGGCGGAGCGCGCCGCGCCGGCCTACGTGGTGGAGCTGGGCAAGGAGGCCGAACCCGCCGAAGCGGTGGTCACGACTCGCGCCGTGCCCGATGTGCGCGGGCTGCCCACGCGCCGCGCGGTGCGTGAACTGCACCGCGCCGGATTCCGTGTGCAGCTGGTGCAGGGCGGCGGCGTGCAGCCCGCGCCGGGCACGCTCCTCCGCTCGGGCTCCGTGGTGCGCCTGGGGAACGAGCGATGACGGTGGTCGCGACCGACACGCTTCGCGACGCACTGACGCGCGCGGGCCTGCTGGTCGAAGTGCGGGGGACGCTGCCCGAATCCGTCACGGCCATCACGGACGACAGCCGTCGTGCGGAGCCCGGCGCTTGCTTCGTGGCCGTGCGCGGCGCGCAGCGCGACGGGCACGACTATCTGCCGCAGGTGCAGTCCGCGGGAGCGGCGATGGCGATCGTCGCCGCGGACGCGCGCACCGCGCTGCCGGCGCTGGCCGTGCGCGACACACGCGCTGCTGCAGCGGCGGCTGCGGCGGCATTCTACGGTGAGCCGGCGCTGGCGCTGCAGTTGGTCGGCGTCACGGGCACGAACGGCAAGACGACGACGGTCAACCTGCTGCGCCACCTCCTCGATGCGCCGGACGCGCCTGCGGCGAGCATCGGCACGCTCGGCGTACTGCTCGGCGACGGCACCCCGTTTCCCGGCGGCTCTGGCCTCACCACGCCGGGCCCGATCGAGCTGCAGCGCCTGCTGCGCGCGCTCGTGGACGCCGGCGTGCGGCGGATCGCCATGGAAGTTAGCTCGCATGCGCTGGACCAGCAGCGTGTCGGCGGACTCAGCTTCGCGGCCGCCGTGTTCACCAACCTCACGCGCGATCACTTGGATTATCACGGCACGATGGAGGCCTACTTCGCGGCGAAGGCGAAGTTGGTGGATCTCGTGGCGGCGGACGGGGCCATTGTCAGCAACGCCGATGATCGCTGGTGGGATGGGCTGCCCGCCACGCGTCGTGTCGTACGCTTTGGCCTCGCCAGCGGCGCCGACGTCCGCGCCGAGGATGTGCGCTACACGCCGCGAGGCTCGGCGTGGTTGCTGCGGCACGGCCAAGCGTCGCGCCCCGTGGTGCTGCCGTTGATCGGGGATTTCAACGTCGCGAATGCCTTGGCGGCGGCCGCGGCGGCGCTCGCCGTCGGCGTGCCCTTCGAGACGATCGCCATGAAGCTCACGACGGCGCCGCAGGTGCCCGGACGCCTGGAGCTGCTCGCCGAAGGCCCGACCGTCCTGCGCGACTACGCGCACACGCCCGATGCCCTGCAGCGCGCCCTGGCGGCGTTGCGGCCGTTCACGCCGGGTCGCCTGATCTGCGTGTTCGGCTGCGGCGGCGATCGCGACCGCGGCAAGCGTCCGCTGATGGCCCTCGCGGCGCGCGACGGCGCGGACCACGTGGTGGTGACGAGCGACAATCCACGCACCGAGGATCCCGAGCGCATCTTGGACGACGTCTGCGCGCCGCTGGCCGCCGGGACCTACGACCGCATCGAAGACCGTCGCGCCGCCATCGCCCATGCGATGCAGCTCGCCGACCCCGCGCGCGACGTCGTGCTGCTCGCGGGCAAGGGCCACGAGACCTATCAGATCCGCGGGACCACCTCGTATCCGTTTGACGAAGCCGCTATCGTGCGGGAGTTGCTCCCCACGCTCCGCCGGACCCCTCCCTGATGCCGTTCTGGACCCTCGCGCGTATCGCGCGCGCCGTGGGCGTCGCCGGTCAATACGACGACCTCCCGATTGCCGCCATTTCCACCGATACCCGCACGCTCGGCGCTGGCGCCTGCTTCCTGGCGCTGAGCGGCGAGCGCTTCGACGGGCACGACCATCTCGACGCGGCGATCGCGGCGGGGGCGTCGGTGCTGGTCGTCTCCGATGCCCGCCGTGCGCCACGGTCCGGCGTGCCCGTGCTCGAGGTGCCAGATACGCGCAGCGCCCTCGGCCAGCTTGCCCGCTACTGGCGGGACGCCTGGGCGAAGCCGGCGATCGCGGTGGGCGGCAGCAACGGCAAGACGAGCAGCAAGGAGTTGCTCAAGGCCGCGCTGGGCAGTGTATACGAGGTGCACGCGACGAGCGGCAACCTGAACAACCAGATCGGCGTACCGCAGACGCTCCTGGCGCTCGCAGAGGCGGCCGATGTCGCCGTGATCGAGGCCGGCACCAACGAGCCCGGCGAGATGGCCATCCTCCGCGGCATCATCCGGCCCGACGTCGTGGTGGTGACGACGGTGCAGGAGGAACACCTCGAAGGCTTCGGCGACCTCGCGGGCGTGATGGCCGAGGAGATGAGTTTCTGCGACGGGGTGCCGCTGGTGGTGGTGCCGGCGGATGAGCCCGAGGTCGTGCGCGAGGCGACGGCACGCGCCGGCCGCGTGGTGACGGCCGGACTGGACGCTGGAGACTACCGCGCGACGGCCTACGGGCTGCAGGCCGATGGCACGGGCTGGTGTGAGGTCGAGGGCGTTCGCGTGACGGTGCCGCTGCCTGGCGCGCACAACCTCCGCAACGCGATGCTTGCCCTGGCCGTGGCGCGCGAGTTCGGCGTGCCGCTCGCGCAGGCGGCAGCAGGCATCGCGGCGATGCCGCAGCCGCCGATGCGGTCGGCGGTCGGGCCGCTCGGACGCGCGCTCTTGGTGAATGACTGCTACAACAGCAACCCGGGTTCGGCGCGCGCGGCGCTGGCGCTGTTGCGAGACGTGGGCGCGGGGCGTCAACGGGTGGCGGTGCTGGGCACGATGCGTGAACTCGGCGTTGCCGCCGAACGGGCGCATCGCGAGGTGGCGGAAGCGGCGTTGGCGAGCGGGGCGGAGTTGATCGTGGGCATCGGGGAGTTCGCCGCGCCGCTGCAGGCGCTCGGTGAGCCGACCCGTGTGCTCACGGTCACGGATGTGGACGATCTCTGGCCACAGCTGCAGCCGCGCCTCGCGCCCGACGCGGCCATCCTGCTCAAGGCTTCGCGCGGCGTGAAGCTCGAACGACTCCTGCCTTTCCTGACGACCTGGGCGACGACCTGAATGCTGTACGAGTTCCTTCTCCCGCTGACGCAGTACGAGAGCGGCTTCAACATCTTCCGCTACATCTCGTTCCGCGCGGCGGGGGCGGCGATCACCTCGCTGCTCGTCTGTTTCGTGGTCGGGCCGTGGATCCTCGCGCGGCTGCGCGGCATGCAGGTGCACCAGGTGGTGCGCGCGGGCACGCCGGACACGCATGCCGGCAAGGGGAAGACGCCGACGATGGGCGGGCTGATCATCCTCGCCGCGGTCGTCACCTCGACGCTGCTCTGGATGCAACTGCGCTCCAAGTATGTGTGGCTCGCCCTCGGCGTGACCGTGCTCATGGGCGCCATCGGCTTCCTCGATGACTACCTGAAGCTCAAGCAGAAGCGGGAAGGCAAGGAGAACCGCGGACTGGTGGAGCGCTACAAGCTGGCGGGGCAGGTCACCATCGGCCTCGCGCTGGGCTTCTACCTCTGGCAGCACCCGATCAACAACCTGCCCGGCGCCAGCACCACGCTGCCGTTCTACAAGTACGTGCTCATGAACTTCACCGTCGCGTGGCTGTACGTGCCCTTCGTGACGTTCGTGATGACGGGCTTCAGCAACGCCGTGAACCTCACCGACGGCCTCGATGGGCTCGCCGCCGGGTTGATGGCCATCGCCATGCTCACGATGGCGATGTTCGCCTACGTCATGGGACGCTTCGACGCCTCGGAGTACCTGGGTCTCATCTACCTGCGCGGCGCCGGCGAACTGACGGTGTTCTGCTCGGCGGTCTTCGGCGCGGCGGTGGGCTTCCTCTGGTACAACGCGCATCCCGCGGAAGTCTTCATGGGCGACACGGGTTCGCTCGCGCTGGGCGGATCGCTGGGCGCGGTGGCGATCCTGCTCAAGAGCGAGTTCCTGCTCGTGATCGTCGGCGGCGTGTTCGTGGCCGAGACGTTCTCGGTGGTGATCCAGCGCTCGGCGTTCAAGTGGCGGAAGCGGCGCTTCGGCCTAGAGTTCGCGCAGAAGAACCGCGTATTCTTGCGCGCGCCGATCCACCACCATTTCGAGCTCAAGGGCTGGCCGGAGACCCAGGTGGTGGTGCGGTTCTGGATCATCGGGATCCTCTGCGCCTTCGTGGCGCTCTCGACGCTCAAGATCCGCTGATGCCGCGCGTGCTGCAGGCGTCGGGTCCGGTGGCCGCGCTCGCGGCGGCGGGGCGGGAAGCCGCAGTCGTCGGCGTGGGACGGAGCGGGGCCGCGGCGGCGCGCTTGCTGCGCGCGGCGGGCGTCGCCGTCTACGCGTCGGACGCGGGCGCCGGCGCCAAGCTCACGCCGCTCGCCGATGCGCTGCGCACCGAGGGCATCGACGTGCAGCTGGGCGGGCACGACCTGGCGCGCATCGCGAAGGCTGGAGTCGTGGTCGTGAGCCCGGGCGTACCACCCGATGTTCCGCCCCTGCGCGCGGCCCGCGAGGCCGGCGTGCCAATCATCAGCGAGGTCGAGCTGGCGTTGCACCACCTGCCGGCGAGCGTACGCTACATCGGCATCACCGGGACCAACGGCAAGACCACCGTCACGGCGATGGTCGCGCAGCTGCTGTCGGCGGTCGGCGTAAACGCCGAAGAGGCCGGCAACATCGGCACGCCACTCAGCGAGATCGCGCTGCGCGAGGCGCTCCCGGCATGGATCTCGCTGGAACTGAGTTCGTTCCAGCTCGCCGATACCCCCAGCGTGAAGCCGGCCGTCGCGGTGCTGACCAACCTCGCGCCCGACCATCTGGATCGCTATCCGGACCTCGAGAGCTACTATCGCGACAAGGACCGCCTGTTCCGGAACCTCGATGGGCTCAGCGTCCGCGTGGTGAACCGCGACGACGCCGAGGTCATGCGACGCACCGCGACGGTTCGGGGCGACGCGAAGACCTTCAGCGTCGAGCGGCGCGATACCGACGCCTGGTACGACGCGGACGCACGCTGGCTCATGCTGGCCGGTGAGCGCCTGCTTGCGCGAGACGAATTCCCGCTGCTCGGGCTGCACAACGTCGCCAATGCGCTCACCGCCGCGCTGGCGGTGCACAGCGCGCTGCCCGAGGCGCGCAGCGCGGACGGCCGCGCCCGGCTGGCGTCCGGCCTGCGCAGCTTCGTCGCGCCACCGCATCGGCTGGAGAAGGTGGGCGAGTTCGATGGCGTACTGTGGATCAATGATTCCAAGGCGACAAACGTCGGCGCCTCTCGCGTGGCGATCGCCGGCATGGAGCGGCCGACCGTGTTGCTCCTCGGCGGACGTCACAAGGGCGAACCCTATTCCAACCTGCTGGACGTGATGCGCGGCCGCGTGAAGGCCGTGGTCGCGTATGGGGAAGCTGAAGACCTCGTCGTCGCGGATCTCACCGGCCACGTGCCCGTGGAGCGGGGCGGATCGTCTTTCGATACGGTCCTCGCGAAGGCCCGTGCGCTCGCCGCGCCGGGTGACGCGATCCTGCTGTCTCCCGCCTGTTCGAGCTACGACATGTTCAACAACTACGAAGAGCGCGGCGCGACCTTCCGCGCGATGGCGTCGCGATGACCGTCGTCGGCGACGTCTTCGCGCCGTCGGGCACCGCGGGCACGCCGGCCCGCGGCACGCGCAGCGTCAGCCGGGAACGCGTGCGCTGGCGGATGACGCTCGAGGCCCGCATCCTCGTCGTGCTCACGGCGACCATCTTGGTGTTCGGCCTCGCCACCTTGTACTCCGCCAGCTCCATCGTGGCGGTGCAGGATGGACGCGACAGCTGGTTCTTCCTCTACCGGCAGCTCACGGGCGTGGCTGTGGGCGTCGTGGCACTCGCGGTGCTCGCCAAGTGGGACGCCGATCGCTGGCGCGACTACGCGTGGCCGATCATGGGCCTGGCCATCTTCACGATGCTGCTGACGGTGATGCCCGGTCTCGAGCGGATTGCGCCGCGCATCAATGGCTCGCGCCGCTTCCTCATGGGCGGGTCGATCCAGCCCTCGGAGTTCGCGAAGTTGGCCGTCGTGATCTGGACGGCCATGCTCATCGTGAAGAAGGGCGGCGAAGACGGCCTCAAGCGCCTCACCAAGGGGCTGATGCCGTTCGGGATCATCCTCGGCGTGCTCAGCCTCTTCGCGGCGCTGCAGCCGGACTTCTCGGTCATCCTGTTCTACGCGCTGGTGATGGGCACGATGCTCTTCGCCGCCGGGGCACGCATCGGGCATTTCGTGTTCCTTGGCGCGCTCGCGATGCCGGTCGTGTGGAGCGAGATCAACCGCCTCGAGTACATCATGCGCCGGCTCCTCGGATTCACGGGCGCCGCCGGCGCCGAGGCCGAGGTGAACTACCAGCTCACGCAGTCGCTGATTGCCGTCGGCTCGGGCGGGCTCTTCGGCGTGGGCTTCGGACAGGGACGCCAGCAGTACGGATTCCTGCCGCTGCCGTACAACGACTTCATCGGCAGCAACATCGGCGAGGAGTGGGGGTTCGTGGGCCTGTGCGGCGTCACGCTGCTCTTTGCGCTCTGGGGCTGGCTCGGGTTTCGCATCGCGAAGCAGGCGCGCTCGCCATTCACGCAGTTGGTCGCCCTGGGCATCACCGTCACCACGGTGATCACGGCGTACCTGCACATCGGCGTCGTCATCGGCCTGCTGCCGACGACGGGGCTCACGCTGCCGTTCATCTCCTACGGCCGCTCGAACATCCTGCTCTCGCTGCTCACGACCGGCATCCTGCTGAACATCGGCAGTCAGGCGGAGCGCGTGCACGGTGACGCGGCGACCGATCCGATGACGCGGCGGTGACGCACGTTTGGTTCTCCGGCGGCGGCACGGGCGGGCATCTGTATCCCGGCCTCGCCATCGCGCGCGCCTTGCTGCGCGACCGCCGCGAGGTGCAGCCCTTCTTCGTGGGCGCTCTGCGCGGCATCGAGCGCGACGTGTTGCCGACGACGGAGTTCCCGCACCTGCTGCTGGACCTGCACCCGCTGTATCGGCCCCAGGTGTGGAAGAACTGGCGCACGCTGCGCGGCGCGATGGCCAGCTGGGCCAAGCTGGATGCAGCGGCGCGTGCACGACCGCCGAAGCTCGTCGTCGGGACCGGCGGCTACGCGGCCGGCCTCGCGCTGCTGTGGGCCTGGCGCCGCGGCATTCCCGCCGTGCAGCACATCGGCGACGCGATCCCCGGCATCACCGCCCGCTGGGGCGCGCGCTTCACGCGCGAGAGCTACCTCGGCTTCCCGGAGGCCGAGCGCTACCTCCCGCGCGGGCGCGGCGTGTACCGGCACACCGGCAATCCGATCGAACCGCCGGCGGACATCGTCCCGGCGCGCGCGGAGGCGCGGGCGCGCTGGGGATTCCCCGCCCACGCGACGGTGCTCCTCGTCTTCGGCGGCTCGCAGGGCGCACGCGCCATCAACCAAGCCGTGGCGGCGTGGGTGGAGCAGGGCATTCCCGCGGGGCTCTGCATCCTGTGGGCCACCGGCAAAGGGCAGTACGACGGGTTCAAGCAGCTCGACCGCGCCGACGTGCGCGTGCTGCCCTACCTGAACCCCATCGCCGAGGCGTACGCCACGGCGGATGTGGCGCTGGTGCGCGGTGGGATGATGGGCACGAGTGAGCTCTGCGCCTGGGGCATCCCGAGCGTGATCGTGCCGTTGCCGAGCGCGGCGAACGATCACCAGACGGCGAACGCGCGCGTGCTGGAGGCGGCGGGGGCGGCGGTCTGCCTGCCGCAGGCTGAGCTCAGCGTGGCGCGGTTGGAACGCGAGGTCGTCGCGTTGCTCGGCGACCCGGCGCGCCGCTCGGCGATGGCCGCCGCCGCGAAGGGTCGCGGTCGGCCGCAGGCGGCCGCCGAGATCGCGCGGCACGTCGCCGCATATCTTTGAGGCATGCCGCTTCTCGACGCCGCTGACGCGCGGCCCGTGCACTTCATGGGAATCGCCGGTGCGGGGATGTCCGCGTTGGCTGAACTCGCGCAGCGCCGGGGCGCGGTGGTCACGGGCTGCGACCAGAATCCCGCCGGAGCCGCCGATCTCGCAGCGCTGGGCATTCCGGTGGTGCAAGGCCACGACGCGGCGCACCTCGCCGGCTGCCGCGCGTTGGTGGTGACGAGTGCGGTGCCGAAGGATCATCCGGAACTGCTGGCCGCCAAGCAGCTCGGCATCCCGGTCATCCGTCGCGCGGAGGCGCTGGCCGAGGCCACCGCCGGCGGCATGCTGATCGGCATCGCCGGCACGCACGGCAAGAGCACGACGACGGTGATGACCACCGAGGCGCTGGCCGCGGCGGGCAAGGCGCCGACGGGCGTGGTCGGCGCGCGCGTCCGCAGTTGGGGCGGCAACCTCTCGCGCGGCGGGCACGACGTGTTCGTGGTGGAAGCGGACGAGTACGATCGGTCGTTCCTGGCCCTCTGGCCGACCGTCGCGGTGGTGACGAACGTCGAGGCGGATCACCTCGACATCTACGCCGACCTCGCCGACATCACCGCCACCTTCAGCGAGTACGTGCGGCGTGCGCGCTACGTGGTGCTCTGCGCCGACGATCCGGGCGCGAATGCGCTGCCGAGTCCGGCGACGGCGGAAGTGATTCGCTACGGCATCACCAGCCCCGACGCGCGGCTCGTCGCGCACGACATCCGCATCGAACACGGCGGCTCGGTGTTCCAGGTGAAGTACGACGGCAAGCCGGTGGGCGAAGTGCGCCTGCGCGTGCCGGGGCAGCACAACGTGCGCAACGCGCTCGCGGCGCTGGCCTGCGGAATCGGCCCCTGGGCGCTGAGCGTCGAGCAGATGGCGCCGGGCTTGGCGGCGTTCGTCGGCGCGGAGCGCCGCTTCGAGCGCTTGGGGCTCGTGCAGGGCATCGAGGTGGTGGATGATTACGCGCACCACCCGACGGAGCTGCGCGCCACGCTGACGGCGGCGCGCGAGGCGTTTCCGAATCGCCGCATCCTCGCCGCCTTCCAGCCGCACCTGTATTCCCGCACGCGCGACTTCGCGGGAGACTTCGGGGACGCGCTGGCTTCGGCGGACCTCGTGTTCCTCGCCGACATCTATCCGGCGCGGGAGAAGCCGATCGAGGGCGTGACGAGCCAGTTGATTGCCGACGCGATGCAGCGCCGCGGGTTGCCGCCGCGCTGGATGGGGCCGCGCGATGCCTTGGCGGCGGCGCTCCGGGCGGAAGCGCAGGACGGCGACATCGTGCTCACGATCGGGGCGGGGGACATCACGAAGACGGGCCCGGAACTCATGCGCGCGCTCAAGGGATAGCGTGGACGACGCCCGCGGCCCCGTCGGTCCGGTGCATGCGCCGGAGCTGCCCAAGTGGCGGCGGGTCCTGCGGCGGATCACGCGCATCACAATTCTGCTTGCGGTCGTGTCTTCCCCATTCTGGGGACGCGCGTTGCTGCGCTCGATGGATTTCTTCCGCGTGCGCCGCGTCGAGATCGAAGGCCTGCGTTACGCCACCCCCGACGAAATCGTTTCGCGGTTGAGGGTCGATACGCTCGCGTCCGTCTGGGACGACGTATCGCCGCTCGAAGCGCGGGTCGCGGAGCATGCCCAGGTGCGCGCAGTGCGCATCAAGCGCAAGCTTCCCGGGACCCTCGTCGTGATCGTGACGGAGAATCCGCCGGTGGCGCTGGTGAACACGCCGCGGGGGCTGATTGTCGTCGATGCCGACGGGGACTCGCTGCCGGTGGATCCCACGCGCATCGACGTGGACCTGCCGGTGCTCGCGCGCAAGGATTCCCTGTTGCTTCGCCTCCTGGCGGAGACGCAGGCCGAGGAGCCGGCGCTGTTCGCTCGGGTGAGCGAGGTGCGCCGGGCTGGGCGCGGGGAGATCGTCTTCGAGCTTCCCGAGTTCCGCATCCTCGCCGATAGCGCGGTCCGTGCCGCGCGCTTGGGCGAGGTGCTCCCGGTGGAGCTCGACGCGACGCGCCGCAACTGGCGCCCGCGCGAACTCGACCTGCGTTTCCGTGATCAGGTGATCGTCCGCCTCCAGAGCCCATGAACCTCGACCGTCTCGTCGCCGGCCTCGACATCGGATCCGCCAAGACCACTGCGGTGATCGCAGAGGTCGTGGGGGACCTGCCGAAGCATCCGTCCGTGAACATCCTCGGCGTCGGCCAGGCCCGCACCACGGGCCTGCGCAAAGGCGTCGTCGCCGACATCGAAGAAACGCAGCGCAGCATCACCAAGGCGATGCAGGACGCCGAGCGGATGGCGGGCGCGCGCGTCGAGACGGTGTACGCGGGTATCGCCGGCGAGCACGTGCAGGCGATGACCTCCAAGGGCATCGCGTCGGTGACGGGCCACGAGATCACGCGCGCCGACGTGGACCGCGCGAATGCCGTCGCCCGGGCGCAGCCCATCCCGCAGGACCGCGAGCTCATCCACGCGATCCCGCAGGAATACACGGTCGACAAGAACCAGGGCGTGCGCGATCCGGTCGGCATGATCGGGACGCGCCTCGAGACGGAGATGTACCTCGTCACGATCGGCTCCTCGCCGGCGATGAACCTGCGCAAGGCCGTCGAGCGCGCCGGCTACAAGGTGGGCGAACTCGTGCTCGAGCCCCTGGCCTCGGCGCTCAGCGTGCTCACCGACGAGGAGAAGGAGCTCGGTGTGGCGCTGGTGGAGATCGGCGCGGGCACCACGGACCTCGCGGTGTTCCACGAAGGCAAGATTCGCCACTTGGGTACGATCGGCTTCGGTGGCCTGAACGTCACCAGCGACATCGTGCACGGCCTCGGCGTGACGGCGCTCGACGCCGAGCGCCTGAAGGAGCAGTACGGCGCAGCCTACGAGCCGATCGTGAAGAACACGGGCGAGACCATCAAGCTGCCGAGCACGGGTGCGCAGGGCGATCGCGAGATCCCGCGCGAACTCCTGGCGCACATCATCCATCAGCGGACGCAGGAGATCTTCGAGATGGTCCTGCGGGACCTCGAGGAGCATCACCTCGTGAGCAAGCTGGCGGCGGGTGTGGTGGTGACGGGCGGCGCGGCGGCGCAGCCGGGCACCGACTTGCTCGCGGCGGATGTGTTCGGCCTCGGCGCGCGCATCGGTGCGCCGGGCGAGCTGCTGGGCGGCTTGGCCGACAGCATCCAGAGCCCGCGCTTCAGCGTGGTGACGGGCCTCGTGCAGTACGGGGCGCACCGCGTGGCGATCGGCGGCAGCCAGGGGAAGGGGCGGCGCCTCACCCTCGGCAATGCGGGCCCGAGCATGGACTCGATGGCGCAGCGGTTCAAGACCTGGTTGCAGGACTGGTTCTAGGGCGGCCGTTTACCACGAAGGCACGAAGACACGAAGGAAACTGTCGGACGCGCCGCATAAATTGCTTGGGGGTCCGCGCCGAGATTTCGGTGCGGACCCCCAAAGTCATGCTCGAATGTCCCGAAGTGAGTTCCCTTGTGTCTTCGTGCCTTCGTGGTGAAGGCCGTTCCTCGCTGCATCACAAATATGTCCGCCATGGCCCGGCGGTGGATTCGGCCTCGATGCGCCGCCCCGTATCCTGCCGCCCCGCTGACTCGTCATTCGCCTGTAAGCGAGGCCTCAGGCGCGATATATTTCCGCCCCTGAGTCCGGTCGCTCGGTCACCATCCGTCTCCAGCCTTCCGCCCAGCATATGAGCCTCTTCGAATTCGAAGAACCCAACGCCCAGCACGCCCGCATGAAGGTCGTCGGCGTCGGCGGCGGCGGTGGCAATGCGGTGAACCGCATGATCGAGGAGCAGCTCGACGGCGTGGAGTTCATCTCCGTGAACACCGACGCGCAGGCGCTGCTCAACTCGAAGTCGGATGTGAAGATCCAGATCGGCAAGAAGCTCACGCGCGGCCTCGGCGCCGGCGCCCGCCCGGAAATCGGGCGTCAGGCGATCGAGGAGAACCGCGACGAAGTGTCCCGCGCCATCGCCGGCGCCGACCTCGTCTTCGTGACCTGCGGCATGGGCGGCGGTACGGGCACCGGGGCCGCTCCCATCGTCTGCGAACTCGCCCGCGAGCAGGGCTCCCTCACCGTCGGCATCGTCACCAAGCCCTTCCTCTTCGAAGGCCGCAAGCGCATGCGCCAGGCCGACGAGGGCATCGCCGAGATGGCCAAGCACGTGGACACGATGATCGTCGTGCCCAACGAGCGCCTGCTCGCCGTGGTCGGCAAGGGCATCCCGTTCCAGGACGCGCTCAAGAAGGCCGATGAAGTGCTGCTGCAGGCCACGGGCGGCATCTCGGGCATCATCACGAAGGCCGGCTTGGTGAACGTGGACTTCGCCGACGTGCGCACGGTCATGAAGGACGGCGGCTCGGCGATCATGGGCACCGGCATCGGTCGCGGCGAGAATCGCGCCGTGGACGCGGCGCGCATGGCGATCGAGAGCCCGCTGCTCGACAACGTGTCGATCGGCGGGGCGCGTGGCGTACTCATCAACATCACGTCGGGCCTCGACGCGACGCTCGATGAAGTCACGGCGATCGCCAACGTGGTCAAGGAAGCCGTGGGCGAGGAGGCCGAGATCATCTTCGGCGCCGTGCCGGAACCGGCCATGCAGGGCGAGGTCCGCGTCACGGTCATCGCGACGGGCTTCAGCAAGCGCGCCGCCTCGCAGCCGCCGGTCATCGGCAGCCGCGCGTCGTCGAGCGGCACGCCGGTGATTCCGCTCGACCCCGCGGCGCGTGCGCCGCGCCCGGTCGCGCCGGGCTCGCCCGCGTCGCCTGCCGCCGGCGGCAACGCCGTTCCCGCCGCGCGGCCCCGTCCGTCGTCGGCGCGCCCGTTGGAGGATCTCAGCGACCTCGAGATCCCGACGTTCATTCGGAGACAGATGGATTGAGCCCGCGCGCGACGCGGCTCCTCTTCGGCGCGGTGGTCGCGGGGCTCGCGATCGCCGCGTTGCGCCTGCCCACCCCGAAGTTCGGCGACCCGCGCGTGCTCTTCGGCGACATGGCCGCGCCCGACCTGCAGCCGTGGACGCAGCACGACACGCTGGGGCGCGGGGAGACCCTCACGGGGCTGCTCGCCCGCCGTGGGCTCTCGAACACCGAGGCGTCGAATGTCGTCCGCGCGACGCCGCTGAATCCGCGCCGCATCCCGGCGGGCATGCCCGTCGAGCTGCGCGGCGACACCACCGACAGCCGTCCGCAGGAAATCCGCTTCCGCCTCGCCGTGGACCGCATCATGCGCGTCGCCCGCAGCGGCGACAGCTGGGCGGCCACCGAAGAAGTGCTCCCCTGGACGGTGGATACGGTGCTGCTGCGTGGCACCGTGCGTGAGCACCTCTATCAGGCCATCGGCGAAGGCTCGGATTCGCTGCTCGCGGGCCGCGCCCGCGACGAACTCGCCTGGGCGATCGCCGACATCTACGAGTACAAGATCGACATGTCGCGCGAGCTGCAGCAGGGCGACCAGGTGCGCGCGCTGTTCGAACGCCACATCGCGCCGGACGGCACGATGAAGATCGGCACGGTGATCGCCGCCGGCCTGCAGCGCGCGGGCACGGAGATCCAGGCGTATCGCATGGTCCAGCCCGACGGGCGCGTCCGCTACTACGACGAGCGCGGCCGCTCGCTGGCCGCGACCTTCCTGCGCGCGCCGCTGCAGTTCCGCCGCATCTCCAGCAACTTCGGCCGCCGTCGGCACCCGATCCTCGGGACCATGCGCGCCCACCAGGGCATGGACTACGCCGCCAACGCGGGCACGCCGGTGCGCGCGATCGGTGACGGCACGGTGATCTTCGCCGGCACCCGCGGCGGCTACGGCAACGTGGTCGAGCTGCGTCACATCAACGGCATGGTGACGCGCTACGCGCATCTGCGTGGATTCGCCAAGGGCATCCGGCGCGGCGCACGCGTGTCGATCGGCGAGGAAATCGCCTACGTGGGCTCCACGGGCCTCTCGACGGCGCCGCACCTGCATTTCGAGGTGCT
Organism: Pseudogemmatithrix spongiicola; assembly: GCF_030623445.1. NCBI lineage: Bacteria > Pseudomonadati > Gemmatimonadota > Gemmatimonadia > Gemmatimonadales > Gemmatimonadaceae > Pseudogemmatithrix > Pseudogemmatithrix spongiicola. The sequence continues at coordinate 1,427,943 of NZ_CP130613.1, forward strand.
GATCGGCGGCGTGCATCGCGACCCGCGGCGAGCCCTCGCCACGGCCGAGGCCGGTCCCGCGCTCACCGGCAGCGCGTTCGCGCAGTTCGAGGCCGTGCGCGACGGTGTGAGCTTCGCGCTCGAGCAGCCGGCCGGCATCGTCCGCGCACTCGGCAACTGACGCCGGCCGCGTTCGCGCGGCGCAGGGCGTGCGGCTCCTGCATCGTCGACAAGCCGACTAGACTTCCAGCGTGCTGACTTGGGCCATTGCCATTGCCCTCGGCGCCGCGGTGGCGGCGCTGGGCTACATCGGAACGCGGCCGATGCCTCGGGGCCTCCTGGCGCTGCGTGCGCTGGGCGCCACGCTGGTGGCCGCGCTGCTCCTGAACGCGCCCCTGGCCCCGCCACGGCCCTTGGCGCCGTGGGTGGCCCTCGATGCCTCGGCGTCCTGGGGGACTGATACCGCCCGCTGGAGCCGAGCGCGGGCGACGGCGGACTCGGTGCTGTCCGCGGGGGCGGACTCGCTGCTGCTTTTCGGCAACGCCGTTCGCTCGGCCGCGCTGCTGCCGGAGCGGCCCACCGACCCGGCCTCGCGGATCGGCGACCTCGTCGAATTGGCGCGTGCGCAGGGTCGGCCCGTCATCGTGGTCACCGATGGCGCCCTCGACGACGCCGAGCGCCTGACCGAGCTCCCGCAGGGCTCCGCCGTGTTGCGACCGGCACCCGAGACTTCAGCGGATGTCGGGCTGGCGCCACTCGAGCCACCCGCCGGCGCATTGATCGGCGACACGGTCGAACTGCCCGTGCTGCTGCGCGCCAATGCCCTCGCGGGCGATGTGCGCGAGCGGACACTGACGCTGCGCCTCGGCGGCCGGGAGCTGCTGCGTCAAGCCGTCGACGCGCCCGACGCCGGTGGCGAGCGCGAGCTGCGGCTGCGGTTCGTCGTGCCGGCCCTCGAAGGCGAGCAGCCCTTGCTGCTGGCCCTCGACGGGGCCGACGCGCGCGCGGACAACGATTCGATCCGCAGCACGCTGAGCATCTCCGGCGCGGCGTCGGTCGCGTTGATTTCCACGGCGCCAGACCAAGACGCGCGCTTTGCCCTGGCCTTGCTGCGCCAGACGCAGCGCGGGGCCGTGCGCGGCTACTGGCGCGTCGCGCCCGGACAGTGGCGTGAAGGGGACGCCCTGCGGCCCGTGGGCGAAGACGTCGTGCGGCGCGCGCTGGGCACCGCCTCGCTCGTGATGCTGCACGGCGACACGACGTACTTCGGGCCGGCACGGAGCCGGGCCCGCGGCGCGCTGGTGCTCATGCCGAGCGTGGGCAGCAGCGAGGAGTACTACGCGACGGGGGCCGGCGACTCGCCGCTGCGGGCGGCGCTAACCGACCTCCCGTTCGAGGAACTGCCGCCGTTGCGCGTGGGTCCCTCGGCCCGCGGCGGCTTGCCAGCGCTGCTCGTCCGCCGGGCGCGGCGCAGCGATGAACGCGCCGTCGTCACCCTGCGCGAGGGAACGCCGCGCACCGTGACGGTCACTGCCGGCGGATTCTGGCGCTGGCGCACGCGCGGCGGGCGCGCGGCGCAGTCTTTCGACGCCATGTGGGGCAGTATATTCGACTGGGTGGCGGCGACGACGGCCCCGCGGCGTAGCGAGGCGTCGTCCACGGCGCTCAGCCGAGAGATCATGCCGCGTCCGCTCGTCCCTGCCGGAGCGGTCGGCAGCGCGCCCGCGCGTGACCTCTCGCCGCGCGCCCGTGAGGCCTGGTGGCTCGCGGCGCTCGCCCTTCTCGCCTTCAGCGCGGAATGGATCCTGCGCCGAAGGATCGGCTGGCGCTGACGCCGTCGACCGCGCCTATCCTTTCGTCCTGAATGGCTCTCAACCTGCTCGGCAAGCGCTCCCTGTGGCAGCGCATCAAGGACATCGCGCTCACCGACGTCGGCGTGCTCGCGCGCGGCGGCGTGGATGGCCTGACGCTCGAACGCCTGGAGCAGACGCTGCTCGAGGCGGACTTGGGCGTGCCCGTCACCATGCGCCTCGTCGAGGAGATCCGCGGTCGCGCCGCCAAGGGCAAGCTCAAGTCTCCGGACGACTTCCGAGCGGCCCTCGTCGAGTTGATCGGGGACGCCCTACGCGTCGGCAATGCGGACGCATCGCTGCGATTCGCGCCGGCGAAGCCGACCGTGATCCTCGTGCTCGGCGTGAACGGAGCGGGGAAGACCACCAGCATCGGCAAGCTCGCCGCGCGCCTGCGCCGCGAGGGCAAGTCGGTGCTGCTCGGCGCCGGCGACACCTTCCGCGCGGGCGCCATTGACCAGCTCAAGGTGTGGGCGGAACGCACCGGTGCGGAGTTCGTGGGTGCACAGCCGGGTGCTGACCCGGCGGCGGTGGCGTTCCAGAGCATCGACGCCGGCATCGCGCGGGGCGTGGACGTCATCATCATCGATACCGCCGGCCGCCTGCATACCAGCCACGCGCTGATGGACGAGCTCAAGAAGGTGCAACGCGTCGTCGCCAAGCGGCTCGACGGCGCGCCGCACGAGGCGCTGCTGGTGCTCGACGGCACGGTGGGGCAGAACGCGGTGCAGCAGGCCAAGCAGTTCTCCGAGGCGGTGCCACTGACGGGGCTGATCGTGACGAAGCTCGATGGCACCGCACGCGGCGGCGTGGTGGTCGCCGTGCACGAGGCGGTCAACGTGCCGGTGAAGTTCCTCGGTTTGGGCGAGCAAGCGACGGATCTCGAACCCTTCGACGCGACGACGTTCGCTGCGGAGCTGCTCGCGGGATGACCCCCGCCGCCGCAGGCCCGCGGCGCACGCTCGAGACGCCGGTGGAGTTCCTCACCGGCGTGGGCCCCCGCCGCGCCGAGGCGCTGCGCCGACTCAACATCTTCACCGCGCGGGACCTGCTCTTTCACATCCCGTTCCGCTACGAGGATGCGAGCACCGTCACGCCGATTGCCCGGCTGCGCGTGGGCGACGACGCGTCCGTCATCGGCACGGTGGTGTCGAAGGGCATCCTGCCGACGCGGAAAGGACTGCGGATCTTCCAAGCGGTCGTGCAGGATGCCTCGGGCATGATTGAGGTGAGCTGGCCGGGGCAACCGTGGCTGGACCGCGCCATCAACAAGGGCGATCAGCTGCTGCTCACCGGTCCGGTGCGCTTTTACCACGGCCGCCAGTTCGCCCCGCGTGAGTTCGTCAACCTCGGGCCCGACGGCGACGCAACCTCCGCGGGGCGTGTGCTCGCCGTGTACCGCGCCACGGAAGGGCTGAGCTTCAAGCTCATCCGCCAGCTCATCGAGAAGCATCTCGACGCGCTGCTGCCGCAGGTGCAGGAATATCTTCCCACGGCGCTGCTCGCCGAGGCCGGCGTGCCGGCACTCCCGGAGGCCCTGCGCGCGCTGCACCGGCCCACGTCCGTGGCGGACGCGCTGCGCGCGCGCGGGCGATTGGCCTACGAGGAGCTGTTGTTCGTGCACCTCTTGCAGCGGCGCGCGCACGACCTCGCCAAGCAAGCGCGCGATGGCATCCGCTTCGTGAACAAGAAGGACCTCACCTCGCGCTTCCGCGAGGTGCTGCCCTTCGAACTGACGAAGGCGCAGGTACGCGCCGTGCGCGAGATCGTGGCCGATATGTGCGCGCCGGCGCGTATGCACCGCCTGCTGCAAGGCGATGTCGGATCGGGCAAGACCGTGGTCGCCGTGTTCGCCGCGCTGCTCGCGCTGGAGAACGGCTACCAAGTGGCCGTCATGGCGCCGACGGAACTGCTCGCCGAACAGCACGCGCGTACCTTCGACCGCCTGCTGGCCCCGCTCGGCATCGTCCCCGCGCTCATCACCGGCAGCCGCAGTGCCAAGGAGCGGAAGCTCGCGGCGACGCGCCTCGAGAGCGGGGAGCCGCTGATCGCCATCGGCACGCATGCGCTGCAGGTCGAGGGCACGACCTTCGCCAAGCTGGGCTTGGCAGTCATCGACGAACAGCATCGCTTCGGCGTGGAGCACCGGCGCGCGCTGGTGGAGCGCGGGCGGAAGGGGGAGAAGCCCGATGTGCTCTTGATGAGTGCCACGCCGATCCCGCGATCGCTGGCGCTGACGATGTACGGTGACCTCGACGTGAGCATCCTCGACGAGCGGCCGCCGGGCCGCCAGCCGGTCACCACCGCGCTGCGGCCGGAGAACGGGCGCGCTCGCGTGTTGGCGTTCATCAATCGGCAGCTCGACGAGGGGCGGCAGGCCTACTTGGTCTATCCGCTCATCGAGGAGTCGGAGAAGGTGGCGCTGAAAGCGGCGACGAAGGCCTTCGAGGAACTCGTCGCCGGCCCCTTCGCCGGGCGCCGGCTCGCGCTGCTGCACGGCCGCATGAAGCCCGAGGAGAAGGACCAGGTGATGCGCGCCTTCCGGGATGGCCAGCTCGATGTGCTCGTCGCGACGACGGTGATCGAAGTCGGCATCGACGTGCCGAATGCGACGGTGATGGTCGTCGAGCACCCAGAGCGCTTCGGCCTGTCGCAGCTGCACCAATTGCGCGGGCGCGTGGGCCGCGGGGCCGCCGAGAGCTTCTGCATCCTGCTCGGGGACGTGGGCGAGGAAGTCGCCGAGCGGCTGCGGCCGTTCCTCGAGACGGAGGATGGCTTCGCGATTGCGCGGGCCGACTTGGAGCAGCGCGGCATGGGCGACCTGTTTGGCGAGCGGCAGAGCGGCGTGCCGATGTTCAAGGTGGCCGACCCGCTGCGCGACGAGGAGCTGGGCGAGCTGGCGCGGGGCGGGGCCGCCGCGCTGCTCGCGCAGGATCCCGAGCTGAAGGCACCGCAGCATCAGGGCATGCAGTTGGTGCTGCGCCGCCAGTACGGGCGCGCGCTCGAACTGTTCCGGGTGGGCTGAGGCCTACTGGCGCCGCCGCGGTCCTCGGGGCACACTCAGGTATGTCCGCCACGGCCGAGTCGCCTTCCGCGCGCACGCCACTGACGCGCCGGGCGCCGTGGCGTTGGGGCGGCGTCGCCATGGCTGTCGGGCTGGCGGCGGCCCTGGCCTTCGATGCGTGGTACGGGCGCCACCTCGAAATGGAAGCGCGCGTCGCCGTCCAGCGCGCCATGGGGCCGACCGCGGCGGCGCTGCGCACGGCGGTCGCCCATCGCGTGGCCCAACTCAACGGATTGCACTCGTTCGTCGAATCGCAGCCCAGCCGTGCGCGGCTCGACGCGACGTTCCAGACGTTCGCGGGCGGGGTTGCGTCCAGTACCCAGGGCGTGCGCACGCTGCAGCTCGTGGAGGACGGCGTCATCGTCGCGACCTGGCCGTTGGCCGGCAACGAACGGGCGCTGGGCTACAACCTGCTGCGCGACTCGCGACCGGAGGTTCCCGACGGCGTCCGGCGCGCGATGGCCACCGACTCGATCGTCATCACCGGGCCCATCGCGCTCGTGCAGGGTGGGGAGGGACTGCTCGTGCGCCGGCGGCTCACGCCACGGCCGGGCTTCCCCGACCTCGTGGCCGTGATTCTCGATGTGCCGTCCATCGTCCTCGAGGCGGGCATCCCGAACGCGGCCAGCGGCCTGCACCTCGAGGTGCGCGACCGCGCCGGCCACTGGTTCGGTGGCGATACGCTGTCGGCCGACGCGACGCCCGAGTCCATACGCATCCCGGTTCCCGATGGCGACTGGACCCTGCGCGGCGCCCCGGTGGCCGGGTGGGCGGCCTATTCGGCGCCGCAGCGCCTGGCTGCCCGGGCGGCGGGCGCCGCCGTCGTGATTGCGCTGGCGCTGCTCGGCGCATTGTTCGGGCTGCGACAAGCGCGCATGCAGGACGCCATCACGTCGCGGACCGCACGGCTGGGCGTCGCCTTGCGCGCCGGCCGCATGGGCACCTGGGAGCTCGACGTCCTCGCCGACCGCATGACGTTCGACGAGAACGGGGCCGCGATCGTCGGGCGACCGTTGGCCGAGGTGGACGGTCCGCTCGAGAAGTTCTTCCACATGATTCACCCCGAGGACGCCGCGTTCGTGGCACGCGTATTTCTCGAGATCCTCAAGTCGGATCGGCCCGAGTACACGCTTGAGCATCGTGTCCTGCTGCCCGACGGATCGGAGCGCTGGGTGCTGGTCATCGGTGAGATCGAGCGCGGCTCGCAGGGGCAGGCGGTGCGGGCGCACGGCATCATTTCCGACGCCTCCGACCGCCGTGCCATCGAGGCGCGGGCACGCCACATGGAACGCGTGGAGACGATCGGCACCATGGCGGGCGGGGTGGCGCACGACTTCAACAACCTGCTGACGGCGATGACCTCGTTCGTCGAGCTGGCGCGCGATGGACTCGGCAGCCCAGAACCGAATTCAAGCCTCGCCATGGTCCGCGACGATCTGGAGGAGGCGTTGAAGGTGTCCTCGCGGGCCAAGGGGCTCACGGCCCAACTGCTCGCGTTCAGCCGCGGGGCCGCCTCCGAACCACGCGCGGCAGACCTCGGCACCACCCTCCACGAAATGGAACCGTTGCTGCGCCGCCTCCTGGGGCAGCGCATCACGCTGGATGTGCAGGTGGCGGCGGGAACGCCGGGTGTGTGGATCGACCCGTCGCAGTTCACGCAGGTGGTGCTGAACCTCGTCGTGAACGCCCGGGACGCGATCCAGGGACGTGGAGACATCGCGATTCGGTTGCGGCGTATCCAGTCGTCGGAGGATCGTCCTGCGCGCGCGCCGACCGGGGAGTGGGTGCTGCTGCAGGTCCGGGACAGCGGCCGCGGCATGTCGCCGGAGGTCATGCAGCGGGTGTTCGAACCCTACTTCACGACCAAGGAAGAATCCCGCGGCACGGGTCTCGGGCTCGCCGTGGTGATGGGCGTCGTGCGTGCCGCGGGTGGGCACGCGCTCGTCGAGAGCGAGGTCGGGCGGGGGACGGCGTTCTGGATCTTCCTGCCCGCGCTGGACGCGCAGGGACGGCGGGTCAGTCCGCCAGCAGGTACGCCGACACGTACGGCTTGATGCGCTCGCGCCGTTCCGGACTGAGCGCGGCGTAGCCCGACACGCGTCCGACGCAGCTCGCCGCCCCGCAATGGCAATCGAAGGGTTCCGCCATCGCCTGCTCGGTGGCGTTGTAGTCGAACGTCACGCCGTCGCCAACGGCGATGTCGCGGAGGGCGACCACGGCCAAGCCCCGCACCCACGCGCTGGGGTCACAGGAGTGGTTGAGGTACATCCAATAGCGTTCGCGGACGCGCGCGTCGTCGGTCGGGAGGTCGTCGGAGTCCAGGTGCATCTCCGGGCCGACTTGGATCGAGTACCGGGTGGCGACCCGCGTCTCGCGCCCAACCAAGGTGAAGATCACGCTGCCGGCGGCGATCGGCGCGGTCGCCACCAAGCGTCGCTGGGTCGGTTCGACCAAGACGCCGACCGCCGCACAGGATGTTACCAACAGGGTTCCAGCGGGGTACTGCGAGGGCGACGTGTGCTCAGTCGCGCGAATCGGCGTGGCGGACACGGGCTGGAAGCTGATGGGCCACGCGTTGTTTCGCCACTCCCCCTCGTTATCATCCACGGATGCGCCTGCTTCTCGTGTTGTTGATGGCCGTCGCGATGCCGGCGGCCGCTCAAGTCGAATGGCTGCCGGTGCCCGAGGACGCGCCGGTGCGCAACGATCGCCGGCCCGCCGTGGGCGAGTGGCACTTCGGGCTGGACATCGGATTCGCGAACTTCATTCCCGGGGTCTTCAAGGAGCGCGGCACGCGCTTCGTGGTCTTCGGCGAGCGCCAGGTGCACCGGTGGGCGGCGCTGCAGCTGGATGGCAACTGTTCGCGCGGCCAAGAGCGCCGTCTGCCCGGTGTCCCGCAGCAGTTCGTCAGTCTCTGCGCGGGTGTGGCCAGCGCCGTGGTGCCGTTCGAGCTGCACCCGAAGCTCTGGCCGTACGTACGCGCGGGCTACGGTATCGCCCTCTGGGACGAAGAGGCGCGCGAAGGCTTCTATAACGTGGAAGAGATAGCCCCCACCTGGGTGCTGGCCGCCGGCTTCCGCTCGTACCTTGGTGCCGAGCAGCGCGTCGGCCTGCGACTCGACGTGCAGCGCCAGGAAACCTCCTTGCGCGACCTGCGCGTCCCGCACTGGAGCTTCGGACTCGGACTGAGCATGCGTTTCCCGCGCGGGTTCACGCTCGAGGACTGACCGCGCCCGCCTTTCCCATCCCGTTGGCGCTCCGTAGCTTACAGGGATGACTCGCACCACCGAACCGACTCGAATTTCCAGCCTCCCGGGCCTCGTGGGACAGCAGGCCACCGTCAGCGGCTGGGTCACGCATACCCGCAGTTCCGGCAAGGTCGCTTTCGTCACGATGCGCGACGGCACGGGCATTCTCCAATGCGTGGTCGTGAAGCCGCAGGTGAGCGCCGAGACCTGGGAGGCCTTCCAGCAACTCACGCTGGAGTGCTCGTTCAGCGTGAGCGGTGAGGTCAAGGCCGATGCGCGTGCGCCGGGCGGTGTGGAGCTTGGCGTCACGGAGCTCCGACTCATCGGACCGAGCGCACTGGATTATCCGATCCAGCCCAAGGAGCACGGCGTCGACTTCCTGCTCGACAATCGCCACTTCTGGCTGCGCACGCCGCGCCAGGTGGCGATCATGCGCATCCGCAACGAGATCGAGCAGGCGATTCACGACTTCTTCTACGAGCGCGGTTTCCTGCGCACCGACACGCCGATCCTCACGGCGGCGATCGGCGAGCGTTCGGGACTGTTCGCCACGGAGTACTTCGACGAAGGCAACGCCTACCTCGCGCAGACGGGGCAGCTCTACGGCGAGGCGCTCGCTGCGGCCTTCGGCAAGATCTACACCTTCGGGCCTACGTTCCGCGCCGAGAAGAGCAAGACGCGCCGCCACCTCACCGAGTTCTGGATGATCGAACCCGAGGTGGCCTTCAACGACACGCATGCGAACATGGACCTGCAGGAGGACTTCGTGTCCTTCCTCGTGCAGCGCGTGCTCGAGCGGCAGATGCCGGCGCTCAAGGAACTGGAGCGCGACGTCAGCAAGCTGGAGAAGGTGAAGGCGCCGTTCCCGCGCATCGACTACACCGACGCCGTCGCGACCCTCCAGAAGAAGGGCAGCGCGGTGCAGTGGGGTGAGGACCTGGGCGCCGAGGATGAAGCGCTGCTCGTCGAGGACTACGAGACGCCGATCTTCATCTGCAACTACCCGAAGGAAGCCAAGGCCTTCTATATGAAGGAGAATCCGGCCGATCCGCGGACCGTGCTCTGCGACGACATGCTCGCGCCGGAGGGCTACGGCGAGATCATCGGCGGTTCGCAGCGCGAAGACGATTACGACAAGCTGCTCCACCGCATCAAGGAAGAGCACCTGCCGCTCGAGGCGTATTCGTGGTACCTCGACCTGCGGAAGTACGGCACGTTCGTGCACTCGGGCTTCGGGCTCGGGCTCGAGCGCACCATCGCGTGGATCTGCGGCACGCCGCACATCCGCGAGTGCATCCCGTTCCCGCGTCTGATGACGCGTCTGCACCCGTGAGCGCCTCAGAGCTCCCGCGCAATCCGGGCGGTCCGCTCGACCTCGACGTCGTGCGGGCCATCCGCGTCAACAAGAGCGCTGCCGAACGTCGGTCGGCGACGATTCCCACGCGCCGGACGGTCAAGAAGCAGTGGCAGGCCGCCTGGCTGCTCAAGGCCATCACGCTGATGGACCTCACTACGCTCTCGGGTGACGATACGGCGAGCAACGTGAGGCGGCTCTGCGCCAAGGCGCGGCGTCCGCTGCGCGATGATCTCATCGACGCTTTGGGTGTGGCCGAGCTCAACATCACGGTCGGCGCCGTCTGCGTGTACCACCAGTGGGTGGCCACGGCCGTCGAGGCGCTCGAGGGCTCGGGCATTCCCGTCGCGGCGGTGAGCACGGGCTTTCCAGCCGGCCTGTCGCCGTTCAAGCAGCGCGTGGAGGAGATCCACGAGAGCGTGAAGGCGGGTGCGAAGGAGATCGACATCGTCATCACGCGCCGTCATGTGCTTACCGGCGACTGGCAGGCGCTGTACGACGAGGTGAAGGCCTTCCGTGAGGCCTGCGGGGAGGCGCATCTCAAGGCGATCCTCGCCACAGGTGAACTCGCGACGCTGACGAACGTCGCGCGCGCGAGCTGGGTGGCCATGCAGGCGGGCGCCGACTTCATCAAGACCAGCACCGGCAAGGAAGGCACGAACGCCACGCTGCCGTTCTCGCTGGTCATGACGCGGCAGATCCGCGAGTATGAGCGTGCGACGGGCTACAAGGTCGGGTACAAGCCCGCCGGCGGCATTCGCACGGCCAAGCAGGCACTCGAGTACCTGATGTTGATGAAGGAAGAGCTGGGCGATCGCTGGCTCCAGCCCGATCTCTTCCGCTTCGGCGCGAGTTCGTTGCTCACCGATATCGAGCGCCAGCTCGAGCACCACGTCACGGGCCGTTATGCGGCGGCCCATCGCCATCCGATGCCATGACCAGCGTTGCCGAGATCTTCAAGACCATGGACTACGGCCCGGCGCCGGAGAGCGACGCCGAGGCGCGCGCGTGGCTGGCCAAGCATGGCGCCAAGTTCGGGCATTTCGTGAATGGCGCGTGGACCAAGCCGGGCGCGACGTTCGACGTCATCGACCCCAGCACGACCGACCTGCTCGCCAAGGTCACGCAGGGCAGCACGAAGGACGTAGACGCCGCCGTCGCCGCCGCACGCAAGGCGCAGCGCAGCTGGGGCAAGCTCAGCGGGCATCAGCGCGCGAAGCACCTGTACGCGCTGGCGCGCATGGTGCAGAAGCACTCACGCCTCTTTGCCGTCGTCGAGTCGATGGACAACGGCAAGAGCATCCGCGAGACCCGCGATCTCGACATCCCGCTCGTGGCGCGGCACTTCTACCATCACGCCGGCTGGGCGCAGCTCTTCGAGCAGGAGTTCGCAGGCTACGGTCCGGTGGGCGTGGTCGGGCAGATCATCCCGTGGAACTTCCCGTTGCTCATGCTGGCGTGGAAGGTCGCGCCGGCGCTGGCCGCGGGGAACACGGTCGTGCTGAAGCCGGCGGAGTTCACGCCGCTGAGCGCATTGCTGTTCGCCGAGTTGGCGCACGAGGCCGGACTGCCGCCGGGTGTGCTCAACATCATCACCGGCGACGGCAAGACCGGCGCGGCGTTGGTCGAGCACAAGGACGTCGACAAGATCGCGTTCACGGGCTCGACGGAAGTCGGCAAGATCATCCGTCGCGCCACTGCCGGCAGCGGCAAGAAGCTCTCGCTCGAGCTGGGCGGGAAGTCGCCGTTCATCGTGTACGAGGACGCCGACCTCGACGCCGTGGTCGAGGGCGTGGTCGACGCCATCTGGTTCAACCAGGGGCAGGTCTGCTGTGCGGGCTCCCGCCTGTTGGTGCAGGAAGGCATCCACGACCGCCTCATCGAGAAGATTCGCGCGCGCATGGAGAAGCTCCGTGTCGGCAAGCCGCTCGACAAGGCAGTGGATATGGGGGCAATCGTCGCGCCGGAGCAGCTCGAGCGCATCACGGCGCTGGTGAAGCAGGGCGCGGATGAAGGGGCCACCATGTGGCAGCCGAGCTGGAGCGTGCCGAAGAAGGGCTGCTTCTATCCGCCGACGCTGTTCACGAACGTCGAACCCGCGAGCACGATCGCGCAGGTGGAGATCTTCGGGCCCGTCCTGGTCGCCATGACCTTCCGCACGCCCGAGGAGTCGGTCGCGTTGGCCAACAACACACCCTACGGCCTCGCGGCCAGCGTGTGGAGCGAGAACATCAATCTCGCCTTGGACATCGCGCCGAAGCTCAAGGCGGGCGTGGTGTGGATCAATGCGACCAACCTCTTCGACGCCGCGGCGGGCTTCGGCGGGTACCGGGAATCCGGGTTCGGGCGCGAGGGCGGGCGTGAAGGGATGTACGAGTACTGCAGTAGGAAGTCGGGAGTTGGCAGTGGGAAGCGTACGGCAACTGCCGCGCGTACGCGGGCAGTTCCCTCTCAACTCACAACTCCCAACTCACAACTGCCGTCCGTCGATCGCACCCCAAAGTTGTTCATCGGCGGCAAGCAGGCTCGCCCCGACAGCGGCTATTCGCGCATCGTCGTGAACCCGAAGGGCCAGCGCATCGGCGAGGTGGGCGAGGGCAACCGCAAGGATATCCGCAACGCCGTCGAGGCCGCGCAGGCGGCGGCGAAGGGGTGGAGCAAGTCCACGGGCCACCTGCGCGCGCAGATTCTGTACTACATCGGCGAGAACCTCGCCGCCCGCGGTGACGAGTTCGCGGCGCGGCTCCGCGCGCAGACCGGTGCGACCGCGGCGCAAGCCAAGGCGGAAGTCGAGGCCTCCGTCGCGCGGCTGTTCAGCTACGCCGCCTGGGCCGACAAGTGGGACGGGGCGGTGCACAACGTGCCGATCCGCGGCGTGGCGCTGCAGATGAACGAGCCGATCGGCGTGGTTGCCGTCGCGGCGCCCAGCGAGGCACCGCTGCTCGGCTTTGTGTCGGCCGTCGCGCCGCCTGTGGCGACCGGCAATGCCGTCGTCGCCGTGCCCAGCGAGCCGCATCCGCTCTCGGCGACCGACCTCTACACGGTGCTCGAGAGCTCCGACCTGCCGGCCGGCGTCATCAACATCGTCACCGGCGCCAAGGATGTGCTGGCCAAGACCTTGGCCGAGCACGACGACGTCGAGGGCATCTGGTACTGGGGCACGCGCGAGGGCGTGAAGGCCGTCGAGCTGGCCAGCGCGCACAACATGAAGCGCACCTGGTGCCACGCCGACGCGATCGAATGGTCGAACGTGGCCGAAGGCGAAGGCCGCGAGTTCCTGCGCGAAGCGACGCAGGTGAAGAACATCTGGATTCCGTACGGGGAGTAACCGCTCTCACCACGAAGGCACGAAGGGAGCCGCGACAGTCGTTCGGCCCCGCAACCCTGGAAGCAGCAATGCTTCTTGGGATTGCGGGGCCGAAAGTGCTTCACGAGCCCCTTCGTGCCTTCGTGGTGAACGCCGTCGCGGTTAGCGCGTCGCCCCCGCGAGATCGCGCAGCGCCTGGTTCAGCAACCGCAGACGCTCCGGATCGCGCGACCGCTGCACCAACGGCTGCACCATGTTCGCCACCATCACCAGCTGCTGCCGCCGCTGCGCGCCGCTGGCGCGCTCGGCGCCGTCGATGCCGTTGCGGATCTCACCGAGGAGCTGCGCCGGCAGCGCGTTCCCGCGCGCCAGCTGGTCGACATAGCTGCGCACCACCGGGAACGCCGCCGGCCACACCAGCTTCGGCTGGCTCTGCGGATTGTACTCCTCCATCGTCACCAGCTTCGCCGCCGCGAGTTCGTTGGCGGTCAGGTGCTCGCTGGGCAGCACCTCGAGGATGTCGAGGCCACGCGCCATCTCGGCCGAGTAGATGAGGCCGTTGTACCAGTACGCGCCCCAGGAGCCCGCGATCGTGCCGCGGCCACGCGCCTGACCCTCGACCGGCGCGTCGTCCACCGGGCCGCGGTCGAAGTACGCGATCTCGACCGGCTTGTCCGGGTCCGTGAAGTCGATGATGTTCACGCCGCCCTGGTACCACCCCTGCACCATGATGTCACGGCCCGGCACGGGAATCAGGCCGCCGTTGTGCGACACGCAGTTCTCCTGCGCGCCCTGCGCCGTCGGGATCTTGAAGTACGCGTGCTGCGTAAGCTTGCGGTCCGCACCGATCACGAGCGTGGTGTTGCCACCCATCTCCAGCGGATGCATGGCCTGGCAGTTGGGCGAGGTGCCGCCGCCCCACTCGTCGGTGAACACGATCTTCTTGCCGTCGTTGCTGAACACGGCCGTGTGCCACAGCGAAAAGTTCGTGTCCGCGACGGCGTCGAGGCGCACGGGGCGCTCGGGGTTGCTGATGTCGACCAGCAGGCCGTAGCTCGCGCAGGCGCCGGCGAGCAGGTTCATCGCCGGATACGCGGTCACGTCGTGGCAGTTGCGCGGGCCGTTCATCGCCATCTGCGCCATCTCCGCGCTGTCAGCGCCGGTCACGGCACGGGCAGCACGCGCACGGCCGCCGCGGGCCGGGGCAGGGCCCAAGCCGGTGAAGATGCGCGCGCCGGTCACCACTTCAGCGTCCTGCGGACGGGCCAGCGGCACCTTGATCACGTCCAGGCGATACAGCGAGTTGGACTCGTCCGCCGGATCGGAGCCGTTGCGGCAGCCCGCGAGCTCGCTGGCCGGACGCGCGCCCTGGTTGCCCGAGACGTAGATGTACACGACGCCGCGGTCCGTCGGGTGCGGAATCACCGTGTGCGTGTGCGAGCCCTTGCAGGTCTGCACGTTCTTGATGAAGCGCGGCGCCCGGGGATTGCTCACGTCATAGATGCGCACGCCCGCCATGTGGTCCTGCGGGTTCTGCACGCCGCCCTTCGCGCAGTCGTTGCGGTTGCCCGCGCCCTCGGCGGAGACGAAGAGCAGGTTGCCGACGACGCTCGGGTCGCCCTGCGACGTGATGCACTCGACCGTGCTCAGAACCTGCGGCCGCGCCGGGTTCGACACATCATAGATGACGAAGCCCGCGAAGTTGCCTTGGTAGACCAAGTTGCCGCGGAAGGCGAGGTCGGAGTTCACGAACGTGAGGCCGCGGATGGAATCCAGCGCCGCCGGCTTCGGTGCGGTGGCAATGAGCCGCATCCCCTGGATCGCGATGCCGGCGTCATGCAGGCCCGGCTTCAGGTTGTTGCGCGGATCCGTCGCGCTGGGGTAGGTCTGCGCCGCCAGCGAAGAGCCAAGGGGCGCAGCCGCGACCGTCAGCGCGGTCAGGGACGCAAGGGCAAGCACACGCATCGAGGGATACTCCGGGGTAGGGGTCATCGCAGCTCCGCCAGCATCTGCCACATCAGTTCGATCTCGGCTTGTTGCGCGGCCTCAATCTCGTTCGCGAGCACGTTGATATCGACTTCCTGGCCGGCGCCCGGGCTCCGCAGCAGCTCGGTCACCATCTGGATCGCACCTTCGTGGTGCTTGATCATCAGCTGCAGGAACAACCGGTCGAAGTCGCGGCCTCGCGCGGCGCCGAGCTGCTCGAGCTGGGCGGCCGTGAGCATGCCAGGCATCGACATGCGGCGCCACGACTCGGTGTCCGGCGCGTGCTGGCCGTAGTCCACGAGCCAGCCCTGCATGAGGGCGATCTCGCCGGCCTGCGAGAGGTCGATCTTGTGCGCGAGCTTGAGCACGCGGTCACTGGCGCCCGCGGCCTCGGCCATGCGCGTCATGTACACGGCCTGCGCGTGATGGCCGATCATCATCTGCATGAAGCGCACGTCGGCTTCGGTGACCAGCGAGCCCTGCGGCAAACTCACCGGCGGCAGGTCATGCATCACGTGGCCGGCGTGCTCGTCGGCCTCCATATCGTGGCCCGCGTGCTCGTCCGCTTCGGCGGCGGGCGATGGCTCGGGCGCAGCCGGCACCGTCGACGGGGCGGGGCAGGCCGTGAGCGCGGCGAGAGCGAACAGGGGCAGGAGACGTCGCATGGGCATCGAGGGAATCTGTATCAGAACGCAGGGCGGCGCCGCGCCGTTGGGGCCGGGGCAGCGCCGCTCACGCGGCGGCGCGACCTCACACGTCGAGGGCACCGCGGAATCCGCGCGCCCCATAGTAGGACTGCGCGCCGTTGTGATACGTGAACACCTGGTCGTAGCGGCGGTCACAGAACAGGGCGCCGCCGAGCCGGCGAATCTCCGGCGGCGTGAGGATCCAGCTCGAGGTCTTGAGGTCGAACGCACCGAGCGTCTGCAGCGCGCGGTACTCGGTCTCCGTCAGCACGCGGATGCCGATCTTCGCGGCGACCTCCAGGGCCGAGCTCTTGGGCTTGGCTTCCTTGCGTGCGTCGAGCGCGGCGCGGTCGTAGCAGAGGCTGCGTCGGCCGCTCGGGCTCTCCGCCGCGCAGTCGGTGAAGGTGATGCGTCCGCTCTTCCTGTCCACGGCGGTCACGTCGGGCTCGCCGCCCGTGTCTTCCATGGCCTGCAGGACCTTGAGCGCACCGGCGTTTGCGTCGAGGCGCGCGCGCACCGTCTCCCACTCCACTCCACGATGCCGCTCGGGATGCGCCGCGAATCGCTGTGCGAGGGTGTCGAGCAATCCAGACCCGCCTTTCTTCGGCATGCGGACTACCTCCGCGAAGGAATCAGGTAAAATGCCTCCTGTCGCGGCCGGAAGAACCGATAGCCTTCCGGCGTGAGGTAGGCACAGTCCTCCATCATGACAAACACCTTCTTGCCGCCCCACTCGGGCACCGCCGTGGCGGTGTTGAGCTCGATCGAGATGTACGAACCGTCGCGCAGCTGCAGCGCCGCATCGTTGCGGTCCGTGCGCAGCGAGGACCGGAAATCGATGGACGCGCCGAGCGCGTGGCCTTGGGCGCCGAGGGGATGCGAGTAGATCATGGCTTCGATGCCGCGCTCGCGCATCTCGGCCATCGTCGCGTTGAACACCTCGCCCCCCGTACGGCCCGGCCGCGCATGCCGCTGCATCAGGGCGTCCTGCAGGGTGTTCGTATTGCGCAGCGCCTGCTTCAGGCCTGCCGGGGCGTCGGTTTCGCCCGGCTTCAGCACGTAGGCCATCTTCTGCCAGTCGGTGTCGAAGCCCATGTAGCTGATGCCGAAGTCGATGTGTACGAGGTCGCCGGGTTGGATGACGACGTTCTCGAGCGCCACGGCGAGGAACCCGCGCGAGGTCGCGTTCTCGCCCTCGGCGCGCTGGACACGCAAGTCGGGCTGGAACCAGGTGCGCACGCCCGCGCTCCACAGGAGGTCATACAGCGCGCGCCGTACGTCGCCCACCGTCGTCACGCCTGGGGTGATGACTTCCGGCGAGAGCGCGCGGCGCACGATCTCCTCGGTGACGCGCACGGCGCTGCGGTAGTGCTCCAGCTCCTCGGGGAGTCGCGTGTCGAGCAGTTCCGTCGTCAACGGCGCCGCACTCACGAAACGCGCGACGGCCTCAGGCCCCATCGCCTCGGCGATGAGTTGGTACGCCTCGTAGCCAAGCGTACGCGTCTGGCCGCGACCGCCGCCAATGCCCAGCGCGATGGTCTTGGGCTGATAGCGCGTCCAGAGGTTCCGGAGCGTCGCCGCCGGCGGCAGGGGCTCGTCGCTCGGCGCGTCGAAGAACCGCGCGAGGTTCTCCTCGGTGTAGCCCGTGATGGCGAAATTCTTGAGGCCCTCGTCACCGGCGTCGACGAAGACGAAGATGTCACGGTTGCCGGTGTAGGGCCGCGGCGGGGCGATCTGCGGCACCACGGGATTGTCGTGGAACTCCTCGTTGACGACGATCCACATCGCGACATCGTGGCGGCGCATCATCGGGAGCAGCAACGCGTGCCGCTTCGCGAGCCACTGCTCGCGGACGGCGAGCTGTGCGGACCACGGCAGCAGGTCGCGCGCGGACTCGACGGTGAAGCGGCGGCCTTGGGTCAGCGATGTCGACGCGGCGGTCGACGTCGGCTGCGCGGCGGACGCGAGCGGCAGCAGCGCGGTGAGCGCGAGGGCCGGGATGACGGAGCGGGAGCGGGGCAGGGGCATCTGGGCAAGCTGCGCTCCCCCAAGCGTTACCGCAACGGCGGCCCCACGCGTGTGAAGACCTCGCGGTACTCGGTTGGCGCACCGTTCTCGCGGACGATTGCGTCGCCGGCGACGCGATACGTCTGCAAGCAGAGCACATACGGATTCAGGCAGACGCCGGCCGTGACGACTTCAGCCCGCAACGTGCGGTCGTCGATGCGGTAGGTCAGCTCGATCGTGCGCGGCCCGACCGTCGGCGCATCCGGCGGCGGCGTGATCCACGACGACACGCCAGATAACACGCCGCTGCCATCGGCGCGCAGGGTGAGCGTGTCGTGGACGGCCAGCGTGTACTGCTGCGGCGTGCCCGCGACGGCAAACTGGAATCGCAGGCCACCCGGTGGAGCAAACACATACGTGCCGGCCACGTCGGAGGGGCTGAGCGGTGACTCGCACGCCGCCAACGCCAGCATGCCGAGCACGGCCAGACGGCGGAGAACACCCGCATCCGCGAAATGGGAGAGCATACGGAAGACTCCAGACACAGGAGAGACGATTCCAACCTGAGCTTCGTGTACCCTCAGCGCCAGCCCGAGGTTGCGAGGCATTGCGTCGGTGGGTGTGCTCGCTGGACACGTTCCGACGGATCGCGGCCTACTTGCGCCCGGCCCGCGCCCGATACCGTTCGAGATACGCGGTCGCCCAGCTCTCGTAGCGTCCCGCGGCCAACTCCACGCGCGCCTGCCGCATCAGCCCCACGAGATAGTGCACGTTGTGCAGCGAGAGCAGTCGCAGCCCGAGCATCTCCTCGGCGGCGAACAGGTGCCGCAGGTACGCGCGATCGTAGTGCGTGCACGTGTGGCAGTCGCAGCCCTCGACGAGCGGGCGCTTGTCGAAGCGATGCTCGGCCCGGCGAATCTGTACCGTGCCATCGGGCGTGAACGCCGTGCCGTGGCGTCCCATCCGCGTGGGCACCACGCAATCGAAGAGATCGACACCACGGCGCACGCTTTCGACCAGATCGTCGGGGAAGCCGACGCCCATCAAGTAGCGCGGTTTGTCGCGCGGCAGCTCCGGGTCGCAGACGGCGATGGTGGCATACATGTCGGGCTTGGCTTCGCCGACACTCAAGCCGCCGATGGCCACGCCATGCCAATCCCCCGTCTGCAGGATGCCGCGCACGCTGGCGCGGCGCAGTTCGGGGTGGATGCCACCCTGCACGATGGGGAAGAGTGCCTGCGGCGGCGCCACACGTTCCGTCTCGAGGTCGTCGTGCAGTGCGGGGGCGCCCGGGGGGAGGTCGATCGGCGCGAGGGCCTCGCGTCCGTCACGCTCCAGTCGGTCGAACTCGATGCGGCAGCGCTCCAACCAGCGCAGCGAGCGCTCCATCGCCTCGCGGCTGGGCCCGAACTCCGACTTGCCCTCGATGAGTTCATCGAGCTGCATGATCACGTCGGCGCCGATGTTGCGCTCGATGCGCATCACGGCCTCCGGCGTGTAATTGTGCTTGCTGCCGTCGAGATGCGATTGGAACTCGATGCCTTCCTCGCGCACCTTGCGCATCTGCGCGAGCGAGAAGACTTGGAAGCCGCCGGAGTCGGTGAGCATCGGGCCTTTCCACCGGGCGAACGCGTGGAGGCCGCCGAGGGCGCGCACGGCTTTGTCGCCCGGCCGGAGGTAGAGATGGTAGGCGTTCGAAAGCACCATCTGCGCGCCCGTCTCCTCGAGCTCGTGCACGCTGAGGCCCTTCACTGTGGCGTTCGTACCCACGGGCATGAACGCCGGCGTCTCCACCACGCCGTGCGGCGTGTTGAACCAACCGCGGCGCGCGGCGCCCTGTTCGTCGCTGGTGTGGAAGCCGAACTGCCCGAGTGCGACGTCGGGAGGCGTCGGCAGCGAATCAGCGCTCACGCCTTGGACTCTCCCGCCTTCACCTCATCCCATAGCGTGTCCAGCGCCTCGAGGCCCGCGGTGCGCACGTCGATGCCGCGCACGGCCGCGAGTTGTTCGATGGCCTCGAACCGCCGCTGGAACTTCGCGTTCGCGCGGTCGAGCGCGAGCGCCGGATGCGTCCCCGCCTTCCGGCAGAGGTTCACCACCGCGAAGAGCAGGTCGCCGAGTTCCTCTTCCAGCCGCGCGTGGCGCGCATCGCCGCTGGGCACGCCGTGCGTGTCGAACACGGCGCCGTCCGTGGCCATCTGCTGCTTCACTTCCTCGAGTTCCTCGGCAACCTTCGCGATTGGGCCCGCGACATCGGGCCAGTCAAAGCCCACGCCGGCCGCCCGCTCTTGCAAGCGATGCGCACGATGCAGGGCGGGGAGGCCTGTCGGCAGCCCCTCGGCGAGGGACTTTCGCGACTTCGCCTTCATCTGCTCCCACGGCGTCCGCTCCTTGTCCGTGCCGTACAGCCACGGGTGCCGCACGGTCATCTTCCGGACGAGCGATCCCGCCACATGCTCCGGCCCGAACGCCCCGCGCTCCTCGGCGATCACCGCGTGGAACAGCACCTGGAGCAGCACGTCGCCCAACTCGCCGCACATGGCCGCGTCGTCCCCCTCGCGGAGGGCGTCGTCGAGCTCGTGCATCTCCTCATTGAGGTAAGGGCGCAGCGAGTCGTGCGTCTGCGCGCGGTCCCAGGCATCCCGGGCCCGCAGGTCGCGCATGATCGCGAGCGCATCTTCAAGCGTGGCTTTGTCTTGCATCGCGTTTTGGGGTCCCGTAATCTTGAGGCTTCCGATGCCCACGCAATCTAGTCTGGACGCGATGCCACGCGCTTGGGTCGAGGTGGACCTCGCGGCACTTGTCCGCAATGCGAGGGCCCTCGCCGCGCACGCGCGCGCGCAGCTCATCCCCATGATCAAGGCGGACGCCTACGGCCTCGGGGCCGTGCCCGTCGTCGGGGCGCTGGAGCAGGTTGCGCCCTACGCGTACGGCGTCAGCTCGATCATCGAGGGCGAGGAACTTCGCGGTGCCGGCATCGCGCGCCCGATCATCGTCTTCACGCCGACGCTGCCGGACGACTTGGCGCGACTGCGTGCCGCCGGGCTCACGCCTACGCTGGCATCGGTGCAGGGCATCCAAGCATGGCAGGCCTTGGGCGGCGGCGACTGGCATCTCGCCGTCGAGACGGGCATGCATCGCGCCGGAATCGCGTGGCACCGCGTCGGCGAGCTGGCGGAGGCCATGCGCGGGTGTCCGCCGTCGGGCGCATTCACGCATTTCCACTCGGCCGAGGCGGATGATGGCTCCGTCGCGGTGCAGGAGGGGCGGTTCCGTGCGGCGTTGGCGGCCATGCCGACGGTGCCGCCGTTGCTGCATTGCGACAACTCCGCGGCGGTGGTCCGTCGCTCGCCCTCGCCGTGGCCCTGCGTGCGGCCGGGCGCCTTCCTGTACGGCATCGGCAGCGGGGCCACGGCAGCTCGGCACCCGGAGCCCGTCGTGCACCTGCGCGCGAAGGTCATGGAGCTGCGCGACATCGCAGCGGGCGAGGGCGTGAGCTACCACCAGACGTGGACGGCGCCGGGGCCGCGGCGCATCGCAACCGTCGCCGTGGGGTACGGTGACGGATATCGGCGGCACCTGAGCAACGTCGGGCGGGCGCTGTTCCGCGGCCGCGAGGTCCCGGTGGTCGGGATCGTCACCATGGACATGACGATGTGCGACGTCACCGGGCTCGACGTGCGGGCCGGCGACGTGCTGACGCTGCTCGGCCGGGACGGCGAGGCCGTGATCGGGGTCGAGCAACTGGCGTCATGGGGACAGGTCTTTTCGTATGAGTTGATTGCGGGGCTGCGCCAGCGGCTCCAACGGGTCTACACCGGAGCGGAGTGATGGCACGACGGGCAGTGATCCTCGTGTTGGACGGCGTGGGCATCGGGGCCGCGCACGATGTCGCGGCGTACGGCGACGAAGGCTCCGACACGCTCGGCAACCTCGCCCGCGCCGTCGGCGGGCTGCGCCTGCCGAACCTCGGCGCGGCCGGCCTCGGCAACATCGCGCCGCTCGAGGGTCTGCCGCCGAGTCCCGCGCCGCATGGCGCGTGGGGGCTGATGGAGCCGCGGTCCGCGGGAAAGGACAGCACGACCGGCCACTGGGAGATTGCCGGTGTGCATCTCGCGCAGCCGTTTCCCACGTACCCGCAGGGATTCCCGCCGGAGGTCCTCGAGGAGTTCGCGCGGCGCACCGGGCGCGGCGTCATCGGCAACGTGGTCGGCAGCGGTACGAAAGTGCTGGAGGACTTCGGCGCCGAGCACCAGGCGACGGGGAAGTGGATCGTGTACACGAGCGCGGACTCGGTGTTTCAGGTCGCGGCGCACGAGGAGACGATTCCGCTCGCGGAGCTCTATGCCGCCTGCGAGACCGCGCGCGCCATGTTGGTGGCCCCGCACAATCCGAGCCGCGTGATCGCACGTCCGTTCGTCGGAACGCCGGGCGCGTGGCAGCGCACCAAGAACCGCGCGGATTACTCCATCGCCCCGCCGGAAGACACGTTGCTCGACGCGCTGATGGCGGCGGGCATCCCGCGCACGGGCGTCGGGAAGGTCGATGACCTGTTCGCCCGCCGCGGGCTCGAGGGTGGCCACACCTCGGGGAACGCCGAGGGCATCGCGAAGATCCGCGAGTGGCTCGCGCACGGGCCCAATGGGTTGTTGTTCGCCAACCTTGTAGATTTCGACCAGGCCTACGGGCACCGGAACGACGTTCCGGGGTTCCATCAGGCACTGCGCGACTTCGATGCCGCGCTGCCTGACCTCATCGCCGCCCTCCGCGAGGACGACCTGCTCTTCATCACCGCCGACCACGGCAACGACCCGACCACGCCGTCCACGGACCACAGCCGGGAGAACGTCCCGCTGCTGGCGCTCGGGCGGCGCGTGCGCCCGCAGGCCTTGGGCGCTCGGTCGACGTTCTCCGACCTAGGCGCCACGGTGGCCGAGTGGCTGGGCGTGAGCTTCCGCGGGCGCGGGACCTCGTTCTGCACGTCGCTGGTCGGATGAGTCTCTCGGCGGCGCAGGAACACGTCCTCACGGACCGCGCGCGTGCCGCCAAGGCCCGCGCGTACGCCCCCTATTCCAAGTTCCACGTCGGTGCGGCACTGCTCTGCGCCGACGGTTCGATCATTGACGGCTGCAACGTCGAGAATGCCTCGTATCCCGCCGGGACCTGTGCGGAACGCGTGGCGCTCGGTGCGGCCGTCGTCGCCGGACACCGGGAATTCACGGCGGTCGCCATCGCGACCGACGCCCCGGAGGCGACGCCTCCCTGTGGGATCTGCCGGCAGGCGCTTGCGGAGTTTGCGCCCGGCATCGCGGTGGTGGCGATCGACGCCTCCGGCCGCGTCACGCGCTGGTCGCTCGACGGCCTGCTGCCGAATCCCTTCACGCCCGCTTCGCTCCATCCCTGATGTCGCGTACTTCCCGCTGGATCGCTTTGCTCGCCTTTCCGCTCGTCGCGGCCCTCGGCGCCTGTACCGAGGACCTGCAGACGGGTGGGACCTGCCCGGTGCTCTGCCCGGGGCAGGACATCGTCATCCGCGACACGGTCCTCGAGGGCATCATCGTCCTCGACACCAACCTCGTCGGGTTCCCCTTCCAGGGGAGCGAGGATCCGCTGGTGCTCGCGGCGTGGACTGATACGCTGGACATCCGGGTCGTCGCGCGATTCGACTCGCTGACCCGCCAGTTCCAGCAGGTGAACGGCGACGCGCCGTCGGAGATCCTCAAGCTCGACTCGGCGTACGTGACGCTGCGGCTCTCGGCCACCGAGATCGCGACGCCACCGCAGTGGTTCATCGACGTCTACGACGTGTTCGAGCCCACGGTCGTGGATACGCTGCCGCTGCAGTCGATTCCGCTGTTCACGCCGTCGCGCTTGGTCGGGACCTACCAAGGTGACACGGCGTTCACCGACACGCTGCGCATCCGGATCCCGATCGACACCACATACCTGCGCCAGGTGCTGGCCACGCCCGATCGGCGCGTGCGCCTGGGCTTCCAGGTGCGGGCCGCGCAGCGCGTGCAGTTGCGCGTGGCGCCGACCGACCTCGGCAGCGGCCCGACGCTCGCCTACGTGGCCGCGGCGGTGGACACCGTCCCCGAGCCTGATACCATCGTCCGCACGCGGTTCAGCAATCCCGGCAACTCGCTCACCCCGGCCGTGCCGCCCGCGCTGGCCGCCGACCTCACCGACTACCACATCGTGGTGCAGGCCCCGAGCAAGCTTGCGCCCAACACCATGACGGTAGGTGGTCTCCCGGGCTCGCGCGTCTACCTCCGCTTCGCCCTCCCCGCGTGGGTGACGGACTCCGTCGGCGTGCTGCGTGCGCAGTTGCAGCTCGTACAGGATCCGGTTTCTGGCGTGGCCGCGGACGATTCGGTCCGCCTCGACGGACACCTGGTCGTCGCGAACAGCGGCGTCCTCTCGCTGCACCGTGCGGCGACGCTGCTGAGCCCCGCGGGCGTGTTTCTCGCCAGCAAGTGGATCACGCCCTCGCGCTCGGACACCGTGCGGCTCAACGTGAACAACCTGCTCCGCCAGTGGAATACGGCGAACCCGGCGCGCGCAGAGCCCACCGCGCTCATCCTGCGCTCGAACCTCGAGGGCGGCACGGCGGCGGCGTTGCGCTTCCACTCGACCGCCGCGACGGATCCAGGGCTGCGGCCGAAGCTCCTGCTCACCTACACGCCGGGTTCCGTCCTGGGGCAACCGTGATGACGCGTCTCGTGCAGATCCTCGCGCTCAGCGCGCTCGTGGGTGCGGCCAGCCGCGCCGGCGCCCAGGGCAGCATCGGGGCGCAGGGCTTGGGCTATCCCGTCGGCGGGCTCTCGGGCGCGGCGGCCGCGCTCGGCGGGGCCAATGCGGAGCTCGACCCGAACTCGTCGGTGAATCCGGCGGCCATCACGCGCGCGAACCGGTTCTCGATCATGCTGCGCTTCGAGCCCGAGATGCGCGAGACGACCGTCGGGTCGCAGCGCGCCTACGCCAATCTCGTGCGCTTTCCGGGCTTCCAGGCGACCGGCGGGTACGGGCGCTGGGTGGGCGCGATCGGCATCTCGCCGATGCTCGACCGCACCTGGCGGAACCAGATCTCCGACACGCTGGTGGTGAGTGGCGTCCCGACGGAATCGCAGTTGCAGGTGAGCAGCGATGGCGCGATGAACGACGCGCGGGTCGCCCTCGGGTACGTGATCTCGCCGCGGGTGCAGGTGGGGGCTGCGGTCCATGCGGTGGTCGGCGAGAACCGCACGTTCTTCCAGCGCGTGTTTCCCGACACGTCGGGCGTGCAGGGGATCTCGCAGACGAACTCGTTCGGGTTCGCCGGGAGCGCGTACTCGGTCGGCGTGGTCGCGGAAGTGTTGACGGACCTCGTGCTCTCGGCGTCTACGAAGTTCGGCGGCGACCTCACGATGGAGCTTGAGGGCAGCGAGCTCACCACCGCGAAAGTGCCGTCGCGCACGGGCGTCGGCCTCGCCTATTTCGGGATCCGCGGCATCACGGCGCATGTGCGCGCCGACCAAGTGCGCTGGACGGACCTCGAAGGCTTGAGCGGCAGCGCTTCGGCGGTGTTCGATGGCACCGAACTCGCGGCAGGCCTCGAGGCGCTTGGACCGACGCTCTTCGGCGCCAACATGCTGCTGCGCGCCGGCCTGCGGGACCGCACGCTGCCGTTCGGCGTGAACGGGGAGCAGGTGCGCGAGAACGGATTTGCCTTCGGCCTCGGACTGCCGCTGGCGCGCGGGCGCACGCAGATCGACCTCGGCGCGCAGCGCCTGCGGCGCAGCTCGCCGGGCGCGCAGGAGAACAGCTGGTTCCTCTCGCTCGGGTTCGGCATCCGGCCCTGAGGCATGGAGACCGCGGCCTGCGTCCTGGTGGCCGATGACGTCGAGGCCAACATCGAGCTGTTGACGGACCAGCTCGCGCCGCTGGGGCTGCGCATCGTCCGCGCCATGGACGCCCCGTCGGCGCTCGCGCAGGCCATGGAGATCCGGCCGGACCTCTGCATCCTCGACGCCTCGATGCCCGCAGGCGGACTCGGTGTGCCCGACCGCGAGGCGGGCTTCGAGGTGTGCCGGCGGCTCAAGCGCGACCCGCGCACCGCCCGCATCCCGGTGATCTTCGTGTCGGCGCTCAACGACGCCAGCGACCGCCTCAAGGCCATCGAGAGCGGCGGCGACGACTTCCTCATCAAGCCGCACAACCGCCACGTGCTCGGTGCGCGCGTCCGCTCGCTGCTCAAGCTCAAGGGCGCCACGGACGCGCTCGAGGAATCGCTGCGTCGCCTGCGCGAGGTGCAGAAGGCCCGCGACGACCTCACGCGCATGGTCGTCCACGATCTCAAGACGCCGCTCACCTCCATGCTCGCCACGCTCGAGATGCTGCGCGACGGCGACTTCGGCGCGGTGCCCGAGGGGCCGGCGCGCGCACTCAGCGACGTCGAGGGCAAGGCCGAGGACCTGCTCGGCCTGATTCACAACCTGCTCGACGTGACGCGCGCCGCAGAGAAGCCGCTGGCGCTGGCGATGGAGCCCATCGCGCCCTTGGCGTTCCTCTCCGAACTCGAGTACGACTGGGCGCTGCGCTTCCGCCAGGAGCAGACCACGGCGCGCGTCGAGGTGGCTGACGACGCGCCGGTCTTCCAGGCGGACAAGGCCATTCTCAAGCGCGTGTTCTCGAACCTCATCCAGAACGCCATCACGCATTCGCCGATGCCGGTGACCCTCGACCTCGCCGCGCGCCGCGACGGTACCGGCATCGTGTTCACCGTTGCCGATGACGGTCCCGGCATCCCCGAGGAGTACCAGGAGACGATTTTCGCGGCGTTCACGCAGCTCAGCGTGCCCAACGCGCCCCGCGTGTTTTCGAGCGGACTCGGGCTCGCCTTCTGCCGCGTGGCGGTGGAGGACCACGGCGGCCGCATCGCCGTCGCGAGCGTCGAGGGGCAGGGCAGCACGTTCTCCATCTGGCTGCCGGTAGAGCCGCCCACGGTCGGCAAGGCCTGACGGGCGTCCTCGTCCGTGTAGATTTCCGCCATGCATAAGTCCGCCCCGACCGTCTATATCGAGACCTACGGCTGCCAGATGAACGTCAGCGATTCCGAGCTGATGTACGGGCGGCTCGAGGCCGAAGGCTACGTGTCGGTGGATTCGCCGATCGGCGCGGACGTCGTACTCGTCAATACCTGCGCGATCCGCGACAACGCCGAGCAGCGCGTGCTGGGGCGCCTCGGCGAGTTGCGGCGCGACCTCAAGGCCGGTGCGGTCCTCGGCGTGACGGGTTGCATGGCCCAGCGCCTCGGGCCCCGCCTGCTGGAGACCGATACCCGCGTGCAGCTCGTGGTCGGGCCGGATGGCTACCGCTCGCTGCCGTCGCTCATCGATGGCGCGCGCCACGGCGAACGCTTCAGCGCCACGGACTTCGATCTCGAAGAGCATTACGAGGACTTCACCGCCCGCCGCTTCGATGGCGTGAAGGCGTGGATTCCCGTGCAGCGTGGCTGCGATTATCGCTGCACCTATTGCATCGTGCCGACGACCCGCGGCCCCGAGCGCTCGCGCAAGCTCGCCGATGTGGTACGCGAGACCGCCGAGGTGGCGCAGCGCGGCATCACCGAGGTGGTGTTGCTGGGCCAGACGGTGAACTCGTACCACGACGGCTCGCACGACTTCGCCGACTTGCTGCGCGCGGTGGGCCGCGTGGACGGCATCCGTCGCGTGCGCTACACCAGCCCGCATCCGAACGACTTCTCGGACCGCGTGATCGCCGCGATGGCCGAGACGCCGACGGTCTGCGAGCACGTGCACCTGCCGATGCAGTCGGGCTCGACGTCGATGCTGAAGCGCATGCTGCGCCGCTACTCGCGCGAGGAGTACCTCGACTGCGTCGCGCGCCTGCGCGCGGCGATGCCGGGCCTCGGCCTGACCACCGACATCATCGTCGGATTCCCCGGCGAAACCGACGAAGAATTCGCTGACACGCTCTCGCTCTGCCGCGAGGTGCGCTTCGACGACGCCTTCACGTTCAAGTTCTCGCCGCGCGAAGGTACGCCGGCGACGCGCATGCCGGCGGAGTGGACGATTCCCGAGGCGGTGGTGGACGCGCGCTACACGGAGCTGCTCAACACCATCCGCAGTATCTCGCGCGAGAAGAACCTGGGCCGGCTCGGCGAGCGCATGGAGGTCATGGTCGAGAAGGAGGCCCGCAAGGGCGGCGAGCTGATGCAGGCCCGCTCGCGGGACTTCAAGACCGTGCTCGTCCCCGGTGGGCCGGAGCTCATCGGGCGCTACCTGACGGTGGAGCTCACGGGGACCACCGGCGCCACATTCACCGGGACGCCGGTGCAGGAGCGCGCGCCGCTGCCGATGGCGAGCTGAACGATTCGGTAACGCGCCGCGCGATCGCGGTGCGGCCATGAGGCATCGCGGCAGCATGCTGCCCCGATGCCTCTCGTGCTTCAGGCGGCGTTGGCGTGGGCGGCGGGCACCGCCCTCGGGTTGAGCCGTGTGCAGGCCGGCGTGGTGTTCGGCGCGGCACTGCTCCTCGGCGTCTGGCTCGTCTGGCGCGTCATCGCGCTGCCCGGCGATCGCATGGAGCGTCTCGAAGGGACTGCCGGGCTCGCACTGCTCTTCGCGGTCGCGCTCGGCGTCGGAGCCGATCTCGCGCGCCGGGATGCGCACTGCGAGGCGACGGCTCGCACCGCGCGGTCGTGGCGCGTGCAGCTGCGGCGCGAGGCGGTGCCCGGCGGCTTCGCCACCGGCCTCATTGCTGACGCCGGCTGCCACGTGCGGGTCGCGATTGCGGTGCGCGTGGGCAACGCGGTGGCCGGCAGCGTGGTGCGCGTGACCCGCGCCGAGGCCAGTGTCGGCGAGCGCGGCCTCCTCCTGCGCGACGCGGTGCTCGAGCCGGCGAGTCCGCCCAGCGCGCTGCATCGCTGGCGCAACCGCGTCTCGGCCGCGATTGACCGCCGCTTCGGTGCGGATGCTGGGTTAGCGAAGGCCCTGCTGATTGCCGACACCGACGGGCTCACGCCGGACCTGCGCGATCGCTACGCCGACGCGGGCTTGGTGCACATCCTCTCGATCTCCGGGCTGCACGTCGGGATCATTGGCGCGGCGCTGTTGTTGTTCGTCGAAGCCGCACGACTTCCGGCGACGGCAGGGCGCATCGGCGCGGTGCTGGTCGTGGGCATCTACGTGCTCGCCATCGGCGCGCCCGCGGCGGCCGTGCGCAGCGCGGCGCTGTTCACCGCGGTGACCGCCACCCGGCTGCTGCAGCGACCCACCTCTCCCTGGGCGACGTACGCAATCGCGGCGCTGGTACCGCTCGCGCAGCCGCGCACGGCGCTCGACCTCGGCTGGCAGTTGAGCGTCAGTGGCTACGCCGGACTCATCGCCGCAGGGCGACTCGCGCGGCGATCGCGCTGGACGGGCTGGCGCGGCGCCCTGCTGCGCGAGCTCATGGCCGGAGCGCTCACTACCGCAGCCACGGCGCCCCTGGTGGCCTGGCACTTCGGGCGGCTCAGCCTGGTCGCGATCGTCTCGAATCTCGGCGCCGGCCCGGTGGTCGCCGTGCTGCAGCCGACGTTGTTCCTCGCCATGCTTGCCCCGGGCGACGCGCTCGGGCGTTTCGTCGCCGACGCCGCCCGACCGATGCTGCGTGCGCTGGATGCCGTCGCCGCACTCGCGGCCGCCGTGCCGGGCGGCGCGGTGGACGTCGCCCCGACGCTCGCGATGGTCACGGTCGCGTCATGCACCGCCGCACTCGTGATCGTCGCGGCCGTCGCACGGCACTGGGGACCGTGGGCGATCGCGGCCGGCGCGGGCATCGCCGTGATGGCCTGGGCGCCGGATGTGCCGACGCGGAGTACGGGGCGTCTCGAAGTGCATGTGCTCGACGTGGGGCAGGGCGATGCGATCGCACTGCGCACGCCGGCTGGGCGCTGGGTGCTGGTGGACGCGGGCCGCAGCTGGAGCTCCGGCGACGCCGGACGCACCACGATCATTCCCTACCTGCGTCGCCGCGGCGGCGTCCTCGCGCTGTTCGTGCTCACGCATCCGCATGCAGACCATGTGGGCGGCGCCGCCAGCGTCATCGAGGCCCTGAGGCCCGCACTTGTCCGCGACGCGGCCTTCGTCGCGGCAAGTCCCGCCTACGCCGCCATGCTCGCCAGCGCGCGACGGCGCGGCGGGCAATGGTCGCGTGTCGTGCCAGGGGAGCGAGTGTCGTTGGATGGCGTCGCGCTCACGTTCCTCGCGCCGGATTCCGCATGGACCGCCGGCCTCGACGACCCCAACGAAGCCAGCACGATCCTGCGTGTCGAGTATGGCGCCCGCAGCCTGCTCCTCACCGGCGACGCGGAGGCGGGGCTGGAGCAATGGCTGCTTGGGCACGCAATCGAGCAACTCGACGTCGACCTGCTGAAGGTCGCCCATCATGGCTCGAGCACCAGCTCCACGCCGGCCTTCCTGGATGCGGTGTCTCCTCGACTCGGCCTCGTCTCCGTCGGCCGCGACAACAGCTACGGCCATCCCAGCCCCGACGTCATGCGCCGGCTCCTCGACGCCGGTGCGACCGTGCTGCGCACCGACCAGCTGGGCACGCTCGTCCTCCGCACCGACGGACAGGTCTGGGAGGCCGAGGTGGCAGGGCAGCGCTGGCCACTCCGCGACGAGCCCGCGCCATTGCCCTAGCTGCACGGAAGCGAGAGCTTTCGCGAATGGTCAAACACACCGATACCAGCGTCGTCACCATCGATCGCTACATCATCGAGCAGGAGCGCAACTACCCGGACGCCACGGGTGAGCTCTCTGGCATCCTCTACGACCTCGCGTTGGCCTCCAAGATGATCGCCAACAAGGTGCGCTTGGCCGGTCTCGTGGACATCCTCGGCGCCGAGGGCACCGAGAACGTGCAGGGCGAGGTGCAGCAGAAGCTGGACGTCATCGCCGACAACATCATCATCAAGGCGCTCGACCACGGTGGTCGCCTTTGCGCCATGGCGTCGGAGGAGCAGGAACAGCTCATCCCCATCCCGACGCAGTTCAAGCGCGGCAAGTACCTGCTGCTCTTCGATCCGCTCGACGGCTCGTCGAACATCGATGTCAACGTACCGGTGGGCACGATCTTCTCGGTGCTCAAGAAGGTCACGCCCGGCGAAGACGGCACGATGGCCGACGCGTTGCAGCCGGGCGTGAAGCAGGTGGCGGCCGGCTATGTGATCTACGGCTCGAGCACGATGCTCGTGTACAGCACGGGCCACGGCGTGCACGGCTTCACGCTCGATCCCTCGATCGGCGAGTTCCTGCTGTCGCACCCGGACATGAAGATTCCCGAGCATGGGCGCTACCTATCGGTGAATGACGCCTACGAACAGATCTGGCCCGAGAACGTGCGCGCGTTGATGCGGCGCTATCGCGGCCTGGATGGCCAGCGCAAGGCAATGAACGTGCGCTACGTCGGCTCGCTGGTGGCGGACTTCCATCGCAACCTGCTCGGCGGCGGCCTGTTCGCGTATCCGGCGAACCAGAAGAGCCCCGAGGGCAAGCTGCGGCTGCTGTACGAGTGCAATCCACTCGCCTTCATCTGCGAGCAGGCGGGCGGCGCGGCCATCGACGGCACGCAGCGCATCCTCGACGTGCAGCCCACGTCGCTGCACCAGCGCACGCCGTACTACGTCGGCTCCAAGGCCGACGTGGCGATCGCCGCCGAGATGTTGGCGAAGGGGTGAGCGACGTGAGCGAGGCGAAGAAGGGCGGCGCGAAGGCCGCTCCGGCTGAGGCGTTCTCGCCGAGCGGGATTCCCATCGCACCGGTGTACCGTCCGGCGGACGCGGATGCCCGCTACGCCGAGCAGCTCGGTGAACCGGGGCAGTTCCCGTTCACGCGTGGCGTGCAGCCGACGATGTATCGCGGCCGGCTCTGGACGATGCGCCAGTACGCCGGCTTCGGCACGGCGCAGGAGACGAACGCGCGGTTCAAGCTGCTGCTGGAGGCGGGGCAGACCGGCATCTCGACGGCCTTCGACCTGCCGACGCAGATGGGGCTCGACTCCGATTCGCCGCGCGCCCTCGGCGAGGTCGGTCGGGTCGGTGTCGCCATCGACAGCGTCGAGGACATGCACGCGCTGCTTGCCGACCTGCCCCTCGACAAGGTCTCGACCTCGATGACGATCAACGCGACGGCCAGCGTGCTGCTCGCGATGTACGTGGTCGTCGCGGAGGAGCGGGGCATCCCGCGCGGGAAACTCAGCGGCACCATCCAGAACGACATCCTCAAGGAGTACATCGCGCGCGGCACCTACGTGTTCCCGCCGGAGCCGTCGTTGGCCTTGATCGCCGAGACCTTCCGGTTCTGCGCCACGGAGGTGCCGAGCTGGAATCCCATCTCGATCTCGGGCTATCACATCCGCGAAGCGGGGGCGACGGCGGTGCAGGAGCTGGCGTTCACCTTTGCGAACGCGTTGGCCTACGTGCAGCGCGCCGTGGACGCCGGGCTCAGGGTGGACGACTTCGCGCCGCGGCTCAG
Source organism: Pseudogemmatithrix spongiicola (assembly GCF_030623445.1). Classification (NCBI taxonomy): domain Bacteria; kingdom Pseudomonadati; phylum Gemmatimonadota; class Gemmatimonadia; order Gemmatimonadales; family Gemmatimonadaceae; genus Pseudogemmatithrix; species Pseudogemmatithrix spongiicola. The sequence goes on from NZ_CP130613.1 coordinate 1,459,943, forward strand.
CTTCTTCTTCGCCTGCCACAACGACCTCTTCGAGGAAGTCGCCAAGTTCCGCGCTGCACGCCGCATCTGGGCGCGGCTCATGCGCGAGCGCTTCGGCGCGAACGATGCCTCATGCAAGCTGCGCTTCCACACGCAGACGGGTGGGGTGACGCTCATGGCGCAGCAGCCGCTGAACAACGTGGTGCGAGTCGCGGTGCAGACGCTGGCCGCCACGCTCGGCGGCACGCAGTCGCTGCACACCAACGGATACGATGAAGCGCTGGCGCTGCCCACGGCCGAGGCCGCCACGCTGGCGCTGCGCACGCAGCAGATCGTCGCGTACGAGAGCGGCGTGGCGCAGACGGTGGATCCGCTGGCCGGCAGCTATTACGTCGAGTCGCTGACGGACGAGGTGGAACGCCGCGCGGTCGAGTTGCTCGGCAAGGTCGAGGCGCTGGGTGGCAGCTCGGCCGCCATCGACGCGCGATTCTTCCAGGAGGAGATCGGCCGCTCGGCCTACGAGTTCCAGCTCGCGGTTGAGAACGGCAGCACGGTGCTCGTCGGCGTAAACAAGTTCGCCGATGGCGAGGAGCCGCCGATCATCCCGGCGCCGAACTACGCCGAGTTGGAGAAGGGCCAGCGCGAGCGGCTCGCGGCAGTGAGGGCCGGGCGCGATGCGGCGGCGGTCGCGAAGGCGCTCGACGCCATTCGCGCGGCGGCGCCTGCGTACGCGCAGGCGGCCGCCAGTCGCGGGCCGCTGATGCCGCTGATCATCGATGCCGTGAAGGCCCGTGCGACCGTGGGCGAGATTTCCAACTTGCTGCGCGACGTGTGGGGCGAGTACCGGCCGTCGTAAGCCGTTGACCGCGCAGGTGCGCGCCCCGAGTTTGCTGGCGTGTACTCCACCTGCACCTTCTGCCACGCGCCGCTGGGCCGCAACGAGGTCCTCGAGCACTTTCCCGTCGGGAAGCGCGTGGCCGTGGATCAGGCGCGCGGCCGCTTGTGGGCGGTGTGCCCCAGCTGCCGCCAGTGGAACCTGTCGCCCCTCGAGACGCGCTGGGAGGCGATCGAGGAAGGCGAGAAGCTGTACCGCGATTCCAAGCTGCGCGTGGCGACGGAGCAGATCGGCCTCGCCAAGTTGCGCGACGGCACGGAGCTCATTCGCATCGGCGAACCGCTGCGCCCAGAGTTCGCCGCGTGGCGGTACGGTACGCGCTTCCGCTCGCGGCGGCTGCGCACGCTGGCGGGCTTCGCCACGGTGACCGTCCTCGGAGGCGTTGCCGCGGCGGGCCCCGCGCTCGGCATCGGTCTCGCGTCAGCCGCGCTATTGCCGTACCACTTCTACACCATGTACGGCAACGCCCGTCGAGCGCGGCAGATCGTGCTGCACGCGGCGGACGACCAAGGGCCGCTCTCGTTGACGCGCTCGCACCTGGCCAGCGCAAAAGTCGTGCACGCACCGGATGCGCCTCAGGGATGGGCCCTCAGGGTCTACCGCCACCGCGGCGCACTCGCGCTCGGCAAGTGGGGGCCATTCACGGGCTGGTGGGACGGGGCATCCGATCTCGTGGGTGCGTCGGCGCTCGCCGTGGCACGGCTGGCGATGCCGGAAGTGAATCGCGAGGGCGCGGCCGATAGCATCGTGCGCGAGGCGACGACCTTGCTTGAGGCGGGGACGCCGGTCGAGACGCTGCTGCGCGAGCGGGCCGCGACCACGATTGCGGGCGACCGAGAGAGTTTTCTCGTGAGGGCGCCGGCGCCGCTTCGACTCGCACTCGAAATGGGCCTCCATGAGGAATCCGAACGACGAGCCCTCGAGGGCGAACTGCAGTCGCTGGAGGCCCGCTGGCGAGAGGCCGAGGAGATCGCGGCAATCGCAGACTCGCTGACCCTGTCTGAAAGGGTCTTCCGTACGCTTGATCGACTCCGGGAATCCTGATGTACTCGACCTGTACCTTCTGCCACGCACCCCTCGGTCGCAACGAAGCGCTGGAGCACTTTCCCGTGGGCGGCCGCGTGGCCTTCGACCAAGCCCGCGGTCGCCTCTGGGCGGTGTGTCCCAACTGCCGGCAGTGGAACCTCTCGCCCCTCGAGACGCGATGGGAGGCGATCGAGGAAGGCGAGCGGCTCTATCGCGACACCAAGCTGCGTGTCGCGACCGATCATATCGGCCTCGCCAAGCTGCGCGACGGCACGGAGCTCATTCGCATCGGCGAGCCGCTGCGCCCGGAATTCGCCGCGTGGCGGTACGGCGAGCGCTTCACGCGACGCTACCGCAAGGCGTGGATGATCGGTGTCGGTGGCGTCGCGGTCGCGGGGGGCTGGCTGCTCGCGGGTCCTGCCCTTGGCATCGCGTTCGGCAGCATCTCGACGCTGCCCCTCAATGCGTATACGACCATCAAGGGCGCCTACGATGACCGGAAGGTCGTCGTGCGACACGAGGACGACACCGGGCCGTTCATGGTGACGCGCTCGCAGGTGCGGGCCACCCGCATCGTGCGCGACGCGTCGTCCGCGCTCGGCTGGAGCATCGAGGTGCAGGGGCGGCCCGGCGTACCCGATGCCCGCGGGCTTGGACCCTCGCGCACCTTGCTGGGCAAGGATGGGGCCCGTGACGCACCGCGCATCATCGATGGGCCCGCCGCACTCCAGGCGATGCGCGCCATCCTCCCGGAGGTCAATCGGAACGGCGGTCGCAGCGCGACCGTGGCCGAGGCCGTGAAGGCGTTGGAAGCGATCGGCGGCCCGGAGCGCATGTTCCTCGATGGACTCAAGCCGTCGAGCCTCTCCAAGCAGCCCGGCCGTTCGTGGGAGCTTGGCGAGACCGACGCGCATCTGCGCCTCGCCCTCGAGATGGCCGCGCACGAGGAGACGGAGCGCCGAGCGCTCGAAGGCGAACTGGCAGCGCTCGAAGCCGTCTGGCGTGAGGCCGAAGAGATTGCGGCCATCGCCGACGGACTGACGCTTCCGACACGCGTGGCGCTGCGCCTTGAACGCCTCCTCAAGGACCGCTAAGTTTAACAGGCTACACACCTTACGCCTGTTCCGCCCCATGCCGACCTACGAGTACCGCTGCCCCGAAGGGCACGAGTCCGAGGACTTCGTCCTCAAGATCAGCGATGCCAAGCCTGAGATCCCCTGCGCCACCTGCGGCGCCGTGGCCTCGCGCCGCATGAGCGCGGGCTCGGGGCTGCTCTTCAAGGGCTCGGGCTTCTACATCACGGACTACGGCAAGGACGGCAAGAAGGACCTGCGCGAGAAGCAGCAGAAGGCGGCCGCGAAGCCGGCAGACAGCGCGGGGGCTGCGGCCCCAGCGTCGGCCGGCGCTGCGCCGGCAGCGGCGCCTTCGGCATCGACCCCGAGCAGCGGCAGCAGCGGCACGAGCTCGGCCTCGTGACCGCACTCGAACCGCTCCGCGACGCGCTCGTGCGCGCCGCCGTCGCCCTCGGCGCGCCAGCAGATACCAAGGTCCACCTCGAGCGCCCGCGCGATCCCGCGCACGGGGATTGGGCCACGAACCTCGCGATGACGCTGGCGAAGCCGCTCGGCAAGAAGCCGCGCGACATCGCCGACGCGCTGGTCGCCACGCTCGACCGCAAGGCGGCGGGCGTCTCCGACATCTCGGTTGCGGGTCCGGGTTTCATCAACATCCGTCTGGACACCGCGGATCTCGCAGCGGGCGTCGCGAAGATCCTCGCGGCCGGCGAGACCTGGGGACGCGGCACGGCGGGGGCAGGGAAGCCCGTCGTCGTCGAGTTCGTCTCGGCGAATCCGACGGGCCCCCTGCATGTGGGCCACGGCCGCCAAGCCGCGCTCGGCGATGCCATCGCGGCGCTGCTCGCCTCGCAGGGCTGGAAGGTGCAGCGCGAGTTCTACTACAACGACGCCGGCGTGCAGATCGCGAACCTCGCGCGCTCCGTGCAGGCGCGCCTGCAGGAGTTCGCCGGCGACTCCGTGGTGATTCCCGAGGGCGGCTATCACGGCGAGTACATCCGCGAGATCGCGTCGCGCTACGCGACGGAGTTTCCCGACGACCGTCGCGGGCACGATCTCGAGCAGGTGCGCCAGGTCGCGGTCCGCGAGTTGCGGAAGGAGCAGGACCTCGACCTCCGCGCCTTCGGCGTGCAGTTCGATGTCTACTACCTCGAGAGCTCGCTGTACACGGACGGGTTGGTCGAGAAGACGGTCGCGCAGTTGCAGGCCAGCGGCCACACCTTCGAAGAGGGTGGGGCACTTTGGCTGCGCAGCACCGAGTTCGGCGACGACAAGGACCGCGTGATGCGGAAGTCGGATGGCACGTACACGTACTTCGTGCCCGACGTCGCGTATCACGTGACGAAGTTCCAGCGCGGCTTCACGCGGGCCATCAACGTGCAGGGCGCCGACCATCACGGCACCACGGCCCGCGTCCGCGCGGGGCTGCAGGCGCTGGAGATGGGCATCCCGCAGGGGTATCCGGAGTACGTGCTGCACCAGATGGTCACGGTGATGCGCAGCGGCGAGGAGGTGAAGATCTCCAAGCGTGCCGGCAGCTACGTGACGGTGCGCGACCTCATCGACGAAGTCGGTCGCGACGCGGTGCGCTACTTCTTCCTCATGCGGAAGGGCGACAGCCAGCTGGTGTTCGACGTGGATCTCGCGCGCTCGCAGAGCGAGGAGAACCCGGTCTACTACATCCAGATGGCCCACGCGCGCGTCTGCGGCATCTTCCGCGTCGGCGAGATCCAGCAGGACCGCATCACGGGCGAGGGCGTCAACTGGGCCGTGATCGATACGCCCGAAGAGCGCGAACTCGTGAAGGCGATCCTCGACTGGCCGGCCTTCGTGGCGGGCGCCGCCGAGAACCTCGAGCCGCACCGCATCGCGAATTGGCTGCTCGAAACGGCGCGGCTCGTGCACACCTGGTACCACAAGCACCACGTCCTCGGAGAGGCGCCGGAGGTCATGCAGGCCCGGCTCGCCCTCGCCAAGGCCGTGCGCATCACCCTCGCCAACGGGCTCGGCCTGCTCGGCATCGCCGCGCCCGAGCGGATGTAGTAAGCGGATGTAGTAACTAGTCGTATTCTTGAACGGAAATCACCACGAAGGCACGAAGACACGAAGGAATGGCGACCGTCGCGCCGTCCCGCTTCCGTTGTGTGTTTTTCAGAGAAGCTGTTTGTTGCTGTTCCAGCGCACCGAGACAGTACCCTTCGTGTCTTCGTGCCTTCGTGGTGAAAGCAGTTGCCCGTGCCATCCCACACTCGAGATCTAGATGAGCGTGCTTGTCGTCGGTTCCGTCGCCCTCGATTCCGTCGAGACTCCATTCGGCAAGGCCGATGAAGTCCTCGGCGGCTCCGCCAACTACTTCGCCGCCTCGGCGTCGCATCAGACGCCCGTGCAGCTCGTCGGCGTCGTCGGCAGCGACTACCCGATGGAGAAGCTCGAGCCGCTGAAGGCGCGCGGCATCGACTTCGCCGGACTCGAGACTGCGCAGGGCGAGTCCTTCCGCTGGCGCGGGCGGTATCGCCACGACCTCAACTCCGCCGAGACGCTCGAGACGCGCCTCGGGGTGTTCTCGCACTTCCGCCCGAAGATCCCCGCGCAGTTCCGCAGCGCCGACTTCGTGTTCCTGGCGAACATCGACCCGCGCCTCCAGCTCGAAGTCCTCGGCCAGGTCGAGCGCCCCAAGCTCGTCGCCTGCGATACCATGAACTTCTGGATCGAGTCGCGCCGCGCCGACTTGCTCGAGCTCATCGGCAAGGTCGACCTGATCACGCTCAACGACGGCGAGGCGCGCCAGCTCACCGAGAAGGCCAACCTCGTGCACGCGGCCAAGTGGATCCTCGACCGCGGCCCGAAGACGGTGCTCATCAAGAAGGGTGAGCACGGCGCCTTCATGTTCACGCAGTCGAGCGTCTTCTTCGCGCCGGCGTATCCGCTCGAGAGCGTGTTCGACCCCACGGGCGCGGGCGACTCGTTCGCCGGCGGCTTCATGGGCTGGCTCGCCCGCACGGGCGACCTGAGCGAGGCGAACATGCGCCGGGCCGTCATCGTCGGTTCGGCCATGGGCTCCTTCGTCGTCGAAGGCTTCTCGCTCAAGCGGCTGCTCGAGATCTCGCGCGAGGACATCGAGAAGCGCGTCGCCGATTTCCACCAGCTGGTGACCTTCGACCAGGCCCTGAACGCGTGAGCGCCGACGAGAAGCTGACCTACGCGAGCGCCGGCGTCGACATCGACGCCGCGGACGACTCCAAACACCGCATCAAGAAGCTCGTCGAGAGCACCTTCACGGCGGGCGCACGCGGCGCGTTTGGCGGCTTCGGCGGCATGTTCCGCGTGCCCGAGGGCGCCAAGAAGCCGCTGCTCGTCGCCAGCGCCGACGGCGTGGGCACGAAGATCAAGACCGCCATCGAGGCCGATCGCCACGACACCATCGGGCACTGCCTCGTCAACCACTGCGTCAACGACATCCTGGTGCAGGGGGCGAAGCCGCTGTTCTTCCTCGACTATGTCGCCTTCGGCAAGCTGATTCCCAGCGTCGTCGAGGGCGTCGTGGCCGGCGTGAGCGCGGGATGCCGGGAGAACGGCGCGTCGCTCATCGGCGGTGAGACGGCCGAGATGCCGGGCGTGTACACGCCGCCCGACTATGACCTCGCGGGCTTCATCGTGGGCTGGGTGGAAGAGGACCAGGTGATCACCAGCGCCGGCGTGAAGGACGGCGATGTGCTGGTGGGGCTCGGCAGCACAGGCCTGCACACGAATGGCTACTCGTTGGCGCGCCGCATCGTCGCCGAGCGACTCAAGCTCGGGCCGCACGACGTGTTCCCGGAGCACGGCGGCAAGTCGGTCGCCGACGTGATGCTCGCCGTGCACCGCTCGTACCTGCCGATCCTCGGCGGCGCGCTCGGACGCATCCACGCGATGGCACACATCACCGGTGGGGGAATCCCCGGCAATCTCGATCGGGCGCTGCCGTCACATTGTGATGCAGTCGTCGACACGACGAGCTGGGAGATTCCAGCCTTGTTCCGGGTACTCGAAGAGGCGGGCCAGGTGGATCGTGCCGAGATGTACCGCGCCTTCAACATGGGCGTCGGCATGATTGTGATTACCGACACAGCTGGCGCGTCCTATATACGCGACCTTGCGTCGCAGGCCGGGGTCGCCAACTGGACCATCGGCCACATCCGTCCCGGCACGGGGCGGGTTCACCTCGTTTAACGCCTGGAGCGTTCTCGGTATGCGTCGTCTCATGGTCGTTTCGGCTGTCGCGCTGACCGTCGCCTTCACCCCGTCGCGGGCCTCCGCCCAGACCTGCTCGAATCCCTCGCAGATCGGGGATGCCTGCGCGGTCGCCAGCGACTTCTTCCGCTACATGGCGCCGCAGTTCGGCACGGCCATCGCCGGCGGTAGCCACACCCTTGGCATCGGCACCAACCTCGGGGGCTTCCCGCACTTCGCCGTCGCGCTGCGCGCGAACGCGGTCCTCGGCAACTTCCCGACGATCGACAACGTGCAGCTCGGTGCGGCCAACCCGCGCAACTTCGCGGTCGAAGACGGCGGCGCCGCGATGGTCACGGCGGACTTCGCGCTGGGCCTCACCAAGGGCTTCAACGTCGGCGTCACCCGCATCGGCGGCATCGACCTGATCGGTGGCGTCACCTACGTCCCGACGCTCGAAGAGGACAACTTCACGCTCACGCCGCAGTCGAACGTCTCGGTCGGCCTCGGTGCCCGCGTCGGCCTCTTGCAGCAGTCGGCGCTGATTCCGGGCGTCGCGTTCTCGTACATGAAGCGTGACCTGCCGACGGTGGATCTCACCTCCAGTGCGGACGACGGCAGCACCTTCGATCTCAACGACTTCTCGATCAAGACGTCGTCATGGCGCCTCTCGGCCCAGAAGAACCTGCTCCTGTTCCAGCTCGGCGCCGGCATCGGTGGCGACACCTATGACTTCTCGACGGCGGCGACGGTGAACGTCGTGGACGGTCCGCTCTCCGCGACCGGCAGCTTCTCGGACAAGGCCTCGATGAGCCGCACGACGATGTACGGCTCGCTCGGCCTCAACCTGTTCCTCGTCAAGGTCGTGATCGAAGGCGGCCAGGTGTCGGGCGGCAGCATCGCCACGCAGAACACCTTCGACACGCCCGCGGACGAGAAGCGCCTCTACGCCAACGTCGGCCTCCGCATCAGCTTCTGAGCTCGACGGCTTCCATGACTCCAGCGGACGCCGCGCAGGACGCGGCCTTCATGCGCCGCGCGCTCGACCTGGCGCGGCGCGGCTGGGGCCAGACGGCGCCGAACCCCATGGTCGGCGCCGTTGTCGTTCGCGACGGCGAAGTCATCGCGGAAGGCTTTCACGCGCGCTTTGGGGGGCCGCACGCCGAGGCCGCCGCGCTTGCGGCGCTGCCGAAGAAGGGTGCGCGCGACGCCGTCGTGTACGTCACGCTCGAACCGTGCGCGCATCACGGCAAGACGCCGCCCTGTGCCGACGCCCTGATCAAGGCGAAGGTGCGCCGCGTCGTCATCGCCTGCACGGATCCGAATCCGGTGGCGGCGGGCGGCATCGTGAAGCTGCGAAGCGCCGGTATCGAGGTCGATGTGGGCATCGAGCAACAGGCCGCCGAGGAGCTCAACGCGCCGTTTCTCCGCGCGGCGAGGCGCCGCGACCGTCCCTTCATCACGCTCAAGCTCGCGCTCTCGGCAGAGGGAGCGATCGCGCGGGCGGACGGCCGCCAGCAGTGGCTCACGGGCCCCCAGGCCAAGCGGGAGGTGCACCGCCTGCGCGCCGGGGCGGATGCCATCCTGGTCGGCATTGGCACGGTGTTGGCCGACGATCCCGCGCTCACCGTGCGCGAGTGGCCGGAACCGCGCGTCGCGCCGTGGCGCTTGGTCCTCGACCGGCGCGCTCGCTTGCCTCTGACGAGCCAGCTCGTGAAGACGGCGCGGGAGGTGGCGGTGGGCGTACTGGCTGAGCGCCCGGACCCGTCGACGATGGCGGCACTCACGGCGGCGGGGGTGGAGGTGAGCGTCGCGCCCGATCTCGGGGGACACCTGCGGGCCCTCCGCAGCCGGGGCGTCCAGCACATCCTCGCCGAGCCCGGCGACCGTGTGGCCACGGCCCTGCTGGAGGGCGGATTCGTGGACCGCCTGATTATCTTTCGGACGTCGGTCCCGCTGGGGCCTGACACCCTCGCCGCGGTCGGGAAGGTCCTGCCGCCGGTCGAGGGGGGCGCGGGGTGGTCGGTGCTCGCCGAACAGGATCTCGGCGCGGACCGCATGACCATCTACCGGAACGACGCGCCTCGCTGATTCCACCCTCGCGGCGCCGATGTTCACTGGTCTCATCACAGCGGTTGGCGAAGTCACGGCGGTCTCCCAGACGGAGGCCGGCCGCGAACTCGTGATTGCCGCGCGGTACGAGGGGCTCACGCTGGGCGAGAGCATCGCGTGCAGCGGGGTGTGCCTCACGGTGCGCGACTTCGCAGCCGGGCAGTTCACGGTGGGCGCCGTGGTGACCACGCTCGACCGCACGCACATCGGTGCGTGGCGTGTGGGGACCAAGCTGAACCTCGAGCGTGCGATGGCCCTCGGCGATCGCCTCGGCGGCCACATCGTCCAGGGGCATGTGGACGGCGTCGGCGTGGTGGAGCGCGCCGAGCGGCGGGACGATGCGTGGATCGTCGATGTGCGCGTGCCCGACGACATCGACGAACTGCTCGTGCCGCGCGGCTCGATCGCCGTGGATGGCGTGAGCCTCACCGTCGTCGAACTGCCGGCGCCGAATCTCATGCGGCTCAGCATCATCGAACACACGATGCGCCACACCACCCTCGGGAGCCTGCGCGCGGGCCACCGGGTTCATCTGGAAGGCGACATCCTTGCCAAGCACCTCAAGCGCCTCGCGGCGCCCTTACTCAAGAGTTGAGCATATGTTCGGGACGATCGAACAGGCCATCGCCGATCTGCAGGACGGCAAGTTCGTCGTCGTCGCAGACGACGAGGATCGCGAGAACGAAGGCGACCTCATCGGCGCGGCGGAGCACATCACGCCGGCGATGGTCAATTTCCTCATGCAGGCCAAGGGCATGATCTGCGTCGCGCTGAGTCCCGCGCGCGTCGAGGCCCTGAACCTCGAGATGATGGGCTCGGAGAACACCGACGCGCTGCGCACGGCGTACACGGTGACCGTGGATGCGGCGGCGCGCCACGGCGTCACGACGGGCATCAGTGCCAGCGACCAAGCCACGACCATCCGCCTGCTGGCCGATCCGGCGAGCGCGCCGAGCGACCTGCGCCGGCCCGGCCACGTGCATCCGCTCCGGGCGCGCGAAGGCGGCGTGCTCCAGCGCGTCGGCCACACCGAGGCCGCCGTGGACCTCATGCGCCTGGCCGGCCTGCAGCCCGCCGGCGTCATCTGCGAGATCCTCAAGGCGGATGGCTCCACCGCGAAGCGTCCGGACCTCGAGGCCTTCGCCAAGGAACACGGGCTGACGTTCATCACCGTCGCGCAGCTCGTCGCGTACCGGCTGCAGCATGAGCGCCTCGTGCATCGCGAAGCCGAGGCCCGCCTGCCGACCGAGTTCGGCGAGTTCCGGCTGGTCGGCTACCGCAACGACGTCGACGCGCGTGAGCATGTGGCGCTGGTCTACGGCGACGTCGACGCCGGCGAGAACGTCCTCGTGCGCATGCACTCGAAGTGCCTCACCGGCGACACCTTCCACTCGCTGCGCTGCGATTGCCATTGGCAGCTGCACGAGGCCATGCGCCTCGTCGTCGAAGCGGGCAAGGGCGTCATCGTGTACCTCGACCAGGAAGGCCGCGGCATCGGGCTGCTCAACAAGCTCAAGGCCTATCAGCTGCAGGACGAAGGCGCGGACACCGTCGAGGCGAACGAGCGGCTGGGCTTCGCGCCGGACCTGCGCAACTACGGCATCGGCGCGCAGATCCTGCTCGACCTCGGGCTCAAGTCGATCCGTCCGATCACGAACAATCCCAAGAAGCTCGTCGGGCTCGAAGGCTATGGCCTCGCCCTCGGCGAACGCGTGCCGATCATCTCGCCGACGAACGGCGAGAACGCCGAATATCTCGAGACCAAGCGCACGAAGCTCGGTCACCTGCGGGCGGTCTGATGGCCGAGTTCATCGGAGTGCCGAGCGCCGAGGGCCGGCGCGTCGTCATCGTCGCCAGCCGCTTCAACGAGCACATCACGCAGAAGCTCGCCGACGGCGCGCTGGATTGCTGCCTCAAGCACGGGGGCCGGCTCGAGGACGTCGACCAGATCTGGGTGCCCGGCGCCTGGGAACTGCCGCCGGCGGTCATGAAGGCGCTGCAGACGGAGCGCTATGATTGCGTCGTCGCCGTCGGCGCCGTCGTGCGCGGCGAAACGCCGCACTTCGACTTCGTCGCCGGGGAAGCGAACCGCGGGCTCGCGCTGCTGCAGGGCGAGTTCGGCGTGCCCATCGGCCTCGGTCTGCTCACCACCGACACCATGCAGCAGGCGGAGGACCGGGCCGGCGGTGTGCATGGCAACAAGGGCTGGGACGCGGCGCTGGCGGCGCTCGAGATGGCCGATCTGTTCGGTCGCCTCGACCTCATGAACGACGCGGAGGGCTGATGGCGCGCATCGAGACGCGCGGCCGCGCCCGCGCCCTGCAGGCGCTCTACGCCTGGGACGTCCGCAAGGACGACGTGCCGTTGCCGAGGGTTGCGCAACTGGTGTGGGACGACCTCGGCACGGCGCCGGAGGAGCGCGCCTTTGCGCATGCGCTCATTCAGCTCATCGACGCCGATCGCGCGAACATGGACGCCGAGCTCTCCGAGGTCACGACCAACTGGCGGCTCGAGCGCTTGGGCCACATCGAACGCTGCGTGCTGCGCCTTGGCGCCGCCGAGTTGACGCAGGGCGGGACGCCGCCGCGCGTCGTGATCCAAGAATGCGTGCGGCTCGCCGAGCGCTTCGGGTCGGGCCAGAGCGCGCGCTTCGTGAACGGCGTGCTCGATGCCTTGGCCCGCAGGATGGGCCGGCTGTCTTGAAGATCTGCGCGGTCAACTGGCAGGACCTCGAGAATCCGCTGGGTGGGGGCGCCGAAACGCACCTGCATGAGATCCTCGAGCGTCTGGCGTCCTACGGCCATGAGGTCGTGTTGCTCTGCGGCGGCTGGCCCGGCTGTCCGCCGCGCGCCACGCGCCACGGCGTCGAGATCCATCGCGTGGGCACGCGGCAGACCTTCGCGCTGCTCGCCCGCGGGTACTGGGAGCGTGAACTCGCCGATCGCGGCTTCGATGTGCTGTACGAGGACATCAACAAGATGCCGCTGTTCACCACGCGGTGGAGCGGGCCGCAGCGCGTGGTCGTCGTGGTGCCGCACCTCTTCGGCGGCGCGGCATTCCAGGAGCTGAATCCCGTCCTCGCCGCGGCCGTGTGGCTGTCCGAGCGCCCGATTCCCTGGTTGTACCGTGGCGTGCCGTTCCAGGCGATCAGCGAGAGCACCGCGGACGACCTCGTGGCGCGTGGCATCCGTCGCGAGCTCGTGAAGGTCATCCCGCCGGGCGTCAGCTTCGACCACTACACGCCGGACGCGGCGGGTCGCGCCGCGACGCCGACGATCGCCTATCTCGGGCGGCTCAAGAAGTACAAAGGCGTGGATCTCGTCATCCGGGCGCTGGCCCAGATGCGGCACTCCGAGACCGTGCTCGAGATCGCCGGGGCGGGGGACTACCGGCCCGCCTTGGAGCGGCTGGTCGACTCGCTTGCCCTGCGCGAGCGCGTGCGTTTTCTTGGCTTTGTGACCGAAGCGGAAAAGCTGGCGCTCCTGCGTCGCGCCTGGGTCGTGTCGTTGGCCTCGCCCAAGGAGGGCTGGGGCCTCACGAACGTGGAAGCGGAGGCGTGTGGGACGCCGGTCGTCGCGTCCAATTCGCCCGGCATCCGCGAGTCCGTGCGTGACGGCGACACGGGCTACTTGGTCCCGCACGGCGACATCGCCGCCATGGCCGCGGCGTACGATCGGCTCGCCGGCGATCCGGCACTGGTGGCATCGATGGGCGCGAAGGCACGGGCCTTCGCGGAATCCTTCACCTGGGAGCGCTGCGCCCGCGAGACGGACGCCCACTTGCGCTCGGTGATCACACCCGGAGGACGGACCTAGTGGAAATCGTCATTCACGAGCATCACGCGGACATCTCGGAGTACATGCGCGTGCGCGCCTCGCGCGCGGTGGAACGCGCCGCCAAGCGCGTGCCGCGCATCGTGGAAGGCATCATCCGCTTCGAGCAGGATGGGGCGGCCCGTCGCGTCACCGTCACGCTGCGTGCACCCAAGCACCACGACCTCGTCGGCAAGGGCGAGGGCAAGTTCTTCGGGCCTGCGCTGAACGCCGCAATCGCCAAGGTGAACGCCCAGGCCAGCCGCGAGAAGCGCTCGCACGGGCGCCAGGGTGGCAAGCGGCCCGCTCGCCTGCGCGACTGAGCCATGCTCACGCTGACCGTCGGCCAGCTCTATGAGCGGCTCAAGGATTCGCTGCAGCTCGAGCTGCTGGGGAGTCCCGACGGGTTGAATCGGCCCGTGCCCTGCGACGATGCGTCGGGGCCGGGCCTCGTGCTCGCGGGGTACACCGGGCGCTTCGTGCATGAGCGCCTGCAGGTGATGGGCGAGACCGAGGTCACCTACCTCAAGTCGCTCACCGCCGAGGAGCGGCATCGCAACCTCACGGCTTACTTCAGCTACGACATCCCCTGCGTGATGATCACCAAGGGGCAGACGTTGCCGGAGGGGTTCGAGGAGCTCGCGACCAAAGCCGGCATCGCCATCCTCCGCTCGCGGCTCAAGACGCAGGAGTTCTACGCGAGGCTCGGGCCGTTCCTCGAGGACGCGTTCGCCCCGACTACCACCCTGCACGGCTCGCTCGCCGATGTGTACGGCGTCGGCCTGCTGTTCACCGGCCAGAGCGGCATCGGAAAGTCGGAATGCGTGCTCGACCTCGTCGAGCGCGGGCACCGCCTCGTCGCCGACGACGTCGTCATTGCGCGCCGCAAGGGCGCCGACGTCATCCTCGGCTCCGGACATCCGCTGCAGCGCCACTTCATGGAGATCCGCGGCGTCGGGCTCATCGACGTGCGCGCCATCTTCGGCATCCGCGCCGTGCGGCAGCAGAAGCGCATCGAGGTGATCGTGAACCTGGTGGAGTGGAAGCAGGGCATGACGGTGGAGCGCACCGGGCTCGACACGCAGACCACGACGATCCTCGACGTAGAGGTGCCGCGGATCTCGGTGCCGCTGAATCCCGGCAAGAACATCACGGTGGTGGCCGAGGTTATCGCGATGAACCACTTGCTGCGGTACAGCGGCGAGGATCCGGCCCACACGTTCAACGAACGCCTGAAGGGGCACATGCGCGAGAAGGCCGACGTGCAGCGCTATCTGCTCGATGACGATGAGTGACGCCCCGCGCGCCGTCGTCGCCGGCCACGGCGAGTTCGCCGTCGGCTTGGTCTCCGCGGTCCAGCAGATCACCGGCCTCGGGCACCTGCTGACGCCGGTGAGCAACACGGGGCTCGCGCCGGCGGCCATCGATGCGGCGATCCGCGACGCGCTCGTCGCCACCGGCGCGCGTGTGGTGTTCACGGACCTTCCGGCCGGCAGCTGCACCGCCTGCGTGCGTCGGCTGCTCAAGGGAGCGCCGGATGTCACGCTCGTGACCGGGGTGACGCTGCCGACGCTGCTCGCCTTCGTGATGGGCGCGAGCGTGGAGGATGCCGTCGCCAAGGGTCACGAAGCCCTCGGCCGCGTGGAGCCGCCGCGTGGCGCTTGACTACTTCCGCATCGACGACCGCCTGATCCACGGGCAGGTGGTCGTCGGCTGGGGGCAGCCCTGCGAGCTCGGCTTCCTCGTCCTCGTGGACGACGCGGTGGTCGATTCCGAGTGGGAGCAGGAGCTGTACCGGATGGGCGTGCCGCCCGAGATGGACCTCTACTTCGACTCCGTCGAGAGCGCGGCGCGGCGCATTGCCGACTATCGCGCCGATGCGCGCGCCGGCATGCTGCTGGTCGGTGACATCGCGACCATCGCCGCACTGCAGGCGCGCGTGCCCGACATCCGCACCGTAACGATCGGTGGCATCCACCACAAGGAAGGCCGCGTGCCACGGCTGCGCTATGTCTTCCTCACGCCGACCGAGGAGCAGGAGTTGCGCGCCCTCGCCGACCGTGGCGTAACCGTCGTCGCGCAGGACCTTCCGACGGCCGCGCCGATTCCGCTTCCCGACGTGCTCGCTGGGGACGGAACCGGCTGATGCTGCCGGAGCTCGCCGTCGACTGGCTGCAGCTGCTGCCGCTGGCCGCGCTCGGTGCGGTACTGGGGCTCGACGTCGTCAGCTTCCCGCAGGCGATGCTTTCGCGGCCGATCGTCGCGAGCACGCTCGCCGGTGCCATGCTCGGCGAACCGTTGCGCGGCCTGTGGATCGGCGCCGCGTTGGAGTTCTTTGCGCTGGAGTCGATGCCGTTCGGCGCGTCGCGCTATCCGGAGTGGGGGTCGGCGGCGGTGGTCGGCGGTGCACTCTTCGCGATGACGCCGGACAACACGCCGGCGGGCATGACGCTGGCGGCACTGGCCGCGCTGGCGGCGGCGCAGGTTGGTGGCCTGTCGATGGTGGCCCTGCGGCAATGGAACGCGCGCCTCGCGCGCCGGCGGCAGGCGGCACTCGCCCATGGGGACGGCCGCGCGGTGCTGACCCTGCAGATGGCCGGCATCGGCGCCGATTTCCTGCGCGGCGGCGCGCTCACGTTGCTCGCCCTCGCCGCGTTCTCGCCGTTGCGCGTGGCGATCCTCGCGACGTTCACGTTTCCGAACACGCTCTCGCGAGCCGTCGTCGTTTCCGTCGCCTCGGCCGTCGGGCTCGCGGCCATCTGGAAGGTGACCGCGACGACGCACGGCGCGCGCTGGTGGTTGCTGGTCGGCCTGATCATCGGCTTCGCGCTGGCGGGAGGGCTGGGATGACCACACCGCCGCCGCTGCCCCTGCTCGTACGCGCCGAGATCCTGCTGCGGCTGCTCGGGATCCAGGGCGCGTGGAACTACGAGACGATGCTGGGGAACGGCATCGCCTTCGCCATGGAGCCCGCGCTGCGTCGGTTGCCCGGCGGACGGGGCGGGGAAGCGTACCGCCAGGCGATCGCGCGGCACAGCGGCTACTTCAATGCGCACCCGTACCTCGCCTCGGTCGCAGTAGGTGCCTTGGCGCGGGCCGAGCTCGATGGAACCCCCGCGGCGCACATCGAGCGCTTTCGCGTTGCTGCGCCCGGTCCCCTCGGGTCCGTGGGCGATCGCCTCGTGTGGGCCGGCTGGCTCCCGCTGTGCTCGGCAGTGGCCCTCGTCGCCTTCGGCCTAGGCGCGTCGCCGTGGGGCGTGGTGGCGCTGTTCCTCGGGCTGTACAATCTGGGACACCTCGGCCTGCGCATCTGGGGCCTGCATGCGGGGTGGGCCCATGGCCTGCGGGTGGCCCAAGCGCTGGGCAACCCAGTGCTGCGCAACGGGCCGCCGCATGTGGCCCGCGCGCTGGCCTTGGTGGCGGGGATCGCGTTGCCGGTGGCGGCACAGAAGCTCCTCGGGGAGGGGCGGGTGTGGCTGGGCGGGGTCTTGGCCGCCGTCGCGCTCGGGGCTCTCCTCGTGAGCCGACTTCAAGGCAGATTTGAGGGGTGGCGCCTCGCCATCTACGTGCTCGCTGCCTTCCTTCTCTACTCCGTGGTGCGCTGATGCTGCAACGAGACGTCGAGGTCATGAACGCCAACGGGATCCACGCGCGCCCCGCGGCGGAGATCGTGAAGTGCGCAGGGAAGTACCGCGCGCACATCACGCTTGAGCGCGACGGCATGCAGGTGAACGGCAAGAGCATCATGGGCGTGATGATGCTCGCCGCCGAGTGCGGCGCGACGGTCACCATCAAGGCCGACGGGGACGATGCGGCGGCCGCGCTCGACGCGCTCGCCGAGCTCATCGCGTCGCGGTTCGGGGAGCACTGATCGGTGCAGGCGGAGCTCACGGGCGTTCCGGCATCGCCGGGCATCGTCGTCGGTCCGGCGCACTTGCTGCGCTGGGAAGTGCCCGACGTCGACGCGCGCGTGCTGCTCGACGAGGAGATCGACGGCGAGATCGCCCGCTTTCGGGCCGCGGCGGCCAAGGCCATCGAGCGCCTGCGCGGCGTGAAGGCTCGCGCGGCGGAGAAGGCCGGCGAGGCCGAGTCAGCGATCTTCGACGTGCAGATCTCCATCCTCGAGGACGCGTCGCTGCGCGAGCAGGTCGAAGGCCTCGTGCAGCAGAACCTCGCGCCGGAGAAGGCCTTCGACATCGTGATGCTCGATTGGCGCGACCACTTCGGCCGCAGCACCAACCCGATGATGCGCGAACGCATCGGCGACCTGGTGGACGTGCACATCCGGTTGCTCACAGTGCTGCTCGACTTGCCCGATCACGATCCGGTGGACCTCGCGCCCGGCTCGAACGCCATCGTCGTCACGCACGACCTCACACCGTCGCTGACCATCCAGCTCGACCGCCGCGCGATCGCCGGCATCGCGACCGACGCGGGCACGCGCACCTCGCACGTGGCCATCCTCGCGCGCTCGCTCGGCCTGCCGGCTGTCGTCGGCCTCATCAACGCGACGTCGCGCATCACGTCCGGCGAGCGGGTGATTCTCGACGGGACCAACGGTCGCCTCATCGTGAAGCCGACCGCCGCCGAGCTCGCGCAGTTCGCCGATCGCGCGCGGCGCGAGGCGGAAGCGCAAAAGGAGCTGGCAGGACTCGTCGGTAAGGAGGCGCTCACCAGCGATGGCGTCCACATCACGCTGCGCGCCAACGTGGACCTCCCGGAGGAGGCGGGTGCGGCCGCCAGCCACGGCGCCGAGGGCGTCGGCCTCATGCGCACGGAGTTCCTCGTCGTCGGCCGCACGGCCATGCCGACCGAGGACGAGCAGTACCGGGCCTATCGGAAGGTCGTCGAGGCATTCAAGGACCAACCGGTCGTGATCCGCACCTACGACGTCGGCGGCGACAAGCTGCCGGTCGGTGGATTCCCGCACGAGCCCAATCCCTTCCTCGGCTGGCGCGCCATCCGCATGTGCCTCGACGAGCCCGAGCTCTTCAAGGTGCAGCTCAAGGCGCTGATGCGCGCGGCCGTCCACGGCGACCTGCAGATCATGCTGCCACTCGTCGTGTCCGTCGAAGAGGTACGGCAGGCGCGCTACCTGCTCGAGGACGCCGCGGCCGAGCTGCGCGCGAAGGGTGTCGAGCACCGCGCCGACGTACCGCTGGGCGTGATGGTCGAGACGCCCGCGGCGGCGGTCAGCGTCGATTCGTTCGTGAAGGACGTGAGCTTCCTGAGCATCGGCACCAACGACCTCGTGCAGTACACCTTGGCCGTGGACCGCGGCAATGCCTCGCTGGTCACGCGGTTCACGCCGCTGCATCCTGCGGTGCTGCGGCTGATCGCCCGCACCGTGGAGGTCGGCCACGCGGCGGGACTTTCCGTGAGCGTCTGCGGCGAGATGGCCTCGCAGCCGTTGATGGCGTACGCGCTCATCGGACTCGGGGTGCGGCAGCTCTCCGTGGCGGCGGTCGGCATCTCGGCCGTGAAGCGCATCGTGCGCGGCGTCAGCACCGAACGGGCCGCCGCGGCGGCGCAGGCCGCGTTGGCCGCGGCGACGGCGCGCGAGGCGGCCGATATCCTCCGCCATGCCCTGCGTGCAGAGCTTGGCGACGAGCTGCTCGATGGCTTGCTCGGTCTCGGCTAGGCGCGTTAACCTTCCCGTATCGAGATAGCGCTCGATATCGGCCGGCCGCAGTGCCGGCCGTTTCCTTACTACAGCCCAGCCCTTTTCTCCCGATGCTGCACCGCCATCTGTTCACCTCGGAGTCCGTCTCCGAAGGTCATCCGGACAAGATCGCCGACCAGATCTCCGACGCGGTCCTCGATCAGCTCCTCGCCCAGGACGCGCGCTCGCGCGTGGCCTGCGAGACCATGGTCACGACCGGCCTCGCGACGATCTTCGGCGAAGTCACGACGAACGCCTGGGTGGACCTGCGCCAGGTCGTGCGCGACACGATCAAGCAGATCGGGTACACGGAGTCGGGCATCGGCTTCGATGCCGACAGCTGCGGCGTGCTCAACGCACTCGGCCAGCAGTCGAACGACATCGCGATGGGCGTGGACACCGGCGGCGCGGGCGACCAGGGCATGATGTTCGGCTTCGCCTGCGATGAGACGCCGGAGCTCATGCCGCTGCCGATCACGCTGGCGCACAAGCTCGTGAAGCAGCTCGCCGACCGCCGCAAGGACGGCACGCTGCCTTGGCTGCGTCCCGACTCCAAGTCGCAGGTCTCGGTGGTCTACGAGGACGGCCGCCCGGTGGAAGTGGACACGGTGGTCATCTCCACGCAGCACGCGGACACGGTCAAGAACAAGACCATCCACGAGGCCGTGAAGCGCGACATCATCAACGAGATCATCCCCGAGGAGCTGCGCAGCAAGAAGATGAAGCTGCACATCAACCCGACGGGGCGCTTCGTCATCGGCGGCCCGCACGGCGACGCAGGCCTCACGGGCCGCAAGATCATCGTCGACACCTACGGCGGCATGGGCCGCCACGGCGGTGGCGCCTTCTCGGGCAAGGATCCGTCCAAGGTCGATCGCTCGGCGGCCTATGCCGCGCGCTGGGTGGCCAAGAACATCGTCGCCGCCAAGCTCGCCTCGAAGTGCGAGGTGCAGGTCGCCTACGCGATCGGTGTCGCCAAGCCGGTGTCCGTGATGGTCGACACCTTCGGCACGAACACCGTCGACGAGCGCTCGATCATGAAGGCGGTGAGCGAGGTCTTCGACCTCACGCCCAAGGGCATCATCGACGCGCTCGAGCTGCGCAAGCCGATCTACGGCCCCACCGCGGCCTACGGCCACTTCGGCCGGGAGCCCGAGAAGACCGTGCGTCTTGGCCAGAAGGTCACGCTCTTCACGTGGGAGCGGACCAACAAGGTGGCCGAGCTCAAGCGCGCGGTGCGCGCGGGCTGAGGCCCGGCCCATCGTCGTGATTGAAGTCAACGTCCAGCGGATCGGCCTCGACGCGCAG
Source organism: Pseudogemmatithrix spongiicola (assembly GCF_030623445.1). Classification (NCBI taxonomy): domain Bacteria; kingdom Pseudomonadati; phylum Gemmatimonadota; class Gemmatimonadia; order Gemmatimonadales; family Gemmatimonadaceae; genus Pseudogemmatithrix; species Pseudogemmatithrix spongiicola. Next base: position 1,480,019 of record NZ_CP130613.1, read on the forward strand.
TCGCAGGCCTTCGTCGTGATCCTCGAGGAGCGCGCGGGTGACCGCGCGCTTCCCATTTGGATCGGGCGGCCGGAGGCGGAGGCGATCGCGGCGCACCTGAATGACGTGAAGCGCGAGCGGCCGATGACGCATGACCTCGCGGCCTCGCTCATCACCGGCCTCGGCGGGCTCCTGCGCCGCGTGCAGATCACGCGCGTGGTGCAGGGAACGTTCCATGCCGAGCTCCATCTCAATCGCCACGGCAGCAACATCGTCGTGGACGCGCGTCCGTCGGACGCGATCGCCATCGCCTTGCGTGCGGGGGCGCCGATCTTCGTCGCCGAGGCGCTGTTCGACGGGGACGACGATGCGGACGCCGACGCGCCGGCCGACGGTGACCATCTTTCAGTCGAGGAGCTGCAGCGGCACCTGAGCCACCTGCGGCCCGAGGACTTCGGACGCTTTACGCCATGACCGCACGCCGTCGCTTCGCGCTCCTACTCTCGCTCGCCGCGCTCGTGGCGATGCCGCTCGCCGCCCAGGGAACGCCGCGCGCGCTGGCCGGGACGGTGACGCGGCCGGGGGCGGGCAATCGGCAGCTTCCGGTGCCGGGTGTCTGGGTCGTGCTGCACCGCGTCGGCGTGGACGCGGCGAATCCCATCGACTCCATGCGCACGCGCGGCGACGGAACGTATGCCTTCGAGTACCGCGCGACCGGCGACACGAACGCCGTGTACTTCGTGAGCGCATCGCGCGGCGGCATCGCCTACTTCACGCCGCCGACGCGCGAAGCACGCGTGCGCGGCGGCATGGCCGACCTGCAAGTGTTCGACACGACGAGTGGACCGGTGCCGATCACCGTGCGCGGACGGCACGTCATCGTGACCGCGCCGGACACGGCGCAGCCCGTGCGTACCGTCATCGAAGTGTACGAACTCTCGAACGACAGCTCGCTGACGCGCGTGCCCGGGGCCGGACAGGTCGCGACCTTCGAGGCGCCGCTGCCCGCCGGCGTCACCGAGGTGATCGGCGGTCAGGGCGACATCTCGCCGGACGCCGTGCGCGCCGACGAAGGCCGCGTGCGCGTCTGGGCCCCGATCTCGCCGGGACTCAAGCAGTTCTCGTTCTCGTATGTGCTGCCGTTGAGCCAGACGGAGCTGTCGATCGCCCTGGAGCAGGACGTCCCGGTGATGGAGGTGCTCGTCGAGGACCCGCGCGGATCGGCCCTCGGTGCCGGATTGACCGAGGTGGACCCGGTGCAGGTCGACGGTCGCCCGTTCAAGCGTTTCCTGGCCCAAGACCTGAAGGCGCCGGCCACCGTGACGATCTCCGCGCCCGGCACGCAGGACTCCGGGTCGAGGACCCGCCTGTTGCTCATCGTCACCGCCGTCGGTGCGGCCATGTTGCTCGGCTTTGGCATGGCCATCATGCGGCGCGGCCCGGATGCGTTTGCGCGTCGCCGCGAGCCGACGCCGGAGGCGCTGGCGGCCGAGATCGCGGCCCTCGACGCGGCATACGACCAGCTTGCCGCACCGACCGAAGAGCAGAAAGCCGAGCACTACCTCAAGCGCGCGCAGTTGAAGGGGCGGTTGAGTGCCGTGCTTGCCAAGCGGGACGGGCTCGCGTAGGATTCCGTCCAACAACTGAAGGCGAACGCGGGACACGGAAGCCGGTGCAATGCCGGCGCGGCCCCGCCACTGTATCGGGCATCAGCATTCGTCCACTCGAGCACAGCCACTGCGACTTGCGGGTCGCGGGAAGGTGAGTGAGACGGCCCGGAGCCAGGAGACGACCCACGTTCGCGCCACATCGTCACCCTCGGGGGAGGGTCCGTGGCGTTCGCGTAGGTCCGCTGATCATCGACGGGCCGAGCTGACGTGCATCCGGGCTCCTTCCCATTGCGGAAGGAGCCTTTCGTGTTCTCGGACCCGGTTCGTCGGATCGCCACACTCGCGCTGCTGCTCGCTGCTTGCACGGGCCAGGAGCGCGCCGCGACGGGCGGGCCCGCGTTCTCGCACACGGTGATCGACGACTTCGGCGACACGTCGCGCTTCGCGCGGCCGGCACAGCGCGTCGTCTCGCTGAACCCCGTGACGACCGAGTTGCTGTTCGCCCTCGGTGTCGGGGATCGCGCCGTCGGGCGCACGACCTGGGACCTGTTCCCCGAGGCCGCGAAGGCCGTGCCCGACCTCGGCCCCGGCATGGGGCCCAACGTCGAGGCCGTGATGGGCCAGCGGCCGGACCTGGTGCTGCTCTACGCCAGCGAGTCCAACCGCGCCGCGGTGCAGCAGCTGCGCGCCGCCGGCATCGCGACGCTCACGCATCGCACCGACAAGGTCGCCGACCTGCAGCGCGTGTTGCCCGTGATTGCCGCGGCACTGGGCGTGGATTCGCTCGGCCGCCTCGTCGCCGACTCGGTGCGCGCCTCCGTCGAGGCGGTGCGCGCGATGCCGCGCCCGGCGGAACCCGTGCGCGCGTTCTGGCACATCTGGGATGCGCCGATCATGACGATCGGCGGCGGCAGCTACATGTCTGAGCTGTTGGAGATCGCCGGGGCGGTGAACGTCTTTGCCGACGCCGAGCAGCCGTCACCGGCCGTGTCGCTGGAGGAGATTGCGCGGCGCAATCCCGACGTGATCCTCGCGGGGCCCAACAACGCGCGCAAGTTGCGGGCGAATCCGCTCTGGCAGGCCGTGCCGGCGGTGCGCGCCGGTCGCATTCTCGTGATCGACACCACGGTGGTCGGGCGCCCCGGCGTGCGCATGGGCGAGGCCGCGCGCTTCCTGCGTCGCGCGCTGGTGGATTCGTTCGCGAACATCGGCTCGGGCCTGCCGTGAGCCTGCGCCTTTGGCTGCTGCTGGTGGGCATTGTCATCGTCGCCGCGGTGGTGGCGGTGGCCGGCGGTGCCGTGCCGATCGCGGCCCTCGATGTGCTGCGCGCGCTCGTCGGGCAGGGAGACGCCACGCAAGTCGCCATCGTGCAGGACCTCCGGCTCCCGCGCATTGCGCTCGGCATCACCGTCGGCGCGGGCTTGGCGGTGAGCGGTGCCGCGCTGCAGACCACGCTGCGTAATCCGCTCGCGGAGCCGTACCTGCTCGGCGTCTCCGGCGGGGCCGCGGCGGGCGCCGTCACGGCGGTCACGCTCGGCATCGCGTCCGCCGCGGTGCTGCCGCTGGCCGCATTCGCCGGCGCAGTCGCCGCGGTCGTCGTCGTGTTGCTGGTGGCGCGCGCCGTGGCCGGCCACGCCGACCCGCGCGTGCTGCTCATGGCTGGCGTCGTGGTCGGCGCGTTCTGCACCGCGCTCATCATGGTCGCCCTCGCCACGGCGCCGGAGAACACCGTGCGCGGTGCGCTGTGGTGGATGATGGGCTCCCTCGGTGACGCGCAGTGGCGTGGCGTACGCTGGGTCGCGCTCTACGTGGCGGTCGGCATCGGACTGCTCGTCCTGTGGGCGCGCGACATCGACGTGCTCGCCCTGGGCGAAGACGCGGCGGCCTCGTTGGGCCTCCCCGTCGAGCGCGTGACGCGCCGCGTCTACTTCGCGGCCTCGCTGCTCGCCGCAGCCACCGTGGCGGGCGCCGGACTCATCGGCTTCGTCGGCTTGATCGTACCCGCGATCGGCCGCGCGCTCGGAGCCCGCAACACGCGCGAGAGTCTGCTCGCCGCCGCACTCGTCGGCGCGGCACTGGTCGTGCTCGCCGATCTCGCCGCCCGCACGCTGCTGCGCCCCGCGGAACTCCCGCTCGGCGCCGTGACTGCCCTCATCGGCGTGCCGTTCTTCCTCTGGCGCCTGCGGAGGATGCGATGATCCGCTTCACGGACGTGGTGATGCGCTATCCGCACGCGGCGGCGCCCGCCGTCGATGGCGTGAGTTTCGACGTGCCGCCCGGTCGCATCACGGCGGTCGTCGGCCCGAACGGCAGCGGCAAGAGCACCTTGGTGCGTGCCTTGCTTGGACGGTTGCCGCTCGAGCGCGGCGCCATTGCACTCGATGGCCGTGACCTCATGACGATGCCCCGTCGCGATGTCGCCACGCAGATGGCAGTCGTCGCGCAGCGCGAGGAGCCGGTCTTCCCGCTGCCGGTTCCCGAGTACATCGCGCTGGGGCGGCATCCGCACGGTGGACCGTTCTCGGGACGCAGCCCCGAGGACCGGGCGGCGATTGCGCGCGCCGTGCAGCGCGCCGACGTCGCGGCCTTCGCCGATCGCAGCACCGACCAGCTCTCGGGCGGCGAGTGGCAGCGCGTGCGCATCGCCCGGGCGCTCGCGCAGGGTGGGCGCAGCCTCGTGCTCGATGAGCCCACCACGTTCCTCGATATCGCGCACGAGATGGCGGTGTTCGAACTGCTCGACGCGCTCGCGCGCGAAGGGCAGGGCATCCTGCTCGTCAGCCATCAGCTCAATCTCGTGGCCCGCTTCGCGGACCACATCGTGTTGCTGCACCATGGGCGCATCGCCGCCGCCGGGACGCCGGCCGAGGTGATGCGCGGCGAAGTGCTCGAACGCGTCTACGAGTGGCCACTCGTGGTCTCGCGCGATCCCGCCGTCGGCGCACCGGTGCTCGTACCGTTGCGCGGCCGGGGCACTCGCTAACCAGTCCGCGACCTCTCCGCCTCGTCTCCGTTTCCCCAACTTCCGGCACTCTTCCTGTGAAGCACGCCTTCCTTCTCCTCGCCGCACTACCCGGTCTCCTCACCGCGCAGGACTCGCTGCCCGCGACGGTCATCACCGCCACGCGGCTGCCCACGCCGATCAATGCCCAGACGGCCGCCGTCACGGTGCTCGATGCGCAACTGCTCCGCGCGGAGGGCGTCACGCACGTGGGCGACGCGCTGCGGCGTGTGCCAGGCATCGCGATGGCCCGCAGCTCCGGCATCGGCTCGCAGCACACCGTCTTCATGCGTGGCGGCCAGGGCAACTACGTGCGCGTGCTCGTGGACGGCGTGGCCATCAACGAACCCGGCGGCACCCTCGATCTCGGACGCCTCACGCTCGATGACGTCGAACGCATCGAGGTGGTGCGCGGCCCGGCCAGTGTGCTCTATGGCTCGGAGGCCGTGACGGGCGTCATCCAGATCATCACGCGCCGCGGCGCGGGGGCCGCTCGCCTCCGCAGCGAGTTCGGCGGCGGCTCCTTCGGCACCGTGCGCGGATCGCTCGGCGCCAGCGGGGCCCTCGGTCGTCTCGGATGGACGCTGCAGGGTGACCGCCACGCCATGGATGGCGTCCTCGATTTCAACAACGCGTATCGCAATGACGGCATCTCGGGCGCGCTCGACCTCGCGGCCGACGCGAAGACGGACATCCGTCTCACCGGACGCTTCAACAACTCGATGTACCAATACCCCACCGGTTCGGCCGGGACGCTCGTCGATCGCAACGCCGAGCGCACGGAGAATCGCGTGCTCGCGGGGCTCGACGTGGGGCGCCGGTGGACCGACCGCGTCGAAACGCGGGCGCAGTACACGTGGATGGACCTCCTGCCGCGCACGAACGACGGGCCGGACACCCCGGGCGACACGCTCGGCTTCTATGGCTTCTTCGCGCGCGGGGCGGTGAAGCGTCGCATGGCCGACGCGCGCACCACGCTGCGCGTGGGCGATGCGCAGTTCCTCACGCTGGGCGCCGAGTGGGCTCGTGACCAGGAGCGCAGCACCTCGGTGAGTCAGTCGCAGTTCGGCGATTTCCCGGACACGCTCCGCGCCGCGCGCGAGAACAGGGCCCTCTACGCGCAAGCGCTCGGCGAGCGGGGACGCCTCAGCTACACGGTTGGCGCGCGACTCGACGAGAACTCGGCATTCGGCAGCTTCCGCACCGCGCGACTCGGGGCGGGCTGGCGCATCGCGGACGGGCTGCGCGTGCGCAGCTCCGCGGGGACGGCGTTCAAGGCGCCCAACTTCTTCGAGAACTTCGCGGGCGGCTTCACGGTCGGGAATCCCGACCTGCGTCCGGAGGAGTCGCGCTCGGCGGACCTCGGGATCGACGCGACGCTGGCGACGGGCGTGCGCCTCTCGATCACCGGCTTCGCGCAGCGCTTCAAGAACATGATCCAGTACAACGGCGCCGTGCCCTTCGGCTCGCCCAACTACGAGAACATCGTGGCGGCGAACGCCGGCGGCGTCGAGGCCGAGGTGACCTTGCCGAGCGTCGGCGGCGTCGAGACGCAGATCGGACACACGTGGACCAGCACGCGCGTCGCGCAGTCCGGCTTCGACACCACCGCGAGCGCGACCTTCGTGCGGGGCGGCAAGCTGCTCCGTCGGCCGGCCAACGTGACCACGCTGCAACTGCGCCGGGCGCTGGGCACGCAGGGCAACGTGTCGGCCGTGATCGTCCGCACCGGTGAACGCGAGGACCGCGACTTCGCGTCGTTCCCGGCTGGTGTCGTCGTGCTCGGCGGCTTCACCACCGTTGACCTTGCCGCCGACCTGCGGTTGCCGGGCCGCCTCGGCGAGACCGGCCGCCTCGTGCTCCGCGCGGATAATGTCACCGACGTGCAGTTCACGCAGATCCAGGGCTTCCGGAGTCCGGGTCGCATCCTCTACGCGGGACTTAGATTGGAGCGGTGATCGAGACCGCGGCCATCGTCCTCCACGCCTTCGACTACCGCGAGACGAGCCGGATCGTACGGCTCGCCACGCGGGAGTCCGGCGTGGTCTCGGCGATTGCCAAGGGCTCGCGGCGCCCCAAGAGCCGGTTCGGGCAAGGGCTCGACCTTTTCACCAGCGGCACGGCGCTGCTCGTGCTGCATCCCAGCCGGGATCTGCACACGCTTGCCGGCTTCGACGCCTCCCGTGCGAGGCCAGCGTTGGCCGGGTCCCTCGCGCGCTTCGGCGCCGCCGCGGCGCTGGCCGAGATCTGCCTGCGCTTCGGCACCGAAGCCACCGCGGGCGTGCATGACGCGCTCGCGGCAGGCTTCGACCGCGTCGCCATCAGTGCGGACGCCGAGGTCGCGGCCGCCACGATTGCCGCTGCGTGGCGGATCGTTGGGGAGCTTGGCTTCGCGCCCTCGCTCGAGAGCTGCGCGCTCTGTCAGCGCGACTTAACCGTCGACGAAGATGTGCGCTTCTCCCATCGCAGCGGCGGCGCGGTGTGCTCGACCTGTCGCACGCTCGTCCCCGGCGCGCGCAACCTCCCCGCCGCGGCGCGCGCCACACTGGTCGCGTGGATGGACAACCGGGAGATTCCCCTACACGACGCGCAGACGGCCAAGGCGCACCAGCGCTTGCTGCGTGAATTCCTCGAAGAGCACCTCGGCGATGGCCGTGCCTTCCCGGCATTCCAGGCCTGGGAGCGGCTGGGTTCCTGAGCACGCCCCTGCCGAAACGGCGTAACTTCTCAGGCGTAGGAGTTGCGAGAGCGTCGAAGTGAAACCGCCTCCTTGCGTACTCTCCGCCGATTCGAGCCCATGCTGAAACCCGATCGCCTCACCGTAAAGTCCAGCGAAGCTATCACCGACGCGCTCGCGCTCGCGCGCCAGGCCGGCAACCCGCTGGTGCACGACACGCACCTGCTCCTCGCCCTGCTCCAGCAGGACGAGGGCATCGTCGTTCCGATTCTCCAGAAGCTTGGCGTGGCGATTCCAGCGCTCACGCAGGCGGTCGAGCGGGAGATCGCACGCTACCCCAAGCAGAGCGACGCGCAGCCGTCGCTGGCGCGCGAAGTCAACGCCGTGCTCGATGCGGCGGAAGCCGAAGCCAAGAAGCTCGGCGACGAGTACATCTCCACCGAGCACCTACTGCTCGGCCTCGCCATCGCGAAGGGCTCGGAGAGCGCAAATCTCCTCAAGGCGCAGCGCGTTACCAAGGACGGGCTCGAAGACGCCCTCGAACAGGTGCGCGGCGCGCATCGCGTGACCGACCAGACCCCGGAGAACCAGTACCAGGCGCTGCAGAAGTTCACGCGCGACCTCACGGAGGACGCGCGCAAGGGCAAGCTGGATCCGGTCATCGGTCGCGACGAAGAGGTGCGCCGCGTGATGCAGGTGCTCTCGCGCCGCACCAAGAACAACCCGGTGCTGATCGGCGAACCCGGCGTGGGCAAGACGGCCATCGCCGAGGGCTTGGCCCAGCGCATCGTGAACGGGGACGTCCCCGAGTCGTTGCGCAACAAGCGGTTGATCTCGCTGGACCTCGGGGCCTTGATCGCCGGCGCCAAGTTTCGCGGCGAGTTCGAGGAACGCCTGAAGGCCGTGCTCAAGGAGATCACCGCCAGCGAAGGCAAGTTCGTGGTGTTCATCGACGAATTGCATACGCTGGTCGGCGCCGGCAAGGCCGAGGGCGCGATGGACGCCGGCAACATGCTCAAGCCCATGCTCGCCCGCGGCGAGCTGCGCGTCGTCGGCGCGACCACGCTGGATGAGTACCGGAAGCACGTCGAGAAGGACCCGGCGCTCGAGCGGCGCTTCCAGCCCGTGTTTGTCGGCGAGCCCACCGTGGAGAGCACCATCGCCATCCTGCGCGGCCTCAAGGAGCGCTACGAGTCGCATCACGGCGTGCGCATCACGGATGGCGCGGTCGTCGCCGCGGCCACGCTCTCCAACCGCTACATCGGCGATCGCTTCCTGCCGGACAAGGCCATCGACCTCATGGACGAGGCCGCGTCGCGCATGCGCATCGAGATCGACTCGCTGCCGCAGGAGATCGACGAAGTCGAACGCAAGATCGTGCAGCTCGAGATCGAGCGGCAGGCCCTGGCGAAGGAAAAGGACGCCGCCAGCGTCGAGCGGCGCACGACCATCGAACAGCAGCTCGCGCAGCTCAAGGAGCAGAGCGCCGGCATGAAGGCGCAGTGGCAGCTCGAGAAGGACGCGCTCGGCGAGGTCGGTCGGATCAAGACCAAGATCGACGAGTCGCGTACGCAGGTCGAGCAGGCCACGCGCAGCGGCGATCTCCAGAAGGCCGCCGAGATCCAGTACGGGCAGATCCCGAAGCTCGAGTCCGAGCTGAAGGCCGTCGAGGCGCGGCTCGCCGAGCAGGCCGGGAAGGCGCGCTACTTGAAGGAGGAGGTCACCGCGGACGACATCGCCGAGATCGTGGCCCGGTGGACGGGCATCCCGGTCACCCGCATGCTCGAGGGCGAACGAGAACGCCTAGCCAAGCTCGACCGCGAGCTCGCGAAGCGCGTCATCGGCCAGGACGAGGCGGTGCAGGCGGTGGCGAATGCCGTGCGCCGCTCGCGTGCCGGATTGCAGGATCCGAACCGCCCGATCGGCTCGTTCATCTTCCTCGGCCCCACAGGCGTTGGCAAGACGGAGACCGCACGCGCGCTGGCGGAGTTCCTCTTCGACGACGAGCACGCGATGGTGCGCATCGACATGTCGGAGTACATGGAGAAGCACGCCGTGTCGCGGTTGATCGGCGCCCCGCCGGGGTACGTCGGCTACGACGAGGGCGGCCAGCTCACCGAGGCGGTACGCCGCCGGCCGTACAGCGTCGTGCTCTTCGATGAGATCGAGAAGGCGCATCCCGACGTGTTCAATATCCTCCTGCAGATCCTCGATGACGGACGGCTCACCGATTCGCAGGGTCGCACGGTGGACTTCCGGAACGTCGTGATCATCATGACGAGCAACGTCGGCTCGAGCTGGATCCTCGAGAACGCCGGCGGCGACTGGGCCGTGGTCGAGACGCAGGTGACGGCGGCGCTGCGCCAGCAGTTCAAGCCGGAGTTCCTCAATCGCGTGGACGACATCGTCATCTTCCGTCCACTCGGTGAGGCGCAGATCGGCCACATCGTGGATCTGCAGTTGGCGCGCACGGCCAAGCTGTTGGCCGACCGCAAGATCACGCTCGAGCTTACGCCGGAGGCCAAGGCCTTCGTCGCGCATGAGGGCTACGAACCGGCATTCGGCGCGCGGCCGCTGAAGCGAGCCATCCAGCGGCTCGTGCAGAATCCGCTCGCCTTGGAGCTGCTCGAGGGCAAGTTCCACGACGGCGACCACATTCGCGCGACCGTGCGGGGCGACGCGCTCACGTTCGAGCGCGTCGCGTGACGGGGCGCTGGCGCCGCTCGGCGCTGCTCGTCGCCTGCACCGTCGCCGCGGCCTGCGGCGGCGGCGCGAGCGGGACCACGGCGCCAGGGCGGGATCCCGCGACGCCGACGCCCACGCCCGCTCCGGCGCCCAGCCTCGATCCCACCGGCTGGGTCTCGGCGAGTGACGGGACGATTCCCGTGGTCATTGTCGCGCCGCACGGTGGGGACCTCTCACCCAGCGAACTCCCCGACCGCAATTGCGCAGGCTGCGTGACGCTCAATGACGCCAACACGCAGGCGCTGGCGGAGGAAATCGCGGCGGCCTTCCAGCGGCGCATCGGTCGCCGGCCGTTCGTGGTCATCAATCGGCTGCATCGTCGCAAGTTCGACGGCAATCGCGAGCTCACGGAGGCGACGGGTGGGTTCGCGCAGCTGACCGGCATGTGGGAGTACTGGCAGGCCAACATCGACTCGGCCCGCGCCCGCGCGGCGCGTACGCACGCGCGCGCCATCCTGATCGACCTGCACGGGCACGCCCACGCGATTCCCCGTCTCGAACTGGGCTACATGCTCAGTGCATCGCAGCTACGCCTGTCCGACGCCCAACTGCTGCCACTGCTGCCCGGCACGAGCATCACGCGCTTGCACCAACTGAAGCCGATGGGAGACTCCGGGGCGGCCCTCGTGCGGGGCCCGCGCGCGCTCGGATCTCGCTTGGCGGCCCTCGGCCTCCCGTCGGTGCCGTCGGATGTCACGCCCGCGCCGCTGGCGGGCGAGGACTACTTCAGCGGGGGCTACAACACGCAGCGCCACGGCTCGGCGTCGGGCGGTGCCGTCGATGCCATCCAGATCGAGTGCCACAACATCGGGGTGCGCGATACCGCCGCCAATCGCACCGCCTTCGCCGAGGCTCTCGTGACGGCGCTGCTCGGCATGCTCGAGGACTACTACGGCTGGACGCCGCCCGCATGAGCGGTCCCGTGACCTTTGCCTCGCGCGCCGAGGAAGACGCCTACTGGATGGGCCTCGCGCTCGTGGAGGCGCAGAAGGCCGCGAAGGCGGGTGAGGTGCCGGTGGGTGCCGTACTCGTCCACAATGGGCAGGTGATGGCGCGCGCCGGCAACGCCATGGTCGGCAGCAAGGACGCGACACAGCACGCCGAGATGCGCGTGCTCAAGGCGGGCGCCTACGCGATCGGTGACTCCCGCCTGCCGACGGCCACGCTGTACGTGACCCTCGAGCCCTGCGCGATGTGCGCGGGCGCCATCCTCCACACGCGCATCGGGCGCGTGGTATTCGGCGCCTGGGACGACAAGGCCGGCATGGTCGGCAGTGTGCATGACTTGCTGCGCCATCCGAAGCTGAATCACCGGCCCGAGGTGCAGGGCGGAGTGCGCGAGCAGGAGTGTGGCGCGCTGCTGACGGCGTTCTTCCAGGGGAAGCGCGGCTGACGGCCTAGCGGCAGTTGGCCTGCTGCACCTGACGCCGCAGTGCCGCCGCCGTCGTGAGGCGCTGCGCCTCCGCGGGCGCCCGGAACAACGCGAGGTACGCGCCGTCCGGCAGCACCTGTTGCCGCACGTAGCGATAGCCGACCGCCTGGAGTTCGCAACGCAACAGACGCGGCGGCGTCCCGTGGCGGTCGGTGGGGCCGTCGACGTCGAGGACGCCGACGAGGCCATTGGGCTTCATCGCGAATGCGAGGTGGTACAGCAGCCCAAACGGCTGTTCGATCTCATGGTACATGTGGATCATGATCGCGGCGTCCACGCGTCCGGTCGGCAGCAGCGGATCGTGGGGGAGGCCTTCGATGACCTGCACGTTTCGCCAGCCCGCCTGTGCCACGCGGCGACGCAGCAGCGCGAGGTACCGCGGCTCGATGTCGTTGGCGAGCACGCGCCCGGAATCGCCGAGCAGGGGGGCCAGCTTGGCCACGTAGTACCCATCGCCCGCGCCGATGTCGGCCACGACCTGCCCCCGCCGGATACCCATCGCGCGGATGACGGCGTCCGCCTCGCCGAACGCGTCGCGCCGATCCTCGGCGATCCACCGCGGCGCCACGATGCTGGAGACCGGCCGCGCAGGGGCCGGGAAGCTGTCCGCCGGCAGTCGCTGCTGCGCCGATGCGTCGGCCGCCGCCGCGACCAGCGCCAGCACGGCCGCGGCGCGTTTCTTCGTCAGCCAGCGGACAAGCATGGTGAGGGTCAGGATCGTGAGCACACGCGATGAGCGCGCGAGACCCACAACTAGTTTCCGCGCCCCCGTTGAACCCCGCCGTGAGGCCCGCTAACTTTCGCGGTCTGTTGGACAGGTGGCCGAGTGGCTGAAGGCACCGGTCTCGAAAACCGGCATACCGGCAACGGTATCGAGAGTTCGAATCTCTCCCTGTCCGTGTTCCACCCGACGCGCTGGCGACCCCGGCGCGTCGTCGTTTGCAGGGGTCTGCGGGGCTTCCCGCGCGCCCGCCCGGGACAGGTGGCCGAGTGGTTTAAGGCGCACGCCTGGAAAGCGTGTATACGTTAATAGCGTATCGCGGGTTCGAATCCCGCCCTGTCCGTCGTGACCGACCTGTTGCGCGGCCGTCCTCATTCCGAGAACGGCCGCGCAAACCTTTTGGGGGCACCCAGTGTCTACTGGAGTGAACACCGGAGGACCCCAATGACCAAACCCATGGCCCGCATTTCCGACTCCCGTATCGACGTCTACGACGCCGACGGCCACTTGATCGGGACGATCTCCCGTCCAGTGGACCGCGAAGCCCTCGGCCCCGGCCGCGAGAAGGTGTACCTCGCGCGCCGTCCCGCGCCGCGCGCCGACCGGTCGAGCCGCAACCAAGCGGCGTAAACAACCCTCGGCGCCACCGGGCGCGCCGCCGCATCCCCGCGGCTCCCGCCACTGCGCGCACCAGCGCATATTTCGGGGCGATGCCATCCGCCCCCGTCACGCTGTTGAATGCGCGCGCCGTCGCGCGGACGATCTCGCGTATGGCCGACGAGATCCTCGAGCGCAACGACGGCACCGAACGCCTCATCCTCGTCGGTATCCAGCGCCGCGGCGTGCAGATCGCCCAGCGCATCGCCGCCGTCATCCAGGAGCGCGAGGGCGCGGACATCCCGCTCGGCGCCCTCGACATCACGCTCTATCGCGACGACCTGCAGACCGTCGGTCCGCGGCCCGTCGTCGGCCAGACGCACCTCCCGAAGGCCATAGACGGCCAGGTCGTGGTCATCGTCGACGACGTGCTCTTCACGGGGCGCACGATCCGCGCCGCACTGGATGAGCTCGCCGATTTCGGCCGCCCCTCGCGCATCATGCTCGCGGTGCTGGTCGACCGCGGCGGCCGTGAGCTGCCCATCCACGCCGACGTCGTCGGCCAGACCGTCACGGTGCCGCCCGGCGGCCGCGTCGACGTCTTCGTCCCCGAGCTCGACGGCAAGGACGAGGTCACGATGGTCGGGGGAGGCACGTGAGCCTCCTCGGCAAGGACCTGGTCGGGCTCGCCGGCCTCAGCCGCGAGCAGATCACCACCATCCTCGACGTCGCCGAACCTCTCCGCGAGGTCTCCGAGCGAGCCATCAAGAAGGTTCCGACCCTCCGCGGCATGACGGTCGTGAACCTCTTTTTTGAGGCCTCCACCCGCACGCGCATCTCGTTCGAGTTCGCCGAGAAGCGCATGAGTGCCGACACCGTGAACGTCGCCGCCTCGGGCTCGAGCGTGTCGAAGGGCGAGACCCTCGTCGACACCGCGCGCAACCTCGAGGCGATGCGGATCGACATGGTCGTCATCCGCCACGCGTCGTCGGGCGCCGCGCGCTTCCTCGCGGAGCGCATCGAGAGCAACGTCATCAACGCCGGCGACGGCACGCACGAGCATCCCACGCAGGGCTTGCTCGACCTGCTCACGCTGCGCCAGCGCTTCGGCACGCTCGAGGGCAAGCGCATCTGCATCTGCGGCGACGTGCTGCACTCGCGCGTCGCCCGCAGCAACATCTGGGGCCTCAAGTCCTTGGGCGCCGACGTGGCCGTCTGCGGCCCGCGCTCCTTGCTGCCCAACGCCATCGGCGAGATGGGCGTTCAGGTGTTCAGCCGCATCGAGCAGGCCATCGAGTGGGCCGACGCGCTCAACGTGCTGCGACTGCAGCTCGAGCGCATGCAGGCCGGCTACATCCCCTCGCTGCGCGAGTACAACCGCGTCTTCGGCGTCACCCGCGCACGGCTCGAGAGGGCGCCGCGCGACATCCTCATCCTCCACCCTGGGCCGATGAATCGCGGCGTCGAGATCGATTCCGACGTCGCCGATGGCCCGCACTCCGTGATCCTCGACCAAGTGACCAACGGCGTGGCTGTGCGCATGGCCGTGCTCTATCTCCTCGCCGGCCAGAAGGCCTCGCTCGCCGACGTCGCTAAGGGAGGTGCCGCGTGAGCGCGCTCCTCGTGAAGGGCGGGCGGATCGTCGATCCCTCGCAGAACCTCGACGCCGTGGGCGACGTGCTGCTCGTGGACGGCATTGTCGCGCAGTGCGGCGGCACGATTGCCGCGCCAGCCGGCGCGCAGGTCTACGACGCCACCGGCCTCGTCGTCACGCCGGGGCTCATCGACGTGCACGTGCACCTGCGCGAGCCGGGCCGCGAAGACGTCGAGACCGTGGCGACCGGTGCGCATGCGGCCGTGGCCGGTGGCTTCACCGCCGTCTGCGCCATGCCCAACACCAAGCCGGTCACCGATAACCAGGCGACCGTGGGGTTCGTGAAGCGCCAGGGCGAAGCCGCCGGCTTCGCCCGTGTGTACCCGATCGGAGCCATCTCGGTCGGACAGCAGGGGGAGACGCTGGCCGAGTTCGGCGAGATGGTCGCCGCCGGTGCGGTGGCGTTCTCCGACGACGGCAAGCCCGTCGAGAACACGCAGCTCATGCGGACCGCCATGGAGTACGCCCTCACCTTCAACGTGCCGATCGTCGAGCACTGCGAAGTGATGTCGCTGGCGCATGGCGGCTCGATGAACGAAGGCATCGTCTCGGCGCGCCTAGGACTCAAGGGCATCCCGGCCGAAGCCGAGGAGATCGACGTCGCACGCTGCATCCTGCTCGCCAAGCGTACCGGTGGGCACGTGCACCTCTGTCACCTGAGCACCAAGGGCTCGGTGGATCTCGTGCGCTGGGGCAAGGCGCAGGGCATCAACGTCACGTCGGAGGTCTGCTCGCACCACATCTCCCTCACGGAAGAGGCGGTCGAGGGATACAACACCAACGCGAAGATGAATCCGCCGCTGCGCACCGCGGCGGACGTCGAGGCGCTGCAGCAGGGCTTGAAGGACGGCACCATCGACCTGCTGGTGACCGACCATGCGCCGCACCACTATGACGAGAAGGAGCGCGAGTTCGCCGACGCCCCGAATGGCATCGTCGGACTCGAGACGGCCCTCGGCGTGAACATCACGTATCTCGTCGAGACGGGCATCCTCACGCTGAACGAGATGGTGAACCGCATGAGCTGCCTGGCCGCGAAGATCTGGCACCTGCCGGGTGGCACGCTCGCCAAGGGCAGTCTCGGCGACGTCACCGTGTTCGATCCCAAGAAGCGCTGGGTCGTGGACCCGAAGCAGTTCAAGTCGAAGGGCCGCAACACGCCCTACGGCGGCCACACGCTCACCGGGCAGGCGATCTGTACCATCGTGGGCGGGAAGATCGTCCATCAGGTGTCGTGACCCCGAACCCTGATCCGATGAAGAAGGCCGATTCCTCACGGTTGGAGACGCTCGAGGCGCTGATCGCCGAGAAGCGCCGCCAGGAGACGTTCCTCGCCAAGCTCGAGGAGCGTCGTGCGGGCACGCCGGAGCATGTCTTCAAGCGCCTCTACGACGAGTACCTCACGAAGCTCACGGACGCCCAGGTGAAGGCGGCCGCCGAGGCGGAGTCGCTGTCGGGCGGGCTCGAGGACGACGATGCCGCGCTGCAGGAGGTCGAAGGACGGCTCGCGGCGCTCGAAGAGGAGCGTCTCGAGGTCCAGCTCCGCGCCGATGTCGAGGAGTGGGACGCCAAGGAGACGCAGAAGAAGCTCACGGCCATGACCGCCGCGATCTCGATGGCGGAGAAGGAGCGCGATGCGCGACGCGCCGTCGCCGAGCGGACGCGGGCGCTGCTGGCCGAAGCGCGTGGCGGGACGCCCGCCGCGCCGCAGACCGCCGTTCCCCCGGCCGCTGCAGCCGCTGCGCCACCGATGCGTCCGACGACCGCTGCGATGACCGGCGGCCCGAACTTCGACGAGCTTGCCTTCCTCAACTCCGTCGTCGGGCGGGCCAGCACCCCGTCGGCACCGGCACCGCGCGAGTCCAAGCCGATCGTGCAGCCGCCGGAAGCGAAGGACGCCAAGGAGTCGAAGGACGCCGAGCCAGTGGCTCCCGCCGCGTCGATTCCGGCCTCGGTGCCGCCCTCTCCCGCGCCACCGCCCCCGCCGATCCAGCCCCTCCCGGCGCCGGCCACTCCAACGCCGCCCGCAACCCCGTCCGTCCCCCCGGCCGCGAGCGTGCAGCCTTCGCTCAACCTGGAAACGCCGACGCCAGCACCTGCGCCCGATGCAGCCGAAGAACCCGCGCCCCAGGCAGAGGCCGAGGATGACGAAGAGCCGTCCACGCCAAGCCCGCTCGGCCGCCCGACACCGCGGACCTCGCAGCAGGTAAAGACCCTCAAGTGCGCCGAGTGCGGATCGATGAACTACCCGACCGAGTGGTACTGTGAACGATGCGGCGGAGAGTTGGCGGCGCTGTGACCGGCTGCGAGACGTGAGACGGCGGTAGGGGCGGGGAGAGTGATACGGAAATGCGAAAGACGGGGGGAAGACGGCCAACGTGCCTCGTCTTCCCCCCGTCTCTCACATTCCCGTCTCTCCATCTCCGCCCGTACATCCGTCTCCCGTCTCCCACCTCTCGAGCGACGGGAAGCGGGAGCACGAAAAAACGCCGCGCCCCGTGTGGGGCGCGGCGTCACTTTCTGAGCGAAACCTTACTTCGCCTTCGCCAGCGATGACTTCTGACGCGCAGCGGCGTTCTTGTGGATCAGCCCCTTGCGGGCGGCGCGGTCGAGCAGCTGCGTCGCCTTCAACTTCTCGTCGGCAGACGACGCGGCGGCCTTGGCCGTCTTGAGCGCGGTCCGGAGCGCAGACCGCTGGGCACGGTTGCGCGCCGTCGCCGCCTTGGCCTTGCGCATATTCTTCTTCGCGGACGCGATTCTCGGCACTGAACGGACTCTCTGCAGGTGTGAAAGCAGGAGAGCGGACGCGCCCTCCCATAGCCCCAGAAGTGTAGTCGCCACCGATGGTTACGTCAAGCGAGTCGACGCTTGGTCTCGCGGCCTCCGCGGTGTAGCTTTCCGCCCGACTGCCCGTGACGGGCCTCACTCCAGCCGCATCGCTCTTGCTCACTTCCCCCGCCAACGACGGTCAGGGCGCCACTCCCTTCCTCGTTGACCTGACGGGCTTCAATGGCCCCCTCGACCTGCTCATGTCGCTCATCCGCGACGAGCAGCTCGACATCTACGACATCCCCGTCGCGCGCATCTGCGATCAGTTCCTCGCGAAGATGCATGAGCTGCAGCTCAACGAGGCCGCGGAGTATCTCGAGATGGCCGCGCGGCTGATCCGCATCAAGGCCCAGATGCTGCTGCCGCGCAAGGAAGGCAGCGACGACTGGGAGGACCCGCGCGCGGAACTCGTGCGCCGATTGCTCGAGTACCAACAGATGCGCGAAGTCGTCGATGTCCTCGAACACCTCGGGGACGACCGTCGCTCGCGCTTCGCCCGCACCTACATGGGCCAGCCGGCCGCGCCGCCACCGGCGCCGCTCGCCCTCTCGCTGGGCGACCTGCTCATCGCCGTGGATCGCGTGTTGCGTGCGGCCAGGCGCCCGACGATCCATGAAGTCATCCCGCGCGCCCTCGACGTCGACGGCGCCATGCAGACCGTGCGCGCCATCCTCCAGTTGCGGGCGCGCATGCGTTTCCGCGAGCTGATCCGCGATGGCGCCGAGCCCTGGGAAGTGCTGAGCGCGCTGCTCGGCCTGCTCGAACTCGGCAAGCGCAACGAAGTGCACCTGACCCAACCCCGACCGTTTGCAGACGTGGAGATCCGCCGTGAATCCGCTGGCGAAGCTGCTTGAAGCCGCGCTCTTCGCGAGCCCGCGCCCGATCGCGACCGACGAACTCGCCGCCCTCGACCCCGAGGCCTCGCCGGCCGCGCTGCAGAGCGCGCTCGACGAGTTGCGCGAGCACTATGACGTGGATGGTCACGGCGTCGCCCTCGTCGAGGTCGGCGGTGGCTGGCAGGTCCTGACGCGTCCCGAGTACACCGAGGCCATCGAGCGCGCCCAGATGGCCGTGCGGCCAACCAAGCTCTCGCCGGCCGCACTCGAGACGCTTGCCATCATCGCGTATCGCCAGCCGATCGGCCGCGCCGAAGTCGCGGAGATCCGCGGCGTGGATGTCGGCGCGGTGATCAAGTCGCTGCACGAGCGCGGGCTCATCGATGTCGTCGGGCGCGCGGAAGGCCTCGGCCGTCCGTTGCTCTACGGCACGACGACGATGTTCCTCGAGCAGTTCGGCCTGCGCCACCTGGCGGAGCTGCCGCGCGTCGACGAGCTCTCCATCGCCCTGCGCAAGGACGGACAGCCGCCGGTGCTCGCCGCGGATGTGCTGGAGGCGGCCGACGCCGAAGCGGCAGCCGCCGTTGCGGTGGACGCTGCGGCTGACATTGCGACGGCCCCTGAGGGGGCGGCCACCGCGTGAGCGACACCGCGATGCGTATCCAGCGCGCCCTGGCGCGCGCGGGCGTCGCGTCGCGGCGGAAGGCGGAGGAGTTGGTGGCGGCCGGCCGCGTGCGGGTGAATGGCGAAGTCGCGCGCACCGGTCAGAGCGTGGAGCCCGGTGTCGACAAGATCACCGTCGACGGCAAGGCCGTGGAGTTGCCGCCCGCCGCGAAGTGGTACGTGCTGCACAAGCCCGCCGGTGTGCTCACCACGGCCAGCGATCCGCAGGGTCGCAAGACCGTGTTCGAGCTCGTGCCCAAGGAGCCCGGACTCACGTATGTCGGCCGCCTCGACTACATGACCGAGGGCGTCCTGCTGCTCACCACCGATGGTGACGCGGCGCATTTGCTGACGCATCCGAGTTCGCAGGTGCCACGCACCTATGTCGCGACCGTCCGCGGCTCCGTGAAGGCGGCCGCCGCGCAGATCCGCGCCGGCGTCGAGCTCGAGGACGGCCTCGTCACGCCCGAAGCCGTGAGCGTCGAGCCCGGTGAGCGTCCCCGCACCTGGGACCTCACGCTGACCATCCGCGAAGGGCGCACCCGCGAGGTGCGTCGCCTCTGCGAAGAGGTCGGGCTCGAGGTGCTGCGCCTCGTGCGTACGTCCTTCGGCCCCGTGCAACTCGGCGCCCTCGAGCCGGGTATGACCCGTGCCCTGACGACCAAGGAGCGCACGCTGCTCGACGCGCTCGTTCACTCCTGATCGCCCATCGATGGCAGTTTCTTCGCAGCTTCCGCAGGCAATTCTCGGACAGGTCTCGCAGCGCGTCGTCGGCCAGCAGCACATGGTCGAGCGGCTGCTCATTGCCTTGCTCACGGGCGGGCACGTGCTGCTCGAAGGCGTCCCCGGCCTCGCCAAGACGCTCACCGTGCGTACGCTGGCGGAGACCGTGCGCACGAGCTTCAGCCGCATCCAGTTCACGCCCGACCTGCTGCCCGCCGACGTGATCGGCACGCAGGTGTTCGACCAGACCACGGGTCAGTTCTCGGTGAAGGCCGGACCGATCTTCGCGAACATCGTGCTCGCCGACGAGATCAACCGTGCACCGGCCAAGGTGCAGGCCGCGCTGCTCGAGGCCATGCAGGAGAAGCAGGTGACGATCGGCGGGACGAGCTTCGTGCTCGAGGAGCCCTTCCTCGTGCTCGCCACGCAGAACCCGATCGAGCAGGAAGGCACGTATCCGCTGCCCGAGGCGCAGGTCGACCGTTTCATGCTCAAGCTGCGGGTGGGCTACCCCACGCGCGAGGAAGAGCGCGAGATCATGCGGCGCATGTCCACGGGCGCCGACATCCCGATCGCGCCGGTGGCCGAGCCCGAACACCTGCTGGCCGCGCGAAAGGAGATCGCGGCGCTGCACCTCGATGAGCGCCTCGTCGATTACATCGTGAACCTCGTCCACGCGACGCGCGCGCCGGCCGAGGCCGGCTTGGCCGACATCGCGCCCTTGGTGGAGTACGGGGCGAGCCCGCGTGCGACCATCGCGCTCGCGCAGGCCGGTCGGGCGCATGCGTGGCTGCGCGGCCGCAGCTTCGTGTCGCCGGACGACGTGAAGGCCATCGCGCCCGACGTCCTCCGCCACCGCGTGCTGATGACCTTCGAGGCCGAGGCCGAGAACGTGACCAGCGACGCCGTGATCACGCGCATCCTCGAGCGCATCGCCGCCCCGTGACGCGCGCGGCGGCCGACCACGGCCGCGGCGCGGCCGTTCCGCCGGACGTCCTCCGGCAGGTGCGGCGCATCGAGCTGCGCACGCGCGGCCTCGTCAACTCGCGCTTCACCGGCGAGTACCACTCCGTGTTCAAGGGCATGGGGATGGAGTTCGCCGAGGTGCGCGAGTACCAACCCGGCGACGAAGTGCGCACCATCGACTGGAACGTCAGCGCGCGGATGCGGAAGCTCTTCGTGAAGCGCTTCGTCGAGGAGCGCGAACTCACGGTGCTGCTGCTGGTCGATACCTCCGGCTCGAGCCGTGGCGGGGCGGTGGACCAGGACAAGCAGGGCATGGCGGCCGAGCTCGCGGCGGTGCTCGCGCTCACTGCCACGCGTAACAACGACCGTGTCGGGCTCCTGCTGCACTCCGATCGCGTCGAGCACGTGGTGCCGCCCAAGAAGGGACGCCGGCACGCGTTGCGACTCGTGCGCGACGTGCTGGCGGCCCGCGCGCAGCAGCGCGGCACGGATCTCGGGGCGGCCTGCGACTACGCGGCCCGGCTGCTGCCGCATCGCAGCATCGTCTTCGTCGTCTCGGATTTCGTCGCCCCGGACTTCGAGCGGCCCCTGACGCGGCTGTCGCGACGTCACGACGTGGTCGCCGTCGTGCTCGACGATCCCGGGGAGCGCGAGCTGCCGAACGTGGGCGTGGCGCGCCTCATCGATCCCGAAACCGGTGCGCTCGCCGAGGTGGATACGGCGTCGCCGGCGGTGCGTGCGCGGTACGCGGCGCGCCTCCGCGCCGAGCGTGAGGCGCGGCAGGCGATGCTGCGACGCCTCGGCGTGGACGAAGTCGTCGTGCCGCTCGAGGCCGGCTATGTCGAAGCCATGCTGCGCTTCTTCCGCACGCGGGAGACGCGCGCGAGGCGCCGGTGATCGCCGCGCTCGGGTTGGCGCTGTTGCTGCAGGGCGGGGCGGGGCCGGAGCGCGCCCCGACGGTGCGCGTGCGCGTGACGCCGGAGCGGCCCGCGGTGGGCGAGCCGATCACGGTCGAACTGCGCGTGCGCGCGCCGCGCGGCACGCTCGTGCGCTTCCCGGTGCTGCCCGACACAGGCTCGCGCATCGAACCGCTGGATCCGCGGAGCATTGCGGCCGCTGAGGGCGACCCTGGGAGCGGCGATCTCGAGCAGGTCGCGACGTATCGCCTGATCGCCTGGGACACGGGCAGTGTCGCGCCGGCCTTCGGTGACGTGACGCTCGAGCGCGACGGACGCGTCACGCGCTACCCGGTGCCGGTGGGGGCCCTGCGCATCCGCAGCCTGCTGCCGGCGGACACCGCGGCGCGGAAGCCGAAGCCCGCCCGGGGCGCTGTGGATGCGCCGACCATGCCCTGGCGCTGGTTCGTCGCGGCAGCGGTCGTGGCCCTGCTGTCGTTCTGGGGCTGGCGGCGCTTCCGGCGCGCGCGGGAGGCGCTGGCGTCGATGGATCCCGGGCCCTTCGTCCGGGCGCGCGCCGCGTTCGCACATCTCCGCGCGATGGACCTCTCCTCTGCGGGCGAACCGGGCCGGCATGCGCTGGCGCACCTGCAGGTCCTGCGCCGTTACATGGGCGAGCGGTGGCCCGCGTTGCCGCCGGCGCTCACGGCGCGAGAGCTCGAGGAACGCCTCCGAGGCACCGAGTTCCCCGTCTTGCCGGAACGTGTGGTCGCACTCGCGGCCGCCGGTGAGCCGGTGGCGTACGCGGCCGCCGACCTGCCGTCCGGGGCGGCCGAACGGCTTGCGCTCGAAGCCACAGCCGTGGTGGAGGACTTGGAGCAGGCCTGGGTGGCGCGCCAGCTACGCGAGCACGAGTCGTCACGCGTCAAACGGAAGCGGTTGCGATGATGCTCGGTGGCGTGACCTTCGCCGCGCCGTGGGCGCTGCTCCTGCTGCTGCCGCTGCTCGGCTGGCTGCTGTGGCGCCGTCGCCGGCGCCCGCCGGCCTTGCTGCATGCGCGCGCCGGGCTGCTCGCCGAGGGACCGGCGCGTGGGCGCTGGACGGCGCGGGTCCTGATCGTCCTGCGTGTGTTCGCGCTGGTCGGCATCGTCATCGCGATGGCGCGGCCACGCACCGGCGCGCGCACCGAGACGCTGCGCGGCGACGGCATCAGCATCGTCATCGCCATGGACATCTCGAGCTCGATGCTGGCCGAGGATTTCCAGCCGGACAATCGGCTCGCGGTGGCCAAGGAGACGGCGAAGGAGTTCATCGCGGCGCGCGAGGCCGATCAGGTGGGCATCGTCGCGTTCGCCGGCGAGGCGCTGACGCAGGTGCCGCTCACGTTGGATTATCCCGTGCTGTTGGCGGCGATCGACAACCTGCAGCCCGGCCAGCTCGAGGATGGCACGGCAATCGGCACGGCGCTCGTCACCGCGACCAATCGCCTGCGCGACGCCGACGGGCGGTCGCGCGTGGTCATCCTCCTCACCGACGGCGAGAGCAACCGCGGCGCCATCGATCCGCGCACCGCCGCGCAGGCCGCGGCGGCCACGGGCGTGCGCGTCCACACGGTGGGCATCGGCAGCGAGGGGGTCGCGCCGGTGCCGGTGGGCCGCGGCGTGTTCGGCCTGCGCTATGAGAATCGCCCCGTGCGCATCGATGAGGTGCTGCTCGAGGACATCGCGCGCACCACGGGCGGCCGCTACCAGCGCGCCCGCGACGCCGAGGCGTTGCGACGCACCTACCAGCAGATCGACGCCTTGGAGCGCGCGCCGATGCGCGAGGCCCGCCTCGTGCGCTATCGCGACTGGTACATGTGGCCGCTCGCGGCGGCACTGTTCGCGCTCATGCTGGAACTCGGCCTCGTGTGGCGCCGGGGGCCGCTGCCATGATGCGCGTCTTCGACACCGCGTGGATGGTGCCGGGCGCGCTGGTGCTCGCCGCCGCGGCGGCCGTGCTGCTCTGGGCGGGCTCGGTGCGCCGACGCGCGCGATTAGCGCGCTACGGCACGAGCAGCGCGATCGCCCGGCTCGCCCCGACAGATGCCGCCGCGCCCCCCCGTGCGCGCACCTGGCGGATCGGCATCGCCACGCTCTGCCTCGGTCTCGCCGTCGCCGGCCCGCGCTGGGGGCGCAGCGAACAGACGCTGCAGGTCGAAGGCGTCGACGTCGCCATCGCGATGGACCTCTCGCTGTCGATGCTCGCCGACGACGAACGTCCGTCGCGGCTCGAGCGCATGAAGCAGGAGGTGCGCCGCCTGCGCGCCAGCTCCCCCGGCGATCGCTTCGCGCTGATCGGCTTCGCCGGCCGCAGCTACATCCTCTCGCCGCTCACGTCGGACGACGGCGCGATCGATCTCTTCCTCGACAACCTCAGCCCCAGCATCGTCGGCCAGGCCGGCTCGGCGCTCGCGCCGCCGCTGCGACAGGGCATCGACCTCTTGCTCGCCAGCCGCGGCGATGCCGACCGCGCCCTCGTCGTCATGAGTGACGGCGAGGCGTTCGACGATCACGGCGACGCCCTCGCCCTCGCGGCGGAGGCCCGCGAAGCCGGCATCCACGTCATCGCCGTCGGCTTCGGTACGCCGGGCGGCAGCGCCATCCCGATTCCCGGTCCCACCGGGCCGACCACCAAGCGCGACGAGAACGGCGAGATCGTCATC
The DNA here is from genome assembly GCF_030623445.1 of Pseudogemmatithrix spongiicola. Classification (NCBI taxonomy): domain Bacteria; kingdom Pseudomonadati; phylum Gemmatimonadota; class Gemmatimonadia; order Gemmatimonadales; family Gemmatimonadaceae; genus Pseudogemmatithrix; species Pseudogemmatithrix spongiicola. Next base: position 1,504,052 of record NZ_CP130613.1, read on the forward strand.
ACCCAGTACGACGCGACGCTGCTCGGCGCCGTCGCGCAGGCCGCCGGCGGGGAGTTCATCCCCGCGGAGGCCACCGACAAGGGCAATCGCATTCGTGGCGTGCTCTCGGGCCTCGAGGCCTCCACGCGTGAGGAAGCGCTCCGCTTGAGCCGCCCGCTCCGCTTCCAGTGGTTCGCCGCGGTGGCGCTGCTGCTGCTGCTCTGCGACGCGATCTTCGCCGACGGCGGCCGCTGGCCGTCATGGCTGAAGCTGCGTCGACCGGGCGCCACGCGATCCGTGTCCGTCAGCGTGCTGCTCATCGCGGCCGCCATAGCGCTGGCGCCGCGGACACTGAGCGCGCAGGCGCCGTCATTCCGCGACGCGGTGGCGGCGCAGCGCGATGGACGTCACAACGACGCCATTCGCCTCTACCGCGCACTCGTCACGGCTGGCGACCGTCGTCCGGTCGTGCTGTACAACCTCGGCACCGCGCTGCTGGAGACGGACTCGCTCGACGGCGCGGTCGATGCACTCGAGCGTGCGCTGTTCACGGCGGATCCGGCGTTGCGCACCAAGGCTCGGTACAACCTGGGACTGGCGTACCTCCGGCGCGGGCTGCGGCTCGACGGAGACGCGCGGAGTGCGGCACTGACGAACGCGCGCCGCGCCTTCCGGACGGTGTTGCTGGAATCGCCGGGCGATCCGGACGCGCAATGGAACTACGAACTCGCGCTGCGAGCCCCGACGGGCGGCGGCGGTGGGGGCGGTGGCGCCAACCAGCCGCAGCCGCGTGGAGACGCTGCGCCACCGCAGCAGCAGTCGCAGGGTCCGATGTCGAAGCAGCAAGCCGAGGCTTTGCTCGATGCGGCCGCTCGCGACGAACGCGACACGCAGGCGCGCCGCCAGCGGGGCAATACGCCGCTGCGCTCGGCGGGGCAGAAGGATTGGTGAGCGCCTTCCGACGCGGTCTTCGATTCACGGCACTCGCGGCCTGCGCGATGCTCGCCGTACCCGCGGCCGCGCTCCGTGCGCAGCAGGCGAACGCCGACGGCGTCTCGCTCCGCGCCTCGCTCTCGGCGGACACGGTGTTCGTCGGCCAGCAGATTACCTACACGCTCTCCGTGCGGATTCCGACCGCCGTCCGCCAGCGCCTGCGCCGGAATCCGGAGTTCGTGCCGCCGGAGCCGCGCGCCATGCTGGCCTACGACCTTCCGCTCGCGCGCGCCGGTGAGCCCGGCGATGAGTACGAGACGCACACGTTCCGCCGCGCGCTGTTTGCCCTCACGCCGGGTCGGTACGCGTTGAGCCAAGCGCGGCTCAGCTACGCGCTGCCCCAGAGCAACAGCTTCTTCAGCCGCGAAGACGACCGCACGCTGCGCGCCGACGGCGTGAGCTTCGTCGCCGTCGAGCCCCCGCTGCGCGGGCGTCCCGCCGATTGGGCCGGCGCGGTCGGACAGTGGCAGGCGACGCTCCGTGCCGAACCTGCCGAGTCGCGCGTCGGCGATCCCTTCGTGCTCGTGCTGCGTCTGGAGGGCACGGGCAATGCGACGCTGCTGCCGCGACCGGCGCTCTCGATTCCATGGGCCGACGTGGTCGCCCAGGACGAGCGGGTGCTGCTCGATTCGACGCCGGCGCTCTTCGGCGGCACCAAGGAGTTCCGCTGGCTGGTCACGCCGCGCGAGGCCGGGCAACAGACGGTCGCGGCGATGGGGTACCCGACGTTCGATCCCGCGCGCGGTGGCTACATGCGCGTCATGACGACGCCCGTGTCCGTCACGGTCCGTCCCGGGACGCTGGCCACGCTGCCGACGCGTCCGGGTGCAGCGGCCGCGGAAGACGCGGCCATGACGATCGAGCCGTCACTCCGGGGCGCGACGCCCCTGCGACTGCCCTTCGGGACGCTGCTGACCTGGCTGGCGCTACTCGCGCCGCTGCCGTGGACGTGGTGGCGTTTCGCCCGTGGGCGGCGACGGCGCGCGGCGGGCCCTGCCGCCGTCGATCCATCGCCGCGCGCGCTGCTCGACCGCACGCTCCGCGAGCGCACCGGGCTGCAGCTCGCCAGCTTCACGTCGCCAGGCGCGCTGACCGAAGCGCTGCGACTGGAGGGTGTCACGCCGGAGACGGCGTCCGCGGTGGAGTCGCTGCGTGACGACTGCGACCGCGCCACGTTTGCCGCCCCCGTGACACCCGCCGGGCTGCGCGAGCTGCAGGCGCGTGCGAGCGCCATGCTCGCCAAGGTGGACGCCGAGGCGCGGCGGCGGGCAACGCTCCTGCTGATCGTGGCCACCGCGTTCGCGGGCTGCGCGTCGCAACCGTTCGCGCGCGACGCGGTGGACGCCTTCCAGACGGGCGCCCAGGCATACATGCGCGGAGAGTACTCTGCGGCTCGCGAGGCATTCGCCCTCGCCAGCGCGCGGGCGCCGCGTGATCCGGCCGCATGGGCCAACCTAGGCACCGCCGCGTGGCAGGCGCGCGACACCGTCACGGCCGTCGTCGGCTGGCAGCGCGCCCTGCGGCTTGATCCCACTTCGACGGAACTCCGGTCCCGTCTCGCGCGCGTGTCGGCCCCGCAGCACCAGCGTGCGGCGCGGGTGTGGCCGCTGCCACCGCTGCCGCTGCTGGCGCTCGGCCTGCTGGGTTGGCTCGGCGGCTGGGCGTGGCTCGCCGGGCTCGCGCGACGGCAGCGGCGTTCGCGCTGGCCGGCCTTGGTGCTCCTGCCGTCGGCCCTTTGCATCTTCGCAGCCGCGTACATCGATCGCAGCTTGGCGGGTGCCGATGCGGTCGTCATCGCCGAGCGTTCGCCGTTGCGCTCGCTGCCAGCCCTTGGCGCCGACCCCGGCGCCGTGCCGATGACCGGGGAGATCGCCCGCGTCGTCGAGCGCCGCGGCGTGTGGCTGCGCCTCGAACTCGACGGCGGCCGCAGTGGCTGGTTCCCCGCAGAGCGCACGCGCAGCTTGGCGCGCGATTGATTCCCGCTCCGCGCTCCCGGAGATTGCAGGGATGACGGCTTCGCGCATCGCCATCCTGCCGCCGGACGTCGCCGACCGCATCGCGGCCGGTGAAGTCGTCGAGCGTCCGGCGTCCGTCGTGAAGGAGCTTGTCGAGAACGCGCTCGATGCCGGCGCCCGCAGCCTCGACCTCGAGATCCGCGAGGGTGGCCGCGCGCTCATCCGCGTCAGTGATGACGGCAGCGGCATGACGCGTGACGAAGTCCAGCTGGCCATCGCCCGTCACGCGACGAGCAAGATCCGCGACGCCGAGGATCTCGTGGGCGTGCGCAGCTTCGGGTTCCGCGGCGAGGCGCTGCCGGCCATCGGTTCGGTGGCGATGCTGAGCATCGAGACCGCCACGGAGGACGGGGCAGGGACGCGCATCGAGGTGCGCGGCGGTGCGCTCGACGGCGTGCGTCCCGCCGCGCGGCGTCGCGGGACCACGGTCAGCGTCGAACAGTTGTTCTTCAATACTCCCGCGCGGCAGAAGTTCTTGCGCGGTGCGCGCTCCGAGTGGCGTGCCATCCTCGAGCTCCTGCACGTCGTCGCGCTCGTGCGCCGCGACATCCGCCTCCGCGTCACGCACGACGACAAGGAACAGCTGGCACTCGCGCCGGCGGCCTCGCTCGCCGAACGCGTGCACGCCGTGTGGGGCGCGGACGCCGCCGATCGCCTGTTGCCCGTTAACGACATTCAAGGCAGCATCCGCGTGAGCGGCCTCGCCGAACGTCCCAGCGACGTGGGACTCGGCACCCGCCGCACGCTCGTGACGGTGAACGGCCGCGCCGTGCGCGATGCCGGGGTGATCCGCGCCGCCGAGGCGGCGTATCGCTCGACGATTCCTTCCGGCGTGCGCCCGTCGCTGCTCCTCGAACTCGACATCCCCGGCGCGGACGTGGATGTGAACGTGCATCCGGCCAAGGCCGAGGTGCGCTTCCGCGATCGTTGGACCGTGGAGCGTGCCGTCGAACGCGCGGTGCGCCGCGCCCTCGGCACGGAGGACGCGATCGCCGCCGTCGGGATCGTGCGCGGCGTGCCCGAGGCGCCGGTGCTGGGTCGGCCGCTCGGCGTCGAATCCCTGCGCCAGCCGATGCCGGCCGCGTCGGCGCCGCTCTTCGAATACGCAAGCGACACGGCCGCCGCGCCCGTCGACGTGGACGCGGCGGTCGACGCCGACGACGACATTATCGTCCCGCCATTGTTCCAGTTCCACCGGACGTACATCGCCTTCGAGCGACCGGAGGCGCTGGTGCTCATCGACCAGCATGCGGCGCACGAGCGCGTGCTCTACGAGCGTTTCCTGCATGCCTTCGAAGGCGGGGCGATGCCGAGCCAGCGCCTGCTGTTCCCGCTCACCTTGCATCTCTCGCCGGCCGAGGCGGAGGTGTTCGAGGCGGAACGGGAGGCCCTTGGCAAGCTGGGCTTCGAGGGCGAGCTCTTCGGTGGCAGCTCCGTGCTCGTACAGGCCGTGCCGGCGCCGCATCCCCGCTTCGACGCGGAACGCTGCCTGCGCGACACGCTCGCCACGCTCACCGGTGACCGCGACGCCAGCGCGCATGCACGGCACACGCGGCTCATTGCCACGGTGGCCTGCAAGGCGGCCGTGAAGTCGGGCGACTTGCTCGCCCCGGACGAGATGCGCGCGCTCTACCTCGCGCTCGCGCGCACGACGCTGCCCGCGCACGACGTGCATGGGCGGGCGACGATCCTGCAGCTTGGCTGGGGCGAGATCGACCGGCGCTTCGGCCGTGCCTGAGTCGCCGCCGCTGCGGATCATCGCCGGGCCGACCGGGGCGGGGAAGTCGGCGTTCGCGATGACCCTGGCGCTCAGGCACGGCGCGCGCATCATCAGCGCCGACTCGCGGCAGATCTATCGGGGGTTCGACATCGGCACGGCGAAGCCATCCCGTGACGACCAGCGCCGTGTGCCGCACGCGGGTCTCGATGTCGCGGATCCGACCGAGCGCTGGAACGCCGCGCGCTGGGCCCTCGAGGCGGCCATCTGGCTGGCGGAGGATGCCGAGCGGCAACGTCCATCGATCATCGTCGGCGGCACCGGACTGTGGCTGCAGGCCCTGGTGCGGCCGCTCGCCGACGAACCACCGATGGATCCGGTGCGGCGCGCCGCGACGCAGGAGTTCCTCAAGGGCATGCCCACCGACGCGCTGCGCAGCATGGTGGACCGTCTCGATCCGCCGCGCGCGCACTTGGGCCGCGCGCAGCTGCTGCGGGCTGCCGAGGTGGCGATGGTGACCGGCGAGCGCTTAAGCGACTGGCACGCCAAGGGCAGTACGCGTCCGGCACGCGCCGCACGCTGGCTGGTGGTCGATCCGGGACCATCGCTGGCCGAACGGCTTGATCGGCGCCGCGAGCAGATGCTCGCCGAGGGCTGGGTGGAGGAAGTGCGGCGCCTCATGGACCGCGTGCCGCCGGAGGCTCCCGCTTGGAACGCCTGCGGCTACCGGGAGATTCGTGAACACGTCGAGGGCGCGCGGTCCCAGGCCGACGCGCTCGAGGCCGTCCGCATCAGCACGCGGCAGTACGCCAAACGCCAGCGCACTTGGTTCCGTAATCAACTCGATGACGTCGGGCCCGTGACACGGCTCGATCCCACGGCACCCGACGCGCTGGCCGTGGCCGAACGCTGGTTCTCCGAGGAGTCGCCGTGAAGGTTGGCATCACCTGTTATCCCACGTACGGCGGCTCCGGCGCCGTCGCCACGGAACTCGGCATCGCGCTCGCCGCGCGCGGGCACGAGGTGCACTTCATCACGTACGAGCACCCGTTCCGCCTGCCGCACTTCCTGCCGCGCGTGCACTTCCACGAAGTGAACATCGGCAACTACCCGCTGTTCGAGTATCCGCCGTACGACCTCGCACTCGCCGTGCGCATGCACGACGTCGTGCTCTCCCAGGGGCTCGACCTGCTGCACGTGCACTACGCCATCCCGCACGCGACCAGCGCGTGGATCGCCAAGGAGATGCTGGCCACCCAGGGCCGCAAGCTGCCCGTGGTGACCACGCTGCACGGCACCGACATCACCATCGTCGGCCAGGACCACTCGTACCAGGCCATCACGCGCTTCAGCATCGAGCGCTCGGACCGCATCACCAGCGTCTCGCAATGGCTCAAGGACGAGACCATCAAGGCCTTCGGCTGCGAGAACTGCCGCGTGGACGTGATTCCGAACTTCGTCGACCCGGTGGAGTTCGATCGCGCGAAGCACGGCGACGCGCTGCGGCAGGAGCTCGGGCGCGGGAATCCGGTGCTGATGCACATCTCCAACTTCCGCCCCGTGAAGCGCGTGCGCGACGTGGTCCGCGTCTTCGCCAAGGTCCGCGCGCAGCGCGCCGCGACGCTGGTGATGGTCGGGGACGGCCCCGATCGCGGCGCCGCCGAGGACGAGGCCCGCACGCAGGGCGTCTACGAGGACGTGCGCTTCCTCGGCCGCATCGACGACGTCGCGCCGCTGCTCGCCGCCGCGGACCTCTACATCTTCCCCTCGCAGACGGAATCTTTCGGCTTGAGCGCGCTCGAGGCCCTGGCGTCCGGTGTCCCCGTCGTCGCCTCGGCCGTCGGCGGCGTGCCGGAAGTCGTGAAGGACGGCGTCACCGGTGCGCTGCGCCCGCTCGGGGACGTGGACGGGATGGCCGCCGCGGCCGTGGCACTGCTCGAGCCCGCCCGTTGGGCCGCCGCGAGCGCGGCCGCCGTGGCGGACGCGCGGAGTCGCTTCAGCACGGGCCAGATCGTGGCGCGCTACGAGCAGCTGTACGCGGAAGCGCTCGCGGCGGTCCGTTAGGGCGACGCGGGACGCACGGGCCCCGCGCGCCCCGCTAGTTTTCGACGATGCACGAACCGACCATCTGGCAAGCACTCGTCCTCGGCACGCTGCAGGGCCTCACGGAGTTCCTGCCCGTGTCGAGCTCGGCGCACCTCTCGCTCACGCCATGGGTGATGGGCTGGCCGCCCGCCGGACTCGGCTTCGACGTGTCGCTGCATGTGGGGACGCTCATCGCGCTCGTGTGGTACTTCCGCGCCGAATGGGCGCGCGTCGCCCGCGGTTCGGTCACGCTGCTCACGCAGCGCCGCGCCGTCGACGCAGACTCACGCATGGCGCTCTTCATCGGCATCGCGACCGTGCCGGCCGGTATTGCCGGCCTGTTGCTCGAGGATCTCGCCGAGACGGCGTTCCGTGCGCCCATCGTGACGGCCATCGCGCTCATCGTGATGGGCGCGCTGCTGTGGGTCGTGGATGCCAAGCTGCCGCTGGCGCGCAGCCGCGAGCAGATGACCTGGCGCGATGCGCTGCTCGTCGGTCTCGCGCAGTGCCTGGCGCTCGTGCCGGGCGTCTCGCGCTCGGGCAGTACGATCACGGCCGGCCGTGCGCTCGGCTTCGACCGGTCGTCCGCCGCCGTGTTCTCGTTCCTCATGTCGCTGCCGATCATCCTCGCGGCAGCGATCTTCAAGGTGCCAGACGCCTTGCGCGAGAGCGGCATCAGCGCGCCGCTGCTCGTCGGTGTGGCGGCGGCCGCGGTGTCGAGCTGGCTGGCCATCGCCGTGCTGCTGCGCTTCGTGCGCAGCCGCAGCTATGCGGTGTTCGCGGTATATCGGTTCGCGCTCGGCGCCGTGATCCTCGGCCTCATCGCGACGCGAGGCGGCTGGTAGGCATGGCGTGGTTCGGCGCGAGTGCTGACGGACTGGCCCGCGCGCTTGCGCTGCCGCAGGTGGCGGCCCTCGAGACGGTCGGCTCCACCATGGACGAGGCGCATCGCCTTGCCGGCAGCGGCGCACCGGCGGGGACCCTCGTCGTCGCCGAACGCCAGGACGCCGGGCGCGGCCGCGGAGGCAAGCGATGGACGTCGGCGCCTCGTGCCGGCCTCTGGCTCACCCTCATCGAGCGGCCGCACGACCCCCGCGCCATCGAAGTGCTCTCGCTGCGCGTCGGATTGCGCATGGCGCGTGTGCTGGAGCGCTGGACGGACGCGCCGATCCGGCTCAAGTGGCCCAACGACTTGTTCGTCGGCAGCCGCAAGCTCGCGGGCGTCCTCATCGAAGCACGCTGGCGCGACCAGCGCCCCGACTGGGTCGCCATCGGCGTGGGCATCAATCTCGAGCTCCCGCCGGATCAGCTCGAGGCCGCGGCGCTGCGCGAGGCGGCGCCGCACGAGGTGCTCGGCGAGCTCGTCCCGGCACTCCGGGCGGCGGCGTTCGCGAGCGGCCCGCTGAGTGATGCCGAGTGCGCGGAGTTCGCCGCGCGTGACCTCGCGCTGGGTCGTCCCCTGCGGGAACCCATGGCCGGCACGGCCCGCGGCATCACCACGGACGGCGCCTTGCTGATAGAATCCAATGGGACGCTGACGCCTGTCCGCGCCGGCTCCCTCGTGTTCTCCCCCTGAGGATATCTCGATGCTCCTCGTCGCCGACGTCGGCAACACCGAAACCACGCTGGGTCTCGCCGAAGGCGAACGCATCGTCGCGCACTGGCGCGTGACGACCGAGGCGAACCGCACGCCCGACGAGGTCTTCCTCCTGCTGCACAGCTTGCTGCAGGCCTCCGGGCGCGCGGGCAGCAAGCTGCGCGGCGCCGCCATCGGCTCCGTCGTGCCCGGCGTGACGATGGCGCTGGCCGAAGCCGCGTCGCGCATGAGCGAGACGCCCGCCGTCGTCGTCGATGCGCGCTCGCCGCTGGGCATCACGCTCGCCGTCGACGAACCGATGACCGTCGGCGCCGATCGCATCATCAACACGCTCGCCGCGAGCCGCATGTACCGGAGCGATTGCATCGTCGTCGATCTGGGCACCGCCACGACCTACGATTGCATCACCAAGGATGGGGTGTTCCTCGGAGGCGTCATCCAGCCCGGCGTGAAGACCTCGGCGGAGACGCTGTTCCGGCGCACCGCCAAACTTGCGGCGACGGAGTTGCAGGCGCCCGCGAAGGTGATCGGCACGCGCACCGAGGAGTGCATCCGGGCGGGCGTCGTGTTCGGCGCCGCCGACAGCGTGACGGGGATCGTGAACCGCATCATCGCGAGCTGGCCGAATGCCGGGCGGCCCAAGGTCGTGGCGACGGGTGGGCTGGCGGTGGTCATCCAGCCGCACTGCCCGATCATCGAACTCGTCGATCCGGATCTCACGCTGCACGGCCTGCGCATGGCCCACGAGATCCTCAGCGGCGCGCGCTAAGCGCGCGCCGACACCCATCAGGGCATCGGGAACACGAACGGCACGATGGTCGCCGGCTCGGTGAGCCGCCGTCGCTGCACGTCGACCAGCCCCTCCGGGGTTCGCACCGTGACCTCGAGCTCAGCACCGCGCCGCAAGCCGGTGCAGTAGGGCATCAGGCCGTTGCTGCCGGTGCGTCCGTCTTTGGCGACCTCGACCCAGCCCTCGGGCGTGTTGAGGCGCACGCCCCAGATGGCATCCTCGATCGGCGCGCGGTCCGTCCGCAGGGCGCGTCCGAGGAACAGCGTGCGGTTGTTGGGATCGAAGGGTCCGCTCGCGGGGCAGTGGCGACCCGCCACGTCGGCGCGCGTCGGCAGGATGAGTTCCAAGCGCGTTGAATCGCGGTCCGTCGTGACGCGCTGCGACGTCGGCATGTCGAGGCCGATGCTCAGCAATGCGGAATCGTCGACGAATACCGTGTACGAGCCGGGCAGGAGTCCCTCGAAGGTGTACTGCCCGGCGTCCGTGACCACCGTGCGGAATGGCGTATCGCCGAGGGCGAGCGTCGCGCCGCTGGCGGGCCGGCCATCGCGCCAGCGGGCCGATCCCGTCACCGTGCCCAGCGCCGCGCGCCATTCGGTGCCGTCACTCCACCGCGCCGCGGCGAGTTCGCCGCCGTTGCGCACCTCGACCAGCCGGGCGCTGAGGCGAACCGTCCCCGGTCGGGAGGACGCGAGCGTGTCCGGCACTTCACCAATCAGGTACATGGACCAGCGGTCCACGATGACGAGGCCGTTGGGCAGCGTCTGGAACGAGACGCTCCCGCCCGGGCCGAGCGCCTCGATGCGTCGATTCAAACCCACGTAGCGGAACGAGAGCTCGCGCAGCTCGCGCGCGACGGTGTCGATCCACAGGGCGCCTTCCACATCGACGCGTCCGGCGCGCCGCGTCGCCGGCTCGAAGCCCAGCCCGATCTCACGCGGGCGGTCGCGGTCGCGCGGCATCACGCGGAAGCAATACCCCGCCGCGAAGCGATCGTCGAGCAGCACGTCGGCGTCCGGGGCGAAGAAGATCTGCTCGTCGCCCAACGGCTGGACGAATCCTGACTCGACGAAGCTGCCGGCGTCCTGCGCCGCACGGAAGCTGCGCGTTTGCTGGGTCGAGGAATCGCTGCGCACGATCTGCTCCGTGGGGCGTCGGCTGTCGCCCTCAAAGAGTCGCTCATACGTGAGACGGCGCATCGTCGCCGGATTCTGGTCGCGCGTCACCACCGAGGTCAGCAGCCCGGCGCGTGCCTGCTCGATCAACGCGATCGGGGAGCGTCCGCGATTCGAGCGTCCGCGGCACTGCGCCGCCACGACGCGGACCGGATCGAGAAAGGCCGGAATGCGCCGCATGGCGATGTCACCGAGGGCGCGGGTCGCGGGCTCCGCCGCGGCGATGCTGACGTCGAGGAGGCGCGGCGAGAACCCGATGCGCACGATGCGCACGCGTCGGACATCACCGCGCACCCGCACTACGAAGGCCCCGCGGGCGTCGCTGAGCCCACGCCCGTGCTCTTCGCCGTTGGCGCCCAGCAACTGGATGACCGCGCCCGGAATCGGTTGGCGACTGGCGCTGTCCACCACGCTTCCGCTGACCACCTGCGCCTGCACCGGCGATGCACCGCGCGCGCCGAGCAGGAACAGGGCGCCGAGCGCGGAGACTGCGGCGAGGCGAATCTCACGCAGGGCACGTCGTGTATGCGTCATGTGTTGACTATCGCATCGCATCACTGGCAAGCTATCACGCGTCTCCGGGCAGCGCCGCACGCCCCCGGGACGGGACGGCGCGCTCCAACTCTCACCCGAACGCTCCGATGCACATCGCAATCCTCGGCGCCGGCAAAGTCGGCCAGACCCTCGGCGCCCGATTCCGCGAGGTCGGCCACGATGTCCGCTATGCCGTGCGGAACCCTGCCGACCCGAAGTACGCGGTGCTCGGCGCGGCGGCGCGTCCCGTCGCCGACGCCGTCCGCGACGCTGAGCTCGTACTGCTCGCCACGCCATGGTCGGCCGCCGAGGCCGCCATCGTCGGCGCAGGGTCGCTGGCCGGCAAGATCCTCGTCGACGCCACCAATCCGATCGGCGCCGGCGGCGTGCTCACGCACGGGCGCGACGACTCCGGGGCGGAGCAGGTGGCCCGGTGGGCTCCCGGTGCCCGCGTGGTGAAGGCCTTCAACACCATTGGGCGTGAGGTGATGGCCAACGCCACGTTCCAGGGTCGGCCGGCGGTGCTCTGGCTCTGCGGCGACGATGCCGCCGCGACGCGCGTCGTCGCCGATCTGGCCGCGGCCATCGGGTTCGGCCGCTGGTACTCGGTCCACTGGCGCGGGCAAGGGTGCTGGAGCCGGCGGCGCTGCTCTGGATCGGGTCGACCGGCGTGGTGGGGACCCGCGAGTTCGCGTGGGGAGTCTTGCGCCGGGGCTGAGGTTCGCCTGCCAATCCGACGTTTTGGTCTCGCCAAAACTACCGCGCGGGATTTGTCAATCTGGCAGGGCAACATCGTTGTAACCCGTTACTGGACATACTCTTATGGGGGCGCCGCGGTTTGGTGCCCCCATTTGACTGGCATGCGGTTTGCGAGTAGCTTACGGTGTTGTTAGCACTCGTGCTAAGTGAGTGCCAGACAAGTACCATCACCTATTCACACCCAGCAGGAGGACGGATACCTATGGCAGCGAAGACTGCGGCCGCCCAGAAGGTCGCGCCCCTCGCCGATCGCGTGGTCGTCAAGGCGCTCGAAGAGACCGAGACGATGCGTGGCGGGCTCTACATCCCGGATACCGCCAAGGAAAAGCCCCAGCAGGGCGAAGTGATCGCGGTCGGCCCCGGCCGCACCGAGGACGGCAAGCGGGTCGCGATGGAAGTGAAGGCCGGCGACAAGGTGCTCTACGGCAAGTACTCCGGCACCGAAGTGAGCATCGACGGCGAACAGCTCCTGATCCTCCGCGAGAGCGACATCCTCGCGATCGTCAACAACTAACCACAGGACCTGAGACCATATGGCTGCGAAGGAACTGCATTTCAATGTTGAGGCTCGTGCCGCGCTCAAGCGTGGCGTGGACCAGCTTGCCGAGGCGGTGAAGGTCACGCTCGGCCCCAAGGGCCGCAACGTCGTGATCGACAAGAAGTTCGGCGCCCCGACGGTCACCAAGGACGGCGTGTCCGTCGCGAAGGAGATCGAGCTCGCCGATCCGATCGAGAACATGGGCGCGCAGATGGTGAAGGAAGTCGCGACCAAGACGTCGGACCTCGCCGGTGACGGCACGACGACCGCCACGGTCCTCGCCCAGGCGATCTTCCGCGAAGGCCTCAAGAACGTGACGGCCGGGGCGAACCCGATGGCCATCAAGCGCGGCATCGACAAGGCCGTCACGGCCATCGTCGAGGAGCTCAAGAAGCTCTCCGTCCCGACCTCCGGCAAGAAGGAGATCGCGCAGGTCGGCACCATCTCCGCGAACAACGACAAGGAGATCGGTGACCTGATCGCCGAGGCGATGGAGAAGGTCGGCAAGGACGGCGTCATCACCGTCGAAGAGGCCAAGGGCCTCGAGACGACGCTGGAGACGGTCGACGGCATGCAGTTCGACCGCGGCTACCTCTCGCCGTACTTCATCACCGATCCGGACAAGATGGAGGCCGTCCTCGAGGACGCCCACATCCTCATCCACGACAAGAAGATTTCCTCGATGAAGGACCTGCTCCCGGTGCTGGAGAAGGTCGCGCAGACGGGCAAGCCGCTGCTCATCATCGCCGAGGACATCGAGGGCGAGGCGCTGGCCACGCTCGTCGTGAACAAGCTCCGCGGCACGCTGCGCGTCGCCGCCGTGAAGGCCCCGGGCTTCGGTGATCGCCGCAAGGCGATGCTCGAGGACATCGCGACCCTCACGAAGGGCAACGTGATCTCCGAGGAGATCGGCTTCAAGCTCGAGAACGCGGTCCTCACGGACCTCGGCCGCGCGAAGCGCATCGTCATCGACAAGGACAACACGACCGTCATCGACGGCTACGGCGAGGCCGACAAGATCAAGGCCCGCATCAAGGAGATCGAAGTCGCCATCGAGAAGTCGACCAGCGACTACGACAAGGAGAAGCTCCAGGAGCGCAAGGCGAAGCTCGCGGGCGGTGTGGCCGTGATCAACGTCGGTGCCGCCACCGAGAGCGAGATGAAGGAGAAGAAGGCCCGCGTCGAGGACGCGCTGCACGCCACGCGCGCGGCCGTCGAGGAAGGCATCGTCCCGGGCGGCGGCGTCGCGCTCGTGCGCGCGCAGTCCGCGCTCAAGGGCATCAAGCTCGAGGCCGACGAGCAGATCGGCGTCGACATCATCCGTCGCGCCATCGAGGAGCCGATCCGCATGATCGTGCAGAACGCGGGCGGCGAAGGCTCGATCGTCGTCGAGAAGGTGCGCGCCTCGAAGGACAAGAACTTCGGCTACAACGCCTTCAGCGACACCTACGAGGACCTCGTCCTCGCCGGCGTCATCGACCCGACGAAGGTGACCCGCACGGCGCTGCAGAACGCCGCGTCGATCGCCTCGCTCCTCCTCACGACGGAAGCGCTCATCGTCGAGAAGAAGGAGAAGGAGCCCGCCGCACCGGCCGCGCCGGGCGGCGGAATGGGTGGCATGTACTGAGCGCGAAGCGCTCAGCCCGCTGGTCCCGTCTCCCCTCTTTCGGCCGCGCGAGTGGCTGGGAGAGGGGAGATGTTTTTACGGGCGGGGGTGGGCCGAGGGGATAGGGCAGATGCAAGAGGGGGGAGAGACGTCCGACGTCTCTCCCCCCTCTGCCGTCTCTCCCATCCCGTCGTCCCACCTCCGCCCGTACCGCCGTCTCCCGTCTTCCAGCGGTTCAGTTGTTCGGCAGCAGTTCCGCCGCCTTCTCCGACGAATCGATCTGATCCGCCACGATCCGGATGAGCCCCGACGCGATGTCGTACACCCAGCCATGCAGCATCGGTCGCTTGCCGCGCTCCCACGCATCACGGATGACCGGCGTACGCGAGAGGATGCCGAGCTGCTGCAGCACGTTCAGCTCGGCCAGCTTCGCGAGCTTCTCCTTCGGGTCGGATACCGCGTCCAGCTGGTCCTTGTGCCAACGCAGCGTGTTGCGGATGTCCGAGAGCCAGTGGTCCACGACGCCGTTCGACGCGGGGCCCATCGCGGCCTTGAGCGCGCCGCAGTTGTCGTGGCCGCAGACGATCACGTGCGGCACGTCGAGCACGTTGATGGCGTAGTGCAGCACCGAGAGCACGTTGACGTCGGTGCTCCAGACCTGGTTGCCGATGTTGCGGTGCACGAACATGTCGCCCGGCAGCGCGCCAGTCATGCGCTCCAGCGGGACGCGGCTGTCGGAGCAGCCGATCATGAGGAAGTGCGGGGCCTGGCCCGACTCCGTGCGCTTGAAGAACTCGGGGTCCTGCGCGAGCATCTCGCTCGCCCAGGCGCGATTGTTGGCAATGAGGGTCTTGAACGATTCCACGGGGTCCTCGCGGGGGGTTACGGGGCCACGGGCGGGAAGCCCACGAGCCGCAGGTCGATGTTGCGCTGCGGCGCGAGCCGCTGGAAGTTGCCGATCACCTCGAGCACGTCGGCGTCGAGCCGGCGCGTGCGCCGCGCATCGAGTTCGATGCGCGAACCCTCGGGTAGCGCCTCGAGCATCGTCGCCAGCGCCGCCTTGTGCAGGAAGTTCACGTTGTCATGCAACTGCAGGCGCTTGAGCACGGCGCCCGGGGCGCTCACCTCGGTGTACGGCGGGCTCTGCACGTGGTCACGCAGGATGGCGACGACACCGACGGCCAGGCCGACGAGGATGCCCCGCAGCAGGTCGGTCACGAGGATCACGCCGACGGTGAAGAAGAACGAGAAGGCGTAGGTGCGACCGCGCTGCAGCGCCGCCTTGAAGAGCACCGGGTTCGCCAGCTTGTAGCCGACGTGGATCAGCACCGCGGCCAGCGCCGCCAGCGGAATGGTGTTCAAGAGGCCGGGAATGGCCAGCGCCGCCACGAGCAGCCAGAGGCCGTGCAGCACGCCCGACCACCGTGTGCGGGCGCCGGCGCTGATGTTCGTGGCCGATCGGACGATGACGCCCGTCACCGGGAGACCGCCGATGAGGCCCGACGTGAAGTTGCCGATGCCCTGCGCGAGCAACTCGCGATCCGTGTTCGCCTCGCGATGCCAGGGATCCATCTCGTCCGTCGCCTGCAGCGACAGCAACGATTCCAACGAGGCCACGACGGCGAGCGTCAATGCCACCTGCCACACGGCCGGCTGCAGCATTGCGCTCCAATCGGGGAACATGAACTGCCCGAAGAACGACCCGAGCGAATCCGGGACCGGCACGCTCACCAGATGCGTCGGGCCGATCGCCAGCGACGGGGCGAACGCCGTGAACGCGGCGTTCATGCCGATGCCGAACAGCACGATGAACAGCGGGGCGGGGATGTCCTTCAGCCGCTTCAGCGGCCCCTTGCCCCACGCGAAGAGCAGCGGCAGGGCGATCAAGGCGATGATCGCCGCGCCCCACTGGATATGCCGGAAGGCCTCCGCCACACCCGTGAACGCGGTCTCGGCCGTGCCCTGCATGTAGGTGTCATCCGCCATCGCATCGGCGTCATAGCCGATCGCGTGCGGGATCTGCTTCATGATCAGGATCAGCCCGATCGCCGAGAGCATGCCCTTGATGACGGCGGTCGGGAAGTAGTAGCCAATGACGCCGGCCCGCAGCAGGCCGAACGCGACCTGCATCGCGCCCGCCAGCACGACCGCCGCGAGGAAGATCTCGAATCCGCCGAGGTCCGTGATCGCGGCGAGCACGATGGCCGTCAGCCCGGCCGCCGGGCCGCTCACCATCAACTGCGAGTCGGAAATCAACCCGACGACGAGTCCGCCGACGATGCCGGCGATGATGCCGGAGAACAGCGGGGCGCCGGAGGCGAGCGCGATGCCCAAGCACAGCGGCACCGCCACGAGGAACACCACGATGGAGGCCGGCACGTCGTGCCGCCAGGAAATCGTTCGCTGCATAGGTCGGAGAGGACTCAGGGGGAGGTGCTCCGACAATCTACGTGCGTACGCAACCGTGCGTTCAAGGGCCGGTCGCGCTGCCTATCCTATTTATATGCAGCTGCGACAACGGCTACAACGCGAGCGAAAACTGCGTGGTGCGCGTCGCGGCCTCGAGGGCGAAGAGCAGCTCGGCGCTCCGCCCTGCCGCCGGATGCGCCTGCACGCGAGACGACCCCAGCACGGCGTTCACGCTGCGTGCAGCCAGCGATGGCGTATTGTTCGTTTCGCTGAGGTGCAACAATGCCAGGGCCTTGAGGCCCGGGTGCGACAACCGCCGTGCCAGCGCGCCCGATTCGGCGTTGTCGATGTGGCCGCGGCCGCCCCGAATCCGATCTTGCAGCGCCCGCGGATAGGGGCCGTGGCGCAGCATCTCACCGTCATGGTTGGCCTCGAGGCACAGCGCATCGCAGCGCGCGAACAGCCGCTCCAGTGCCGGAGGCACCGCGCCGAGGTCGTGGGCGATGCCGACACGCGCCCCGCTCGCCGTCGCGGTGAGCGCGAACGCCATCGGCTCGCGGGCGTCATGCGGCACCGGCGTCGCCTCCACGGTGAAGGCGCCGACCGTCTGTGCGGCTCCCGCCTGCAGCACGACGCGATGCTTGGCGGGAATGTCGCGCAGCGCGGCGTGCGTTCCGGCGCTCGCGTACACGGGCCAGCGCCACTTGTGCTGCGCCTTGGCCGCACCATCGGCGTGATCCTGGTGCTCGTGCGTGAGCAGCAGCGCCTCGATCATCTCCGGCACGAGGCCCACCGCCTTGAGTCGCGTCACCAACGCGCGTGGGCCGAATCCGCAGTCGACGAGTACGAGACGATCGCCGCTCCCGACGACCAGTGCGTTGCCGCGACTCCCGGAGCCGAGTGACCAGATCCTCACGCGCCGTCGCGCGCGGCGAAGACGCGCGCCCAATGCGCGCCGGCGTCCGCGGCCGGCGTGACGCCACGGCGTCCCATCACGCGTGCCGCGACCACGAGGAAGCGGTCCAGGGCGAAGGTCTCCCATGGCTCTCCGTCGCCCCACGCGAAGGGCGCGACGACCTTGGGCGGCATCCGGGTGCCGAACACGTTCGCCGCCGCGCCGATCACGCTGCCGGTGCTCAGTCGCGTGCCGATGCCGGTCTTCGCATGGTCGCCGATCAGGCTGCCGAGGAACTGCTGGCCCGTGCGCTGCACGCCGCTTGGCGTCCACAGCGTCACCTCGCCGTACGAGTTCTTGAGGTTGCTCGTGATCGTCCCCGCGCCGAGGTTCGCCCATCGACCGATCACGCTGTGGCCGACGAAGCCGTCGTGTCCCTTGTTCGCGTGGCCAATCATGATCGTGAGCGACATCTCGCCGCTGACCTTCACGGCGGGGCCGATGCTGCAGCAGGCGAGGCGCCCGCCCATCACGCTGCTGCCGGCACCGATCACGCAGGGCCCGACCAAGCGCGTGAACGCGAGCACGTGTGCGCCGCGCTCGATGACGATCGGGCCGGCGCTCGTGTCGGCGACGACGTAGGGCTCAATGGTCGCATCGGCCGCGACGTGCACCGCGTGCGCGCCGATCACATGGATGCCACGCGCATCCGGCTGCGCCGGCAACAGGGCCGTCGCATCGGCGGCGAGCATGTTCGGCAGCAGCGCCACGAGGTCCCACACGTGGTCCAGCCACCAGCCGTCGATGTCGCGCGCCGGGCCCTGCGCCAGCGCCTCGAGGGCGAGGCGACCGTCGGCGAGATCGTGCGCGGCAAGCTCGCGCGTGAGGCGCACGGCGGCGACGCGGCCTCCGCAGCGCAACGTGGCGATCTCGTGCGCCTCCGGCGCGGCGAGCGCGAGCACGTCGAGCCGCGGCACGCAGCGGGCGTTCACCAGCCAGGTCCCGGCCGCGAGGCGCGACTCCACGGCGGGAGGCGCGTCGAACTCGGCGAACTGCCGCAGGTGCGGAGCGCCGACGAAGCCCGTCGCGGCAGCGCCGAAGATCCGCGTCCACCGTTCGCGCGTGAGCGCAGCGCCGGCGCGCAGTTCGCCCGCGGGGCGGGTGAGCGCGAACGGCGCGAAGTCGCGGGCCGTCGCGTCGTCGTACAGCACGAATCCCGTCATCGCTGGTCGCGGACCTCCGCCGGAAGTGCGTCGAGCATCTGCTTCAATTGGTCGGCGTGGGCGATGGTCGTCACCATCGTGAGGCCGTCCCGCACCACGACGACGAGATCCTGCACGCCGTAGAGCACCACGCGCCCATGCTCGGCGTGCACGACGTTGTCGCGCGCCTGCACGAGATGCGCGGCGCCGTGCACCGCATTGCCGAATGCGTCGCGCGGACGCACGCGGCGCAGCGCGCCCCAGGTCCCGACGTCGTCCCAGCCGAAGCCGCCGCGGACGACGGCGACCTTCGCGCTGCGTTCGAGCACCCCGACGTCCACGCTCACGGTGTCATGCACGGCGGCGAAGAACGCTTCGCGTCCCGTCGCCGCCGCTCCCATCGCGGCGGCGAGCTCCGGCGCATGGGCCGTGACTTCGGCGAGGAAGGTCGCGGCCTTCCACGCGAAGATGCCCGAATTCCACAGGCAGCCCGCGCCGACCAACTGCTCGGCCTTCGCGCGATCCGGCTTCTCGAGGAAGCGCGCTACGCGGGCACACTGCGCATCCAGCGCCGCGCCGGGCTCGATGTAGCCGAGGCCGGGGTTGGGCTCGGTCGGGATGATGCCGACGGTGACGAGCGCGTCGTGCGTGACGGCGGCGCTCGCCGCCGCCGCGAGCACGCGCCGGAACGCGGCGTCGTCGCCGATGGCGGCATCCGCGTGCACCGACAGCATGGCCGCGTCGGCGCCGCCGCGCCGGCGGACCTCGACCGCCGCCCACGCCAGCGCGGCGGCGGTCCCCGCGGCGCGCGGCTCCTCGAGCACCTGGTCGGCCGCGAGCCACGGCAGCGTGGCGCGGATCGCCGGCGCGAGCTGCGTGCTGGTGAGGATCAGCACGCGGTCGCGCGGCACGAGGCCGTCGAGGCGGGCGACCGTGTCCTCGAGCATCGTCTGGCTGCCGACCAACGGCAGCAACTGCTTCGGCCGTGCCGGCGTCGACAACGGCCAGAAGCGCGAGCCCACGCCGCCGGCGAGCACCACGGCGAACAAAGGCGCGCTCATCGCCCCGCCTCGACGAGTTCGGTGACGCGAGCGAGCAGACGCTTGGGGCTGAACGGCTTGGTCATGAACTCATCGGCGCCGCGACGGCGCGCGTCCTGTTCTTGGTGGTCTTGGCCTGCGGCCGTGAGGATCAGGCAGGGCAGGCGCGCAAAGCGTGCGTCGGCCCGCACGCGTTCCAGGACTTCGAGCCCCGTGACGCGCGGCATCATCAGGTCGAGGATGAGAAGTCCCGCATCGGGATCTCGGTCCAGCGCATCGAGCGCTTCGGCGCCGTCGTACACGAGTTCCACGGTGAACGGCCCCTGCTCGAGCTTCGTCTTGATGATGCGTCCGATGTGCGGCTCGTCGTCAGCGACGAGGATGCGACGGCGCGGGGCAGGGACCGGCGAAGTCACGGCAGCCGCCGTCAGACGAGCGCCGCGAGGCCCGCGCGGTGGCGGCGGATGTCGTAGACAAGCGCTCCGAGGTTCGCGTCCGGGCGGACCAGGACCAGCAGCACCACGTCGGCCGACATGGCCGCAAGCACGACCGTCGCCTCCTCATGCTCCAGCACGGCCGTCTGCAGGCGGCCGGCGGAAGCCGCCCCCCCAAGCTCGTCCGCGAACTGCAGGATCGACGGCACGTGCGCCGCCACCTGTTCGGCATCGAGGCCGGCGTTCGCGTCATGATCGATGAGCAGTCCGTCCCGGCCCAGCACGGCGGCGGCGGTCACGCCGTCGAAACGGCGGAGGGTCGCAACAAGGTCGCGGATGGTGGCCACACGGCACTCCGGGAAGGGGTCGTGGAAGTGTACGTCCGCCCATCGGCAAGTCAAGCGGAACTCGCTTGATGGAAGTGCCTGCGGCGGGGTAGTTTACGGTGTGAATATCCCGCTCAAGTTCCGTCGTGCCGCGCGCGCTGCGTTCGCGGCCCTGTTACTCGCCTCGGCCGGTTTCGCGCTCGGCTGCGGCCCCGATCCCTTTGCCCCGCGGGCCAGCACCGCCGTGGTGCGCACCATCTTCACGGTCTGGGCCATCTCTGGGTCGCCGACGCCGTACCCCACCGGGTACTCGGTGCAGAACAACGTCACCGTGCGTCTCGAGCCCTCGGGCTCGTTTGATCTTGCGTTCGATATCACACCAGCCGGCAAGCTGCGCGTGCTGCCGGTCAGCGCCGTCGTCTCGCCAATCGGCGGCGCCCGCTCGATCGGCGTCCTGGTGCCCGGCACGCCGTACGAGGACATCGAGTCGGCGCCGCGCGGGCGCTACGCCACCGATTCGATCATCGAAGTCGACGTCGGCGAGTCGTTCGTCGTCCAGGTGCCCACGCAGCTCTGCGGGTTCAGTCAGACGCCGGTGATCTACGGCAAGTTCGTCGCCGACACGATTGACGTGGTCGGTCGACGCGCCTTCCTCCTCGGGCGCATCAATCCGAACTGCGGGTTCCGCTCGTTCGCCGACGGCATCCCGAGGTTCTGACGTGCTCGATCCCCGACTCGTCCGCGAGGACGCGGCGGCGCTGCGTGACGCCATGCGCCGCCGCGCGAAGCTCGACCTCTATGGACCGCTGATCGACGAACTCGAGGCGCTCGACCGCACGCGGCGCACGTCCATCGCGCGTGTAGAGGAGCGGAAGGCCGAACGCAACCGCGTCACGCAGGAAGTCGGCAAGCGCAAGAAGGCCGGCGAGGACGCCAGCGAGTTGCAGGCGAATGCCCGGGTCATCGGCGAGGAGATTGCCGCCCTCGAGGCGCAGTTGGAGGTCACGCAGCAGCGCTTCGACGAGCTGCTGCTCGGGCTTCCCAACCTCACGCTGGCTGACGTGCCGGCCGGAGACGAGACGCACAACGTCGTCGTCCGCAGCTGGGGCGAGCCGCGCGCGGCCGAGAGCGTGAAGCCGCACTGGGAAGTCGGGGAGTCCCTCGGGCTCTTCGACCTGCCGCGCGGCGCGAAGGTCTCGGGCTCGGGCTTCATCGTGTATCGCGGCGCCGGCGCGCGTCTCGTGCGCTCGCTGATGAACCTCATGCTCGACCTGCACACCACGGAGTTCGGGTACGACGAGACCTGGGTGCCCGTGGTGGTCAACCGTGCCACCATGACCGGCACGGGACAGCTCCCGAAGTTCGAGGACGACATGTACGCCCTCAAGGACGAGGATCTCTTCCTCATCCCGACGGCGGAAGTCCCGGTGACCAACCTGTTCCGCGACGAGATCCTCGCCGCGGACGAGCTGCCGAAGGCGTTGTGCGCCTACTCGCCCTGCTTCCGTCGCGAGGCGGGCTCGGCCGGCAAGGACACGCGCGGCCTGCTGCGCGTGCATGAGTTCGACAAGGTCGAGCTCGTCCGCTACTGCGCGCCGGAGGACGGCGAGGCGCAGCTCGAGCTGCTGCTCTCGCACGCCGAAGCCGTCTTGCAGCGTCTGGGTCTGCCGTATCGCGTCGTGCTGCTCGCCGCGGGCGACACCGGCTTCGCCAGCGCCAAGACCTACGACCTCGAGGTCTTCGCGCCTGGGGTGGGGAAGTGGCTCGAAGTCTCGAGCTGCTCGCTGTTCACGGACTTCCAGGGGCGCCGCGCCAACATCCGCTTCCGCCCCGCGCCTGGCGAGAAGCCGCGCTTCGTGTACACGCTGAACGCGTCGGGCGTCGCATTCCCCAGGGTGATCGCCGCGTTGCTCGAGCACTTCCAGCAGGCGGATGGCAGCGTGCACCTGCCGGCCGCGCTCGCCGCCGTCTTCGGCAGGGATCGTCTCGGGTGAGCGGCGGCACGCCGTTCCCCACGCTCAACCCTGCCCAGCGCGCCGCCGTCGAACATGGAGACGGTCCGCTGCTCGTCGTCGCGGGCGCCGGCTCCGGCAAGACCCGCGTGCTCACGGCCCGCATCGCGCGCCTCATCGCCGAGCGCGGCGTGCTGCCGCAGGAGATCCTCGCCGTCACGTTCACGAACAAGGCGGCGGGCGAGATGCGCGAGCGCGTCGGGCGCGCACTCGGCGAAGACCCGAAGGGCATGTGGATCGGCACCTTCCACGGCATCGGCGCCCGCCTGCTGCGGGCCAACGCCGAGCGCGTCGGGCGCACGGCCGAGTACACGATCTACGACGAGGACGACACCCTTGGCGTGATCAAGCGCCTGATGGAGAAGCATCGCGTCTCCACCAAGGAGTTCGCGCCGAAGGCCATCAATGGCGAGATCAGTTCCGCCAAGAATGCGCTCGTCGACGTCGCCGAGTACGAGGAGCTGGCCCGCACGCCGTTGGCGAAGGCGGCGGCCAAGGTGTATTGCGACCTCGAGCCGACGATGCGCGCGGCCAACGCCGTGAGCTTCGACGACCTGCTCGTGCTGCCGGTGCGCATCCTTCGTGAGCACGAGGACGTGCGGACGCGCCTCGCGCGGCGCTTCCGGCATGTGCTCGTCGACGAGTACCAGGATACGAACCGCGCCCAGTACGAGTTCGTGCGGCTGGTCGCGGGTGAGCATCGCAACGTCGCGGTCGTCGGTGACGACGACCAGGCCATCTACGGCTGGCGCGGCGCCGATATCCGCAACATCCTCGATTTCGAGCGCGATTTCCCGAGCGCCACGGTCGTGCGGCTCGAGGAGAACTACCGGTCGACCGCGGCCATCCTCGAACTCGCGAACAACGTCATCGCCGAGAACGTTGGTCGGCGCGGCAAGACGCTGCGGCCCACGCGCAGTGGCGGCGACAAGGTCGCGCTGCTCGAAGCCGCCGACGACCGCGACGAGGCGGAGGCGATCGCCGACGCCATCCAGGACTGGCGGCGCCGCGGACATCGCTACTCCGACGCGGCGGTGCTGTATCGCACCAACGCGCAGAGCCGCGGCTTCGAAGAGGCGATGCGCAAGCAGGCGATCCCGTATCGCCTCGTCGGGGCGACGCGCTTCTACGACCGCCGCGAGGTCCGCGACCTCCTCGCGTGGCTGCGCCTCGTCGCCAACCCGCAGGACGACGAAGCGTTCCGCCGCGCGATCCAGGCCCCCAAGCGCGGGATCGGCGACACCTCGGTCGAGCTCCTGGCCGTCGAGGCCGCGCAGGCCGGCGTACCGCTGCTCGAGATCGCCCGTCGTGCGGCGCGGGGGCAGGTCGCCGGCCTTCCGCCCGCGAAGCGTGAGTCGCTCGACATCTTCACGACGCTCGTCGATCGCCTGCGCGAGGCGGCCAGCGACACGTCGGTCGATCGCCTGCTCGTCGAGATCGTCGAGAAGTCGGGCTACGAGGTGGCGCTGCGCGCCGAAGGGCCGGAAGGCCTCGAGCGCCTCGAGAACGTGCGGGAACTGGTGACGTCGGCGGCCGAGACCATCATCGACGACGGCGGGGAGGTCGGCCTCCGCCCGCTCGATCACTTCCTGCAGCGCGCGACGCTGGTCACTGCGCTCGACCAACTCGGGCCCGATGCCGATGCGGTCACGATGATGACGGTGCATACCGCGAAGGGCCTCGAGTACGGCTTCGTCGCCGTGACGGGCCTCGAGGACGGACTGTTCCCGCTCGCGCGCGCCTTCGACGATCCGGACACGCTCGAGGAGGAGCGCCGGCTGCTCTACGTCGCGATCACGCGGGCCGGTGAGCGGCTCATCCTCAGCTGGGCGCACCAGCGCCGTCGCAACGGTGAGCTGCTGCCGAGCATTCGCACGAGCTTCCTGCGCGGCCTCGACGACCGACAGTTCGATGCGCAGCGCACGGTGCGGCTGCGCAGTACGACGCGACTGGCCGCGCCGCCGCGGGAGTACGGGTATCGCCGCCGGCCGACGGCGGACGACAGTGCGGACTTCGCGCGCCCGCGGTCCGCGCCGGCTTGGTCCCCGCGCGAGGGCCGCGTCCCCAGCTTCGTCGCCGACGAAGAAGCCTCGCAGGACCTCCCGAGCTTCACCAAGGGCGAGCGCGTGTCGCACGTGAAGTTCGGCTCGGGCACCATCGCCGAGGTGAGCGGCGGCGGCAAGGACGCCAAGGTCACCGTGGACTTCGATGACGAAGCAATCGGCCGCAAGCGGCTCGTGATCGCCTTCGCCGGCCTTACGCGGGCGTTCGAATAGGTTCGTAGAGCGGGCGCGGCAGCTTCGCCACGAACGGCAGGTCGGCCGCGGGGAGCGCGAAGCGGTCCGCGGCATCCTTGCGGGCCGCGCGCTCGCCGCCCCGCTCGAGCGCGCCCTTCCGGATGAGCTTCGCCTCGCGCAGCGCATCCTCGCCGCTGGGGTCGCTGCGGCGCGCGACGGCCTGCTCGCCACGCACGAAGAGGTCGACGATGTGATCGAACGCGCGGTCCACGTGCGCGCCCACGGCGTTCTCGCGGAGCGGCCAGCGGCTGTTGGCCGCCATCAGGCCGAGCACCCGCTGGTATGCACCGACGTCGGAGGCATGCACCATCCCGCGGAAGATGCGGCGGTTCGTCGGCGTGCTGAAGATCGTCGGCGACAGGATGCGGTCGAGATGCTCGTCCGCCTGGTCGTGCTCCAGCAGGATCACCTCGCGGGCGCGTCGCGACCACTGCTCGCCGAGCGCCGACTCGAAGCGCGCTTCCCAGTATGCATGTCCGGCACCGCTGGTCGCGCTGGAGATGGCCAGTTGGTGCGGCACGAAGTGATTGTGCGCGACGACGTCCGCCGCGAGGTGCGCCAGGTAGCCGTAGCCAAAGGCGCGCAGCGCGTCATCGCGCGCGCGGTCGAGGATCTCGTCGCCGACATGCCAGTAGTGGCAGTGGCGCCCCACCTTGGCGTAGCGCTTGGCGAAGCTCGTGTCCGCGGCGATCGAGCCATAGAGGAACTCGAAGGGATGCGCCTTCAGCAGCTGCGCGAGCGCGGCGGGCAACAGCAGGTCGGCGGAGCGGAGCAGG
The DNA here is from genome assembly GCF_030623445.1 of Pseudogemmatithrix spongiicola. NCBI lineage: Bacteria > Pseudomonadati > Gemmatimonadota > Gemmatimonadia > Gemmatimonadales > Gemmatimonadaceae > Pseudogemmatithrix > Pseudogemmatithrix spongiicola. The sequence continues at coordinate 1,529,231 of NZ_CP130613.1, forward strand.
GCCTCGCCCAGCATCACGTGCGTGCCCGGCGTCCACGCCAGCGCATCCGTCGGGGTGAGCGCCAGCAGCAGCAGCGCCGCGAGAACGAGCCCGAGGGGCCCGCGCCGCATCACGCCTGGACGCGCCCGCGGCATCGGACGCTCAGCGGCGACGCCGCAGGCGCGGCTTCTCGTCGCGTTCCCGCACCACGGGACCGGCCTTCGGCTTCTTGCGGCCGAGGCCGAAGATCTTCGCGCCGGCCTTGAGGCCGCCGATCGCCGTCGCCGTCACGGACGCGATCCGCGTCGCGAGCCGCGTCACCTTGCCGATGATCTCCGACAGCTCCGAGATGCGGTCCGAAAGGTCGTCCACCGTCTCGCGCACCCGCGTGTTCGCGAGCGACACCGTCTCGCGCGACTCGGCGACCATCGCCTTCGCCATCGCCGTCGCCTCCCGCAGGTCCTGCGAGGCGGCATTGGCGTTCTGCGTCAGCGGCCGCAGCTCCGTCAGGACTTCGTCGAGCTTCGCCTGCAGGGCCAGCGCGGCCTGCCGCATGCCCAGCAGCATCACGAGGATGACGAGCACGACAAGCAGCGTGAGGATCGACGTCAGGCCCGAGGCCACGAAGACCAGTTGCTCGAACGCCGTGCGCACGGGCGGGACCTGACGGACGATCATCGTGTCCGCGGCGGCGGCAACTTGCAGGACGGCGAAGGGGACGGGCATACGGAACACTCTCCAGACGGCCGCGTGGCGTCAAGCATATATTGTGCGGCTATGTCCCAGCCTCAGTTCATCGTCGAGGGCGGCCGACCCCTCGCCGGCAGCATCCGGCCCACCGGCAACAAGAACGCCGCCCTGCCCATCGTCTGCGCGGCGCTGCTCACGGACCAGCCGGTCACGCTGGAGAACGTCCCGCGCATCCGGGACATCGAGTCGCTGCTCAGCCTCGTGCGCGCGGCGGGCGCCAGCGCCGAGTGGACGGCCGCGAACACGCTGGTGATTCACGCCAAGACGGTCCGTGGCGACACGCTCCCCCCCGATCTCTGCGCACGCATCCGCGCAAGCATCCTGCTGGCCGGCCCGCTGCTCGCCCGCTGCGGCGAGGTCACACTGGCCCCGCCGGGCGGCGACGTCATCGGCCGCCGCCGGCTCGACACGCACGTGCTGGCCCTCGAAGCTCTCGGCGCCACGCATGAGTTCGGCGAGCGCATCGTCTTCCGCGCCAAGGCGCTCACGGGCGCCGACATCTTCCTCGACGAGCCGTCGGTCACGGGCACCGAGAACGCCATCATGGCGGCCGTCGCCGCCAAGGGCACGACGATCCTCCACAACGCGGCCTCCGAGCCGCACGTGCAGGACCTCTGCGAGATGCTCGTCGCGCTCGGCGCGCAGATCGAGGGCATCGGCTCCAACGTGCTGACCATCCACGGCGGGCGCCCGCTGCACGGCGGCACGTTCCGCATCGGACCCGATCACATCGAAGTCGGTTCGTTCATCGGCCTCGCCGCGGTGACGCGCTCGCGGCTCGTCATCGAGGATGCCGGCGTGCAGCACCTGCGCTCGATCCGCATGGGCTTCGACCGGCTCGGCGTCACGACCGAGATCAGCGGGGCGGACTTGATCGTGCCCGCCGAGCAGGAGATGCGCATCCGCAGCGACCTTGGCGGTGCCGTCCCGAAGCTCGAGGACCAGCCGTGGCCGGCGTTTCCGGCGGACGTGATGTCCATCGCGATCGTCACGGCGACGCAGTGCGAGGGCATCATCTTGATCCATGAGAAGATGTTCGAGTCGCGGATGTTCTTCGTCGACAAGCTCGTGGGCATGGGCGCGCGCATCGTGCTCTGCGATCCGCATCGCGCCTTGGTGAGCGGTCCGACGCAGCTGCGTGGGGCGCAGGTCGAGAGCCCGGACATCCGCGCCGGCATGGCCATGCTCATCGCGGCGCTCTGCGCGCAGGGCACGAGCGTGATCAACAACATCGGCCAGATCGAGCGCGGCTACGAGCGCATCGACGAGCGGCTCAACGCGCTCGGCGCCCGCATCCAGCGCGTCGCCAACGGCTGATGCTCCCGCCGCGGCTCGACATCCCCGTCTTCGAGCGATGGGGCGTGCGCGCCTTCACCACGACGCGCGCCGCGGGCGACTTCAACTTGAGCGCGGCGGACGAGGCAATCCGCGCGCAGGCCCGTGAGCGCTGGATCGCCCTGCATCAGGCGCTGGTCGGGGTCGGCGCGCCGCGCTTGGCCTCGGCCCTCCAGGTGCATGGCACGAAGGTGTTGGTGCACGATGCGCCCTTCGACGGCTGGGTCCGCATCGAGGGCGCCGATGGCCATATCGTGATCGGCGCGGGCGCCGCGGCCGTCACCATCGCGGACTGCGTGCCGGCTTTCGTCGCGCACCCGAGCGGCACCGTCGGCATCGTGCACGCTGGCTGGCGAGGCGTCGCCGGCGGCATCCTCCCGCAGGCACTGCGCCTGTTCTCCCAGCTCGGGTTCCCCGTCGACGAGTGCCACGTCCACCTCGGGCCCAGCATCTGCGGGCGCTGCTATGAGGTCGGCACGGACGTGTACGAGCAGCTCACGGGCTGGGAGACCAAGCGCCCGCGCCACGTGGACCTGCGGGCGCTGCTGGCGGAGCAGGCGAGTCAGCTCGGCGTCGCCCGGTGGAGCGCGAGCGGCGAGTGCACCAAGTGCGACAACGGGGACTTGTTCTCGCATCGCGCGGGTGATGCGGGGCGCCAGGTGGCCTGCATCTATAGCGGCGCGGCTTGACGGAGTAGCCTCCGGCGGGTATCCTCAGGGAGTCGGGAGACATTCCGGAAGTGTGAGCGGAGTGTGGGGGAAGGTCTCCCCGCACTTTTTTTGTTCTCTATGAGGCCGTCAGGACCGTGAAGGAAGCGCTGGAAACCCTTGTCAATGAAGAACTTGCGCCGTTAGGCCTCGAGCTTGTCGAGCTCAAGGTCGGCGGGTCCAAGGGGCGCCCGGTGCTGGACGTGCGGGTGGACCGGTTGGACCTCCAGAAGGTGCAGGTCGGCGACTGCGAGCGTGCCTCGCGGGCGATCGAGGCGCGGCTGGATGCACAGCCGGACCTCATCACGTCGCGCTACGTGCTCGAGGTGTCGTCGCCGGGGATGGAGCGGCCGTTGCGCCACGAGCGGGAGTGGCGGCGGTTCGTCGGGCGCCGCGCGACCGTGAACAGCCTCAAGCTGCATGGGCGGCAGGACGTGGACATCGTCGCGGTCGAGGGTGAGGCGCCAGACGTCTCGCTGCGCCTGCGGGATGCGAAGGGCAACGAGCACGTGGTCGCGCTCGCGGACGTCACGGACGCCCGCCTCGCGTTCCACTGGAAGCCATAGATCCTTTTTTCGAACGGAGTGTTGGATGGCGGGTTCAGCGGAAATCCTGATGGCGCTGCGCGAGCTGGCGGACAGCAAGCAGATCCAGCGCGGGGAGCTGCACGATTTGCTCAAGGACGGCATCCTCGCCGCCTTGGCCAAGAAGCACGGCCCGACCGTGCAGGCCGAGGTGGAGATCGATGACGCCAAGGGCGACATCCGCATCGTCATCCTCAAGAAAGTCGTCGAGGACGTCGCCGACCAGGTGACCGAGATCGACCTCGAGGAAGCGCGCTACGAGGATCCCGACTACCAGCCGGGCGACCTCATGGAGATCCCGGTCTCCTTCGAGGAGTTCGGGCGTTCCGCCGTGCAGGCCGCCAAGCAGCGCATCGTGCAGCGCGTCCGCGAGGGCGAGCGCACGAAGATCCGCGACGAGTTCGCGGGTCGCGTCGGCGACCTGCTCTCGGGCGAGATCCAGCAGATCGAGCGCGGCAAGATCGTCGTGATGCTCAACAAGTTCCGCGAGGCGGAAGCGATCATCCCGTACCGCGAGCAGAACCACCGCGAGACGTACACGCAGGGCGAGCCGGTGCGCGCCGTGCTCAAGCGCATCGAGGAGACGCCGAAGGGCCCGCGCCTCATCCTCTCGCGCGCCGACGCGCTGTTCGTGCAGGCGCTGTTCCGCCTCGAGGTGCCGGAGATCCAGTCGGGCATCGTCGAGATCCGCGCGGCCTCGCGCGAGGTCGGCAGCCGCACCAAGATCGCCGTCGTCTCCAAGGACGACGCCATCGATCCGGTGGGCGCCTGCGTGGGCCTCAAGGGTGCACGCGTGCAGGCCGTCGTGCAGGAACTCGGCGGCGAGCGCATCGACATCGTGCCGTGGTCCAACGACCCCGAGCGCTTCGCCAAGCTCGCGCTCGCGCCGGCCAAGGTCGCGCGCGTGTTCTCGGATCCGACCACCAAGACCATCCAAGCCGTCGTCGACGAGGACCAGCTCTCGCTGGCCATCGGCCGCAACGGCCAGAACGTGCGCCTCGCCTCGGAGCTCACGGGCTGGAAGATTGACCTGTACTCGAGCCGCGAGTGGCTGGAGCGCGGGGGCGACATCCCGCTCTTCGCACCGCTGCCCGACGAGGACGCCGCGGACGTGCCGCTCTCCGACATCGAAGGCCTCGCCACGGCGACGGTCGCGGTGCTCGAGGCGGGCGGCTACCGCACGCTCAACGACATCATCGACCTCGAGCGCGAGGACTTCCTCAAGCTCCCCGGCATCGCGCCGGAAGAGGCCGATCGCATCATCGCCATCCTCGACGAGCTCACCGAAGTGGGTGGCGAGTCGACGGCGGAGTAAGGAGAGGCGCGCGTGGACGAGGCCCAGCAGCGGAAGGTGCTCGGGCTCCTGGGCCTCGGGATGCGCGGACGGCTCGCGGTGGTCGGAGTAGACAGGGTCCGCGAGGCGGTGAAGGGCGGGAAGGTGCGCGTGGCGGTCGTGGCGAAGGATGCCTCGGCCAATGCGCGACAGAAGGTGGATGGCTTGCTGGCGGGACGCCGCGTCCCGACGCTTGAGGTGGATTCGGCCGAGGAACTCGGTCGCATCGCCGGCAAGCAGAGCGCGGCGATCGTCGGCGTCGTGGATGGCAAGTTGGCAGCGGGACTCCTGGCGATCGCCGCAACGGCGGACGCAGGACGAGAGGCCTAACGGAGGCGGGTTTGACCAAGGTTCGGGTGAGTGAGCTGGCAGCGGAGTTCGGGATCGGCGCCGATGAGGTGCTGGGCCTCCTGCGCACGATGGACATCACCGCGCGCAATCCTGCGTCCGTCCTGACGGACGACCAGGTGGCGCGCGCGCGCGTCCGGTGGGAGCGCGAGAAGCGCAATCGCACGGAGCCGGTCGTCGCGGAGAAGGCGCCCGCGAAGAAGAAGGCCGTCGCGAAGAAGGCCGCTGAGACCACCGAGGCCAAGCCGGCCGCCAAGAAGAAGGTGGCGGCGAAGAAGGCCGCAGCCGCCGAGCCGGAGCCCGCGCCGGACGCCGGCGCCGACGAACCCGTGAAGACCACGCGGCGCCGTCGTGCCGCCGATGTGCAGAAGGCCGAGGAAGAGGCCGCGGCTGCGCAGGCCGCTGCCGAGGCCGCCGCTGCGGCGGCGGAAGCGGAGCGCGCCGAGAAGGCGGCACGCGAGGCAGAAGAGGCCGCGAAGGCCGCCAAGCTCGCCGAAGAGCAGGCGGCGGCGCGTGCCCGCGCCGACGAGGCCGAACGGCTGCGTCAGGCGGAGCTCGCGGCCGCGCGCGAGGCCGCGCAACCCGCGCCGTCGACGCCGGCCGCCGAGCCGCCGAAGGCCGCCGCGCCTGCGGCCCGTCCGGCCGCGCCGGATGCCCCGCGTCCGCGCCCCGTCCCGCCGGCCCCGCCGCGTCCGCGGCCGGTCAGCGGGCTCAATCTGCCGCCGCGTCCGGTGGCCTCGGCCACGCCGGGCGGTGGCATGGGTGGTGGCCGCCGCGATGAGCGTGGCGGAAGCGGTGGGCGCCCTGGCGCGCCGGCCGGCAGCAACTTCGGGCCCAACGCGACGCCGTCCTCCGGCCCGCGTCGCGGCAAGAAGGGCAAGCGCGTCGACCAGGAGCAGGTGACGGCGAACATCTCGCGCACCATGCGCCAGATGGGCGGCGCCACCGGCAAGCGCCGCGGCGTCCGTGACGACTCGGCCGCCCGCGAAGAGCTCGCCGCCATGCGCGCCGAGATCGCCGCGCGCGAGAAGGTCACCATCCGCGTCAATGAGTTCATCACGGTCAGCGAACTCGCCGAGAGCCTCAAGGTGCCGGCGACGCAGATCGTCGCGTTCGCGTTCAAGCACCTCGGGTTGATGGTCACCATCAACCAGCGCATGGACTTCGACCAGATCGAGCTGATCGCCAGCGAGTTCGGCTACATCGCCGTGCGCGAAGAGGACTACGCGGCGTCGGCCGAGGAAGACGAGGTGAAGGATGCCGCGGAAGACCTCAAGCCGCGGCCGCCGGTCGTCACGATCATGGGTCACGTCGACCACGGCAAGACGTCGTTGCTGGACTACATCCGCAAGGCGACGGTCGTCGCGGGCGAAGCGGGCGGCATCACGCAGCACATCGGTGCGTATCACGTCTCGCTGCCGGACGGACGGCAGATCACGTTCCTCGACACGCCGGGCCACGAGGCCTTCACCGCCATGCGCGCCCGCGGCGCGCAGGTGACGGACATCGTCGTGCTCGTCGTCGCCGCGGACGACGCCGTCATGCCGCAGACGATCGAAGCGATCTCGCATGCCAAGAACGCCGGCGTGCCGATCATCGTCGCCATCAACAAGATCGACCTTCCGACCGCCAACGCCATGAAGGTCCGCCAGGACCTGCTGCAACACGGTGTGGTGCTCGAAGACTTCGGCGGGACCACGCTGGCGTCGGAGATCAGCGCCAAGAAGGGCACGGGCGTCAAGGAACTGCTGGAGCAGATCCTGCTGCAGGCGGAAATCCTCGACCTCAAGGCCAACCCGGACCGTCGCGCGACGGGCTCGGTGGTGGAAGCACAGCTCGACCAAGGCAAGGGCGCCGTCGCCACGATCCTCGTGCAGAACGGCACGCTCAAGGTCGGCGACGACTTCATCTGCGGCCTGCACTCGGGCCGCGTCCGCGCCCTGCTCGACGAGCGCGGTAAGCAGGTGAAGGAAGCCGGGCCGGCCGTGCCGGTGCAGGTGCTCGGCCTCACGGGCGTCCCGATGGCCGGCGACCAGTTCATCGTCGTCGCCGACGCGCAGGAAGCGCGCGAGATCGCACAGCGTCGCGAGCGGCTCGATCGCGAGGCCAAGAGCCGTCGCACGGCGAAGGGGGCCGTGTCGCTCGAGGACTTCATGGCGAGTGCGGCCAGCGGCGAGAAGCGCCAGCTCAAGCTCCTCATCAAGGCCGACCAGGGCGGTCCGGCGGAAGCGCTCGCCGACGCGCTGCAGCAGCTCAGCAACGAGGAAGTGCAGGTCGAGGTGGTCGCGCGTGCGGTCGGCGCCGTCACCGAGAGCGACATCCTCCTCGCCAAGGCGTCGGGCGCGATCATCATCGGCTTCCACGTGCGTCCGGATACCAAGGCGCGCGCCGCGGCCGACCGCGAGGGCGTGGAGATCAAGCTCTACCGCATCATCTACGAGGCGGTGGCCGACGTGAAGGCCGCCCTCGAGGGCCTGCTGCGGCCGGAGGAGAAGGAAGTCGTCTTCGGCGAGGCCGAGGTGCGCGAGACGTTCAAGGTGCCGAAGATCGGCGTCATCGCCGGCTGCTCGGTGCGCTCGGGCGTCATCAACCGCCAGGGCCGCGCCCGCGTCATCCGCGACGGCATCGAGGTCTACGACGGCACGATCGGCTCGCTGCGTCGCTTCAAGGACGACGTGAAGGAAGTGAAGGAAGGGTACGAGTGCGGCATCGGCATCGAGAACTTCAACGACCTCAAGGTCGGCGACGTCATCGAGGTCTACCGCACCGAAGAAGTCGCGCGCACGCTGCAGCCGGCTTCGGCCGGCTGAGCGGCGAGCCGCAGCGGAGGGACGATGCCACCACGGGATCCGCGCCGCGCTGACCGCGTCGGCGAAGCGGTGCGTGAGGAAGTCGCGGCGTTCTTGGCGCGGGATGCCAAGGACCCGCGCCTCACGGGGCTCGTCACGGTGACGGCGGTCGAGATGGCCCGCGACCTCCGGCACGCGACCGTGTACGTGAGCGTCATGGGGGACGAGGCCGCCAAGGCCAGCACCGTCGAGGCGCTCGCCGGCATGGCGCCGCATCTCCGCGGTCGCGTCGGCCGCGCGCTGCGCCTGCAGTTCGCGCCCGAACTCACGTTCCGTCTCGACGAGTCGGTGCAGCGCGCCGCACGCATCGAGACCCTGCTTGCCCAGATCAAGCGTGACGAGCCCGCGCCCGACGGCGACGCCTGACGGCCTGCTGCTCGTGGACAAGCCGGCGGGCGTGTCCTCGCACGATGTCGTGAACGCCGCACGGCGTGCCATCGGCGAGCGCCGCATCGGCCACGCCGGGACGCTCGACCCCTTCGCCACCGGCCTGCTCGTGCTACTCGTTGGCCGCGCCACGCGCCTGTTGCCGCATCTGCCCGACGAACCCAAGGTCTACGAGGCGCGCATCGCCTTCGGGGTCGAAACCGACACTGAAGACCTGCTCGGACAGCCCGTGCGCGAGGCCGCGCTGCCCACACGTGCCGCGCTCCTCGCGGTCCTGCCGCGATTCGTCGGGCGCATCGACCAGGTGCCGCCCGCGTATTCAGCCAAGCGCATCGACGGCCAGCGCGCCTACGCGCTGGCCCGCGCCGGCGCCGCGGTCGAGCTCAAGCCCGTGCCCATCACCGTGCACCGCTGGGAGCTCCTCGCCGTGGACGAGGATGCCGAGGGCCGCGTGCGCAGCGTCGACGCGCGCATCACGTGTGGCGGCGGCACCTACGTGCGATCGCTCGCCCGCGACCTCGCCCGTGCGGTCGACAGCGCGGCGCACCTCGCGGCGCTGCGTCGCGTCCGCACCGGGCCCTTCGACGTCGCCGACGCCGTCACGCTCGAGGACCTGCGCGAGCGCCGCGCGGCGCTGCGACCGGCGCTCGCCGCGCTCCCCGGCTTTCCGGTGCAGCGCCTCAGCGACGACGAACTCGCGAAGATCGTCCGCGGCATCGATGTCGCCGCGACGGTGCCCGGTCCCTGGGGCGCCCTGGTGCGTGCGGACGACGACATCCTCGTCGCGCTGGCCGAACGGCGTCACGGCGCGGGCTCCTCAGAGGGCGAGCGCTGGCAGCCGCGGGTGGTGATGCGTGAGGCCTGATCCGGCCTTCGGCTTGCCGCCCGAGGTGCGCGGCACCGTGTGCACCATCGGCACCTTCGATGGCGTGCATCGCGGGCATCAGCTCGTGCTGCAGCGCCTCGCCGAACGGGCGCGCAGCCATGGGCTCCCCGCCGTGCTCGTCACCTTCGAGCCGCACCCGCTCGAGGTGGTGAATCCCGCTGCCGCGCCGCCCTTGCTCACGCTCGGCGACGAGAAGAGCGAAGTGCTCGCCGAGAGCCCGCTCGACTACGTCGTGGTGCTGCCGTTCACGCCGACGCTGGCGCGCTACGAGGCGCCGGACTTCGTGGACCACGTCTTGATCGCGCGCCTCGGCGTGCGCGAGCTGCTCATCGGCTACGATCACGGGTTCGGGCGCGGCCGTTCCGGCGACGCCGACGTCCTGCGCGGCCTCGGCGCGTCGCGAGGCTTTGACGTTTCGGTGGTTGAGGCGGTGCAGGGGAGCGATGGGCGACCCATCTCGAGTACGTCGATCCGCCGGGCGATCGCCGGCGGCGACCTGACGCGCGCGGCGGACGGTCTCGGGCGTGCGTACAGCATCGGCGGCATCGTGCGGCCGGGCGACCGTCGCGGCCGCACGCTCGGGTTCCCGACGCTCAACCTCGGCGCGCCGTCGCCGCGCAAGCTGCTGCCGCCCGAGGGCGTCTACGCGGTGCGCGTGCAGACGCCGCGTGGCACGTTCGGCGGGATGATGAACCTCGGACCGCGTCCGACCTTCGGCGACGCGGCCACGGCGCTCGAAGTGCACTGCTTTGAGTTGACGGGCGAGCTGTATGGCGTGCGCGTCCGCGTGGACCTGCTCGCGCGCCTGCGCGAGACGCAGAAGTTCAGCGGGTCGGACGCCTTGCGCGCGCAGTTGGCGAAGGACGAGGCGGCGGCTCGCACGGTGCTCGCCGCCGCAGGCGAAACGGGGCTGCCCTGACGATGCCGCAAGCCGTTGTTTCTGATTGACTTGCCCTCTCCCGGCGGGTACTCTTCAAGGTTCTGGTTTCCCCCGGGTTTCACTTCCTTACCTGCTCCAGATGAACAGCCTGAAGGCACGCCTGCTCGTGATCGCCGCGATGGTGATCGCGTCGGCCTGGGCGCTCTTCCCGCGGACCGTCGAGGACCGCTTCCAGCGCGATGGCGTCATGGTGGACACCACCTACACGCGCATCCCCCTCAAGTACGGGCTCGACCTGCGCGGCGGTATGCACCTCGCGCTCGAGATCGATGAGTCGCAGCAGCAGGTGGCCGACGTCAACGACGCGCTGGAGCGCGCGCTGCGCGTCATCCGCTCGCGCATCGACGAGTTCGGCGTCGCCGAACCGATCGTGCAGCGCGTCGGCGACCGCCGCATCGAGGTCGAGCTCCCGGGCATCGACGACCGCGAGCGCGCGATCGCCGTCGTCCAGCGCTCGGCCTACCTGCGCTTCCAGATCACCGATCGCACGCAGGCGCTGGAGCGCGTCGCGCCGCGGCTCGACCAGATCGCCAAGGCCCGCGGCCTAGACGTCGCGACGGGCACGTCGACCGGCGACAGCGCGCAGTCGTCCACGCTCGGCGGCATCTTCCAGACGCCGACCGACAGCGCCGCCGGTGACAGCGCCACCGCGCCGAGCGACGGGCCGTTCCGTCGCTACATCGCGCCGGGCAGCCTGCCAGGCCAATACTACGTGGCGCAGGCCGACGTGCGGCGCATCGAGCGCCTGCTCGCCGACAGTGCGATCCGCAACGCGCTGCCGCCGGGCAAGGTCGTCCGCTGGGGCGCCGACTCGGTGAGCATCTCGACGCAGTGGTACCGTCCGCTCTACGTGCTCGACAACCGCGACATCATCACGGGCGAGTACCTCGTCGACGCGAAGCCGGAGCAGGATCCGATGGAAGGCGCCAAGGTGACCTTCCAGCTCAACAACGAAGGCGGCCGCCGCTTCCGCAACGAGACGGGCCGCAACATCGGCAACAACATGGCCATCGTCCTCGACGACAAGGTCATGAGCGCGCCGGTCATCCAGGGCGCCATCGGCACGCGCGGCCAGATCACCATGGGCGGCCGCGACATCCAGCCGGCGCAGGACCTCGCGCTGGTGCTGCGTGCCGGCGCGCTGCCCGTGCCGCTCACGGTCGTCGAGACGCGCACGATCGGCGCCTCGCTCGGCGCCGACGCGATCCAGGCCGGCATCTACTCCGGCATCGCCGCGGTGCTCATCGTCATCGTGATCATGGTCGGCTACTACCGCTTCTCGGGCTTCCTCGCGGTCGTCGGCCTGTTCTTCTACACGATGATCACGCTGGCCATCCTCGCGACCTTCGACGCCACGCTCACGCTGCCCGGCATCGCCGGCTTCGTGCTCTCGATCGGCATGGCCGTGGACGCGAACTTCCTCGTCTTCGAGCGCATCCGAGAGGAGCTCGACGGCGGGAAGTCGATCCGCATGGCCATCGACGAAGGCTTCGACCACGCCTGGAGCGCGATCGTCGACACGCACGTGACGACGGCGCTCACCGCGGCGATCCTCTACCAGTTCGGTGACGGCCCCGTCCGCGGCTTCGCCGTCACGCTGCTCGCCGGTATCATCGCCTCGCTCGCGTCCGCGATCTTCTTCGTGCGCACGCTCTACTACGTCTGGCTCTCGCAGAAGAAGCAGGCGCCCACGACCCTGAGCATCTGATGTTTCGCATCCTCCACAACACCAGCTTCGACTTCGTCCGCCAGTGGCGCCTCGCGCTGATCACGGTCGTGGTCTTCGTCGTGCCGGCCATCGTGCTCATCCCGATCTCCGGCTTCAACTACAGCATCGAGTTCACGGGCGGCACCGAGCTGCGCCTGCTCTTCCCGCAGGCGCCTGACGTCGCCGACGTGCGCGCGTCGATCGCCGACGCCGGCCTCGGCGAGGCGGAGATCACCACCTTCGGGTCGCCGAACGAGATCCGCATCCGCGCCCAGGACAAGGCGCAGGTGGAGCAGCAGGCCAGCGGCGCCACCAACGTGGCCGACCAGATCGAGACGGCGCTGCGCGCCCGCTACGGCGCCGAGGGCTTCACCCGCCTCGGCTCGGAGGCCATCGGCCCGCGCGTCGGTGAGGAGCTGCGCCGCAACGCCATCATCGCCACGCTGATCGCCTTCGGCCTGACGCTGATCTACATCTCGTGGCGCTTCGAGTGGCGTTTCGCGGTGGCGGCCATCCTCGGCACGCTCCACGACACGCTCGCGACGATGGTGTTCATCAAGTACCTGAACATCGAGATCTCGCTGTTCGTCGTCGGTGGCATCCTCACCGTCATCGGCTACTCGATGAACGACACGGTCGTCGTGTTCGACCGCATCCGCGAGAACCTGCGCCTCAACCGCAAGAAGCCGCTGCGCGACACGATCAACGCCTCGGTGAACGAGACCCTGCCGCGTACCATCATGACCGGTACGACGACGCTCGGCGCCCTCATCGCCATGATCTTCCTCGGCGGCGAGGTCATCCGGCCGTTCGCGCTGATCCTCACCTTCGGCATCGTCGTCGGCACCTTCAGCTCCATCTGGGTCGCCGCGCCGCTGGTGCTGTGGATCGAGAGGAAGTATCCGCGCGAGACCGACGCCACGCCGCACTCGCGCGTGCCGGCTACCCGCGCCTGAGCGCCGCCGTGCACGACCAAGGGCCCCGTCCGGCATCCGTGCCTGGCGGGGCCCCGTCCGTTCCGCCGCCGTTCATCGACGCGCACGTCCACCTCGGCAGCGACCAGTTCGCGGACGACCTGCCGGACGTGCTGCAGCGACTCCGCGACGCCGGCGGGGTGGGTGCCGTGTGCATCGGCGAGTCGCTGGAGGCTGCGCAGCGCGCGCGGGCCATCGCGGCACAGCATCCAGGATTCGTCTGGTGGACCGCTGGCGTCCATCCGCACGATGCGGCAGGCTTTGACCCCATCCGCGACGCCGAGGCCCTCAGCGAGGCGCTGAGCGCCGGCGCGGTGGCAGTGGGGGAGTGCGGCCTCGACTACCACTACGACCACTCGCCGCGCGCCCTGCAGCGCCGTGCCTTCGCCGCCCAGCTCGCCCTGGCGGCACAGTACGGCAAGCCGGTGGTGCTGCACACCCGCGAGGCCGAGGACGACAACATCGCCATGCTGCGGGAGGCCGGCAGCGCCGGCATCCGCGGCGTCCTGCATTGCTTCACCGGCTCGCCGGCCCTCGCCGACGCCGGCCTCGAGGCCGGCTGGTACGTCTCCTACGCCGGTGTCATCACGTTCAAGAAGTGGGACGGCGACGCGCTGCTGCGCCGTATCCCGCGCGATCGCCTCGTCATCGAGAGCGACAGCCCCTACCTCGCGCCCGTGCCGTATCGCGGCAAGCGCAACGAGCCGGCCTGGTGTGCGTACACGTTGCAGCGGCTCGCCGATGCCCGCGCGGAGCCTGTCAGTGAACTCGCCACGCAACTCGTGGCGAACACCCGACGCCTCTTCGCGCTCGCCTAAGTAGCTTTCGCGGTTCCAACCCCCCAACTGAGGTGTACGACCCCCGATGAGCGTCCCCTCCGACATCGAGATCGCCCAGGCAGCCAAGCTCCGGCCCATCACCGACGTGGCCAAGGAGATCGGCCTCGGGCCCGACGACCTCGACCTCTACGGCAAGTACAAGGCCAAGGTCTCCCTCGAGCTCGCCGAGCGCCCCGCCAAGGGCAAGCTCGTGCTCGTCACCGCGATCAACCCGACCGCGGCCGGCGAGGGCAAGACGACCACCTCAGTGGGCCTCGCCCAAGCCTTCCGCAAGCTCGGCAAGAACGCCGTGCTCTGCATCCGCGAGCCCTCGTTGGGCCCGGTGTTCGGCGTGAAGGGCGGCGCCGCCGGCGGCGGCTACTCGCAGGTGCTGCCGATGGACGACATCAACCTGCACTTCACGGGAGACTTCCACGCCATCAGCTCCGCCCACGCGCTGCTGGCGGCGATGCTCGACAATCACCTGCAGCAGGGCAACGCGCTCAACATCGATCCGCGCCGCATCACCTGGCCGCGCACGATCGACATGAACGACCGCGCGCTCCGCAAGGTCGTCATCGGCCTCGGCGGCCCCGCCGAAGGCGTGGTGCGCGAGGAGCGCTTCGTCATCATCCCCGCCTCCGAAGTGATGGCGATCCTCGCCTTGGCGACCAGCTTCGACGATCTCGAACAGCGCCTCGGCAACATCATCGTCGGCTCCACGTATGGTGCCGACCGCAAGCCGATCTACGCCCGCGACCTCAACGCGCAGGGCGCGATGGCGATGCTCCTCAAGGACGCGATCCGCCCGAACCTCGTGCAGACGCTCGAGGGCGGCCCGGCGTTCGTGCACGCCGGCCCCTTCGGCAACATCGCGCACGGCTGCAACTCCATCCTCGCCACGCGCGCCGGCCTCGCCGTCGGCGACATCGTCGTCACGGAAGCCGGCTTCGGCTCCGACCTCGGCGCCGAGAAGTTCTTCGACATCAAGTGCCGCTTCGGCGGGCTCAAGCCCGATGCCGCGGTGCTCGTCGCGACGATCCGCGCGCTCAAGATGAACGGCGGCGCCAAGAAGACCGAGCTCGCCAAGGAAGACCTCGACGCGCTCAAGAAGGGCGTCGTGAACCTCGAGCACCACATCGCGAACGTGCGGCAGTTCGGCATGGAGTTGGTGGTCGCGCTCAATCGCTTCCACACCGACACCGACGCGGAGATCGCGATGGTCACCGAGGCCGCGAAGAAGGCCGGCGCCCGCATGGCCCTCAGCGAAGTCTTCGCGAAGGGCGGGGAAGGCGGCATCGCCGTCGCGAACGAGGTGCTCGACATCCTCGCCAAGGGCGGCAGCAAGTTCGCGCCCATCTACGACGCCAAGCTGCCGATCAAGCAGAAGATCGACACCATCGTGAAGAAGGTGTATGGCGGCGACGGCGCCGAGTACTCGGCGAAGGCTGAGCGTGCCATCGCATACCTCGAGAGCATCGGCCTCGGCGAGACGCCGGTCTGCATGGCCAAGACGCAGTACTCGCTGTCCGACGACGCCACCAAGCTCGGGCGCCCGACGGGCTTCAAGGTGACCGTGAACGACGTGTATCCCGTTGCAGGCGCCGGCTTCATCGTGGCGCAGTGCGGCGAGATCATGACCATGCCTGGCCTTCCCAAGGTGCCTGCCGCCGAGAAGATGCGCGTGCTCAAGGACGGCTCCATCACCGGACTCTTCTAAACCGATGACGCCTTCCATCAAGCTGGTGTCCACGACCGAGGCCCCGGCCGCGATCGGTCCGTACTCGCAGGCCACGATCGCCGGCGGCTTCCTCTTCACCGCCGGACAGATTCCCCTCGACCCCACGTCGGGGGACATCGTGGCGGGCGACGTCGTCGCGCAGGCGACGCAGGTGCTGGCCAACCTCGCGGCCGTCCTCAAGGCCGCAGGCTGCGGCTGGGGCGACGTCGTGAAGACCACCGTGTTCCTCACCGACATGGCGGATTTCCCGCGCGTCAACGAGGTCTACGCGGCGACGCTCGGCGCCGCGCGCCCCGCGCGCTCGACGGTGCAGGTGAGCGCGCTCCCGCGCGGCGTGAACGTCGAGATCGAACTCGTCGCCAAGCTGCCGGGCTGATCCATGCGTGGGAGGCTCGTCGCCGGTCTGTGGATGCTCGTCGCCGGGCCGCTCGCGGCGCAGGAGACGGGCCGGACGCGCGTCGGCGTCGAGCGTCCCGCGCCGGTGCGTGTCGACACGGTGTCGGCACGTGACGTGCCACGAGCGCCGATCACGCCCGGCCGCGCGTTCTTCTCCTCGTTGGTGATGCCGGGGTCCGGGCAGGCGGCGCTCGACCGCCCGTATGCCGGCGGCGTGTTCCTGCTCGTGGAAGCGCTGAGTCTCACGATGCTGCACCGCGCCGGCGAGGACCTGCACCTCGCCCGGCGCTTCGCGCGGGATTCGATGCCGCGCACCTACCAGGTCGACCCCGTCACCGGGATGGTCCGGCGCGATTCGCTCGGCGTGGCGCTGGTCGAGACGTGGCAGACCTCGCGCTACGGGGCGGGCGTGGTGCGCAGTCGTCGCCTGCAGGTGGAAGACTGGCTGGCCGTGCTGTTCTTCAACCACCTGTTCTCGGGTGCCGACGCGTACGTCGCGGCCCAGCTCTGGGACCTGCCCGAGATGATCGGCTTGCAGCAGACACCGTTCGGCCCCGCCATCGCGGCGACCCTGCGCTTCGGCCGGGCGCGCCGTCGCTGACCGCGCTGCCGGAGCGCCGCTACGCCCGCGAGAGGGACTGCTCGTGCACGAGCGCGTGACCGTCCCAGCGCGCGAGCGCAACCTCGTCTGGCGTGATGCGCAGGAGGCGGGGTGCATCGAGCCAGGCACCCGGGTTCGCGAAGACGCCGCGGCCGATGCGTTCCAGCGTGGGCACGTGCGAGTGCCCGAACACCAGCAGCTGCGGCGCGTCTGCGCCGTGCAGGCGCTCGTGCGCCACCTTGCGCAGCCCCTCGCCGCCGTCGCGCGGCCGCATGTTGCGGCTCGTGTGCGAGCTGCGGAGTGCCACGCGCGTGGCGAAGTCGGGGTGCAGCCAGCGGTACGCGCGGATGGCCCAGGGGTGCCGCAGGACGCTGCGCAGGCGGCGGTACGGCGCGTCCTCCTTCTCACGCAGGCCGTCGCCGTGCTCGATCACGGTCGACCAGCCGCCGAGCTCGCCGCGCCACGGGCCCTCGTGGTAGGTGACGCCGATGTCGCGGCGCAGGATGTCGCCACCCCAGCAATCGTGATTGCCGGCGATCCACACGACCGGGAGTCCACCATCCACCAGTCGCGCGAGCTCGCCCAGCACCCGCAGGCCGCTGCGCGGCATGACGTGCTGCCACTCGAACCAAAAGTCGTAGAGGTCCCCGTTGATGACCAGCGCACCCGCCTCACCGGGCATCGCCCGCAGGAGGCTGACGAGCGCGCGCTCCGCGTCCTCCGGCGCGACGCCGAGGTGCGCATCCGAGAGCAGGTAGACGGGGCCGGGAAGCATCGCAGAATGCTAGTCCGCGCCGGCGCCCTTTACAAAGGGCCGCGTGTCCCGGTAGACTCGCCGCGATGGAGAGTCGCTCCGAGATCCGGGTCCGCTACGCCGAAACCGACCAGATGGGTGTGGCCTACCACGCCAACTACCTCATCTGGTGCGAGGTGGGCCGTACCGACCTCATCCGGCAGCTCGGCATGAGCTATGCCGACATGGAGCGCCGCGGTGTCATGCTCGCCGTGGCCGACGCGCACCTGCGCTACCACGCCAGCGCCCGCTACGATGACCTCGTCCGGATCGTCACCCGCCTCACGGGAGTACGCTCCCGCATGGTGACCTTCGCCTATGACCTCCGGCGCGTCGACGCGTCCGGCGCCGACGGCGAACGGCTGGCCAGCGCCACGACCACCCTCGTCTCGCTCGACCGTGATGGGCGCCCCGTCGCGTTGCCGGCGGACATCCGCGCCATGCTCGAGGCGGCTGTCTCGGCGGAACCCGCATGAAGCGCGTCCTGCTCCTCGTCGCACTGCTCATCGCAACGGGCTGCTACAGCTTTGCCGGTGGCGGCCTGCCCGCGCACGTGCGCACGGTGGCCGTGCTCCCCTTCGACAACGAGTCGGGCAGCCCCGAACTTCCCCGCGAGCTGCAGGACGCATTGCGCGACGGGATGCAGAGCCGCCTCGGACTCCGCGACGCCAGCGAGGAGCGCGCCAGCGCCATCGTCCGCGGGCGCATCACGCGCTACGAGTTCGACATCCCCGTCGCGTTCAGCGCCGACCCCACCCAGGCCACCTCGGCCCGGCGTCGGCTCCGTGTCCAAGTGAACATCGAAATCGTCGATCAGGTGACCGGCCGCGTGCTCTGGTCCCGGAGCGGCATGACCGCCGAGGGCGAGTACGCCGAGCGCAACGAAGTGGCCGGTCGCCGTCAGGCCATCGACCGCATCGTGAACGACGTCATCGAGGGAGCGCAATCGCAATGGTGAACCGTATGCAGGCTCGGCGCGGGGCGAGCACGCTGGGATGCCTCTTCTCGATCTTCCTCGTGATCGCCATCGCGTACTTCGGCATCAACGCCGGGCGCCCGTTCTGGCACAACTACAAGTTCCAGGACCGCATGACGCAGGAAGCGCGCTTCGCCGCGAACCGCAGCAACGAGACGATCAAGGCGCGCCTGCGGACCTATGCCGACTCCCTGGGGCTGCCGGAGACCGCGCAGAAGGTCCACGTCCGTCGGCGCGCGGGCACGATCGAGATCTGGGCCGACTACTACGTCAACATCGAGTTCCCGCTCTTCGTGCGCGAGCAGCATTTCCAGCCGCGCGCCGTGGGGACGTATTGAGCGCGCCGGCGACCGCCGCGTCGAAGGTCCGCAGCCGCGACGAGGCCCGACGGTGGCGTGAGGCCTGCGCCGGCCCCGTGGCCTTCACCAACGGCGTCTTCGACCTCCTGCATCCCGGACACGTGGATGTCCTCGAAGGCGCGCGCCGCGAGGGCGCGCAGCTCATCGTCGGGGTGAACAGCGACGCCTCGGTGCGCCGGCTCAACAAGGGCCCCGAGCGCCCCATTCGCAGCGAGCGGGAGCGCGCCTACGTCCTGGCGGCGCTGGCCTGCGTCGATTGCGTCGTGGTGTTCGACGAAGACACCCCCGCGGAACTCGTCGCGGCGCTGCAACCCGACGTCATCGTCAAGGGCGGGGATTACCGCCCCGAAGACGTCGCCGGCGGCGAGACGGTGCGCGCCCGCGGCGGCCGCGTCGTCATCATCCCGCTCACGCCCGGTCACTCCACCACTGCCACCGTGCAGAAGCTCAAATCCCATGGCTGATCTCCGTCCCGGTGGGCGCGCGCTGGATGCGCTGCGCCCCATCACGCTCGAGCGCAACACGGCGCCCTACGCGGAAGGCTCCTGTCTCGTGAGCTTCGGCAATACGCGCGTGCTGTGCGCCGTGTCCGTCGAGGACGGCGTGCCCGGCTGGAAGAAGGGCAAGGGCGAAGGCTGGCTCACGGCGGAGTACGCCATGCTGCCGCGCGCCACGCACACGCGCTCGCCGCGCGAGCGCGGGCAGGTCGGCGGACGCACGCAGGAAATCCAGCGGCTCATCGGCCGCAGCGTGCGGGCCATGCTCGACGATTTCGCCTGGGGCGAGTTCACGCTCAAGGTCGACTGCGATGTGCTGCAGGCCGACGGCGGCACGCGCACGGCGGCCATCACCGGCGCCTCGGTGGCCGTGGTCGATGCCTTCGCCTGGATGGTGCAGACGGGGCGCATCAAGGCTTCGCCCGTGAAGCGCCGCGTCGCGGCCGTGAGCGTCGGCGTGGTGGACGGCCACGCGCGCCTCGACCTCGAGTACAGCGAGGACGTGCGCGCCGAGGTGGACGCCAACGTCGTGATGGCGAGCGCCGATCGCTTCGTGGAAGTGCAGGGCACGGGCGAGAACGGCACGTTCGCACGCGCCGAGCTCGACGCGTTGCTGGATCTCGCGCACGCGGGCATCCGCGCGCTCGACGCCGCGCAGGCGCGCGTCCTCGGCGCGTGAGCGACGGCGGGCCGGCGCCGACGCCGCCGCTGGTGCTCGCGACGCGGAGCGCGGGCAAGATCCGCGAGTTGCGGGCATTGTGTGCGGAGCGCGGCATCGCCGTCGTGACGCTCGAGGAGCTCGGCATCGCCGAGTCACCGGCGGAGGATGCGCTCGAGGTGTTCGAGACCTTCGAGGCGAATGCGCGCGCGAAGGCGCGGTATTTCGCGGCGATGCTCCCCGGGCGATGGGTACTGGCCGAGGACTCGGGGCTCGTCGTCGATGCGCTCGGTGGCGCGCCTGGCGTGCGCAGCAAGCGCTGGACGGGCAGTACGGCAACAGGTGCGGCACTGGATGCCGAGAACAATGCGGCGCTGCAGCGCGCGCTCGCGGGCGTGGAGGATCGGCGTGCGCGCTACGAGTGCGTGGCCGTGCTCGTGCACGGTGATGCAGAGTGGGTGCACGCGGGGCGCGTCGAGGGCAGGATCACGCAGGCTCCGCGCGGCGTGAATGGGTTCGGCTACGATCCGTACTTCGAGAGCGTCGAGTTGGGCTGCACGTTCGCGGAGGCGTCGCCGGCGGCGAAGGCGGAGGTGAGCCATCGTGCGCGGGCGGTGCGCGGGCTCCTCGAGCACAGCGTGCGGAGTTGACCTTGCTTGGAAGCTCGATTATCGTTGGTGTCTGTCTTGCGGGGCGTAGCGTAGCCCGGTATCGCGCCTGCTTTGGGAGCAGGAGGTCGCCGGTTCGAATCCGGCCGCCCCGATGGAGTGCGCGAGGGTAGGGACTCGCGGAGAGATCGTTCCGACAATGCCGGTGAAGCGCCAGTAGCTCAGGTGGATAGAGCAACAGCCTTCTAAGCTGTGGGTCGGGGGTTCGATTCCCTCCTGGCGCGCTTCGCAAGACGGGAAGCAGGACGAGCAGGGCAACCCTGCGCCGTTAGCTCAATTGGCAGAGCAAGTGACTCTTAATCACTAGGTTGTAGGTTCGATTCCTACACGGCGCATGACGGGAATGTTGGTCGGGCCTCGGGGCCGGAAACCGGGGCCTTTCGCATCGGTGGTGGAGATGCGAGTTGAAGTGGAATGCGGGGCTTGCGGGAGCAAGGAAACGCGTTTATCTTCAACGTCCTTTTCGCGATTCGTCGCGGATTGGTGAGCAGTCAGTCACGGGGCGGCAACGCCGATGTGAGTCGAGGCAAAAAAGTTTTGCGAAGGCCTTGACGAACGGATTGTGACTGAGTATGCTTAGAGGCTGCCCCGGAAACGGGGCGAGCAACCGAAAGCTGATTGAAAACTGAGACGAGAGAAATCGCAAAGTGTGCGAGGCGAACTCGATGACGTGAGAGCGATCAGGCGCTCACCGAGAGTTCATGACCTGAAAACTTTTGTGATTCCGAAATAACGCTGTCATGCGACAGCGTGACAGCGATTCGGAAGAGCCTATTGGATTCTCTATTGGAGAGTTTGATCCTGGCTCAGGACGAACGCTGGCGGCGTGCTTAACACATGCAAGTCACGGGGGCCCGCAAGGGCAACCGGCGAACGGGTGCGTAACACGTGAGCAAGTTACCGATTTCTGGGGGATAGCCGGCCCAACGGCCGGGTAATACCGCATACGTTCACTGGACGGCATCGTCTGGTGAGGAAACCTCCGGGGGAAATCGAGACGCTCGCGGCCTATCAGCTAGTTGGCGGGGTAACGGCCCACCAAGGCGATGACGGGTAGCTGGTCTGAGAGGATGGCCAGCCACATTGGGACTGCGACACGGCCCAGACTCCTACGGGAGGCAGCAGTGGGGAATATTGCGCAATGGACGAAAGTCTGACGCAGCGACGCCGCGTGTGGGATGAAGCTCTTCGGGGTGTAAACCACTGTTGCCCGGGACGAAACCCTCCTTTCGAGGAGATTGACGGTACCGGGTGAGGAAGCACCGGCTAACTCTGTGCCAGCAGCCGCGGTAATACAGAGGGTGCGAGCGTTGTCCGGAATCACTGGGCGTAAAGGGCGCGTAGGTGGCTTGGTAAGCGTGTGGTGAAAGTCCGGGGCTCAACCCCGGATCTGCCGTGCGAACTGCTGAGCTTGAGCATTGTAGAGGCAGGTGGAATTCCGGGTGTAGCGGTGGAATGCGTAGAGATCCGGAAGAACACCAGTGGCGAAGGCGGCCTGCTGGGCAATAGCTGACACTGAGGCGCGACAGCGTGGGGAGCAAACAGGATTAGATACCCTGGTAGTCCACGCCGTAAACGATGGGTACTAGGTGTCTGGGGGAGCGACCCCCTGGGTGCCGGCGCTAACGCATGAAGTACCCCGCCTGGGGAGTACGGCCGCAAGGCTGAAACTCAAAGGAATTGACGGGGGCCCGCACAAGCGGTGGAGCATGTGGTTTAATTCGACGCAACGCGAAGAACCTTACCTAGGCTTGACATGCTGGAGAAAGCTTGCGGAAACGTGAGCCCCTCTTCGGAGTTCCAGCACAGATGCTGCATGGCTGTCGTCAGCTCGTGTCGTGAGATGTTGGGTTAAGTCCCGCAACGAGCGCAACCCTCACCCTTAGTTACCAGCGGGTAAAGCCGGGGACTCTAGGGGGACTGCCGGTGCCAAACCGGAGGAAGGTGGGGATGACGTCAAGTCATCATGGCTCTTACGTCTAGGGCTACACACGTGCTACAATGGGCCGGACAGAGGGTCGCCAACTCGCGAGAGTGCGCCAATCCCCAAACCGGTCCTCAGTTCGGATTGTAGTCTGCAACTCGACTACATGAAGCTGGAATCGCTAGTAATCGTAGATCAGCTACGCTACGGTGAATACGTTCCCGGGCCTTGTACACACCGCCCGTCACGCCATGGAAGTTGTGAGCGCCCGAAGTCGGTGTCGGAACCCGCAAGGGACCAAGCCGCCTAAGGCGAGCGCAATGACTGGGGCGAAGTCGTAACAAGGTAGCCGTAGGGGAACCTGCGGCTGGATCACCTCCTTAACGGAGCAGCGAGTAGGCTTGGTCGTGGCAACACGGCGTAAGTACGAAAGCGCTACCGGATAGTCGCACGTCTCGTACGCTGCGCGATCTCTCTCGATCTCATTTCATAGCAGTCTGGCAGCCGCCACGGGCAACCTGGGGGCTGCGTAGGACCTCGCTGTTTGACAACGGAAGATGGTAGTGTTCGTGGGATAACGAATCACACTAGTGACATATTTCGACGTATGGCTCGCAAGAGCCACACCGATATCTGTACACTCGTTGTAGATCGCGCGTGCTCTGCTAGAACACATTTATGTGGTCAAGCGAGCGAATGCATGTCGAGGATGCCTTGGCACACGAAGGCGATGAAGGACGCGGTAAGCTGCGATAAGCTTGGGGGAGCGGCACACACGCTTTGATCCCAAGATCTCCGAATGGGGCAACCCAGCCGTCAGGAATGGCGGTTACGGCGAAAGCCGAGCGAACCCAGGGAACTGAAACATCTAAGTACCTGGTGGAAAGAGAAATCAACCGAGATGCCCTCAGTAGCGGCGAGCGAACGGGGTAGAGGCCAAACCGAGGTCCTTGTGACTTCGGGGTTGTAGGACCCACACACGCGTACGGCGACGTCAGTTGAAGTCCCTTGGAACGGGGCGCCAAAGACGGTGACAGCCCGGTAAGCGAAGACTATGAACCGTGCGTAGTGGAGTTCCTGAGTAACGCCCGACCCGAGTAATCGGGCGTGAAACCGGGGGGACCACCCTCCAAGCCTAAAGACTCTCGTGTGACCGATAGTGAACGAGTACCGTGAGGGAAAGGTGAAAAGCACCCCAGTGCGGGGAGTGAAAGAGATCCTGAAACGACATGCATACAAGCGGTAGGAGGTTGGGCAGGGCTTCGGCTCTGTCACGACTGACTGCGTGCCTTTTGCATTATGATCCGGCGAGTTACTCCTCAGGAGCGAGGCTAAGCGGTTCAGCCGCGGAGCCACAGCGAAAGCGAGTCCTGTAACGAGGGCGCGAAGTTCCTGGGGGTACGACCCGAAGCCAGGGCGATCTACCCATGAGCAGGGTGAAGCTGCGGTAACACGCAGTGGAGGCCCGAACCGGTATGGGTTGAAAACCGTTCGGATGACTTGTGGGTAGGGGTGAAAGGCCAATCAAGCCTGGAGATAGCTGGTTCTCTCCGAAATCTATTGAGGTAGAGCCTCGAGGCGTGTGTTGCGGGGGTAGAGCGACTGGATGGGCGCGGGCTGGCGTAGCCGGTACCAACCCCAACCAAACTCCGAATACCGTCAACATGGACCTCGGGAGGCAGTCGCTGAGCGATAATGTCCAGCGGCGAGAGGGAAAGAACCCAGAGCCACAGCTAAGGCCCCAAAGTGGCCGCTGAGTATAGCGAAGGATGTGTCCCTACACTGACAACTGGGAGGTTGGCTTAGAAGCAGCCACTCCTTTAAAGAGTGCGTAATAGCTCACCAGTCCAGTGGGGATGCGCCGAGAATGGTCGGGATTAAGCGGCCCGCCGAAGCTTGGCCTTCATACGTATGTATGAGGGGTAGGAGAGCGTTCTGTACGCCTTGAAGCGGCCGTGGAAACGTGCCGTGGAGTGTACAGAAGTGAGGATGCCGGATTGAGTACGCGCAAATGCGGGTGAGAACCCCGCACACCGTAAGCCCAAGGATTCCTGCGCCATGGCAATCAGCGCAGGGTGAGGCGGACCCTAAGGCGAGGCCCCAGAGGCGTAGCCGATGGATAGCCGGTTAAAATTCCGGCCCCGTCTGTAGCGTGTTAACAACCCCAGAGGGACCCAGTAACGAAGCGTCAGCGGTCATGTGGATCGACCGTCTAAGGGTGTAGGGAAACCGAGACCTGAATGCGAGTGCGCGGGGCAACCCAAGCGCAAGTGATGTAGAGTCGACTGGCAAGAAAAGCTCTGGTGGGGAATGCTGCAGATGACCGTACCGCAAACCGACACAGGTGGGCAAGGCGAGTAGCCTAAGGTGAACGAGTGAAACCGGGTCAAGGAACTCGGCATAATGATCCCGTAACTTCGGAAGAAGGGATGCCGAAGCGTGTAGCCATCCTCGCGATGGTCGCACTCTTTGGTCGCAGATAATCGGCCCAAGCGACTGTTTAGCAAAAACACAGGTGAGTGCCAAGCCGCACAAGGCGCCGTATACTCACTGACGCCTGCCCGGTGCCGGAAGGTTAAGGGGAGATGTTAGCCGCAAGGCGAAGCATTGAGCCGAAGCCCCGGTAAACGGCGGCCGTAACTATAACGGTCCTAAGGTAGCGAAATTCCTTGTCGGGTAAGTTCCGACCTGCACGAATGGCGTAACGACTTGGGCACTGTCTCGACCCGGTGCTCGGCGAAATAGCAGTCTCGGTGAGGATTCCGAGTCCCCGCAGCAGGACAAAAAGACCCCATGCACCTTTACTGCAGCTTGTCATTGGACGTCGCATTAGACTGTGTAGCATAGCTGGGAGCCATTGAGGCCCGGGCGCTAGCTCGGGCGGAGGCAACAGTGAAATACCAGCCTGGCTCATGTAACGTCCTCACCACGCTCTAGCAAACCTAGGCTGGGACCGTGGCAGGTGGGCAGTTTGACTGGGGCGGTCGCCTCCGAAAGAGTAACGGAGGCGCGCGCATGGTTCCCTCAGCGCGGACGATATTCGCGCTTTAGAGTGTAACGGCACAAGGGAGCCTGACGGCGAGACCGACGGGTCGAGCCGCCACGAAAGTGGGCCGTAGTGATCCGGTAGCCCGGTGTGGATCGGCTATCGCGCAACGGATAAAAGGTACGCTGGGGATAACAGGCTTATCGCGCCCGAGAGTTCACATCGACGGCGCGGTTTGGCACCTCGATGTCGGCTTATCACATCCTGGGGCTGGAGAAGGTCCCAAGGGTCCGGCTGTTCGCCGGTTAAAGTGGTACATGAGCTGGGTTCAGAACGTCGTGAGACAGTTCGGTCTGTATCCGCTGTGGGCGTTGGAGAGTTGAGGGGCGCGGACTCTAGTACGAGAGGACCGAGTCGGACGATCCGCTCGTGTCCCGGCTGTCACGCCAGTGGCACCGCCGGGTAGCGATGATCGGCACAGATAACCGCTGAAAGCATCTAAGTGGGAAGCTGTCCCCAAGATGAACTCTCCCTGGGACCTTGAGTCCCCTGAAGGGCCGTGGGAGACCACCACGTCGATAGGTGGGGTGTGGAACGTCAGCAATGACCTCCGAGCAAACCCATCCTAATCGCCCGTGCGGCTTGACTACTCCCCAGTTTTTCGAAACTGGGCAGGAATACAACCGCAGAGCTTCGCACGATCAACAATCGTAGCGATTCGCCAATACACGAACACTACCATCTCCTCCGTTGTCTCCACTTCGCTGGCGACTAGAGCGTAGGGGCCACACTCGTTCCCATCCCGAACACGATCGTTAAGCCCTACAGCGCCGATGGTACTCCGACCGAGAGGTCGCGGGAGAGTAGGCCGTCGCCGGCACCTCATTGAAGGCCCCAGTCGTTCACTCGGCTGGGGCCTTCGTGTTTTCCCGCCGCCCGCCCCGTGCCTTCTCCACGCGTCCACTCGTCCTCCCCCTGATGGATACCAAAGCCGGTTTCGTCACCCTCGTCGGACGCCCAAACGCCGGCAAGAGCACGCTGCTCAACCGGCTCGTCGGCGAGCGCCTCGCCATCGTCTCCGCGAAGCCGCAATCCACACGTGAGCGCGTAGTCGGCATCCTCTCCGACGCCTCCTCGCAGCTCATCTTCCTCGACACGCCCGGTCTGCTCGAGCCGCGCTACGCGCTCCACAAGGCCATGCTGCACAGCGCGCACCAGGCCATCGCCGATGCGGACGTCATCCTGTACCTCGTGGACGCGACGCGCGACAAGCCGGAAGACCTGGTGGTCCTCGGGTCGCTGCCGGCGGCGCCGAGTGCGCCCGTGATCGTCGTGTACAACAAGCTCGATGAGGTGAGTGCGGCGCGGCGCGCCGAGCTCGAGGCGCTGGCCCCCGACGCCTCGTGGATCTCGGCCGCCACGGGCGAGGGCTGCGAGGCCCTTCTGGCCCGCGTGCGGGAGCGCCTGCCGGCGCATCCGTTCTTCTATGACGCCGACGACGTCTCGACGCAGCAGATGCGGTTCTTCGTCGCGGAGTTCCTGCGCGAGACGGTCCTCGAGCAGCTCGACGATGAGGTGCCGTACGGCATCGCCGTCGGCATCGAGGAGTTCCGTGAGGCCGAGGATCCGGTGTACATTCGGGCATTCCTCTACGTCGAGCGCGAGAGCCAGAAGGGTATCGTGGTGGGCGCAGGAGGAAGCCGCATCAAGGCGATTGGCCAGGCGGCGCGAGCCCGCATCGAGCCGTTGGTCGGCCGGAGGGTGTTTCTGGATCTGCGGGTGAAGGAACTCAAGAACTGGCGGAAGGACGTGCACGCGCTCGCGCGGCTCGGCTACCGCCTGCCGGAGGATCAGTCGACGTGACGGAGATTCCCGCGGACATCCGGGACCTGCTGGCCTGCCCGCGATGCGGTGGCGTGCTGCGCGATTCCCGCGTGGGTGGCGGTGAGACGCTGACGTGCGACGCCTGCGCGTTGGTGTATCCCGTGGAAGAGGGCATCCCGGTGCTGCTCGCCGAGCGGGCGCAGCCGCGCACGCAGGCCGAGGCCTAGCCGTCACGCCGTGAGCGCAACTGCTTGTCACTGCGTAGTTTGACAGTGATTCCGGGCCGTCCTAGGTTTTCACGTTCACCCCGATCCTGACCGCGTGTCCCAGAGCGTCGCGCTGCTGTTCACCCCCGATGGTCAGTCGCTCCCGGATTCGGTCCGGGCGTGGCTGGAGAGCCGGCGCGTGCCGACGCGCCGCTTCTCGGACGCCGACGAGGTGATGCAGGTGGCGCTGCGCGGGCGACCGCGGTTGGTGCTGGTGGATGCGCGGCAACACCCGGTGGCGGCGCTCAAGATGTGCCGCCGGCTGAAGCAGGATTCGTTCACGGGGATCGTGCCCGTCATGCTGGCCACCCGCGACGACGACGCGTCGTTCGCCGCGGCATTCGACGCCGGCGCGGACGAGGTGCTGCGCGAGGGCATCGGTGCGCACGAGGTCACGCTGCGACTCGATGCCATGCTGCGCCGCTCGGACCGCGACACCTTCGTGCATCCGTCGACGCGGCTGCCCGGTACGATCGAGATCGAGCTCGAGATGACGCGGCGGATCGAGCGGGGCGTGCCCTTCGCCGTCTGCTACGCGGACCTCGACCACTTCAAGGAATACAACGATCGCTACAGCTACTACGACGGCGATCGGGTGATCCGCATCCTCTCGCGCATCCTGCACGACAACGTGAAGGGGCTCTGCGGCGAGGCCGGATTCGTGGGGCATATCGGCGGCGACGACTTCCTGTTCATCATCCCGCTGGAGCAGGTGAACGCGACCTGCGGGACGATCGTCGAGGTCTTCGACACGCTGATTCCGTACCAGTATTCCGAACAGGATCGACGCGCCGGTTATTATTTCGGCAAGGACCGCCGGGGCCAGCTGCACAAGGTGCCGTTGATGACGCTGTCGATCGGTGTCGTGACGAACGAGCGCCGCGTGTTCACGCACGCGGGGCAGGTGAGCGAGCTCGCGACGGAAATGAAGAGTTACGCCAAGACGCAACATGGCTCGGTCTTCTCGGTGGATCGCCGCGGCGATGGTCCCGCGGGGGAGCTGCCGGGCGGCAACCAGCGGTCGGCCACTTCGGGGGACACGCAGTGAACGTGACGTGTGGGGAGTGCCAGTCGGTGTTCCGGGTGGATCCGGCGAAGGTGCCGGCGGCCGGTGTGCGGGCGCGCTGCTCGGTCTGCGGTGCGGTGATTCGCATCGGCGCGCCATCTGCGCCCTCGGCGCCGATCGGGAGTCCGGTGATGGCGGGCGCGGCGACGACGTCTGCGCCGGCGTGGGCCGCGCACGACCGTGCGGTCTACGAGTCCGAGGCGGAGGCGGCGCCCGAGGCGTTTGAGCCGCCAGCGCCTGTTCCACCAACGCCCGTGCCGCCGACGCCGGTCGCGCCGGCGACGCCGGTGATGCCGCCGCGCGCGGTCACACCGCCGTTCACACCCGCAGCCATGGCGGCACCGGTCCGGCCGGCCGTCGCGCCTCCGGCGCCTCCCGCGCCACCGAAGCCTCCAACGCCGCCAGCGCCCCCAGCGCCGCCGGCTCCAAGGCCAGCACCGCCCGCCGCTGCAGCCCCCGTAACGCCGCCGCGGCCGTCGATCGCCAAGCTCACGCCACCGATTCCGGGCGCGGCGATTCCGACGCCACCGGGCCAGGCGGGGCCTCCGCGCGTGACGCAGGCGCGTCCGCCACTCGCCGTGCCGCAGCCACCGGCAGCGCCACCGGCTGCGCCGCCAGTTGCGCCGCCTGTTGCGGCCGCGGCGCCGGCGCCCCTCCCGCCGCGCCCGGCGATGGCACCGCCCGTGCGTCCGGCGGCGCCTCCCGCGCCTCCCGCGCCTCCCGCCGCTGCGCCGGCTCCGCCCGCACGGCCGTCGACGCCGCTCTCGCGTCCGGTGCTGGGCGGCACGCCGCTCAAGCCGTTGACGCCGGTCACTCCGGCGGCGCCGGCGATGCCGAAGCCTGCGGCTCCCGCGGCACCTGCGGCCCCGGCGGTACCACCGGCGGCGGCTGCCCCGCCGGCAGCGCCGAGCGGCCCGAAGCTGACGCCCTCGCCGTTGTCGACGCCGCGGATGTCGCAGCCCGTGCGTGCCTCCGGAGCCACGCCGACACCCGCAGCCGGCGGCGCGGCGCGAAAGCCGATCAATCCCTTCCTCTCGAACGACCCGAACCTCAAGGCGCGACGCCTCGCCCGCGCGCTGGTCTCGGACATGATCGCGTACTTGCCCGATAAGCGGGAGCAGGGTCTGCGCGACGGCACGCTGAAGGCGCTCTTCAAGGAGGAGATCAAGAAGAGCTACGAGGAGTACGTGGACCAAGTGGGCAAGGACTTCGCCGATTCCACCACGCACTTCCAGGAAGCCCTCAACGACCTCCTGGCGGGCGGACAGAAGATGTTCTAGGACAAGCGGTTGGCGGGGTTGCGAGGGCTACGAGCCTGCGGTCCCGCCGACTATCTTTCCTGCAGTCGCCGCGAGCCGTGTGCCCTTCGCTGCACACGGCTCGCGCCGTTCCACCCTCCGAGCCCCCGATGGCCGATTCTTCCATTGCCCAGTCCCTCGCGCACGACGAAGCACGACTCGTCGAGCTGCGGAGGTACCTTTGACCTCGATCGCAAGCGCGAACGCCTGAGCGCCCTCGAGGCGGACATGAGCGACGCGAGCTTCTGGAATGCCCAGGAGCGGGCGCGCGAGGTGGTGCAGGAAGTGAAGGTCCTCAAGAACTGGATCGAGCCGTGGGATAAGCTCCAGGCGCGTGTGGCGTCCGCGAAGGAGCTGCTGGAGCTCCTGGCCATGGAGCCGGACGAATCCATGGAGGCCGACGTGGCCGCCGAGGTGGCGGCCGTGCGTGAGGCGATGGACGCGCTGGAGCTGCGCACGCTGCTGCAAGGCAAGGATGATTTCCGCGATGCCCAAGTGGAAATCAGCGCCGGCGCCGGCGGCACCGAGGCGCAGGATTGGGCGCAGATGCTCATGCGCATGTACACGCGCTGGGCGGAGCGCAAAGGCTTCAGCGTGGACATCATCGACCTCTCCGAGGGCGAAGAGGCGGGCATCAAGGGCGCGGTGCTGGAGATCAAGGGTGAGTACGCCTACGGCTTCCTGCGGCCGGAGAGCGGCGTGCATCGCCTGGTGCGCATCTCGCCGTTCGACTCGCAGGCGCGGCGGCATACGAGCTTCGCGTCGGTGTTCATCTATCCGGTGGTGAACGAGGAGATCAACATCGACATCCGCGAGGAGGACCTGCGGATCGACGTGTACCGTGCCTCGGGTGCGGGCGGCCAGCACGTCAACAAGACGAGCTCGGCGGTGCGCATCACGCACCTCCCGACGGGCATCGTCGTCGCCTCGCAGTCCGAGCGCTCGCAGTTCAAGAACAAGGCGACGTGCATGAAGCAGCTGAAGAACAAGCTGTACCAGCGCGAGATCGAGAAGCAGGCGGCGGTGAAGGCGGCGATGGACGCGAACAAGATGGACGTGTCGTTCGGCTCGCAGATCCGCAGCTACGTGTTCCAGCCGTACACGATGGTGAACGACCATCGGACCGAATTGAAGGTGACGGACGTACACAAGGTGATGGACGGGGCGATCGATCCGTTCATCGAGGCCTTCCTCAAGCAGGGCGCCTCGGGCGCCGCCGCGTAAGCCGCCGGGCGGCGCGCGAACTCCGATGACCGACGACCGATGAGCGACGAACTCAATCACGTGATGCGCGCGCGGCGCGAAAAGCTCGAGGCCCTGGCGGCCTTGGGCGTCGCGCCGTTCGCCTACTCCTACGACCGAACGCACGGCTGCGGCGCCGCGGTGCCGCTGCTGGGCGAGGCGGAGCAGGGCCCGACGGTGCGCGTGGCGGGCCGACTCGTCGCGCTGCGCGGCCACGGGAAGACGATCTTCGCGCACGTGGCCGACGACACGGGCCGCATCCAGCTGTACTTCAAGAAGGACGTGCTGGGCGAGGCCTTCGCGCTGGTGGAGCTCTTCGACCTGGGCGACGTGGTGGGCGTCGAGGGCTACCTGTTCCGCACGCGCACCGGTGAAGTCACGGTGCACGTGACGCAGGCGACGTTGCTGGCGAAGTCGCTGCGGCCGCTGCCCTTCGGCAAGGAAGAGCAGGTGGACGGCAAGGTGGTCCGCCACTCCGGGTTCGCCGATGGCGAGCAGCGTTCGCGCCAGCGCTACGCGGACCTCGCGGTGCATTCCGAGGTGCGGCGCCATTTCGCGGCGCGGTCGCGCAT
Source organism: Pseudogemmatithrix spongiicola (assembly GCF_030623445.1). Taxonomy (NCBI): domain Bacteria; kingdom Pseudomonadati; phylum Gemmatimonadota; class Gemmatimonadia; order Gemmatimonadales; family Gemmatimonadaceae; genus Pseudogemmatithrix; species Pseudogemmatithrix spongiicola. Next base: position 1,560,696 of record NZ_CP130613.1, read on the forward strand.
GACGACGGCGATCCGCCGGGCGCTGGACGAGCTCAACTACCTCGAAGTCGAGACGCCGGTGCTGCAGCCGCTCTACGGCGGCGCGGCGGCGCGGCCGTTCACGACGCACCACAACGCGCTGGACATGCCGCTGTATCTGCGCATCGCCGACGAACTGTATCTCAAGCGCCTCGTGGTGGGCGGTTTCGACCGCGTATACGAGATCGGCCACGATTTCCGCAACGAAGGCATCGACCGGACGCACAATCCGGAGTTCACGATGCTGGAGTTCTACGAGGCGTATGCGGACTACCACGTCATGATGGGCCGCGTCGAGCAGCTGCTCATCACCGCCGCCACGGCCGTGCGCGAGACGCTCGGCGACGCGCCGCGCACGCGTCCGGACGGCGAGGCCGCGGGCCCGGTGCCGACGTTCGTGACGCCGTTCCCGCGCATCGAGTGGGTGCCGGCGCTCTCGAAGGCCCTGGGCGTACCGGATGTGACGAAGCTCTCGGACGCCGAACTGGCGACGGCCGCGGAGCAGGCGGGCGTGCACGACATCCCGAAGCTCTCGCGGCCCAAGCTGATGGACGAGCTGTTCCAGCACCACGTGGAGAGCAAGATCGACACGCCGACCTTCGTGCTCGACTATCCGATGGAGCTCTCGCCGCTGGCCAAGCCGCACCGGACCAAGCCGGGGCTCACGGAGCGCTTCGAGCTCTTCGCGAAGGGCAAGGAGCTGGCGAATGCCTTCTCAGAGCTCAACGACCCGCTGGACCAGCGCGCGCGCTTCGAGGCGCAGGCGCGGCTCAAGGCGGCGGGCGACGAGGAAGCGAGCGGCGTGGACGAGGACTACCTCCGCGCGATGGAGTACGGCATGCCGCCGATGGGCGGCGTGGGCATCGGGCTCGACCGCCTGTTCATGTATCTGACGGATACGCCGCACATCCGCGACGTGATCCTGTTCCCGCTCATGCGTCCGGAGTGACGGCATAGTGGCCACGTCCCGCCTCGAGCTGTCGATCGCCTGGCGCTACCTGCGGAGCCGCCGCGGGTCGCGGCTGCTGTCGTTCATCTCCGTGATCGCGGTGGCCGGGGTGGCGGTGGGCGTGAGTGCGCTCATCGTGATCATGGGCGTCATGAACGGCCTGCAGACGGACCTTCGCGAGAAGATCCTGGTCGGCAGTCCCGACATCCGCGTGCTGACCTACGGCGAAGCCCTGCGGCTCGAGCGCTGGCCCGAGGCGCAGGAGAAGGTGCGCGGCGTGGCCAACGTGGTGGACGTCGCGCCGTTCGTGATCACGCAGGCGCTGGCCACGGCCGGCAAGGGCCACATCGAGGCGGTGACGATCGGTGGCCTGCTCCCGGGTGATTCGGGCTCGACGCAGGTGACGACGATCCGCGACCACGCGGCGCCGGGCGCGTTCCTCTTCAAGACCACGGACGGCCGGGACAACGGCGTCGTGCTCGGCCGCCTGCTGGCGGACCGGCTGGGCGCGTATCCGGGCATGCGCATCACGGTGTACACGGCCGGCAACAACGACGCCGAGAGCGCCGGGGCCGTCATCGGGGTGGGGCCGCTGGCGGGCCTCTCCGCGGGCATGCTGCCGCGCGTGCAGCAGTTCGAGGTGACGGGCACCTTCGAGACGCTGATGTACGAGTACGACAACAACTACGCGTACGTCGCGCTGCCGTACGCGCAGCGTCTCGCGGGGCTCGACAGCGCGGTGACCGGCCTCGAGGTGAAGACGACGGGTCGCTGGGTGGCGCCAGAAGTGGCGGGGACGATCGTCGAGCTGCTGGGCTGGCCGTACCGCGCCGAGGATTGGCAGCAGCAGAACAGCTCGCTGTTCCGCGCGCTCAAGCTCGAGAAGCTGGGCATGAGCGTCATCCTCGCGTTGATCATCATGGTGGCCGCGTTCAACATCGTGAGCACGCTGACGATGGTCGTGCGCGACAAGACGCGCGAGATCGGCATCCTGAAGGCGATGGGTATGCGCGCCGACGCGATCCGCCGGATCTTCCTGCTGCAGGGCGCGTTCATCGGCGCCGCGGGCACGGGCATGGGCCTCGTGCTCGGACTCGGCACAGGTCTCGCGCTCGAGCGCTGGAAGCTGATCGCGCTGGACCCCTCGGTGTATTTCATCGACCACCTGCCGGTGCGCCTGGAGCTGTTCGATGTGACGCTGATCGTGCTGCTCAGCGTCGGCGTGGCCGTGCTGGCAACGCTGCATCCGGCGGCGACGGCGGCCAAGCTCTACCCGATCGAGGCCATCCGCAGCGAATGACGATGCCTGGGGAGACGCCCGCCGTGGGACGGCCGCCGGTGCTGGAAGCCATCGGCGTGGTGAAGGCATATCGCGGGGGCGACGGCTCGGCGATCCGCGTGCTGGATGGCGTGGACCTGCAGGTCGCGCCGGGGGAGATGGTCGCGGTCGTCGGCGCCAGCGGTTCCGGCAAGAGCACGTTCCTGCACGTGCTGGGGGCGCTCGAGCGTCCCGATGCTGGCGTGGTGCGGCTCGGCGGCCAGCCGACGAGCGGGGCGAGCGATGAGTCGCTCGCGGAACTCCGGAATCGGCAGGTGGGATTCGTCTTTCAGTTCCACCACCTGCTCAAGGAGTTCTCGGCGTTGGAGAACGTGATGATGCCGATGCGGATCGCCGAGCGCTCCGAGGCCGAGTGCCGCGCGCGCGCGACGGAGTTGCTTGAGCGCGTGGGGCTGGGCGCGCGCCTGCATCATCGGCCCGCGGAGCTCTCCGGTGGCGAGCAGCAGCGCGCCGCGGTGGCCCGGGCCTTGGCGCTGCGCCCGCCGGTGCTGCTCGCGGACGAGCCGTCGGGCAACCTGGACCACCAGAACGCGGAGCGTCTGCACGACCTGTTCGCGGAGCTCGCCCAAGACGGCGGGCTCGGCCTCGTGGTCGTGACGCACAACCGCTCGCTGGCCGAGCGGGCGCAGCGGACGCTGCATCTCGAGGACGGACGCCTGCATCCGGCGCCCGCGTCGGCGGGAGGCGTCTGATGGTTTGCGACAACTGCCGCGAGCGCGATGCCGTGGTGCACCTGACACAGATCGTCGAGGCGGCGGTGTCGCAGGTGCATCTGTGCGAGCAGTGCGCCGCGGCGCGGGGCATCGAGACGACGGTGACGGCCCCGCCGTCGCATCCGTTGGGCGATTTCCTGCAGGCCGTGCAACAGCAGGCCGCGCAGATGCCGGGCGATATGGCCCGCTGTGCCTTCTGCGGGACCTCGCTGCGGGATTTCCGCGCGAGCGGGCGGCTGGGCTGCGCGCAGTGCTACGGGGCCTTCGAGCAGAGCCTGCGCGAGCTGCTGCGGCGGGTCCATGGCGGCACGCGGCACGTCGGATGGCAGCACCTCTCCGAGAATCCGGCGGACATGGCGCGCGAGACGGCGATCGAGGCGCTCCGCCAGCGCCTCGCGAAGGCCGTCGAGGGCGAGGCCTTCGAGGAAGCGGCCGCATTGCGGGACCAGATCCGGGGGCTCGAATGACGCTGGACCTGTCGCTGCTCCCGGACGGCGGCCTGCACTGGCTGATCGGTGACGGCCAGCACGCGGGCATCGTGCTCTCGTCGCGGATCCGCTTGGCGCGCAACATCGCGGGATTCGCGTTCCCGGTGCGTGCCCGTGAGGGCGAGCGCCTGCGCGTGATGCACCAGGTGCGGGCGGTGGCCGCGCGCCTGAAGGGCCTCGAGGGCGCCGCCTTCGTGCGGGTGGACGAGTGCAGCCCGGTGGAGCGGCAGGTGCTGCACGAGCGGCACTTGGTGAGCCGCGAGCTGGCGGGACTCGACCGTGGCAGCGTCGGGCCGACCGGGTCGGCCGTGCTGGTCACCGGCGACGCCGGGGTGATGGTAAACGAAGAGGACCATTTGCGGGTCCAAGTGTTCAGGTCCGGCTTTGACGTGCAGGGCGCGTTGCGGCAGGCGGAGGCGCTGGATGCCGAGTTGGGGGCGGCGCTGCCGTTTGCCGCGCACACGGAGTTCGGCTACCTGACGGCGTGCCCGACGAACACGGGGACGGGGCTGCGGGCGAGCGTCTTGATCCACCTGCCGGGCTTGGTGCTCACGCAGGAGATCGGGAAGGTGCTGCAGGGTCTGCAGCACATGGGCCTGACGTATCGAGGCCTGTACGGCGAAGGGAGCGACGTCCTCGGGAACCTGTTCCAGATTTCGAACCAGACGACGCTTGGACGCAGCGAGGAGGATCTGACGGAGCAGTTGGAGCGCGTCGTGCGGCGGGTGATCGAGCGCGAGGAGGAAGCGCGCGCGATTCTGGCGCGGGACGCGGGTTATATTATCGAGGACAAGCTGTGGCGCGCGTACGGCACCCTGCGGCACGCGCGGAACCTGCCGGCAGATGAAGCGATGAACCTGCTGAGTGGGTTGCGGCTGGCCGCAGGACTGAACCTGGTGACCGGGCTCAGTGTTTATACGCTCAACAAGCTCCTGATCTTCAGCCAGTCGGCGCACCTCTCGCACAGCGCGGGGCGGGTGTTGACCGAGGGCGAGGCGAACCTGGCGCGGGCCCGCTACGTGCGTCAGATACTCGCCAACGAGGCACGCCTTCCCGAATGACCCTCGGGAAGCGCAGCGGTCGAGGCAACGGATGAACGGTTACAACTTCACGGAACGGGTGCGGAAGGTCCTGGCGATGGCGCGCGAAGAGGCGGCCCGCCTGCACCACGAATACGTGGGCACCGAGCACATCTTGCTCGGGCTGATCCGCGAGGGCGAGGGCGTCGCCGCGGCGGTCCTGCAGAATCTCAGCGTGGATCTCGAGGAGATCCAGCAGAAGATCGAGGACACGGTGAAGAAGGGGAAAGCCGCGCAGGCCACCGGCCCGGACCTCCCGTACACGTCGCGCGCGAAGAAGGTGCTCGAGCTCGCCATGGGCGAAGCCCGCGAGCTCAACCACTCGTATGTCGGCACCGAGCACCTGCTGCTCGGCCTGCTGCGCGAGGAGAAGGGCATCGCGGCGCAGGTGCTGACCGACGCGGGCGTGCACCTCGAGGCGGCGCGCGCCGAGACGCTGCGCCTGCTCGGCACGGAGATGCCGCAGGGGCAGCAGGGCGGCACGCCCGGCACGCCGCCGACGCCGGCCGCCGGCAAGGGCGAGAAGAAGTCCAAGACGCCGGCGCTCGACCACTTCTGCCGCGACCTCACGACGCTGGCCGCCGAAGGGCAGCTGGACCCGACCATCGGCCGCGCGAAGGAGATCGAGCGCGTGATGGAAGTGCTCTCGCGCCGCAAGAAGAACAATCCGGTGCTGATCGGCGAGCCCGGCGTGGGCAAGACGGCGATCGTCGAGGGCCTGGCCCAGATGATCGCCAACAACACCTGCCCGGACTCGCTGCGCGACCATCGCGTGCTCTCGCTGGACATGGCCGCGGTGATCGCGGGCACCAAGTATCGCGGCCAGTTCGAGGAGCGCCTCAAGGCCGTGATGAACGAGATCGCGCAGAACACGCAGATCATCCTGTTCATCGACGAGCTGCACACGCTCGTGGGCGCGGGCGCGGCCGAAGGCGCGATCGACGCGAGCAACATGCTCAAGCCGGCGCTGGCGCGCGGCGAGCTGCAGTGCGTCGGTGCGTCCACGCTGAACGAGTACCGCAAGTACATCGAGAAGGACGGCGCGCTGGAGCGCCGCTTCCAGACGGTCGTGGTGGATCCGCCGTCGATCGACGAGACCGTCGAGATCCTCAAGGGCTTGCGGGCCAAGTACGAGGACCATCACCGCGTCACGATCCCCGACGAGACGTTGGCGATCGCGGCGAAACTGTCGGAGCGCTACATCACGGATCGCTTCCTGCCGGACAAGGCGATCGACGTGATCGACGAGGCAGGGGCGCGCGCGCGGCTTGCGGCGCAGGTGCCGCCTCCGGAAGTCGCCGACCTCAAGACGAAGCTCGAGGAGGTCAACGCCGAGAAGGACGCGGCGGTGCGCGACCAGAACTTCGAGCGCGCGGCGGCCCTGCGCGACACGGAGCGTCAGCTGCAAGCCGACATCCGTGCGCGGCAGGAAGATTGGGAGCAGAAGCGCCAGTCGCTGCGCCCGGTGCTGGGCGAGGAAGAGATCGCGTTCATCGTCGGCCGTTGGACGGGCATTCCGGTGACGCGCCTGCAGGAAGCCGAGACCACGCGCCTGCTGCGCATGGAAGAGGAGCTACACGGGTCCGTGGTGGCGCAGGAGGACGCGATCAAGGCGATTGCGCGGAGCATCCGCCGCAGCCGCGCAGGCCTCAAGGATCCGCGGCGTCCGATCGGCTCGTTCATCTTCTGCGGCCCGACGGGCGTGGGCAAGACGGAGCTGGCGCGTGCGCTGGCGAAATTCCTCTTCGCCGACACCTCGGCGCTGATCCGCGTGGACATGAGCGAGTACATGGAGAAGTTCTCCGTGTCGCGCTTGATCGGTGCGCCGCCGGGCTACGTGGGCTACGAGGACTCGGGCACGCTCACCAAGGCCGTGCGCCGCAAGCCGTACTCCGTGATCCTGCTCGACGAGATCGAGAAGGCGCATCCGGACGTGTTCAACATCCTGCTGCAGGTGCTGGATGAGGGGCACCTGACGGACAACTACGGTCGCGTGATCGACTTCAAGAACACGGTCGTCATCATGACGTCGAACGTGGGTGCGAAGGACATCATGAAGAACCGCACGCTGGGCTTCGGCGCCGCGGAGGCGAGCCAGAACTTCGACCGCATGGCGGACAAGGTGAAGGAGGAGTTGCAGCACGCCTTCAATCCGGAGTTCCTGAACCGCCTGGACGACGTGATCGTCTTCCATCCGCTGACGAAGGAGCACATCGGCAGCATCGTCTCGATCCTGCTCAAGGACGTGCAGAAGCGGTTGGGCGAGGAGGAGCTGTCGCTGCGCCTGACGGACGGCGCGACCGACTTCCTCGTGAAGCACGGGTACGACCAGAGCTACGGGGCGCGCCCGCTGAAGCGCGCGATCCAGCGCTGGATCGAGGACCCGCTCTCGGAGCGCATCCTGATGGCCGAGTTCGGGCGCGGCGACGAGATCGTGGTGGACGTGGCTGCAGACGGCAGCAAGCTCGAGTTCCGCACGCCAGCGGCGAGTCCGAAGGCCTGATTCCCCTTTCCAGCACGCCCGGCGGGACCGGACCTTTGGAACCTGTCCGGTCCCGCCCTGTGTATATTCCCTCCATGTTCCGTATCTTCTTGGCGTTGCTGGCCTTGGGCCTCGCGACGCCGGTGCTGGCGCAGGACCAGCCTGGACGCTGTCTCGTACCCGATTCGATCGGCGTCCGGGGCAATGTGCGCGTCGGGCGGGCGACCATCGTGGCCAATAGCGGCCTGCGCGAGGGCGACTCGCTGAGCTTCCCGGTCATCCAGCGCGCGATCCGCGACCTGTACGGCACGGGGGACTTCGACCACGTCGCCATCGAGTGCGGACTGCCGGCGGCCACCACCCGCGGTGCGGTCCTCGTCATCGCCGTCAGCGAGCGGCCCATCGTCGGCCGCGTCTCGGTGGAAGGCACCGAGGCGATCACGCAGGGCACCGTGGAGGACAAGGTGTCGCTGCTGGTGGGACGTCCGGTGGATCCCGCGCAGATCGCGGTGTCGATGCGCCGCATCGATTCGCTGTACAAGGCGCGTGGCTACTATCTCGCCCGCATCCAGCCCGAGACGACGTCGCTGGGCGACCGCGTGGGCATCACGTTCCGCGTGAACGAGGGACGGCGCCTGGCAATCTCCGGCCTGCGGGTGCTGGGCACCCAGGGCGTGGATTCGCGCGACGTCGTGAAGGCGATGGAGACGAAGCCCGAGGGCTTCTGGTGGTTCCGCAAGGGCGAGTTCGACGAGGACGTCTACGCGACGGACCTCGGCGAGAAGATCCCGACGTTCTTCGCGCAGCGCGGGTACGTGGACTTCCAGCTCGAGCGCGACACGATGATCGTCGATCCGTCGCGCGGGAAGGCGCTGGTGGAACTGCAGGTGCGCGAGGGGCCGCAGTACCGCGTGGGCGGCCTGGAAATCGTCGGCAACCGGCACTTCGACACGGAGCGCCTCGCGGCGTATTTCCCGTTCCGCGACCGGACGCCCACACTGACCGAACGGGCGCGCGCATTGATCAAGCGGCAGCCGGTGGCCAGCGACGTCTTCGACCGCACGCGCTGGGACGCCGCGACGCAGCAGGTGCGCACGCTGTACAGCAACGACGGGTACATCTACGCGCAGATCAATCCGGTGGTGGAACGCGAGCCGGGTGACTCGGCCGTCGTGCGCGTCCGCTGGGACATCCGCGAAGGCACGCCGGCGATCATCAACCGCGTCGACATCATCGGCAACGACTTCACGGTCGAGAACTGCATCCGCGACCAGCTGTTCATCATCCCGGGCGACGTGTTCAACCAGGACCGGTTGATCCGGAGCTGGCAGGGCATCGGCAACCTCGGGTTCTTCGAGACGCCGCTGCCGTTCCCCGACACGCGGCCGGCCAACGAGGAGGGTGACATCGACATCATCTTCCGCGTGAAGGAGAAGCGCACCGGCAACGTGAACTTCGGCGCGTCCGCGGGCCAAGGCACGGGCATCGGCGGCTTCATCGGCCTCGACCAGCCGAACCTCTTCGGCAAGTGCAAGCGCGGCGCGATCAACTGGCAGTACGGCCGATTCATCAACGACTTCAACGCCTCGTACACGGACCCGAACATCCGCGGCTCGCTGGTCTCGGCGCAGCTGACGGGCTACCACTCGCAGGCGCGGTTCCGCATCGCCGACTTCGGCCAGACGACGCGCATCGGCACGAACGTGCGCGTGGGCTATCCGTTCCCCGGGTCGCGCTTCACGCGCGTGTTCACGTCGTACGGCATCGAGTCGGTGCGGTTCGGCACGGGCGGCCTGCTCGGGCAGGAAGCCTCCGACGGCTGCGACGGCTGCTTGCGCAGCACGTTGGGCTTCGACGTGACGCGCGACACGCGCGTGGACATGCCGTTCGCGACGGACGGCCGCCTGCAGACCATCAGCGCCCAGTTCAACGGCGGCCTGCTGGGCGGCCGTGCGACGTTCCAGCGGTACACGACGGAACTGCGCAACTACACGCTGCTCGCGCGCATCGGTGGGCGGGCACCCGGCTCGCAGCCGCTGCGGCTCACGATGGGCCTGAGCGCGCGAGGTGGCGCGGTGTTCGGCAACACGCGCGACTTCTTCTGGTCGCAGCAGTTCTCTCTCGGCGGCGTGCAGTTCGGTGAGCCGCTGCGCGGCTACCCGGAGTTCTCGATCACGCCGAACGGCTTCACGACGAACGCCGGCACGTTCAACGCGCAACGCGAGTCCTTCGGCAGCGCGTTCTTCACGTCGACGGCCGAGATCGGCCTGCGCTTCAATTCGTCGCTGTATCTCTCGGCGTTCTACGACGCCGGCAACATCTGGGCGCGTCCGCGGGATTTCGACCCGACACGCCTCTTCCGCGGCGCCGGCTTCGGCGCCTCCACCGTCAGCCCGCTCGGTCCGCTGGGCATTGACCTCGCCTATGGCTTCGACCGTCTCGATGCCCTGGGCAATCCCGACCCGAAGTGGCAGCTGCACTTCCGGCTGGGCCAGTTCTTCTAACCTCGGAGTTGATGCACATGTCGATCCGTACCCGCGGCGCCCTGCTCGTGGCCGCCTTCCTCTCGCTCGCGGCGTCGCCGCTCGCCGCCCAGAAGGTGGCCTTCGTGAACTCGCAGCGCATCCTGCAGGAGATGCCGGCGCGCGCGCAGGCCGAGGCGCAGATGCGCACGGCGCTCGAGAGCCTCCAGGCCCGCCAGCAGGTGATGGTGGACTCGCTCAACGGGTTCATTGCCGCGTTCGAGCGCGACTCGGCCGGTCTGTCGCAGCAGGACAAGGTCGCGCGCTTCACGGCGCTGCAGGCGTACGACGCCCGCTACCGCGACACGCTCGAAGTCCTCGAGACGGAGAGCCAGCAGGCGCAGGCGGCGGCGATGCAGCCGCTGTTCGACCAGATCCGCGTGGCGCTCGACGATATCCGGGCGGCGGACAACTACACGATGATCCTCGATCTCTCGCGCGAGGGCAGCCCGGTCGTCGCGTTTGACCGCAACCTCGACATCTCGGACCGCGTGCTCACGCGCATCCGGGCGACTGCGGCGCCGGCGCGTCCGGGAGCCGCTCCAACCCAGCGTCCGCCGGGCCAGACGCCGGCCGCGACGCCGCCGGCCCAGCGGCCCGCGCCGCAGGGGCCGGTGTCGCAGCCGACGGGAGTCCGGCGCCCGTAAGGGCGTCGGCGGCACGCCTCCCCACCAGGCGATGACCGATTCCCAGGGAGCGTCCCTGCGGCTCGCGGACATCGCGGCCGCGGTCGGGGGCACGGTGCAGGGCGACGGCGAACGCCGCGTCTCGAGCATCGCGCCCCTCGATCGTGCCGGTGCGGGGCAGTTGTCGTTCCTGGCGCTGCCCAAGTACGTGCCGCTGCTGGCGGACTCGCAGGCGGAGGCCGTGCTGGTCAGCCCGGAGTTCAAGGACGCACCGGGGCGCTGTGCGCATCGGATCGTCGTCGCGAAGCCGCAGGAGGCGATCCTCGCGTTGCTGCCCCTGATGTATCGGCAGCCCGTACGGCCCTTCGTGGGCGTGCACCCGACGGCCGTCGTGGATCCGTCGGCGACCATCGACGCCGACGTGTGCATCGAGGCGTTCTGCGTCGTCGGGGCGGGGGCGCGCATCGGGCGCGGCGCGTGGATCGGCGCGCAGTGCGTGATCGGCGATGGGGCGCAACTCGGCGCCGATGTGCGGCTCCATCCGCAGGTGACGCTGTACCCCCGTGTCGTGCTCGGCGACCGGACGGCGATCCACAGCGGTTCGCGCATCGGCAGCGATGGCTTTGGCTACGTGTTTCGCGACGGTGCGCACCAGAAGATCCCGCATGTGGGCGGCTGCGTGATCGGCCGCGACGTGGAGATCGGCGCGAACTGCGCGATCGACCGCGGCAGCATCGACGACACGGTGATCGGCGACGGCACGAAGATCGACAATCTCGTCCACATCGCGCACAACGTGCGGATCGGGCGGTTGTGCTTGCTGACGGCGCAGGCTGGCATCGCGGGCAGCGCCCGCCTGGGCGATGGCGTCGTGATGGCTGGCCAGTCGGGTATCTCCGGCCACGTGACGGTCGGGGACAAGGTCACGCTGACGGCGCGCACGGCCGTGATTTCGGACATTCCGGCGGGCGAGACCTGGGGCGGGTACCCCGCGCGGCCGCACCGCGAGCAGATGCGGAGCTTCGCCGCGCTTGCGAAGCTGCCGGACTGGATGAAGCGGGTGGAGCGGGCGCTGCGCGATGCATCGCCGTCACGCGAGGACGAGACGCCGTGAGCCGCCGGACGATCGCGCGCGATGTGACGGTGCAGGGCATTGGCCTGCACCTGGGCCGCGTGTGCACGTTGCGGTTCCTCCCGGCGGCCAGCGGTGCCGGCATTCGCTTCCGGCGGACGGACCTTGCTGGGCATCCGGAGACGCCCGCGCATCACCGCGTCGCGGTGGCCGCGGAGCGACGGACGCAGTTGGGCGAGGGCGATGCCGCGCTGCACACGGTCGAGCACGTCCTCGCGGCGGTCGCGGGCCTATGCATCGACGACTTGCTCATCGAGATGGACAGCGCCGAGCCGCCGATCATGGATGGCTCGGCGGAGCCCTTCCGGTTGGCGTTGGTGGAGGCCGGGCTGCGGGAGCAGGAGGGCAGCCCCGACGTGCTGCGCTTGCGGGAGGCCGTGCGCATCGTGGACGGCGAGTCCGTGTACGTGGCGCATCCGGCGGAGACGCTCGAGCTCGAGGTGAAGATCGACTTCCCGCATCCGCTGATCGGGGCGCAGGACGGGCGGTGGACGGTCACTGAGGAGACGTTCGCGCGCGAGCTGGCGCCGGCACGTACCTTCGGGATGTTGAGCTGGGTCGAGGGGCTGCGGGCGAAGGGCCTCATCCAGGGCGCCTCGACGGAGAACACGATCGTGCTGGACGAGACGGGCGTGGTGGACACCACGCTGCGCTGGACCGATGAGTTCGTGCGTCACAAGGCGATGGACGTGGTCGGCGACCTCGCGTTGGCGGGACAGCGGGTGCGGGCGAAGATCACGGCGACGAAGCCAAGCCACCGCGGGACGGTGACGCTGCTGCGCGAGATGTTGGCGCACGCGGTGCCTGCCGGTCCGGCCGCGGCGGCGAATCCAGAGGAGACTCGCGTGTTGGACATCGAAGACCTGATGAAGATCCTGCCGCACCGCTATCCGTTCCTGCTCGTCGATCGCGTGATCGAGCTGGAGCCGCAGAAGCGCGTGGTGGCCATCAAGAACGTCACGATCAACGAGCCGTTCTTCCAGGGGCACTTCCCGGGGCACCCGATCATGCCGGGCGTGCTGATCGTCGAGGCGATGGCGCAGGCCGGCGGCGTGCTGCTGATGGGAGCCGTCGAGGACCCGGAGAGCAAGGTCGTGTACTTCATGAGCATCGACAACATCAAGTTCCGCAAGCCGGTGAAGCCGGGCGACCAATTGCGGTTCGAGGTGGAGTTGGTCCAGCTGCGCGGCAAGGTCGCGCGCATCGCCGGCGTCGCGAAGGTGGACGGCGCGGTGGTGTGCGAGGCGGAGATGGCCGCGATGGTACGCGACCGATGAGCGCCAAGATCCATCCGACGGCCATCGTCGACGCGAAGGCCGAGCTGGGCGCCGACGTCGAGGTCGGGCCCTGGGCGTACATCGGCCCCCACTGCATCGTCGGGGACGGCAGCGTGATCCACATGCGGGCGACGCTCGAGGAGCACGTCATCCTCGGCCCCAAGGTGACGGTGGGCATCGGCACGGTGCTCGGCGGCAAGCCGCAGGACCTCAAGTTCAAGGGTGAGGTCACGACGGTGGAGATCGGCGAGGGGACGACGCTGCGCGAGTACCTCACGATCAACCGCGGCACCAGCGAGTCGTTCAAGACCACGGTGGGCAAGCACTGCTTCCTGATGTCGTACGTGCATCTCGCGCACGACTGCCACGTGGGCGACGGCGTGATCATCTCGAACGGCACGCAGCTCGCCGGCCACGTGACGGTGCATGACCGCGCGATCATCTCAGGGCTCTGCGCCGTGCACCAGTTCGCGAAGATCGGCCGCCATGCCTTCATCGGCGGGGCGTCGCGCATCTCGAAGGACATCCCGCCGTTCGTGAAGGCGGTGGGCAATCCGGTGCAGCTCTACGGCCTGAACTCCGTGGGCCTGCAGCGCAGCGGGTTCAAGGAGGAGGTCGTGAGCGAGCTGAAGAAGGCGTACCGCCTGTTCTTCCGCTCCGACATGAACATCTCGCAGGCGCTGGAGAAGGCCGGCGAGCTCAAGCCGTTCCCGGAGGTCCAGGCCTTCGTGGACTTCGTGGAGGCCTCGGGCCGGGGAGTCGTGACGTGAGCCAGCCATTGCGGGTCGGCGTGATCGGGACGGGCAGCCTCGGCTACCATCATGCGCGCATCCTGCGCGACTTGCCGGGCATCGTGTTCAAGGGCTTCTACGAGGCGAACGCCGATCGCGCGGGCACGGTGGCGCGGGAGCTCGGGATCCGCGCGTACCCGACGCTCGAGGCGTTGCTCGCCGACGTGGATGCGGTGAGCATCGTCGTGCCGACGCCGTTCCACCATGCGGTGGCGAAGCAGGCCCTCGAGGCCGGCAAGCATCTCCTCATCGAGAAGCCGATCACGGTGACGCTCGAGGAGGCCGACGAGTTGCTGGCGATCGCCGATCGCGTGGGCAAGCTGATCCAGATCGGGCATATCGAGCGCTTCAACCGCGCGATCCGCGCGGCGCTGCCGCACGTCGACACGCCGCTGTTCATCGACAGCGACCGTCTCGCGCCGTTCAATCCGCGCGGGTCCGACGTCGCGGTGGTGCTGGACCTCATGATCCACGACATCGACCTGGTGCTGACGCTCATCGGCGCGCCGGTGAAGGACGTGTCGGCGGCGGGGCTGCCGGTGCTCACGCCGAGCATCGACATCGCGAACGCGCGCATCACGTTCGCGACCGGCGCGGTCGCGACGATCACGGCCAGCCGCGTCTCGAAGGAGCGGACGCGCAAGTTGCGCATCTTCCAGAAGAACGGCTATCTCTCGCTGGACCTGGCGTCGGGCACGGGGGAGATGTACCGCCTGCGCAAGGATGTGGACCTGGCGACGTTGGCCAAGCAGGCGCAGCCGATCGATGCCTTCGTCGAGCGCGTGGTCATCGATGCGCCGGAGGGCGAGCCGCTGCGGCTGGAGCTCGAGAGCTTCGTGGCGGCGATCAAGGGCGAGCAACCCGTCGCCGTCACCGGTCGCGCGGGTCGCGATGCGTTGGCCGTCGCGCTGCGCATCATCGGCGACATCGAGCAGGCGCTGCCGGCGCTGCGCGGCCAGCTGCCGGTGGGACGCAGTGCGTGAGATCCTGATTCTCGCGGGGGAGGCCTCGGGCGACCTGCACGGGGCCATCCTCGCGGAACGGCTGAAGGCGTTGCGCCCGGGATTGCCCATCACCGGGACTGGTGGCGTGCGCATGCGCACGGCCGGCGTGGAGATGCTCGAGGAGCACGAAGGCGTCGTCGGCTTCGTGGAGGTGCTCCGGCACATCCCGTCGCACTATCGCCTGCTGAAGCGCCTTACGGCGCGCCTGGCGAGCGGACGCGTGGGCCTGGTGATCTGCATCGACTATCCCGGCTTCAACATGCGCGTCGCGGCGGCGGCGGCGAAGGCGGGTGTGCCCGTGCTCTATTACATCACGCCGCAGGTCTGGGCGTGGCGTGCCGGGCGCCTCAAGACGATGGCGAAGATCATCAGCAAGGCCGCGGTCATCCTGCCCTTCGAGGAAGCGATGCTCCGCGGGGCGGGCATCGACGCGACCTTCGTCGGGCATCCGCTGCTCGACCGGGCGCAATCCCTTCCCACGCAGGCCGAGGCGCGTGCGCGGCTGGGATTGCCCGCCGACGCCGAGATCCTCGCGTTGTTCCCGGGCAGTCGCGCCGAGGAGATTCGCCGGCATCTGCGCGATTTTCTCGCCGTCGCGGACGAATTGCGCCGGCGGCGGCCGGCGCTGCAGGTGGTGCTGAGCGTCGCGCCGACCATCGACCTCCGGGACAACGAGCTGCCGGTGCCGCTCATCCGCTCGGCGAGTTTCGACGTGCTGCGCGCGGCAGACGTCGCGCTGTGCAAGAGCGGCACGACGACGCTCGAAGCGGCCGTGGCGGGCACGCCCTGCGCGATTGTGTATCGCACGAGCCCGATTTCGTACGCCATCGCCAAGCGTCTAGTGAAGATCGGCCACATCGGCCTCCTGAACATCGTGGCGGGTCGCACGGTGGCGCCGGAGTTCGTGCAGGACGCGTTCCAGCCGCGACCGGTCGCGGATGCGCTCGAGCCGTTGTTCGACCGCGACGGCGAGGCCCGTGCGCGCATGGTGGCCGGCCTCGCCGAGGTGCGCGCCAAGCTCGGGGAGCCGGGCGCGTCGGAGCGCGTGGCCGTGATGGCGGCCGGGATGCTGCGTGTCGACTGAGGCGAAGGCACGGGCCAAGGCGCGCAAGCTCTGGTGGAGCGTCACCCTCGGGCGGCCGCTGGTGACGCTGCTCGGCGCGACGTGGCGCATCGAAGAGCGGAACGTGGAGGCGTGGCAGCGCCTGCAAGCGGAGGGCAACCCGTGCGTCCTGGCGGTGTGGCACGGCCAACTGCTCGGGGCGGTGTGGGCGAACCGCTTTCGCGGCATCTCGGCGCTGGCGAGTACGCATGGCGACGCCGAGATCATCGCGCGAATGATGCAGCGCTGGGGCTACCGGTTCGTGCGCGGCTCGAGTTCCCAGGGCGGGCGCGAGGCGCTGGTGCAGATCGTAGACGGCCTGAAGCAGGGCGCGACGTTCGCTTTCACTCCCGACGGTCCACGCGGTCCACGAGGCGTGCCGAAGCCGGGATTGCTCGTCGCCTCGATGCGTAGCGGGGCCCCGATCATCGGGATCCGCACCGAGATCTCGCGCGCGTGGCGGATGGGCAGCTGGGATCGCTTCGCGATCCCGAAGCCGTTCGCGCGGTTGCGCCTGACGTACTCGGATCCGTGGGTGGCGCCGGATGCCAGCGAGGCGTCGGTGGCGGAGTTGCAGCGCCGGCTCGGCCCACCAGAGGCCGGCGTGCTTGGGAGCGGCGCGTGAGTCACGCCATCGAGCGCGTCTGGGCCGCGGACGGGTTGGCTGCGCGCGCGCTGACGCCGCTGTCATGGCTCTTTGCCGCCGGTACGGGCGTTCGCAACGCGCTGTATGACCTGGGGATCCTCCGCAGCGAGCGGTTGCCGATTCCGGCCGTGAGCGTGGGCAACCTGAGCGTGGGCGGGACGGGCAAGACGCCGCTGGCCGCGTGGATCGCGCGTGAGTTGGTCGCGCGCGGGGCCAAGCCGGCGATCGTCATGCGTGGCTACGGTGGCGATGAGCCGCTGGTCCACGAGCGTTTGAACCCCGACGTGCCGGTGATCCTGAATGCCGATCGAGTGGCCGGTGCGCGCGAGGCCGCGCAGCGGGGCGCGACGGTGGTCGTGCTCGACGATGCCTTCCAGCATCGCCGTGCGCGGCGAGACGTGGACGTGGTGCTGGTCGCTGCGGAGCAGGGCCACGCCTCGCGTCTGTTGCCGGCGGGGCCGCTGCGCGAGGGCCGGCGAGCGCTGCGCCGTGCGTCGTTGGTGATCGTGACGCGGAAGTCGGCCTCGCTGGCGGATGCCGAGGCCGTGGCGGCCCGCTGGACGGGATTTGCCGGGGCCCCCACCGCCTCTGTGGTGGCGCTCACGCCGGGCCCGTTGCATGACGTGCGCGACCCTGCGGCGGCCACGCTGCCGCCGGAGGCGCTGGCCGGGAAGACGGTGCTCGCGATTTCGGCGGTGGGCGCGCCGTCGGCGTTCGCTGCACAGCTCGGCGCCCTGGGAGCAGTCGTGACCCAGGCCGCTTTTCCGGACCACCATGCCTTCGATGCGCGGGACGCGGCCGCGTTGTCGGCACGCGCCGCGTCGGTGGATTTCGCCGTCTGCACCCTCAAAGACGCGGTGAAGCTCGGCCCGCTGTGGCCTCGCGTGGCTTCGCCGCTGTGGTATCTTTCACAGGCTGTCGTGGTCGAACGCGGTGCGGCGCCGCTTCACGAGGCGCTGGACCGGCTCGTCCCCGGTGTACGGCCCTGAATTCCGACCCTTAGCTGCCGGCTCCTGTCCGGCGTGGTACCCCCCAATCCGCCATGGCTGATCTCCGCCTGCCGACCAATCCGATCGTCCGCCCCGACAAAGACCGGTTCCTCAACGAAGAGAACCCGTTCGAGGCGATGATGTCGCGCTTCGACCGCGCGGCCGAGCTCCTCGACCTCGAACCCGGGATCTACAAGGTCCTGCGCAGCCCCGAGAAGGAAATCACCGTTTCGATTCCCGTCCTGATGGACAACGGCGAAGTCGAGGTGTTCACGGGGATCCGCGTGCTGCACAACACGTCGCGCGGTCCCGCCAAGGGCGGCATCCGTTTCGACATGAACGTCTCGCTCGACGAAGTGAAGGCGCTCGCCGCGTGGATGACCTGGAAGTGCGCGGTGGTGAACATCCCGTTCGGCGGCGCGAAGGGCGGCGTGATCTGCGATCCGCTCAAGATGTCGGTCGGTGAGCTCGAGCGCGTGACGCGCCGCTACACCTCGGGCATCATCTCGACGCTGGGGCCGGATTCCGACGTGCCGGCACCGGACGTGAACACGAATGAGCGCGTGATGGCGTGGCTCATGGACACCTACTCGATGCACGTGGGCCACACGGTGAACGCCGTCACCACCGGCAAGCCGGTGGAGATGGGCGGCTCGCTGGGTCGTCGCGAGGCGACGGGGCGCGGCGTGATGTTCACCGCGACGCAGGCGCTCGAGCACCTCAAGATGGATGTGAAGGGCGCCACGGTGGCCGTGCAGGGCTTCGGCAACGTGGGCTCGATCGGCGCCCAGCTGCTCGCCGAGCAGGGCTGCAAGGTGGTCGCGATCAGCGACCGCACCGGCGGCTGGCACAACCCGAAGGGCATCGACGTCGCCGACGCCATCGCCTACGTCCGCAAGAACAAGACGCTCGACGGCTACGGCAAGGGCGACGTGATCACGAACGAGCAGCTGCTTGAGCTGCCGGTGGACGTGCTCGTGCCCGCGGCGCTGGAGAACGTCATCACGACGAAGAACGCGAAGAACATCAAGGCGAAGATCATCTGCGAGGGCGCGAACGGCCCGACGACCGCGGCCGCCGACACGATCCTCGACGAGAAGGGCATCTTCGTGGTGCCGGACATCCTCGCGAACGCCGGCGGCGTGACGGTCAGCTACTTCGAGTGGGTGCAGAACCGCGGCGGCTACTACTGGGACGAAGAGACCGTGAACGACCGCCTGCGCAAGATCATGGTGGAGAGCTTCGCCTCGGTGCTGAAGATCTCGCAGCAGCACAAGGTGAACATGCGCACCGCGGCGTACATGGTGGCGATCAGCCGCGTGGCGACGG
Organism: Pseudogemmatithrix spongiicola; assembly: GCF_030623445.1. Taxonomy (NCBI): domain Bacteria; kingdom Pseudomonadati; phylum Gemmatimonadota; class Gemmatimonadia; order Gemmatimonadales; family Gemmatimonadaceae; genus Pseudogemmatithrix; species Pseudogemmatithrix spongiicola. The sequence goes on from NZ_CP130613.1 coordinate 1,579,182, forward strand.
TGCACCGGCTGCGCGGCATCTATGCGTAGGGCGCGCGCCTCGGCGTTGCCGGGGCGGCGATGAAGCTCGTGGTGGCCGCCGTCGGCAAGCCGCGTGATGCGGCGCTGGCGGCGGCCATTCGCCAGTATGAGGAGCGGGCGGCGCATTACTGGCCGCTCGAGTGCGTGGACGTGAAGGAAGAACCGGCGCGCAGCCTGGCGCCGGCGCAGGTGATGCAGCGGGAGGCGGCGCGATTGGCCGAGCGCCTGCCGGCGTCGGGAACGCTGATGCTGTGTGCGCCGAGCGGGGGGCGCACGTATACGTCCGAGGCCTTCGCCGGCTTGCTGCAGGAGCATCGGGAGCGGGCGCAGGACCTCGCGTTTGTGATCGGCGGTGCGTACGGGCTCGGGCCGTCGCTCGCGGAACGACCGCATCGCGTCCTGAGTTTGGCCCCATGGACTTTGCCGCACGAACTGGCGCGGTTGGTGTTGATGGAACAGATCTATCGCGCGGGCACCATCGTGCGCGGCGAACCCTACCACAAGTAGCGACGCATGCAGGCAGCACACACGCAGGCAGCACACGCAGCGCGATGTCCGGCTCGGCCGGTCTGTAGGGCGGCATGAGCGCACCACGCCTCGTCACGGAGACCCTCGGCGGCTCGCCGCTCTCGCGGGCCGCGCAGGACGGGCAGGTGCCGGCGGACTGGTTCCCGGCACGCCCCTCCGGCGCCGCCGCGTGGCGCGCCCGGGCGGAGTCCGTGCGCCAGGAGTTCGCGGGCTCCCGTTGGCTGGCCGGCCTGCGTCCGGCGCTGGATCCGTCGGGTCCGGCAGCCGAGCGCCTGGAGCGCGTGGCTGAGGCGAACGGCATCATCGTCACGACGGGCCAGCAGCCGGGCTTGTTTGGCGGGCCGCTCTACACCTTGCTCAAGGCGCTGTCCGCGCTGGCGCTGGCGGATCGCATCGAGCGTGAGACGGGGATCCCCTGCGCGCCGGTGTTCTGGGCGGCGACCGACGACGGCGACTTCGCCGAGGCCGCGTGGACGGCCGTCGCGGGCGAAGGGCAGGTGCATCGCCTGAGCATCCCGCGCCGCGGGCCCGATGGCGCGGTGATGGCCGAGATGCCGCTCGGCGATACCGGCGAGCAGTTCGAACAGCTCGTGGCGGCGGCAGGGTCGGCGCCGCACGGTGCGATCCTCGACGCCTTGAAGGCGGCGTACCATCCCGACGCGACCGTTGGCGGCTCCTACGTGCGCTTCCTGCGCAGCCTGCTCGAACCACACGGCATTGCGGTGCTCGATGCCTGGCATCCGGCGACGCGCGCAGCGGCCCGCCCGACGCTGGTCGAGGCACTGCGTCGTGCGGCGAGCGTGGACGAGGCGCTGGCGCTGCGCATGGTGGCGATCGAGCGTGCGGGCTTCCGGCCGCAGGTGGCGCGCGTGCCGCGCCTCTCGCTGGTGTTCCGCGCGCTGGCCGGCGTGAAGGAGCGCATCCCGATCGCGCAGGCGTCCGAGGTGGCGCACCGCGCCGACAGCATTCTCTCCGCGAACGTGTTGCTGCGCCCGGTCGTCGAGCGCCGCATCCTGCCGACGGTGGCGTACGTCGCCGGACCGGGCGAGATCGCCTACTTCACGCAGGTGAGCGCGGTGGCAGACGCCTTGGGTATCGCGCCACCGCTGGCGGTGCCGCGCTGGTCCACGACGATCGTCGAACCCAGCATCGATCGCCGTCTCGGGCGTCTCGGCATGGTGCTTGACGATCTCAAGGTGCCGCATGAGGCGGAGCGCCGCGTCGGCGATCGGGCGATGCCGGCGGCGGTGCGCGACGCGCTGGATGGTTTGCGCCACGACCTGGCCTCGCGGCTCGACACGCTCGGCAGCGTGGTGCAGGGGCTCGACCATCTCATCCCGGATCGGGTCGTGGAGGGGGCGCGGCACCAGATGCTGCATCGCGTCGATCGGCTCGAGCGCCGCTTGCGCGCCGCGTCGCGGTCGCGTGCCACTGAAGCCGTGATGGATCTCGCGACGGTGCGTGCCGCGCTGATGCCGGAGAACCAGCGGCAGGAACGGCGCCTCAATCCGGTGCCGATGCTGGCGCGGCACGGCGACTTGCTGTTGGCGCAGCTGAAGGCCGGCGCCGCGATGCACGCCGGGACGCTGGTCGGCGGGTGATGCGCGCGGGAGGGGCGCGGCTCGTCGCGGCCGGAATCCTCCTCAGCCGCCTCTTTGGCCTCGTCCGCCAACGCGTCACTGCGCAGTATCTCGGCGCGGGCCCGGTGGCGGATGCCCTCGCGGCGGCGTTTCGCATCCCGAACCTGCTGCAGAACCTGTTCGGCGAAGGTTCGCTCTCGGCGTCGTTCATTCCCGTCTACGCGAAGCTGCTCGCCGAGGGGCGCCGCGAGGACGCGGGGCGCGTCGCGGGGACGATTCTCGCGTTGCTTGCGCTGTTCGTGTCGGTGCTCGTGTTACTGGGCATCCTGTTCGCGCCGCAGCTCGTGTGGCTGCTCGCGCCGGGACTGGGGCAGGAGACACAGGCGCTCGCCGCCGGGTTGATCCGCATCATCCTGCCGGGCCTCGGGCTCTTGGTGCTGTCCGCGTGGTGCCTCGGCGTGCTGAACGCGCATCGCCGATTCTTCCTCTCGTATGCATCGCCGGTGCTGTGGAACGCGGCGATCATCGCGGCGCTGGTGTGGCGCGGCGGCTGGCAGGGCGCGGAGAGCGCGGAGCTGGCGGTCGCCGTGGCGTTCGGCAGCGTGGTGGGCAGCGCGCTGCAGTTGGCGGTGCAGGTGCCGAGCGTTGTCCGCTTGGACCGCGCGTTGCGCGTCGGCGCGGGAGCGGCGCGCGACGAAGTGCGCACGGTGCTGCGGAACTTCGGTCCCGCCGTCGCCACGCGTGGCGTGGTGCAGCTGAGCGCGTACGCGGACACGCTCATCGCCTCGTTGCTCGGGGCGGGTGCGCTCGCGACGCTGACCTACGCGCAGGCCATCTCGATGCTCCCGGTGTCGCTGTTCGGCATGTCGATCGCCGCGAGTGAACTGCCGGCGATGTCTGGGGCGACGGGGAGCCGCGAGGAGATCGCCGCGGCCCTCCGCGCGCGGCTCGAGAGTGGGCGGGCCCGCATTGCCTTCTTCGTGATTCCGTCGGTTGTCGGGTTGATCGCCTTCGGTCGCGTGATGGCGTCGGCACTGTATGAAGGGGGCGCGTTCACGCGCGACGATGCCGCCTGGGTGTGGGCCGCGCTGGCCGGCTCCGGGGTCGGCATGTTGGCCGGCACGATGGGGCGACTGTTCTCGTCGGCGAGCTTCGCGTTGCGCGACACGGCGACGCCGATGCGCTTCGCCGCGCTGCGGGTCGGTCTCGCGGCGATCCTCGGCCTCACGCTCGCGATGACGCTGCCCGAGCGCTTCGGCTGGGCGCCACAGCTGGGCGTGGGCCTGCTCACCGCGGCCTCGGGGATCGCGGCTTGGCTGGAGTACCGGCTGTTGCGCGTGCACATCGAGCGACAGCTCGGCGCGCTGCCGCCGATGGGGCGGGTGCCGGTGACGCTCTGGGCCTGTGCCGCACTCGCGGCGGCCGTCGGACTCGGCGTGGCCGCGGTGTTGCCGACGTGGCATCCCGTGCTCGAGGCCGTGGCCATCCTCGGCGCCTATGGAGGCAGCTATCTCGCGATGACGCGCGTTGCCGGAGTCGACGGTGCCCGACGCGCCTGAACGGGTCGCGCAGAAGCTCGCGCACCTGCCCGAGACGCCCGGCGTCTACCTCTGGAAGAGCGCCGAGGGTGAGGTGCTCTACGTCGGCAAGGCGAAGCGCCTCCGGCCGCGCGTCCGCAGCTACTTCGCCAGCGAGCATTGGGACAACCCCAAGACGCGGCGCTTGGTGGAGCGCATCGCCGACCTCGAGACCATCGTCGTGCCCGACGAGGCGCATGCGCTGATCCTCGAGAACAACCTGATCAAGGAGCACCGGCCCAAGTACAACGTGATGCTGCGGGACGACAAGACGTACCCGTACATCAAGGTGACGGTGCAGGAGCCGTATCCGCGGGTCTTCGTGACGCGGCGGCTGCACGATGACGGCGCCCGCTATTTCGGCCCGTACACGGATGTCGCGGCGATGCGCCGCGCATTGGACGTGGTGAAGCGCATCTTCACGGTGCGCTCCTGCCGCTACGACATGCCGCGCGAGATGCCGGAGCGGGCCTGCCTCGACTACCACATCGGCCGCTGCAAGGCGCCGTGCATCGGGCTGCAGTCGCGCGCCGAGTATGCCGCGATGATCGACGAGGTGCTGACCTTCCTCGACGGCAAGACCGACGACGTGGTGCAGCGTGTGCGAGCCCTGATGGAGCAGGCGGCCGAGGCGATGGACTTCGAACGCGCGGCGGAGCTGCGCGACGCCATCGGCAAGCTGCAGCGCATGGAGGAGCCGTCGCTGGTCGCCGAGGTGGAAGGTGGGGACCGCGATGTGATCGGCTACGCCCGCGACGGCGATGATGCCGCGGCCACCTTGTTGCGCATCCGCAACGGCAAGCTGGTGGCGCGCGAGCATCGCTTCCTGGAGGGGGTCGAGGGTGAACCCGACGGCCAGGTGCTCAGCACGTACCTGGTCAGCGCGTACCTCAAGGCGCCGGCGCGGGCGCGCGAGTTGCTGCTCCCATTCGACTTCGAGGATCGTCCGCTGTTCGAGGAGGCGCTGCAGGGCGCCGCCCGCATCCTTGTGCCGCAGCGCGGACCGAAGCGGGAGTTGCTGGACCTCGCCGAGCAGAATGCGCGGCATCTGTTGGAGGAGTTCAAGCTCGCCGAGCAGGAGACGGACGAACGCGCCGCGGATCCCGTGTACGAGCTCGGGCAGGCATTGGGGCTCGAGAAGCTCCCGCGGAGCATCGTGTGCTTCGACAACTCGACGGCGCAGGGCAAGGACAGCGTCGGGGGCATCGTGTGGTTCGAGAACGGCCGCCCGCGCCGCGCCGAATACCGCACGATGAAGGTGAAGACTGTCGATGAGGCGCTGGGCCCGGATGACTTCCAGTCGATGCGCGAGGTCGTGGGGCGCTACTTCCGTCGCCGCGTGGAGGAACAGCGCTCGTTGCCTGACCTGGTGATGGTCGACGGCGGCAAGGGCCAGCTCGGCGCCGCCGACGAGGCCCTGCAGGAGCTCGGACTCGGCCACCTGCCGCTGATCGGCCTCGCGAAGCGCGAGGAAGAGGTCTTCGTGCGCGGGCGCCGCGATCCGCTGCGCCTGCCGCGGCGCTCGCCGGCGCTGCGCCTGCTCCAACAGGTGCGCGACGAGGCGCATCGCACGGCCGTGACGTACAACCGGAAGCGCCGCACGATGCGTACCGTGACGAGCGAGTTGCTGCGCATTCCCGGCGTCGGCCCCAAGAAGCGCAGCGCGCTGTTGAGTGCCTTCGGCTCGCTGCAGGGCGTGAAGGACGCAACGGTGGAGCAGATCGCTGCGTTAGAAGGGTTCAGCGAGGCCAGTGCGCGCAAGCTGCTGGCGGCGCTCGGCGTCACGTCGGCTCCCGACCCGGCGCCGGATGCTGGCGCCGATGCGCCGGACACCACGACTTCATCCTAATCCGATTCCCATGTGGTCTCTGCATTGTTCCGTCTGCACGTACAGTCAGCCCGACGGCACGAAGCTCGCCTCCCTGTGTCCGGACTGCAGTCAGCCGCTGCTCGTGCGCTACGCGGCGCCGGTGCCGAAGTCGGCGATTACGGGCGACGCGAGCCTCTGGCGCTACGGTGCGGCGCTGCCGTTGCTGGCCGGCGAACGGGCGGTCACGCTGGGTGAGGGCATGACCCCGCTGATCGAGCTGCCGCATCTCGCGGCGGAGATCGGCGTGCGCCGGTTGTGGGTGAAGGACGAGGGCATCAACCCGACGGCGAGCTTCAAGGCCCGCGGCCTGATGATGGCCGTGACGCGCGCCAAGGCGCTGGGCTTGTCGGGTGTGTGCGTCCCGACGGCAGGCAACGCGGGCATCGCGCTGGCGGCCTACGCAGCGGCTGCGGGACTGCCGTGCCGCATCTACGCGCCGGAGACGACGCCGCCTCCGATCCTCGGGTCCATCCGCGCATTCGGTGCAGACCTGCAATTGCTGCCGGGCCACATCGGCGATGCGGGAAAGGCCACGCTCACGTTCGCGCGCGAGAGCGGCTTCTTCAACGTGGCGACGGTGCGTGAACCGTACCGCGTGGAAGGCATGAAGACGATGGGCTATGAGGTGGCCGAGCAGTTGGGCTGGCGGCTTCCCGATGCGATCGTGTATCCGACGGGCGGTGGCGAAGGCACGATCGGCATCTGGAAGGCGATCGGTGAGATGCTCGACTGGGGCTGGCTGCCGCGCGAGACGCCCCGTCCGCGGATGATCATTGCCCAGGCGGCGGGCTGCTCGCCGTTGGTGCGGGCGTTCCGCGCGGGCGAGGAGAAGGCCACGCCGTGGGAAGATCCGACGACGCACGCCAGCGGACTCCGCGTGCCCGGCCCGCTCGGCGACCGACTCACGCTGCGCACATTGCGCGAGAGCGGCGGCGAGGCCGAAGCCGTGAGCGAGGACGCCATCCGCAGCGGCACCTTCCTGCTCGCGAGCAAGAGCGGCATCGACGCCGCGCCCGAGGGAGGGGCTGCGCTCGAGGCGGCGCGCCAGTTGGTGGCGGCAGGCCGGCTCTCGCGAGACGCGGAGGTTGTGGTGTTCAACACGGGTAGCGGCGCGAGCTATCGCTGGTAGTGCGCGCCGCGTCGTGGGTCGTGCGCCGCGCGGTCAGCGCGGCTGTACGACCTCGACGACGCTGAAGGCCTGCGTGGCGCGCACGGGGATGCGACGCTCGGCGTAGCCGGATTCCCAGCGCACGATCACCTCGCGCTCCAGCGGGATGTCGCAGAGAAACCACTTGCCGTCGGCGTCCGTGATGGCCTCGCGCACTTCCTCGCGCTCCTGCACATCGGTGCGGTTCACGATCACGGGCAGCGTCCACGACGCACGGACCACGGTGTTGGCGAGCGGCGCGTCGGACGAGTCGCTGCGCAACTGGCCTCGAATCGCCGCCGTCGGCTGGATGGTCGTGCGCTCGGGGCACAAGGGTGCGAACGGCGTGCCGGCGACGCGCACGCCGTGGGGATTGCGCTGGTAGACCAACTGGGTGCCATCCGCGAGGGCAAGCACCTGCCCGCCAGCGACGAAGTGTGCCACGACATCGACCTGCATCATCTGCGTGCGGATGAGCGTCGTGTTGCCTTCGCCAGCGAAGTAGTTGAGGAACGGCGTGCGTTGCCTCCACTCGGTCACGAGCCAACCGCCGGCCGGGGTGCGCCCGAAGCGCAGCATGCCCCCGGCGCCGGAAAGGCGCTCAGTCTCCGGCAGGTCCACGTAGCGGAAGCGGAACTCCCGCAGCGCCATCGTGGGCCAGTCGAGCACGAACTCGCCTTCAACGTCCACCAAGCCGCGGCGCTGGCGCAGGGACGTCAGCGCGAGCACGAGCGAGTCATCGTCCGCCCGGCGCACGCGGACGCAGTGGGTGCGCAGGAACCACTCGCTGGCGAGGATCTCGAGGTCGGGCGCGAAGAACGTGCGGTTGCCGCCGATGGTGGCGAAGAATCCCGATTCCTCAAGGCGCGCGGTGTCCGCGGGCGGGAAGGGCGCGGGCAGGCTGCCGTTCACGCGACGGAGCGCTGCGCGGAGCGTATCGTCCGACGTTTTCGCGATGCGGTACTGCGTCGTGACGTAGCGGGCCTGCAGGTCCTGCCGTCCGATGCGGTACTGCGCCGCGGTCGCCGCGGTGAGGATCTCCGCGTACAGCCCGTCGGCGACGCGCTTGCCGCGGCCGTTGCCGCAGGTTGCCGCGCCGCGGGGGATCTGCGGCAACTCGTAGGGCCGTTGCTGCAACTGTCCATTGAGCGTTTCGATCTCGCTGCCGTCGATCTCGGCGCGTCCGACCGTCTCCGGGTCGTGGCCCACGCGCTTTGCGACCAACTGGACGTTTCCGCCGTTTGCGAGGTAGAGCGCGTAGCTGCCGTCGTCACGAGTGACGGTGCGGCCAACAGGAACGTTGGCCGCACCGAGCGCGGTGAGGACGACACCGGCCGCCGGTGCGCCCGATGGAAGGCGAAGTGTCCCGACGAGGCGTTGGGCATCCGCCGCGGCCGCAGTTGCGGCGAGCAGCGCGATGACCGCGACGGCGCGTCCCGCGCCCATCACCGGTTCCTCATGTGGTCGGCCAAGGGCGTGAGGCGCTGGCGAAGGAACGTCTTGAGGTCGTCAGGCATCGGATGCTCGGCGATCGCGCGCTCCATGCACCAGAGCCACTGGTCGCGCTCGCGTTCGGCGATGGCAAACGGCAAGTGCCGTGCGCGCAGCATCGGGTGGCCGTAGCGTTCGACGTAGAGCTGGGGTCCGCCGAGCCACCCCGTGAGGAACTGAAAGAGCTTCTCACGCGAGACCTTGAGGCTCTTGGCGTGCAATGCGCGGACCTCCGCCGCCTCCGGTGCGGTATCCATGAGGTCGTAGAAGCGGTCAACCAGCGCCTGCACGCCGGCTTCGCCGCCGATGAGCTCGTAGGGGAGGGGAGCCGGGGGAGTCGTCACACCTATAAGCTAACGCGAGAGCCGAGTAGATTTGCCACGCATATGACGCGCATCGCCATTCTCGATCCAATGTCCGGCATTGCCGGCGACATGTGCCTCGGCGCCTTGCTCGATTGCGGGCTGCCGGAATCGTTCGTGCGCGACCTGCCGCAGACGCTTGGCATCGCCGATATCGGGGTGAACATCACGCGGGTCAGCCGCGGGCAGATCGCCTGCACGAAGGTGGACTTCACGATTCCGCCGCAACCGCATGGGCGGCATCTCAAGCACATCAAGGCCATCGTCGACGCGACGCCGGCGCCGGCGAGCGTGAAGGAGAAGGCGAACCGCTGCTTCACGCTGATCACGGAGTGCGAGGCCGCGATTCACGGCACGACCGTCGAACGCGTACACCTGCACGAAGTCGGCAGCGTGGATGCGATCCTCGATATCGTCGGGACGATCTGGGGCCTTGAGCAGTTGGGCGTGCAGCACGTCTACTGCGGCACCATCCCGCTCGGCGATGGCTTCGTCGACACGCAGCACGGGCGTATGGCGGTACCGACGGCGGCGACGCTGCGCTTGCTCGAAGGGCTTCCCGTGCGACCCGGGCCGGAGGGCAGCGGCGAGCTCACGACGCCCACAGGCGCGGCGCTCGTTCGCGTGCTAAGCGAAGGGCCGCCGCCGGCGGAGTTCGTGGTGACGCGGAGCGGATTCGGCGCAGGCACCAAGGATTTCAAGGATCGCGCGAATGCGCTGCGCATCTGGATTGCCGATGCGTCTGGTGAGCAGGTGCGTGACGCCGGTGGCGAGGGCGTGTCCGTCCTCGCGGCGGACGTGGACGACATGACCGGTGAAGCTCTCGCGGTGCTGGCGGAGCGGTTGCGCGCGGCGGGTGCGTTGGATGTCGTCCTGTTACAGGTGCTGATGAAGAAGGGGCGGCCTGGAGTGCGGATCGAGGTGTTGGCCGCGTCGACTGACGTGGACGCACTCGAGTCGCTGCTGCTCACGGAGTCCACGACGATCGGCGTGCGCCGCTACGCCGCGAGCCGCCGGGTGCTGCCGCGGGAACGCGTGGTCGTGCGCGTGGAGGGGCAGGAGGTCGCGCTCAAGGTGGTGATGCGTCCCGACGGACGGCGGACGGCGAAGCCGGAGTCGGACGATGTGCAGCGGGTGGCCGCCGCGCTCGGCAGGGCCGCGCGTGAGGTGGCGGAGGCAGCGCTCGCGGAGTGGCGGCTTACGTCGTCCAGATGACGACCACTCCGCACTCACCCGCCGCGCTTGCGAACTCGACGGGAACCAGCAGCGGGCGGCTGTAAACTTCAACGCGCTTCGCGAGCTGCAGGATCTCGTGGAGGTCGAAGCCATCGAAGCGCTGGCGGGGAATACCGTCGACGTAGATGGTCGGCAAGCACAGGAACCCTGCGGACCGCACGTAGATCATGGGGTAGATGTAGCTGACGGGCCCCATGCCGCCGCCGACGGGTCGCGTCGTCATCGGGACGTGAAGCCCCGGCACCGTCGCGAGCGCGGTCGCCCGACGCCCAAGCTTGTCGAGGTCGTCCGAGTTCAGAAAGTGCCCGACGCCTCCGCGGCGGCGCCGCTCGTAGGCTTCGAGCATGACGTCTGGCCGGATGCCGCGCACGACGTACTCTGGTAGCGACGTGGCGACGTCGCCCAGTCGAAACGCGACAAGCGACTCCTGGGACGGCGCAAGGGCAACGGTCTTCCACTCCGGCGCGCGCCCGATGGCTCGCACATCTACCGTTTGCGATCCCGCCGGCACGCCCAGCAAGAGCGCGACGCCGGCGTCATTCGATACGGCACTGACGGACTGCCCCCGCACCGAGACGACCGCACCCGAGACCGCCGCGCCTCGCTGGTTGCGGATCTCCACGCGGAGACGCGCGCTGCCCCCACGCGGACGTGGCATCGTGTCGACGGTTGCGGCGCTATCGAGCTGGCGGGCAGCGCTGTCCGTCAGGCTGATCCGCAGCTCCTGCGTCGCGATGGCCGCGAGGCGGCGCGGCAGCACCACGTCGCCCGTGGTCTGCGCGCCACGCCGCGCGACGACCGCGACTTCGATGTCGGTCGGCACGCCGCAGAACGTGATGCTCCCGGCCGAGTCCGAGATCGCGGCGAGTCGTTTGGGTATGCGCTCGGGGCGGAAGCCGTCGCCGAAGGCCATCTCCCACCACTCGATACTACCGTGCGCGTCGGGGAGCGGCGCGCCCGTCTCGGCGTCTCGGACGCGCGCGAGCACGATACTCGTGCTGGCGTCGAGCGCGGCGCCGCACAATGCCCGCGCCGTGGTCGCGTAGGAGGGCGTAGCGAGCCGCAGGCCAGAGAGTCCGGAGCGTCCGACATCGATGGCGTAGATCGGCGCGCTGAGGGAGAGGGAGTCGAGCAGCGGGTGGAAGAACGTCACCTGGTAGCGGCCGGGCTCGACGCGCGCGAAGCTGAAACGCCCCCGCCGGTCGGTCGTGCTCATGGTCTCGACGCCCTGCAGCACCACGCGTGCGCCGGCGAGCGGGGCACCGGAGACCAACGAGTCGAAGACCACGCCCGAGACCGCGCCTTGGGCCGCCGTCCGCGTGCTGGCTGCCAGCAGCAGCAACCCGAGCGCAGCGACCCGTCGGAGCAGACGATCTCCCAAGCGTGAGGTGCGCACGCTTCGATTCTCCGGCCGGAGAGTCACGGGCTATGTCGTCCAAATTACGAGCACGCCGCAGCGGCTGAACGCATTCGCGAATTCCGGCGGCACCGTCAACGAGCGGGTGTAGAGCTCGACGCGTTGCGCCATCTGGAGCAGCGCGTGCAGTTCGAAGCCCTCGAAGCCGACGCGCGGGATGCCGTCGACGAACACCGTCGGCGTGCAGAGCTCGCCGTCCGCCCCGCGGAGATAGAGCATCGGCTGCGTGGTGCTGTTGAAGCCGTACGCGCCTCCCGGCGCGACGGTGGTGAACGGCACGCGCACGCCCGGAAGGTTTGCCAAGCCACTGGCGCTGCGGCCGAGCTTGTCGAGCTCTTCCGCATCGAGAAAGCGCCCCAGCCCCGCGCGGCGCCGGCGTTCGTAGGCTTCCCTCTCCGCCGAGAGGCTCGTGCCGCGGACGAGGTACTCGGGCAGTACCTCGGCGAGCTCGCCGAGCTGAAGGTCCAGGCTGGTCTCGGCATCCGGGGCGAGTGCGAGCACCCGCCGCTCCGGTGCGCGGCCAATTGCTCGCACGTCTACCGTCTGCGAACCTGCGGGGACACCGGTGAGCACGAGGCGGCCCTCGCGATCCGTGACGCCTCCGACGGCCTGGCTGCGGATCGAAACCGTCGCACCCGGAACTGGGGCGCCGCGCGCATTGCGGACCACGACGCGCAATCTCGCACTGCCGCCGCGCTGGCGAGGCAAGGTGTCCGCCCCCGCCACCGAGTCTGGCGCGGCGCGGGCCGCCGTGTCCGAGAGGCTAATGCGCAGTTCCTGCAACTCGATCGGCGCCATGCCCCGCGCGAGCACGACCTCGCCCGTGGCCTGTTCGCCAAGGCGGGCTGCGATGGACAGCTCGATGTCGTTGGGGACGCCGCAAAGCGTGAGTGCCCCCGTGGAATCCGCACGGGCCAGCAGCTTCCGGTTCTGGCGCTCAGGCGCGGCGCCGTTCCCGATGGCGAGCTCCCACCATGAGATCTCGGCTAGAGCATCGGGGACCGGCTCCCCGCGCTCGGCGTCGCGGACGCGCGCGAGCAGGATGCTCGAATTGGCGTCGAGCTCGACGCCGCAAAGCGCGCGCGCCGTGGTGGCAAACGACGGCGTCGAGAGCTGGACGCCCGAGACGTCGGCCGCACCCACCTCGACGGTGAACACCGGAGCGCTCATGGAGAGCGAATCGAGGCGTGGATGAAAGAAGGTCAGTTGGTAGCTGCCCGGCTCAAGGCCGCGGAACGAAAACCGGCCCCGGCGGTCGGTCGTGCTCGAGCCCTCGTAGCCTTGGAGGACCACCTGGGCTTCGGCCATCGGGGCCTTGGTGATGAGCGAGTCGAAGACGACGCCCGAGAGGGTGGCCTGCGCGCCGAGGGGCGTCGCCAAGGTCGCCACCGCGATGAGCGCGAGCAGGACGCAGCCGCGCAAGTCCCTGTCAGTCATTGTGTTCACCGCGCTCGGCTAATACATTTTCTAAGCCGCCACGCGCGGCTTTTTTTGTCCTCGTCTCGCCCGTCGGCCCCATGGTTCGCGTCAGCAAAGTCCAGCCCGAAAGCATCGCCGCCGAACTCGGGATCACCCCGGGGACGGAGCTGCTGGCTGTCGACGGCCGCGCGCTGGATGACTTCCTCGATTGGGAGTTCCTGACGGCGGACGACGCCTTCGAACTCGAGGCCAAGCTCCCGGACGGCGAGCACGTGGTCTTCGAGATCGAGCGCGAGGGCGGCGAGCCGATGGGTCTGGAGTTGGAGCCGCCGAACGTCAGGCGCTGCGCCAACCGCTGCGAGTTCTGCTTCATCGAGGGGCTCCCCAAGGGGCTGCGCAAGCCGCTGTACATCCGCGACGACGATTACCGGCTGAGCTTTGCCTACGGCAACTTCGCGACGCTGTCGAACCTAAAGGAGCGCGACATCCAGCGCATCCTCGAGTACCGGCTGTCGCCGCTGTACGTGTCCGTGCATGCTACCCCTTGGGAGGCCCGAAAGGTTCTCCTGAACAACCCGCGGGTGCCGAACATCGTCGAGCAGCTCACGCGGCTCACCGAAGGTGGCATCCAGTTCCACGGCCAGATGGTCGTGGTGCCGGGCCTGAACGACGGCGAGGTGCTGGAGCAGTCGCTGCGCGATCTCTACGCCTTCGGCGATGCCTGCCTCTCGGTCGCGCTGGTGCCCGTGGGGCTGACGCAGTTCTCGCACATCTACACCGGCAAGTCGATGGACCGCGAGAACGCGACGCGCATCCTCGAGACGGCTGAGCGCTGGGCGGCCAAGGCGATGGCGGAGCGCGGCGAGCCGTGGGTGTACGGCTCCGACGAGCTCTACCTCCTGGCGGGCCGCGAGCTGCCGTCGGCGGCGCACTACGGCGACTTCTCGCAGATCGAGAACGGCGTCGGCGCCATCACCTCGCTGCGCGACCGCGTGCGCGATGGGCTCGCGCGGCTGCCGCGCCTCGACGGCCGGCGGATCGGCGTCGTGACGGGCAAAGCCATGGCGCCGGCGATCATGCCGGAGCTGCTGGCGCAGCTGACCGAGGCGACGGGCGCGAGCTTCGAGATGATCGAGACCGAGAACTCGCTGTTCGGCCCCACGGTCACGACCGCCGGCCTCCTGGTGGGCGCAGACATCCGCCGCGCGCTCGACGGCCGCGCGGACCTCGACCTCGCGCTGATCCCGGCCGAGACGATCAATCAAGACGGCATCTTCCTCGACGACGAATCCTTCGTCGCCGTGCGCGAATCGCTCCCGATGCCGGTGTACCCCTCCTACGATTTCATCGATGTGCTCGAGCACGAAGGCGCATCGACGGTGAGTGTGCGATGAGCAGTATCAGCAGCATCCCAGTCGTGGCCCTGGTGGGCCGCCCCAACGTCGGCAAGTCCGCCCTGTTCAACCGCCTCATCGGCGACGACACCGCGATCGTCAGCGAGGAGGCGGGCACCACGCGCGACCGGCACTTCGCCCGCTGCGAGTGGCAGGGGCGCGCCTTCTGGCTCGTCGACACCGGCGGTCTGGTCGAGGATTCCGACCTGCCCATGGACGTGGCCATCAAGCGGCAGGTGCAGCAGGCGATCGCCGAGGCCGACCTGATGCTGCTCACGCTGGACGCCAAGGCGGGGTTGCATCCCAGCGACGCGCGCATCGTCGACATGCTCCGCAACTCGCGGAAGCCGTGGCTGATCGTCGCGAACAAGGTGGACGACCCGAAGTCCACCGACTACTTCGAGTTCTTCAACCTCGGCGCCGGCGATGTGGTGCCGGTCAGCGCGGCCAACGGCAAGAACTCCGGCGACCTGCTCGACCAGATCATCGAGAAGCTGCCGGAGCACGCCGAGGAGCCGGGGCCCGAGGTGCTGCGCGTCGCGGTGATCGGCCGCCCGAACGTGGGCAAGAGCTCGTTCATCAATCGCCTGCTGGGCGAAGACCGCCTCGTCGTCAGCGACGTGGCCGGGACGACGCGCGATTCCATCGACACGCCGTTCACGTACCACCAGCGGCCGTTCATCTTCGTCGATACGGCGGGTCTCCGCCGCCAGAGCAAGATCGACGACGGCGTCGAGTTCTACTCCTCGCTGCGCACGCGCCGCGCCATCGAGCGCTCGGACATCTGCATCCTGATGATCGATGCCGTCGAGGGGCTGCATAACCAGGACCTCAAGATCGCGACGATGGCCTGGGATTCGGGCCGCGGCATGATCATCGTCGTCAACAAATGGGACCTGAAGGAGAAGGACGACAAGACGGCGGCGAAGTTCGAGAAGGAGTGCGTCGAGAAGGCGCCGTACCTGAAGTGGGTGCCGTTCCTCTTCACGAGCGCCATCACCGGCCAGCGCGTGACGAAGGTGCTGGACCTGCTCCTCGAGGTGGAAGCCGAGCGCAACAAGCGCATCACGACCAGCGAGGTGAACGACGCCCTGCAGGAGCTGCTGGCGCGTCGTCAGCCGCCGCAGGCCGCCGGCCACGAGGTCAAGCTCAACTTCGCGACGCAGGTGGAGACGGCGCCGCCGGCGATCGTCGTGCTGGGCAACCACCCGGCGCTGGTGCAGGAGCACTACATCCGCTACCTGCACAACGGCTTCCGCGAGCGCTGGGGCTTCACCGGCAATCCGTTGCGTGTGCTCATGCGCCAGAAGGGCGGGCGCAATGAGTGAGTTCGGTCCGCACGGCATGCCCGGATGGGTCGCGCTGCTCATTGCCTACCTGAGCGGCTCGATCCCGACGGCGTACCTCGCGGGCCGGCTGCTCAAGGGCGTGGACCTGCGCACGGTCGGCTCGGGCAACCTCGGGGCGACCAATGTGTATCGCAACCTCGGCGCCGTACCAGCCGTGATCGTGCTGCTGATCGACGCCGCCAAAGGCTATCTGCCGGTCTTGCTGCTGCCGCACCGCGTGGCGGGCGTCTGGGCCTTTGAGCGCCAGGAATACACGCTGTGGGCGATCGCCTTCGGCGTGGCCGCGATCTTCGGCCATCTGAAACCGATCTTCCTGCTGTGGAAGGGAGGCGGGAAGGGCGTGGCGACCGCCGCGGGTGTGTTCGGCGCACTGGTGCCGGCGGCGCTCGGCGTCGCGCTCATCGCGTTCATCGTCGTCGCGGCCGGCAGCGGCTACGTGTCGCTGGCGAGCATCGTGGCCGCGTTGACGCTGGCGATCGCCACGCCGATGTTCGCAGCGGGCAACGTGCCGCTCATCGTGACCGCCGCCGTGGTTGGCGTGGCGGTCGTGGCGATGCACGGCAAGAACATCCAGCGGCTCCGTGCGGGCACGGAACCCAAGACCTTCGGCAAGAAGAAGGAGGTCGTATGAAGATCGCAGTCATCGGCGCGGGCGCCTGGGGTACGGCGCTGGCGAACCTGCTCAGCGAGAACGACCACGAGGTGATGCTCTGGGCCTACGAGCCCGACGTCGTCGAGTCGATCAATACGCACGCCGAGAACCGGCGCTTCCTCTCCGGCGTGCCGCTCCATCCGGATCTCCGCGCCTCGGGGCTCGAGGAACAGGTGCTGGCCGGGGCCGAGCTGGCGTTCTTCGTCGCGCCGTCGCATGTGCTGCGGCAGGTGGCGGCCGGCTGCGCCAAGCACGTGCCCGCCGGCATCCCGCTTGTCGTGGCGACGAAGGGCATCGACCGGGAGCGCCTCTCGCTGATGACGGATGTCGTCGCGGAGGAGATCCCGGAGCATCCGATCGTCGCCCTCAGCGGCCCGAGCTTCGCCCTCGAGGTCGCCAACCACCTGCCGACGGCCATCGTCGCGGCGTCAGCCGACCCCGACGCGGCGCAGCTCACCCAGCGCGCGCTCAGCACCTCGGCGTTCCGCGTGTACACGCAGTCGGATGTAATCGGTGTTGAACTGGGCGGTGCGCTCAAGAACGTCATGGCCGTGGCAACGGGTATCGCCGACGGGTTGCAGCTGGGCTTCAACGCGCGCGCGGCGCTGATTACGCGCGGGCTGGCCGAGATGACGCGCCTGGGTGTGAAGCTCGGGGCCGACCCGCAGACCTTTGCGGGGTTGGCTGGCATGGGCGACCTCGTGCTCACTTGCACGGGATCGCTCTCGCGCAACCGCAGCGTGGGCCTGGAGATCGGCCGCGGCGCGGCGCTGAACGAAGTGCTGCAGGGCCGCGAGACGGTGGCTGAGGGTGTGACGACCACGGAGACGGCCAAGCGCCTCGCCGAGCAGCATGGCGTCGAGATGCCGATCGTGAACGCGGTGCACAAGGTGCTCTTCGAGCGGCAGCCGGCGCGCTGGGCCCTCGTGGCGCTGATGACCCGCGACCTCAAGGCGGAGAACGCCTGATGGCTTCCGGCGCCGAACCGGTGCGGGAGTTCTTCTCCATCGGCGACGTGTGCGAGCTGACGGACCTCAAGCCGCACGTGCTGCGCTACTGGGAGAGCCAGTTCCGGTTCCTCTCGCCCTCGAAGAACCGCTCGGGCAACCGCGTGTACACGCGGCGCGAGGTGGAGCTGGTGATGCTGGTGAAGCACCTGCTCTACACCGAGAAGTACACGATCGAAGGGGCGAAGCAGAAGGTGGACGAGCAGCGCAAGAGCGGCGGCGTGAAGCCGGCCGCGCGGCAGGGGCTCGACACCGAGACGGTGGTGCTGCTCGAGAAGGACTTACGCGAGATCCTCGATATCCTGGAGCGGAAGGACTGATGCGGCTGTTGCTGAGCAATGACGATGGGATCCTCGCGCGCGGGCTCGAGACGCTGGAGAAGGCGGCACGGCCGCTCGGCGACGTGTGGGTCGTGGCGCCGGACCGCGAGCAGAGCGCAACCTCGCACTCGCTGACGCTGCATCACCCGCTACGGCCCGTGCAGCTGGGCGCGCAGCGCTGGCAGGTGGACGGCACGCCGACTGACTGCGTGATGCTGGCCATCGAGGCGCTGCTGCCCGAGCGGCCGGACTTCGTGCTCAGCGGCATCAACCATGGGCCCAACATGGGTGAGGACGTGCTGTATTCGGGGACCGTCGCCGCGGCGATGGAGGGCCTCGCCCTCGGCGTGCCGTCGATTGCCGTGAGTTTCGCCGGCCGCGTGCTGCGCTCCGACGATACGCTGCTCGAGGACCACGTGGACGCGCTGTCGCGCCTGCTCAAGCACCTCACCGCGCTGCCGCAGTTTCCCGCGGACACGCTGCTGAACGTGAACATCCCGGCGATTCCGGCGAAGGAACTGAAGGGCGTGCGGCTCACGCGCCTCGGGCGACGCGTGTTCAGCGACTCGCTCACGCCGATGAAGGATCCCTGGGGGCGCGACATCTTCTGGATCGGTGGCGGCTCCGTGGCGTGGAGCGGCAGCGACGACTCGGACTTCCGCGCGGTGAAGGAGGGCTACATCTCCGTGACGCCGCTGCATCTGGATCTGACCGCGAAGGACCGGCTGGACGACGCGGAGCGCTGGTGGCAGCCGCTCTGACGCCGCAGTACGGCGGCGCGCGCCGTCGGCTGATCGAGGAGCTGCAGCGCAAGGGCATTCGCAGCCTGACGGTGCTCAAGGCGTTCGACGACGTGCCACGGCACGAGTTCGTCCCGACGGGCCTGCGGCATCGGGCCTACGAGGATGCGCCGCTGCCGATCGGGTACGGGCAGACAATTTCCCAGCCGTGGGTGCACGCGAAGTACTTGGAGTTGCTTGACCTCAAGGGCACGGAGCGCGTGCTCGAGATCGGGACCGGTTCCGGCTTCCAGACTGCATTGTTGACCAAGCTGGCCCGGCATGTCTTCAGCATTGAACGCCTGGCGCCGCTCGCCGAACAGGCCCGCGAGGCGCTGCGTCGCTGCGGGATCGACCATGTGATCCAGCGGGTGGGCGACGGCACGCTCGGCTGGCCCGAGCACGGCCCCTACGACGCGATTCTCGTCGGCGCCGCGTCACCGGACGTCCCGCAGCCGCTGCTCGACCAGCTGGCCGCGGGAGGCCAGCTGCTCATTCCGGTCGGCGACCGCGACACGCAGCAGCTCGTCCGCATCCGTCGCGGGCCCGAGGGCTTCGAACGGACGCCGCTCGACGCGATGCGCTTCGTCCCCCTGATCGGCCACCATGGATTTGCCTCATGACCACTCTGTCTGATCGTCTCAAAACCGCGATCCGCGACGTGCCGGACTTCCCGAAGCCGGGCATCGTCTTCAAGGACATCACGCCAGTACTGCACGATCCGGTGCTGTTTGCCGACGTGACGGCGGCGCTGGCCGCACCGTGGAAGGGCAAGGGCATCACGCATGTGCTGGCCATCGAGAGCCGCGGCTTCCTGTTCGGCGCGCCGGTGGCCCAACACCTCGGGGCCTCGCTGGTCCCGGTGCGGAAGCCGGGCAAGCTGCCCAGTGCCCACCTGACCGAGCACTACGCGCTGGAATACGGGGAGGACGCGGTCGAGGTTCACACCGATGCCATTGACGCCCGCTCGCTCGTCCTTATCGTGGACGATGTGCTGGCCACCGGCGGGACTGCGGCGGCCACGCGGCGGCTGGCGCACCGCCTCGGAGCCGGGGTGGCGGGCATCGGCGTCGTCATGGACCTGTCGTTCCTGCCGTGGCGGAAGGCCTTGGCTGGCGTGCACGTCGAGACGTTGGTGAGCTTTTAGGAGGGAACGGGCAGGGAACCTCCGCATCGCGCCGGAGGTATGAGCAGTATTAGGGCGCAATCCGGGAGGGCCCATGCACGGGACGGCACGGCTCACGGTAGGACTCATGTTCGCGGCGGCAGTCGCCAGCCCGCTCGGCGCCCAGAGCGAGGCGTCTCGCGGCTACCTGTTCCGCGAGCCACCCGTGGCGCTCTCCGTGTACGGCGGCTTTGCACAGCCGGTGGCCACCGGCGACCTCTGGGCCTTCACCTTCGACGAGCTCACGCTTGGTCGCCGTGACTTCGGTGCGGAGGAGTGGGGCGGCGACATCGCGTTCCGCATCTCTCCGCGCGTCGACTTCGTGGTCGCGTACTCCGTCAATGACGTGAGTCGGCGGTCTGAGTCTCGTGACTGGGTGGGTACCGATGGGTTCCCCATCCGCCAGACGTCCCGGCTGATCCGTCGGCCGTTTGGCGCGTCCCTGCGATATCACATGTGGGACCGCGGCCGGATGCTCGGCACGCGGGCCTGGGTACCAAACCGCTTCGTGCCCTTCGTGGGGCTCGGATTCGGCCGCATGGTCTACAGTTTTGACCAGCAGGGCGAGTTCGTGGACGAGGCAACGCTCGATGTGTTCACGGACCGCTATCGTGCAGCGGGCCGCGCGGCCTACGCCCAGCTCAGTGCGGGCGGGGCCTGGACGCTGCTTCCCTCGCTGGCGCTGACCGGTGAGGCGCGCTATCTCTTTGCCAGCGCGGATGGCAACCCGTCGTTCTCGGGCTTCGACCGCCTCGATCTGTCCGGATTGAGCGCGAACGTCGGGCTCACGCTTCGCGTCTTCTGAGGAGGAACGCCATGCATCGCTCTCTCGTCTTGGCGGCCGCGCTGGCGGTCCTGCCGGCGGTCTCCGGCGCGCAGCAATCCTCTGCTGTACCGTGGGACGGCTTCCTCGGGTGTTGGGTCAACACGGAATCCTCGGATGCCGGCCTCCAGGTCTGCTATCTGTCGGTGGCCGGCGCGCCGGCGGCGACCGAGCGCGTCGTGCTGCGGGGCGATTCGGTCCTGAGCCGAGGCCAGTTGCGCGTCAGTGACGCGCGCCAGCCCATTGTCGCGGAAGGCTGCGAAGGATTCGAGATCATGCGTCCGTCCGCGGACGGGGCGCGCATCTATACTGAGGGCGAGGTCCAGTGCGGTGCCGTCCGGCAGACGACGTCGGCGCTGCTGGGACTAACAACCCAAGGCGAGCTTGTCCGCGTGCTCGCGGTGCGGGTGGGCGAGCAGAAGACGTTGGTCACGGAACGCTATGCGCCGGTCGCCCTGAGTGCAGTCTCGCCCACCGTGCGCCCGTCGCTGGAGGCATCGCAGCTGCGGGCCCGCGGCGCCCGCGTGGCCATGCTGCGCCTGCTCGACGTCGAGCAGATCGAGGCGATGCTGCAGGAGACGGATCCGGTCGTGGTGGAGGCGTGGATGGTGGAAGCGACACGTGACGTGCCGGGCTTCCGTGCGCCGCGGCGTGCGCTGGAGCGCCTGGTCGCGGCGGGCGCGACCACTGGCGTCATCGACATGGCGGTGATGCTCGGCAATCCAGGCTACTTCGACGTGCACGCGGCCACGAACGAGGCGCCGCTGCGCCCTGCCTTCCGCGACGGGTTCGGCGGGGGCTTGGGTGGCGCCGGCCGTGGCTGCGAGTTCGAGCAGGCGATGATGCCGACCGCGAGCATGGCGTACTGGGCGGCGTGGGGGTACCCGGCGTTCGTGAATCCTTGGCTGTTCTCCAACCACTGTCTGCCGTATCTCTTCCACAACCCGTTCGGCTTGGGCGCGATTGCCTGGTCGGGTTGGTCGCCGTGGTCATGGTTCTACGGCGATCGCATCCTCGGCGGGTTCGGCCCGTGGTGGCGTGCACCGGTGGTGCGCGGTGGCGGATACTTCGTGCCCGTGACAGGTGGCAGCCTGGCCCGTAGCATCCCGCTCGGCAACGTGGAGAAGGGACGTGGCTACACCCGCACTGGCACCGCGACGAGCGGTGGCGGTGCAGTACCACGCGGCACCGCGCAGCCGGTCCGAGAGCCGAGCAACGCCAACGTGCAGAGCGGCGGAAGTTCCTCGTCGGGCGGCAGCAGCAGCGGCGGTGGGCGAACCGCGACGGAAAGCAGCAGCGGGACTGGGCGCACCGCCCAGCCCCGCAGGCCCAACTAGCACGTCGCGCGCCGCGGCCGTGCGCCGCGCGTGGAGTTACCGACCGACCGGTTCCGCCGGAGCGTCCACCAACGGGCGCTCCGGCGTTTCTGCCGCCGGGGTACCGAGCAGCAGCGCCTTCACGCGATCGCCGATGCCGTGGAGGATCAGGTAGGCGCAGGGCACGACGAACAACGTCAGGAAGGTCGACATGAGCAGGCCGCCGACCACGGCGATGGCCAGCGGGCGCATCAGCTCACCGCCCTCGCCGAGGCCAAGCGCGAGGGGCAGGGTGCCGACCAACGACGTAAACGTCGTCATCATGATCGGGCGCAGGCGCGCCGAGCCCGCCTTCACGATCGATTCGATGCGCGAGTGGCCGCCCTCTTGGAAGAAGCCCTCGGCGAACTCCACGAGCAGGATCGAATTGTTGACGACGATGCCAGCGAGCATGATCATGCCCAGGTAGGCGGGCGCGCTGAACGGCGTGCCCGTCACGAGCATGATGACGATCACGCCCATCATGGCCAGCGGCACCGCCGCGAGGATCACGAGAGGGTTCGTGAAGCTCTCGTACTGCACGGCGAGCACGACGAACACGAGGAAGATCGCGAGCGCGATGACCAGCGCGAGCTGGCGGTTGCTCTCGTCGATGGCTTCCTGCTCGCCGCCGATGATGATGCCGTAGCCGTCGGGCAGCTCGAGGTCGGCGAGACGCGCGCGGATCGAGTCCGTCACGGCGCCGACGGTCGCGACTTCCGTGATCACGTCGCCGTTGATCTGGACCTGGCGGCTCTGGTTGACGCGCGTGATGCCGTTGGGGCCGAGCACGGTGCGCACGTTGGCGACGTCGCCGAGGCGGATGGGGGCGGCGCCGCGCGACGCGACAAGCGGCACGTCCTGGAGATCTGCGGTGCTCTGGAAGCGGCCACGCGGGAAGAACACCCGCACGTCGTACTCGAAGTTGCCTTCGGCGTAGCGCGTGGCCACGGTGCCGTCGAGCGCGGTGCGGACCGTGGCGCCCACCTGCTGCACGTTCAGCCCGCGCGCGCGGGCCCGCTCGCGGTCGAGTTCAATCGAGAGCAGGGGCGAGCCTTCGTCCTGCGGGTTCTGGAAGTTCTCCAGTCCCGGGATGCCCTGCACACGGCGCGTGATGGCCAGCGCGATCTCATTGAGCGTGTTCACCTCGTCGCCGAGGACGGCGACGGACACGGCTTCTCCCGACGACGAGGTCCGCAGGCCGCGGATGCGCGGCGGCCGAACGCCGATGCGGGCACCGGCGAAGCCGCGGGCGTTGATCGAATCCTGCAGCGTGCGCACCCACTGGTCGGCGGACATCGGACGCTTCGACACGGGCGTCAGCAGGATGTCGAGCGAGCCGCGGCCCGCGTTGGCCGACGAGGAGCCGCCGAAGAGGAAGCCGCCGGCCGTGGCGAAGACCGCCTCGACGTGCGGCATCTTCGCGACGATGCCTTCCACCTCGCGGGTGATGCGGTCCGTCTGCGCGGGCGTCGCGCCCGGCGCGAGGCGCACGAAGGCACCGACCGAGCCGTCGTCGACCTGCGGGAGGAACTCCGTCGGGATGGACCGGGCGCGGTAGAAGAGGCCGCCCGCCACCAGCAGCACGGTTCCGAGGACGATCGCCTTGTGGCCCACGACCCAGGTGGCGGCGGTCTCGTACTTCTCGCCCATGCGGGTGAACCAGCGGTCGAAGGCGAGCAGCGCCCGGTTCTTCTCGAGCCCGCTCTTGAACTTCACCTTGCCCAGCTGCGCGGCGAGCATCGGCACCAGCGTGAGCGCGAGGGGCAGGGAGGCGATGATGGCGAACGAGATCGTGAGGATGAGCTCGCGGAAGATCAGCGCGGCGAGGCCGACGATCAGCAGGAACGGCGCCACGGACGCGATGTTGGTCGTCGTGGAGGCGATGACCGCGCTTGTGACTTCGGCCGCGCCGACGTGCGCGCCTTCCTCGGGGTCGAGCCCTTCCTGCTCGCGTCGCCTGTAGATGTTCTCGAGCATCACGATCGCGTTGTCGAGCAGCAGGCCCGTACCCAGCGCGAGGCCGCCCAGCGACATGATGTTCAGCGTGAGGCCGCCGGCACCCATCATCACGAACGTGGCCATGATGGCCAGCGGGATCGACACCGCGATGATGAACGTCTTGCGGATGGACCGCAGGAAGATCAGCACGACGATCGCCGCGAGGAACGCCCCCGTGAGCGCGGAGTTCGTGACCGAGTTGAGCGCGTCGCGGATGAAGCCGGACTGGTCGAAGGTGACCTGGTACTTGATGTCGCGCGGGATGAACAGCGAGGACTCGAGGCGCGCCATCTGCGCGCGGACGGCGTCGACCACGGCGACCGTGTTGGCCTCCGGTTGCTTCTGGATGCCGATGCGCACCGCCGGCTGCCCATTGAGACGCGCCCAGAACCGCTGGTCCTGCGCGGTGTCGCGCACGATGGCGACTTCGCTGAGCGGCACGCGGGTGCCGCCGGCACCGGTGAGGAGCACGCTGCGGATCTGATCCACGGACGTGAAGCGGCCGGTGGTGCGGCTGACGATCTCGCGGTCTGGTGCGATGACGCGGCCGCCGGCGATGTTCTGGTTCTCGCCGGCGAGCGAGCTCAGCACGTCGTTGACCGCGAGGCCGTGGGCGCGCAAGCGCTCGGGATCGAGCTCCACCTGGATCTCGCGCACCAAGCCGCCCGAGAGGTCTACGCTGGCCACGCCCTCGACGCCCAGCAGCTGCGGGCGCAGGCGCTGGTCGATCCACTGGCGCAGCGACACCAGGTCGCGTTCGCTGGACGAGAACGCGACCTGGAAGATCTGCATCTGCGACGGATCGGACTTGCTCACCGTCGGCGCCGAGGCCTCCTCCGGGAGGCGCGAGCGCACGCGCTCGACCGCTGTCGCGGCGTTCTGCAGCGCGATGTCGACGTTGGTGCCGTAGGAGAAGTTCAGCTCGACGCTGACGCTGCCTTCATTGACGTTCGTCTGCAGGCGCTCAAGGCCCTCGACCGTCGCGAGCGCCGACTCCAGCGGCTTGGCGACGGTCTCTTCCATGACCACGGGCTCGACGCCCGGATTGTTCACGTTCACGCGCACCTGCGGATACACGATGCGCGGGAGCAGGTCCACGGGCAGCCGGCCGATGTACACCGAGCCGAGCACGAGCAGCGTGCTCGTGAGCATCAAGGTGCCGATGGGATGCGAGATGGCCCAGCTGGCGATCCCGCGACGCTGCTTGCTCATGGACGGGCTCCCGGCTGCGGGGCAGGAATTGGTACGCCGGCGCGCGGCGCCTCGGGGGCGAGCGGCTCGACGATGCGCACTTGGGCGCCATCGCGGAGCAGGGCATTGCCGGTGGTGATGATGGTGTCGCCGACGGCGAGCCCCTCGAGGACTTCCATCTTGCCGTCGAGGTCCA
This sequence comes from Pseudogemmatithrix spongiicola, assembly GCF_030623445.1. NCBI lineage: Bacteria > Pseudomonadati > Gemmatimonadota > Gemmatimonadia > Gemmatimonadales > Gemmatimonadaceae > Pseudogemmatithrix > Pseudogemmatithrix spongiicola. The sequence goes on from NZ_CP130613.1 coordinate 1,604,061, forward strand.
TGCCGACGCGCACGCGGCGGCGCTCGGCGCGCCCCTCGCGAATCACGTACACGCTCTGGCTGCCGGCCGCGCCCACCACGGCGCGGGTGGGAATCACCAAGGCGTTGTCGCGCTCGTCGAGCTTGAGCGTGACGCGCACGCTGTAGCCCGGACGGAGGCCGGCCTGCTGGGCACCCGAGATCGCCACTTCGACGGGCACCAGGCGGCTGACGGAATCGACCGCCGGAAAGATGCGACGGATGCGGCCCGGCACGTCGCGGCCGAGCGCGTCGACGCGCACCGAGACGTTGGCGCCTTCACGCAGCAGCGGCACCTCGAGTTCAGACACCGGCAGCTGCGTGACGAGAGTATTGAGATCGGCGACGGTGAACAGCCGTGCGGAGCCGCCGACGATGTCGCCGGCCTGGGCAAAGCGCTGCGTGACGACGCCGTCGATCGGCGAGCGAATCGTCGTGAAGCTCAGCCGCGTCTCGAGCTGCGACACCGTCGCCTCGGCCGCGGCGAGCGAGGCCTGGTCGCGCTCGTACTCGGCGGCCGTCACGACCTGCGACTGGCGCAGCTGTTCGGAGCGCTGGGCGGTGGTGCGGGCCACCGTGAGATTCGCGCGCGCCGCCCGGAGTTGCGCCTCGAGCTCGCGGGCGTCGAGTTCAGCGAGCACCATGCCTGCCGACACGCGCGAGCCTTCCTCCACGTTCACCTTCGTCAGCGCGCCGCCCACCTGCGAGTTCACGCCCACGACGCGGAGTGGGGACAGCTGGCCCGTCACCAAGGAGGTACGGGCGAGCGTTGCGCGCTCGACGGTCGCGATCTCGACGGGCTGGATCTGGGGGCCGCCGCCGCGATTGCCGCCGGGGCCGCCGCCGGGGCCACCGCCCGGCCCGCCAGCGCTATTCGGCGTCGCCGAGGACGCCGTGTCGGTCCCGCAGGCCGCCAGCCCGATGGTGAGGATCGCGGCCAGGATGGTCGCGGAGGAGAGCTTCATATAAGAGAGGCGCATTCGCCTGGGATCGCTAAGTGACGCCGGGGTGCAAACGGACACTTGGATAACGCACGAATGGGCGTAAGCGTTAGCAGAACAGCGCATTATCTTTTTCGGCGACGCCCCCGTAGCTCAGGTGGATAGAGCGACGGTTTCCTAAACCGCAGGTCGGCAGTTCGAATCTGCCCGGGGGCATTCGTTGGGAGGGACCTGTTCATTAGGTTTCACCCGGAAGACGGCGCGGTGGGGTTCGGCCACCGCCCAATGCTGGACCATCAACCATTTCCTCCGATGACCAAGACTGGCGACGCCGCTCGGCCGCCCCTCGACGACCTCGAATCCGCCTCACCGGTGGAACTTGTCCAGCGCTACCAGAAGCCGATCATGATCGGCGTGATTGCCGCGGCGGTGGCCGGCGGCGGCTGGTGGCTGGCCGCGCGTTCGGCGCAGATCAAGGAAGCCCGCGGGACCGAGGCGCTGCTGACAGCTGAGGCCGCGTATCAGGCGGGCGGGGCCGCGGGGGCCCAGGCCGAGTTGCAGAAGGTGTACACCCGATATGCCGGCACGGCGGCCGGGACCCAAGCGGCGCTGCTGTCCGCCCAGTGGTACTACGAGGCCGGCCAGGCCGACTCCGGCCTCGCGTCGGTTGCGGCGGCGATCGACAAGGCGCCGACCTTTCAGCGGGCCGGGCTGCTGGCCATGCAGGCAGCTGGCAAGTCCATGAAGGGTGACCATGCGGGTGCCGCGAAGGACCTCGAGGCGGCCGCAGCGGCGACGAATATCGCCAGCGAGCGCGATGGCTACCGGATGTCGGCGGCACGGGCGTACGTCGCCAGCGGGGACACCGCGGCCGCGGAGCGCATCTATGGTGAGATTGCCACGCGTGAGGACAGCCAGTACGCCGGTGAAGCGCGGCTAAGGCTAAGTGAAATAAAGGCTAAGGCCTAGTCTTCTAAAGTACTGTATCAAGCAACGCGGGTCCGACGATCGTCGGACCCGCGCTTTTTTGTGCCGCGAAGGGCAGGTGCGGATGCGCTGATGCTGGCTCGAAAGCTCGACGTCGCGACCGCGGCTGATAATCAGCGTGTAATACTTATAATATGTATTATGTATTGTACGGCTGGGGATAACCGGAGGATTTCCACTCAGGACCTAGATCTCCCGGAGCGTGCCCTCGAAGACGACGCGACCCTCGCCCGCCAGCGTTGGGTACCAAACGTCCCCGTCGTCCCGGAACCGAACCTCCAGCACCTGGCCCGAGCGCGTCTCGAGCGCTGCGGCGGTACCGGCTTCGCCCCAGGCCCTGAGCAGCGCCGCGCAGGCCACCGCCCCGGTCCCGCAGGCCAAAGTCTCGGCCTCCACGCCGCGCTCGTACGTCCGCATGGACCAGCCACCCGGACGCCGCGCGACCCAGTTCACATTGGCGCCGGCCGCCAGGCTCCGATGCTGCCGGAGCTCCGGTCCGCGGCTCTCCAGTGGGACCTCGCCAAGCGCCCCGGTCCGGATGACGAGGTGCGGCACCCCGGTGTTGGCATAGCCCATGGCGGCCTCGCCGTCCTGCCGGGTGATGCCGGCGTCGGTCCTAAGGCCCTGCACCGGCTGGAGGTCTACCTCCGGCCGACCGTCGCGGATGCGCCCGTGGATCAAGCCGGCCATCGTCTCGAACCGCAGGCCCGACTGCCGAGCGATGCCCAGGTCGGTGGACAGCCGCACCGCGCACAAGGACGCGTTGCCACAGAGCTCGCCCTCGCTGCCGTCCCTATTGAAGTACGTGAGCGCGAAGTCTGCCGCGTAGCTGGGCCGGAACACGGCCACGCCGTCCGCCCCGACGCCGGTGTGCAGCGCGCAGACGGTCCGCACGAAGTCCGAGTCCGTCGCCACGGCCACGTCCGCCGGATGCCCGATGCCGTCCACGAAGACAAAGTCGTTCCCTGACCCGGACATCTTCCAGAACTTCATACCCGCCCCGTGATCGCCCACCACCGGAGGCGCCAGACCATGAAGATGGCCTCGCGTACGATGTGCCCCGACATCTTGCTCTCGCCTTCGGTGCGGTCCGTGAAGACGATCGGGATCTCGATGGGCCGGAAGCCCTTCCGCATGGCGCGGAACGACATCTCGATCTGGAACGCGTAGCCGTTCGAGCGCACGTCGTTCAGGTCGATGGCCTCCAGCACGCGCCGGTGAAAGCACTTGAAGCCGCCGGTGGCGTCCCAGAGCTTCATGCCCGTGACGATGCGCGCGTAGATGTTCGCGCCGTAGCTCAACAGGAGGCGGCTGATGGGCCAGTTCACCACCGTGACCTTTCCGTTGAGGTACCTCGAGCCCAACACGAAGTCCGCCGATTCCGAGGCGGTGAGAAACTCCGTGAGGTGGCTCGGGCTGTGGCTGAAGTCCGCGTCCATCTCGAAGATCAGCTCGTAATCGCGGGCCAGCGCCCAGCGGAACCCATCCCGGTAGGCCGTGCCCAGGCCCATCTTGCCCGGCCGGCGCAGCAGGTGCACGCGCGGCTCGTCGACGCTGATGCCCGCGACGATGTCGCCCGTCTTGTCGGGCGAGTTGTCGTCCACGACGAGGACGTCCAACCGGGCATCGGCGTCGAGCACCGCACGCAGCAGCGTACGGATGTTCTCGCTCTCATTATAGGTGGGGACAATGACAAGTCCCCGCGACGTCGTAGCGGCCATTCTATATCAAGCGGTGACGCGGACTTCCGCGCCCCAGTGGTCGGCGTAGTGGTCGGCGGTGGCGAACTGGGGGGAAGCCCCCGCCCTACGGATGCAATCCAGCAGCGCGACAAGATTCTCCCGGACGTGCGCCAGCGCGTACATCGTGCTGCGGTTCGGGATCAGTTCGTCAGGATGGAAATATGTCGCAAAAGCGGGCGCGGGACGATGCCCCGCCCGCGCCGCCGCAATCGCGCGGCCCACGCCGCGAATCATCGGGGCGAACAGCGAAGGCTTCGCCGTCACGTTGATCACGTAGCTTGGGCGGCGGAGCGCGGCCCAGAGCAGGCCGAGGTCGCCGGTCTTGCGCGCCATCTGCGCGCCGGCCGCCAATCCCCAGAACGGATGTGTGGCCACCCAGCACGGGAGGGTCAACATGCGGCAGGCGGGCTCCCCTGCCCTCGCCGGCACGCGGCAGTCGCGCTGGCTCGCGTGAAAGCTCTGCGTCGGTGTGGACGACCAATCGAACTGGTTCTCGTCGCGTGTCGCCGGCCGGCCTGAGTAACTGCGCAGTCCCGGGAACGGCGAAAACTCGAGGCGAATCCCCAACTGGTCGAGCGTGTTGAACGTGGCGCTCGTGTGATAGGTCCAGCCCATGCGGACGCTGGCCGGCGTGAGGCCGGCTCGCGCGAGGGCGGCGTGCGCCTCGCGCAGCACCTTGAGTTGCCAGGCCTCGTCCTCGACCTCTTGGTACCAGCGGTGCGTCTGCCGGTCGAGTCGCCAGAAGTGCGGATGCCAACCCAGCGCGTCTCCCTCGGCCGCGAGCCCGCGCAGGAAGTCGCCGTGCGCCTGGAGGCACCAGGCGTAGTCGCCATGCAGGTCCCGCACCTGCTCGTCGGCGCGCACCAACCACGTGAAGCGCGGTGGCGCTCCGGCATCGTCGCGAAGGTCGGCCACGGCGCGCTTGAGCGCCGGAATCCCTTCCAGCATGCCGCGCCACACCAGCCGTTCGCTCGGCAACGGCCCCACGAACGACTCGCGGTCCGGGTCGGTGTCACAGCCGATGACGATCGGGACCTGCAGCGCCGTGCTCACCTTACCAGAGATCGTCGAGGTCGGAATCGAAGAACGACACGCGCACTTGTCCCTCGACGCCGCCAGCGAGCACCACCGGGTACGGGCGCTTCACCCAGAGTCCCGCGCGGCGCATCGCGTCGGCGTCAACCATCGAGCTCAGGCCCACGATCCCATAGGTCCCGCGGGACTGCTCGTCGCGTGCGAACCGCACCGCGATGCCCAGCAACGCGTCGAGCACCGCGCCGCTGCCCACGAAGTCACAGAGCTTCACGACGTCGAGATCGCGGGTGAGATGCCTGGCGCGCCGGAACACGACGTAGCCGTCGGGCGCGCCGTCCGCGCCGCGGTGCACATAGACGTGATACTCGCGGCGCGGCTGCGCGAGCTTGTAGTTCAGGTAGTCTGCCGTGCGCGTGCCGGCAAACTCATATCGCGCGCGCAGCATGCGGTCCCAGGTCGCGTCCCACGCGGGGTCGAAGCGCGTGATGCGCTCGAGTGTCCCGGGCGGTTCGACGGCACGCGGCCACGAGACGAGATTCCCCACCTGCACCGCCGGCGCCAACCAAGTCGGCTTCTGCCAGTACGCGAGCGCCTTCTCCGGCCGGAAAAATCGCGCGTAGTACGCCGACGAGTCGCGCGTGAGGCGATGGCCGCGGCGCAGATACGCCGGCTCGATCGTCGGCACGACGCCGACGGCGCCGTACTTCAGTCCCTCGGCATTCTCGCAGGTCGCGAGCAGCTGGCGGCCGGCGGCCTTTCGCGTGGCGTCGTCAGACATGTCGAGCACCAGCGTGATGCCCCACCCGACTTGGACGCTGGGACGAGCATCCGCATAGCGGAACTCATGCGACACCTGGCAGATCTGCCCGACCACGCGATCGCCGGCCAGTGCCACGTAGCGCGCACAGCGCTGCCAGTCGATCAACGAGCGTTCGGCGAGTTCCGGATGGTCCGGGCTCCAGCGCCGCATGAGTTCGAGCACCGCCTCGGTGTGGGCGGGCGTGAAGGGCACGACGCGGACGTCACTTCCCGCGGTACCGCTCACGCCGACCCCTCGCGCCGGCGCAGCACGAGCCCGAGCAATGCCAGCAGCGCCAGGCCGCCCGCACCCGCGTACGAGGTCATCAGGCCACGCTTGTCCGCCGCCGACTCGAGCGTCAGCACGACTTCCTTCGCGCCAGCGCGCAGCGGTACGGAGATGAACGTGCCGTTCGCACGGCCCACCGGCGCGGCCGCGCCGTCCACCGTCGCCGTCCAGCCCGGCAGGTAGTTTTCGCTGACGACCAAGAAGCCGTCCTGCGAGAGTCCGTCGATCTTCAGGGCATACACGCCCGGCTGACGCTCCTCGACGGCAATCGTCGGCGCTGGCAGGATCGGGTCCGGCAGGCGCTGCGGTTGCTCCGTGGAGCCGAAGGCCGCTGCGGTGTCGAGCAGCACGATGCGTGCCGGATCGAACTGTGGATTCATCACCGTCGCAACCGTCTGCTGCTCGCTCGCCACCTTGAACGACAGCGGCGCGACCACCGCCCACGCTGCGGGCTCCGGCACGCGCAGCACCGTGGCGCGCTCACCGAGCCAGGTGCGCAAGCCTTCCCCGACGACCGTGAACCCCGGCGGGAGCTGCGTCGGCGTCTCGTCGAGCAGCAGATAGCGCACCGCCAGCAGGCGCCACGACTGCGGGTTTGAGAGGTTCGTCCACTGGTTCTTGCCGCCCAGCGTCTCGTCGTAGGTGTGCAGCTCGTTGCCGTGGTACCCGAGCACCGAGCGCACCCGGTGCTCCATCAGGTAGTCGTCCATGTACACGCGGCCCAACGGCAGCACGCGCCACGGTTGCGTCGCGCCCGCGGCGTCCTTGAGCACGGCCTGCACGGTCTCATCGGCCGCGAACACATCGGCGCCACGTTCGTCAATCACGATGAAGCGCCGGATCTGCGTGCCGAGATCGGCGAGCAGCAGCGCGACGGCGGCAGCGGCGAGATACTTCGGCGCCTTCCACGCGACCAGTGCGAAGGCGACGGCCGACGCGACGCCAAGGAGCAGTCCCACCCGCGCATCAGCCACGGCCGCAAACGCGGCGTCGGCGCGCATGGCCGGTGCAAGCGAGGTGATCAGGCCTTCACTGGCCGCGGCGAGGATCACCGCCGCCACTCCCAAGCCGATGGCGACCCGCTTGGCCCAGCGCTCGCGGACGTCGGCCGCCATCGCTTGCCACTGCTGCAGTCCGAGCGCGACGAGCACGCCGACGCAGAGCGCGACGTGGCCCCACATCATCGACGGCGCGCGCGTCTTGCTGATCATCGGGAACAGGTGGTACGGAATCCGATAGAACGGCGTCTGCCCGCCGAGCACCCACAGCGTGCCGAAGATCACGCAGCCCAGCCAGAACCACACGCGCTTGCGCTCCGGTCCGGCCGGCGTGCGGATGAGCGCGGTCAGCGCGAGCAGGCCCGCCAGCAAGCCGAGGTAGTCGGAGTGCAGCTTGAAGGCGTTCGTGCCCCAGTAGGTGCCGAGCCAGCCGTTGAATCCGCCCCACAGCGTGCCGATGAGCTCGAGCGCGGGCATCGCCCAGCTCGTGCCGTACTCCCAGCCGGTGGACGACGACCCGCTCGCGCTGCGCGGGCTGAACGGCAGGTACTCGGCGAAGGGCATCAGCTGGGCCGCCGCCGTGGCGAGCGCCAAGACGCTGACACCGGCAAAGCCGGCCAGCACGAGCAGCCGCTTCGACTTCTCCGTCTCCGTGAACAGCGTGAACAGGATGAACGCCAGCATCAGCAGTGACGAGTAGTACGTCATCTGGAAATGCGGCGAGAGCAGCATCAGGCCGACCAGCAGGCCCCAAAGTGCGAACCATTGCGGCCGGCGGGTACGGCAGGCTTCGCCGATGGCGAGCAGCGCCCACGGTGTCAGGCCGAGGACGTAGATCTTGCCGTCATGCCCGGGATAGAACAGCGAGAGCAGCGGACCGCTCGCGCCGTACGCGGTAGCGCCGACGATTGCGGCGCTCCACGAGAGCGACTGCTTGCGCAGGAAGGCGAGCAAGCCGACGGCGCCCAGCCAGGCGTGCAGGACCATGCCGAGCCCGATGCCCAGCGCCGGCGGGAAGATCGCACGCAGCGCGACGGAAATCGGATACACCTGGTCGCCGTGCATAGCGCCCAGGAACGGCATGCCGCCGAAGATGTACGGGTTCCAACGCGGCACTTCGCCCCACTGCGCGATGACATTCGCCGCGAAGTGACGCGTGACGTAGCCGTCCTTGCCGTCACTCATCGGATTGACGATGACGCCACCGCTCCAGAGCGGCGCGAACAGGATGCCGAGGAACAGGGCCCATCCCGCGGCGAAGAGCAGGCCGGGCAGGAGGCGCTGGAAGCGGGACGTCGTTTCAGTCATTGCAGGGAAAGGTAAGCGGACTTTCAGGCACTGGCATCAGCGCGCGCGCGGACGGCGCGCCAGCTCGCATAGGTGAGTCCCCCGTACAGCACGGCGCCAAGCACACCATGCACCGCGACCGCGCCGACGGCATCCCAGCCCGCCACTCGTGCCCACGTGAATCCCGCGACCGTCGCGATGAGTCGCAGGATGTCCCACACCAGCTGGCGCCGTTGAAAGCGCAGGACCACGAGTGTGTGCGCCATCGGGATCGCCACCAACTGCGCTGCGAGCGCGATACCTTGCCACCGCACCATGCGCCCGGCGTCTCGCCATTCCGCGCCGAATCCCAGCGCGAAGCCGATGGGGCCGAGGAGGATAAGCACGACGGCCGTGAGCGCAGCGAGTCGTCCCAGCGAGAGTACGGTCTCGCGGAAGAGCGGTCGCATGCGCGCCGGCGCCACCCGCGCGCGCTCGGCGAGATCGGCGATGTACACCTGCCCCGCCGAGTCGCCGATGAGGCCGATCGGGATGCCGATGACGCGTTGGCCGACCACGTACAGGCCGGCGGCAGCCGGGCCCCACCAGGAGGCGAGCAAGAACACCGGCACCCACTGTCCCAACTGATTCAGGAGGTGGGCCGGCGTGGCCACGGCCACGAACTCCCGCTGCGAGGCGAATGCCGCGCGAATCTCTGCCCAGCGCAGCGCGCGCAGGCGCTGGCCCTCGCGACGCCAGATGAGGCGGGCCATCGCCGTGACGCTCGCCAGGCGACCGATGACCTCGCCCCACACCAACGGCCACGCGCCGCTGCGCAGGACCAATGCATGCACGAACTGCCAGCCGCTGGTGCCCACCGCGCGTACGACGCGCTGCCGCACCAACGCCGGAAACTCCCTATGTCGGAGGCACCAACCACTGAGCACGTCCGTGAGGCCCACGCCAAGGATGCTCGCAGGAATCAACCAGAGCAGCGGCGCGGCATCGGGGGCGTCGAGCCACGCGTTGGCGGCGTGCGAGCCCACGAGGGCCACGGCAATCGTGATGACGACGGTCGAGAGCAGCGTCGCGAGGACCCCGGCGGCGAGGACGGCGCTCGCGTCCTCCTCGCGCATGGGCACGGGCACGGCGAGACCGAGGCGCCACGACGCCGCACCGCCGAGCGAACCCAACACGGCGAGGTACACGCCGAACGCACCGAACGCCGCGGGGCCGAGCCAGCGGCCGAGGATCGGCGCAATGGCGAGTCCGAGCAGTTGCCCGAGCGCCGTCGAGCCCATGAGCTGGGCCGTCGAGCCGCCGCGCATCCCCGCGGCCTTCGGGCGCGGGTCAGTCACGAGCCGCCACGGCGCGGTCGTAGAGCGCGCGGTATCCTTGCGCGACGACGCCGGGGGCGAAACGGTCGAGCATCACGCTGCGTGCGCTTGCTCCCCAGCCGCCGACGGCCCCGGCCGACGCGTGCATCGCCGCCATCGCATCGGCCAGCGCCCGCACGTCGCCCGCAGGCACGAGCCGCCCGCCCCACTGCGGATCTACGACGTCCGGCAAGCCGCCGGAGCGATACGCAATGACCGGCGTGCGCGAGAGCTGCGCCTCGACGGCGACGAGACCCAGCCCTTCGTGCTGCGAGGGCATGACCACCGATTGGCTCCGTCGGTACATCGCCGGCAACGCATCGCGCGCGACGGCGCCGTGCCAGGTGATGCGCGCGTCGAGTCCGAGCTCGCGCGCCCGTGCCTTCAAGGCGACCTCGTCCTCGCCCTCGCCGACGATGTCGAGCGTGATGTCAGCCGGCGCCCAACTCAGCGCCTCGAGCAAGTCGCGCACGCCCTTCTGCGCATTGAGGCGTCCGACGAACAGGAATCGCCCGGGAATGCGCGGCGTGGCCTCTGCGGAGAACAACTGCGTGTCCACCGGCATCGGCGCGACGGTGATCGCCGTCTTCGGCGCCATGGCCCGCGCCTCGCCCGCCAACCACGACGACACCGCCGTGACCGCGGCCGACCGGGCCATCACGCGCCGGAACAGCGGGTGCACGAGCTTCACCTTGCGGGCGAGGCGCACGTCGGAGCCGTGCATCGTCGTCACCAACGGCACGTCACGGTCAGCGCCCAGCGCCAGCAAGCCGCCCGGGAACCACCAGTGCGCGTGCACCACGTCCGGTGCGAACTCGTCGATCATCCGGCGCACGGCCATCGTGCCGGCCGTGAGCATGCCAAGCAGCGCGCCCTTGCCGCTGAGGGAGCCGAGCACCTGCTCGGCCATCGTGCCGGTGTACGCCAACGACTCCATCCCCGCGGGTGCGTAGCGGAAGCGGCGGATCTCGACGCCATCAAGCGACTCGGCCGGCGGCAGCTTGGGACCGCTCGGCGCCAAGACGCGGACCGTCAGCCCGCCGGCCTGCAGCCCGAGGGCAAGGCGATGCAGGAACGACCCCGCCCCATCACCGGCGTGGCGGGGATAGGCGTGCGTGACGAACAGGATGCGGCGCGCGCTCATCGCTCCCGTTCGGGATACGCATCGGGACGCAGCGCGTCGAGCCGGCGACGCAGCTCGCGCTGCTCGGCGCGTGTGACGGCGACCTGTTCGCCGAGGAGGCCGGTGGCGAAGAAGATGGAGCCGAGGAGCAGGCAGGTCTGGATCAGCGTCCAGATCCAGCGCAGGCCAATGCCCTGCACGAGCAACACCCCGAGGGCGACGAGGCCTGCGAGCACGCCGAGCGCGAAGAGCGCGGCCCCGAGCATGCCGAAGGCGAGCAGCGGCTTCTGCCCGAAGCGCAGCTCGAACCATACGGCGAGCATGTCGAGCACGCCGATGGGGATGCGGCTGAGCCCGAACTTGGAGCGGCCCGCGTGGCGCGGGTACAGCGGGACGGGGATCTCGCTCACCGTGTAGCCCTGCGCGTGGGCGAGCACGATCATGTAGCGGTGCCAGTCCGGGCGCGCGGGCTGGTCGGCCATGATCTCGCGGCGGTAGGCCTTCACGTTGTTGAGGTCGCGCACGGGCACGTCGAACAGCGAGCGCGACAGCCCGTTATAGATCTTGCTGACGAAGGCCTTCTCGTAGTGCCCCTGCTTGAAGCCCGTGACCATGTCGGACTGGCCGTCGAGGATCGGCTGGACGAGCCGCGGGATGTCCTCCGGCTTGAACTGGAGGTCGGCGGGATAGAACACGAGGATGCCGCCGCGGGCCGCGAGGTAGCCCGTGCGCAGCGCGTCGGCGATGCCGCGCTGCGCGCGATGGCGCTCGCTGCGCAGCCAGCCGTACTTGGCCTTGAGCTGCTCGAGCAGCGCCGGCGTGCCGTCGCGGGAGCCATCGTCGACGACGATGACCTCGTAGGGGACGGCCGCGGCGCGGATCATCGCGTCGCAGAGCTCGAGGAACATCGGCAGGTTCTCGGCTTCGTCCTTGGCGGGCACGAGCACGGAGACCTGGGGCATGGCGGCAGTGATCATCGTGGGGGGGTCAGAGGCGCTTGCGCATCTGCGCCTTGAGGATGCCGAGTTCGTCGCGGTACTTCGCGACGGTGCGGCGGGCGATCGAGAGACCGTCCTTGGCCAGCAGCTTCACGATGGCGTCGTCGGTGAGCGGTCGCTTGGGGTCCTCGTCCGCCACGAGCTTCTCGATGGTGGCCTTGATGCCGCGGGCGGACACGTCTTCGCCGTCGGCGCTCTTGAGGCCCGACGAGAAGAAGAACTTCAGCGGGAGGACGCCGCGGGGCGTCTGCGCGAACTTCTCGTTCGTGACGCGCGAGATGGTGCTCTCGTGCATGCCGATGGCATCCGCCACCTCGCGCAGCGTGAGCGGCTTGAGGCCCTGCACGCCCTTCTCGAAGAAGTCGCGCTGCCGGTCCACGATGAAGTGCATCACCTTGAGCATCGTCTGGCGGCGCTGCTCGATGGCTTGGATCAGCCACTGCGCGGCGCTCAGCCGCGAGGTGATGAACTCCTTGTGCTCGGCATCGAAGCGCTTCTTGTCGCGGGCGATCTCCTGGTAGCTGCGCGAGAGGCGCAGGCGCGGGAGGTTGTGGTCGTTGGTGAAGACCAGGTACTGCCCGTCGATCTTCTCGACGATGAGGTCCGGCACCACGTAGTTGCCGTCGCCCTCGCTGAAGGCACGGCCGGGCTTCGGATTGAGGCGGGCCAAGGCATCGGCGGCGCTCTGCGCCTCGGCGGGCGTGCAGCCGAGCTTGCGCGCGGCCTCGGCCCACTTGTGCGCGACGAGTTCCGGAAACGCCTCGACCACGAGCCGCTCCGCGAGCGTGCCCGTGAGATTGGCGGCCGTCAGCTGCAGCGCGAGGCACTCCTTGAGGTCGCGCGCCGCGATGCCGGGTGGATCCAGCGTCTGCATCACGGTGAGCATGCGCTGCGCGTCTGCCGCCGTGAACAACGGGACTTCGCGCTCCTCGTCCTCCGCCTCGGCGGCACGCAGCAGCACCTCGTTGATGCCGTGCAGGATGTCGTCGAGCGAGGCCGCGAGGTACCCGTCCTCGTTGATGTTGCCGATGAACTCCTCGGCCAGCAGGCGGTCGCGCTCGCTGAGGTCGAGGAGGGCAACCTGGTCACGCAGGTGATCGTCGAGGCCGCGGGACTCGACCGTGACCGGTTCGTAGGGCTCACGGTCATCGCGCGGCTCCGGCATGCCGCCGCTCTCCATGCCGTCGAGGAGGATCTCCTCCCAGCGCGAATCGTCTTCGCGCTCCTCGGCGGGCAGGCCCTGCTCGGGCTCCGGTTCGACGCTCTGGGACTCGGCGAGCTCGACGCTCGCGCTCTCGACGATCTCCTCTTCGTCCTCTTCGACCAACTCGAGGAAGGGATTCTGCAGCAGCTCCTGCTTGAGGTGCTGCTGCAGGTCGAGCAACGGCATGTACAGCATGTCCATCGCCTGGTACAGGCGCGGATTGGCCCGAAGCTCCTGGCCAAGCCTGGCGGACTGCTGCATGCCGCCCTTCACGCGACGGTCTCCATGCGTGCCCGCAGGCGCGCCGTGAGCGTCGGTCCGAAGTACACGCGCGAGACCTCGTCGTCGAAGATCAGGTCGCGCACGGGGCCGGCCACCTTCACCTGCCCCTCGAACATGATGTAGGCGCGGTCCACGATGTCGAGCGTCTGCTCGACGTTATGGTCGGAGATGAGCACGCCGATGCCGCGGTCGCGCAGCGAGGCCACGATGCCCTGGATGTCGTTCACGGCGATCGGGTCCACGCCGGCGAAGGGCTCGTCCAGCATGATGAACTTCGGCTGCGTCACCAGGGCCCGCGTGATCTCCAGGCGCCGGCGCTCGCCGCCCGAGAGTGCGTAGGCCTTGCTGAGGCGCAGGTGCTTGATCTTCAGCTCGTCGAGCAGCGTCTCCAGCCGGTGCTCGCGCTCGTCCTTCGAGATCGGCAGCGTCTCGAGGATCGCGAGGATGTTCTCCTCGACGGAGAGCTTGCGGAAGATCGACGGTTCCTGCGACAGGTACCCGATGCCGCGTCGCGCGCGCTTGAACATCGGCATGCGGGTGATGTCCTCGCCATCGAGCAGGATCTTGCCCGCGGCAGGCGGAATCAGCCCGGCGACCATGTAGAACGTGGTGGTCTTGCCCGCCCCGTTGGGGCCGAGCAGGCCGACGATCTCGCCTTGGCGCAGCTCCAACGACACGTCGTACACGACGTTCCGCTTCTTGTAGGTCTTCACGAGCCCTGCGGCCGCCAGCACGCTGCCACCTTCGACGGGGCCGGTGTGGCGCCGCTGCCGCGCGCTTGGATGCTCGCCCGTCTGCTGCAGGGCGGCCAGCCAACTGCTGCGATCCGCGTGGAAGGCGGCGAGGGCCTCGCCGAGGAGCGCCACGCTCCCGGCTCCGGTGGCGTCGGTCGCCACCGCGCCCGTCGCCACGAGTCGCGGCAGCACGACCGCGACCAAGTGCGCCCGCACTTCATCAACGCTCAGGCGCCCGGCCTCGGCCGAGACGTCGCGCCCTTCGGCTTCGAGTGCCTGCAGGTAGTCGCTGCGGTAGGTGACGACGACGTCGTGCAGGTCGGCACGGCCCGTCTCGTCGGCGCGTTGCGCCACGGCGAGCAGGCAGAGCGCGTCGGAGCGGTCGCCCGCAGTCAGGCGCTGGACCACGTCCGCGTGGCTCATGGACGCCTCCCGCGCGCCGGACGCGCGGAGGAATCCGCCGGGGCAAGTTGCGCCGGCTCGAGATAAAGGCCCGAGGCCTGATCGCTGACGCGCACCTGTGCCATCTCTCCCTTGTCGAACTGGACCGTGATCTGCCGCCCGCGGTTGTAGCTCAGGCCCGGGATGCCGCGTTCGCCGCCGGGCGGCGGCAGTTGGTACAGCGCCCGAGCCCCTCCTGTCGCGATGACTTCCCGGAGCGCGGTACGCGTGCCTGTGCTGTCGGTGACTTGCTCGAACTGCGCGAGAAGCGTGTCGCCCAGGATCCAATCCCGCTCGTTGCTGACGATCCGCGTGCTGTCGGGCGACGAGAGCGCCACGGCGGACCCGAGCGCATGCAGGCGCCGCAGTTCCTGGCCCGGCATCTCCACGTCGAGCGAGTCGGCCTCGATGACCTGTGCGCCGGCATCGGCGCGCGCCCGCGTGCCCCACGCGAAGATGCGCGCGATCTCCTGCTCGGCGAACCGGATGTCGATGGTGTCGCTGCGCAGCGTCAGCGAGTCGCTGGTGGCCACGGCCTCGTGCCGCGCCACCACGCGCTCCAGCTTCCGCTGCTTCGACCACGCGTCGATGATCGTGCCGACCAACGTGAACGCCCGCGCGCCGCGGCCTTCGATGCGCGGTTCGCGGAGGAACTGCGCGTGCTCCTCGCCATTGTCGACGAACGCCGAGTCCGACGTGGCGCGCATATCGTGGCGTTCGAGCACCACGCGCCCGCTGGCGTACAGCAGCGAGTCGTTCCGCGAACGGATCACGTTGGCCGTCATGTCGGTGGAATCCGCGTCGCTGCCCGGCTCGGCGCCGGTTTCCGTCGGACTCATGCGCACGAACGGCCGCCCGGTGGCGACCCAGCTGTTCTCGGTGCGCAGTCCCGGGCTCGCGCGGAAGTACTCCATGAACGGGCCCGTGAACCGCGTGCCGGACGCCGTCCGTCCCTTCACGTTGCCTTCGGCGACCAGTCGTTCCTCGCGCGTGTAGTACACCATGCGGTCCGACGACATCGTCACGCGCTCTTCGCTGTACCGCACGTTGTGGTACAGGATCAGCACGCCCTGCGCCGCGAAGTGCTCGGCGCTGTCGGCGAGCAGGCGGTTGCCCTGCCCTTCGCAGGTGGCGTCGACCGAGCCGCCCACGAAGGTGTTGCGCAGCCCGGAGCTGTCGATGACTTCCGAGCGCATGCGCATGGTGCGCGGTCCGCTCGACGGACCGGTAATCAGCAGGACGCAGGGACGCTCGGCGCGCTGCGCCTCGGCCGACGGCATCGCCGCCAGCAGGCCCAGCAGCGCCAGCGCCAGCGCGCGCATCACGGTGACAACCGTACGGCGCCCCCGCGCCCGCGTTCGACGCGCAGCACGGTGACGACCTGCAGGTTGGGATCGGCGCGGAAGCCGACGCCACGCATCTCCTTGCCGTCCGGCTCGGTCATGGTGAACGCCGAGTCCGAGAGGATCTGGTTCTGGGCGCTCTCGAAGCGCAGCATCGGGGACTTGAGCACACGGCCGTCCACGGAGGTGACGACCACGTTGCCATAGGCCTCGAGGATCTGTGCCTTCGAGTCGTACGCCGCGCGGTCCGCCGTTACGGTGGCGTCGCGGGAGCCCTGCGCGTTGAAGAAGACGCCGTGCACCCCACGCATCGCGACGCGGGTGTTCTGGCTCAGGAAGAGCGTCGTGTCGGCGAAGATCTCGGCGCGCAGCAGGCCGGCATCC
The DNA here is from genome assembly GCF_030623445.1 of Pseudogemmatithrix spongiicola. Taxonomy (NCBI): domain Bacteria; kingdom Pseudomonadati; phylum Gemmatimonadota; class Gemmatimonadia; order Gemmatimonadales; family Gemmatimonadaceae; genus Pseudogemmatithrix; species Pseudogemmatithrix spongiicola. The sequence continues at coordinate 1,620,019 of NZ_CP130613.1, forward strand.
GTGAGCACCGTGCGCGAGCCGAATGCCACTTGGTCCGCGCTGTCGAGCGCCGACGCCTCTGACACCACGTTGCGCTGCTCCTCGGCGTTCGAGCAGGCCGCGCCGAGGAGGGCTGTCACGCCCAAGGCAACGAGCACGCGCGGCATCATGCCGCCCCCGCGCGCATCAGGTCGTGGAGATGCACGACGCCCGCGACGCGGCCGTCAGGCGCGAGCGCGGGCAAGGCGATCACGCCGAACTGCTCCATCGTGTGCACCGCCGCCGACGCCAAAGCCTCGGCGTCCACCGTCTTCGGGCTCCGCGTCATCACGTCGCCGACACGGATGGCCATCACGTCGCCGTCGCGCTGCATGAGGCGCGTGAGATCGCCCGTCGTGAGCACGCCCGCGAGGCGGCCGGCACCGTCGAGCACGATGCCCAATCCGCGCTGCTTGGCGAGCACCACGATCGCCTCGCGCATCGTCGCGTCGGAGCCCAGGGTCGGCAGCGGATCGGCGATCATGACGTCGCGCACGCGCAGCAGCAGCTTGCGCCCCAGCGAGCCGCCGGGATGGAACTTGGCGAAGTCTTCGCGGCGGAATCCCTTCTCCTCGAGCAGGGCCACCGCCAATGCGTCGCCGATGGCCAGCGCGAGCGTCGTGCTGGTGGTCGGCGCCAAGTCGTGCGGGCAGGCTTCCTCGCGCACATAGCCATCGAGCGCGACGCGGCTGTTGCGGGCCAGCGTGCTCTCGCGGTTGCTCGTGATCGAGATGCAGGGCACCCCGAGACGCGTGAGCTGCTCGAGCAGCGGCAGCAGCTCCTGTGTCTCGCCGCTCTTCGAGAGCAGCAGGGCGACGTCGTCGTCGGTGACGATGCCTAAGTCGCCGTGGACGCTCTCCGTCGGGTGCAGGAAGTACGCAGGCGTGCCCGTGGAGGTCATGGTCGCGGCGATCTTGCGCGCGATGAGGCCGCTCTTGCCGATGCCCGCGACGATCACGCGGCCCTTGGCCTGCTTGATCAGCTGCACGGCCGCGGCGAACGCGTCGTCGAGCCGCGCCGCCGCCTCGGCGACGGCATCGCGTTCTAGTTCCAGCACCCGCTTGCCCCGCGCGACAATGCGCGCCGTCTCGCTCATCGCTCCTCCGAGCGGCTGGCTACGTACCGTTCCACCTGCGTGTCCCAATCCCCGCGGGCGCGCAGCAACAGCTCGACGAACTCGCGCACCGCCCCGGCCCCGCCCGTCTTCTGGAGCCGGAGCTTCGCGGCCTGCACGGCGTCGAACGAGGCATTGCCCACCGCGACCGGCAGCCCCACCAAGCGCAGGACGCCGATGTCGGGCAGGTCGTCGCCCACGAACGCCACTTCGCTCCAGTCCAGCCCGCGGCGCTCGAGGATGCGGCGCAGGGCCGGTACCTTGCGCGCCTGGATGTCCTGCACGACTTCATCGACCGCGAGTTCCTTCGCCCGCAACGCCACGGACTCCGACTCGCGGCCCGTGATGATGGCCGTGAGGATCCCCGCCTGCTGCAGCATCTTGATGGCCAGCCCATCCTGGATGTCGTAGCGCTTCAGCTCGATGCGCGTGCCACCGGCGTCCCCGAGGATGATGCCGCCGTCCGTGAGTACCCCGTCGACGTCGAAACAGACGAGACGGATCCGGGCCGCCAGCGTGGGATCCAGCGGCGGCCCGGACTGTGCTGCGAGAGTCCCCCCGAGCCCGAGGATCATTGGCGGGCCAGCTCCCAGAACGCCACCGCCTTGCGAATCACCGCGTCGAGCTGCGCCAACGGCAGCATGTTCGGGCCGTCGCTGGGCGCGTGGTCGGGATCCGGATGCGTCTCGAGGAAGAGACCATCGGCCCCGGCGGCGCAGGCCGCATACGTGAGCGCTGGGATGTGCTCCCGCAGCCCGCCGCTGGCCCCGCCCTCGCCCCGCCCCGGCTGCTGCACCGAGTGCGTGCCGTCGAAGATTACGGGCACACCGGTCGCGGCGCGCATCCGCGCGAAGTTCCGCATGTCGACGACGAGGTCGCCGTACCCGAAGAACGACCCGCGCTCCGTCACCGCCACGTCGCAAAGCCCCTCGCGCCGCACGAGCCCGGGAGGATTCGCGCCGAGGACCTTCTTCACCGCCCCGGCCATGCCTTCGGGGTGCAGGAACTGCCCCTTCTTGACGTTCACGGCGAGCCCCGTGGCGCCGGCGGCCTCGAGCAGATCGGTCTGCCGGCAGAGAAATGCCGGGATCTGCAGCACGTCCACCGCCTGCGCCGCCGCGGCACAGTGCTCGGGCAGGTGCACGTCGGTGAGCACGGGCAATCCCGTCCGCTCGCGCACGCGCTGCAAGGCCCGCAGCCCTTCGTCCATGCCCGGCCCGCGGAAGGCGCCGGCGTTGGAGCGGTTCGCCTTGTCGAAGCTGGCTTTGAAGATCACGCCGCCCGGCACATGGTGCGCGAGCTTGGCCAGATGGTCGGCGACCCGGAACAGGATGTCGTCGTTCTCGATGACGCAGGGACCGGCGATCAGGAACAGCCGGTCGCGCGGGAAGGTCGCCCGGTGTTCCATGTCAGTTGGCCTCGACGAGCGCACGCCGCGCGGCGACGCGCACGGGCGACACCGTCGCGTGGGTGGCCGCGGCGGCGACGAATGCCGAGAACAGCGGGTGCGGCCGGGTCGGGCGCGACTTGAGCTCCGGGTGGAACTGGCAGGCGACGAAGTGCGGATGCTCGACAAGCTCGATCATCTCCACCAGCGAGCCATCCGGCGAGAGCCCCGAGAGCCGCATGCCCGCCTGCTGGAACTGCTCGCGGTACTGGTTGCTGACTTCGTAGCGGTGGCGATGCCGTTCGCTGATCTCCGGCTGGCCGTAGATCTCCGCGGCGCGGGAGCCAGGCTTGAGGCGGCAGGCGTACGAGCCGAGGCGCATCGTGCCGCCCATGTCCTTCACGTTCTGCTGGCTCTCGAGCAGCGAGATCACCGGGTGCGAGCACTCCGGCGCGAACTCGCTGGAGTTGGAGTCGTCGAGGCCGCAGACATTGCGCGCGAACTCGATGATCGCCACCTGCATGCCGAGGCAGATGCCGAAGAACGGCGTGTTCGTTTCGCGCGCGGCCTTGATGGCCTCGACCATGCCTTCCACGCCGCGCACGCCGAAGCCGCCCGGCACCAACAAGCCGTCGAAGCCCTGCACGATCTCCTTCGCCCGCGCGGCGTCGGTGAAGAGGTCGCTCGACGTCCAGGCGATATCCACGCCGACATCATTGGCGATGCCGCCGTGGATCAGCGCCTCCTGCACGCTCTTGTACGAGTCGACGTAGTCCGTGTACTTGCCGACCACGCCGATGCGTACGCGGCGCGCCGGGGCGACCACGCGCTGCACCATCGCCGTCCACTTGGCCATGTCCGGTGCGGGCGTCTCGATGCCGAGCTTGCGGCAAATGAGGTCGTCCAAGCCCTGCTCGCGGAACGAGAGCGGGATCTGGTAGATCGTCTTCACGTCGCGGCTTTCGACCACCGCACCGAACTCCACGTTGCAGAACAGCGCGATCTTGCGCTTCACGTCCTCGGCCAGCGGACGTTCCGTGCGGCAGATCAGCACGTCGGGCTGGATACCGATCTCCATGAGGTCGCGCACGCTGTGCTGCGTCGGCTTGGTCTTCACCTCGCCCGCGGCCGCGATGTACGGCACCAGCGTGAGGTGCACGAACAGCGTGTTCTCGCGGCCCACGTCATGGCGGAACTGGCGGATGGCCTCGAGGAACGGCAGCGACTCGATGTCGCCCACCGTGCCGCCGACTTCCACCAACACCACGTCGTTCTCCGGGGCCACGCGGCGCACCGCGCTCTTGATCTCGTCCGTGATGTGCGGGATCACCTGCACCGTGGAGCCCAAGTACTCGCCGCGGCGCTCCTTGGTGATCACGTTCGAGTAGATGCGGCCCGTCGTGATGTTGTTGGCCTGCGTCAGCGAGCGGTCGAGGAAGCGCTCGTAGTGCCCGAGGTCCAGGTCCGTCTCGGCGCCGTCGTCCGTGACGAAGACTTCGCCGTGCTGGAACGGCGACATCGTGCCGGGATCCACGTTCAGGTACGGATCGAGCTTCATCATCGTCACGCGCAGGCCGCGCTCGACGAGCAAGCGGCCGAGCGAGGCAGCCGCGATGCCTTTGCCGAGCGACGACACGACGCCGCCGGTGACGAAGATGTACTTCGGGGAGGAGTGGGCGGAGTTCGGCGTCATCGGGCGGTCCCGGTGGTCTGCAGTGAGTCCCAGTGTGCGTTGGCGCGCACCAGGTCGTCTTCGGTATTCACTTCGCCCCACGAGGGGGCGTCTACGATCGCGACGCCCATCGCCAAGCCGGCGGCGAGGGCGCGCAGTTGTTCGAGCTTCTCGACGAGCTCCAACGGATGCGGTGGCAGCGACACCCACTTCATCAGGGCCTCGCGCCGCGCCGCGTAGATGCCCATGTGCTGAAACACGAGCGCATCCCGGGTCGCGGCGTCAGCGGCATCGCGCAGGAACGGAATCGGCGCCCGCGAGAAGTACATCGCGCGGCCCGAGTCATCGCGCACGACCTTCACGCAGTTCGGGTCGTCCATGATCGCTGCCGTGCGCTTGCCCGCGGCCGTGCCGAGATCGAATCCGTGATCCCGGACCATGGCGATGGCCCCGGCCATCGCATCGCCGCGCATGAAGGGCTCGTCGCCCTGCACGTTCACGATGATGTCATGCCGCAGGAAATCCGGGTGCCGGGCGACTTCTGCGACGCGGTCGGTGCCGCTGGGATGCGCCGCAGAGGTGATCAGCGCCTCGCCACCGGCCTGCGCGACGACCTCCGCGACCTCCTCGGTCTCCGTCGCGACGACGACGCGGTCCGCGAGCCCGAGGGACTGGACGCGCTCCAGGACGCGCACCACGAGCGGGGCGCCGCCAAGAAGTCGCAGGGGTTTGCGGGGGAGCCGAGTGGCCCCGAGTCGAGCGGGGATAACGGCCAGGGTGCTCATATCAGCACCGTCCGGCAGGCGGTCGCCGATGCAAAATCCACGCCAGCGAAATCTATGGGCTGGCGTGGGGGCGACAAGAGGGCATCACAAATCGTTCCGGCAGCAGCATTTCCACGGCCGGCGAAAGCGCCGGGGAGCCCGTCCTACCGGAAGATGCGCGGCAGGAACGACAGACCCTTCAGAGTGATGCTCGGGACGACCACCACGTTTCCGGTCCGGATGCCGCTGACCGGGCGGTCGTACCACACGGCAATCTCCGGGGCGATCGACACGTCGGCATCCCCGAACCGCCAGCCGAAGGCGGCGCCTGCCGAGGGGTCATCGCGAAGCGCGCCCCGCGAAATCGGCACGGTGTGCATGACCTTCACTGCGCCGTACGGGATACCCGTCGGGCGACGGCCGCCAGAGAAATGCAGCGCTCCCTCGAATAGCGCGTGGCTGGCGAAGTTCACGATGCCGACGCCAATTGAGGTCGCGAACGCAGCCGAGTCCACGTGGTTCGCCCCGCTGTGCCGGCGCTTCAGGTTGCCGACCAGCCCGCTGGCGCTCGTAATCCGCAGGCCGATGTCCGCCCCGTCGTCGATGCCGAAGCGGATCTCCTGGTCGGAGAGCAGCAGGTTGGCTTGCGGGCTCACCGTGTTCGAGTCGGCGAATCGGCCGCCGACGCCGATCGCGAACCCGGCGGTGGTGGTCTTCGAGATCTCGCCCTTCGGCGTGGTTTGCGCCGTGTTGCCAATGGTGTACGGCAGACACCCCGTCGCCACGAGACTGGCGAGGAGCACCGCAAGTCGCAGGGAGCGTGTCATGGCGAAAAGATACCCGCCCACAAGGGGAATGTGCGACGCAGCGCGGAACGCCTAGGGCTTCAGCCCAGGCTCAATGCGGAACCGTGCCGCATAGTCGACGTCGTCGGCATCGCGCGTCGTGCCCCAGACGTCGTTGCCGCGGGCGCGCAGCACCCGCGTGCGCGGCGGCAGCTTCACCCGCCCGAGGAAGCGCCCGTCGCTCGCGAAGACGTCGAAGACCACGGGTTCGCGCGTGGTGAGCACCACGGGTGGCGGCCCGTTGGGACTCGGGCGTGGCGTTGGCAGCTCTTCCGCGGGAATCGGTTCCCCCGCGGTGTAGACCCGCACCCAGATGCGACCGTCTTCACCCACGAGGAAGCGGTCGTACGCGGGCTTCTCGGAGGGAATCGGTGCGCCCGTCCAATTCCAGCTCGGGTCGAGGCGGCGCATGTTCTGCTCGATCTGCGCCTGCCGTTCCCGCCGCTCTGTGTCTGACACGGGCACCGGCGTGAACTCGCGTTCGATCCGGTTTGGCTTGCCGTCGGCTAGCAGCCGATAGAACACGTAGCGCTGGCCCAACCCCGCGACGATGCCTCCCGCTGGGTGGACGCTTGCCGCCGAGTTTGCGGACCAGGGCCGGACGGTCATGGTCCGCGAGCGGCCATTGGGGGTCGCCGCTTGCAGCGGCTCGGACTCGTTGGGCCAGAGCGGGATGCGCAGCGTATCGAGCGTCTTCCCGGCCGTATCGAGGCGGACGTAACTGTCTTGCCGCTCCAGCGAGTTGTCCGGGTTCGTCATGATCGGCAGCCACATGAGAAGGCGGCCCGCCGCGTCGGCGAACAGCTGATTCTGCGTGAACCACCCCGTGAACGGACTGCGCCAGGTCGTCACGTAGCTGCCGTCCGCGCGATAGCGGTTCACGCGACCGCCGCCCGCGTCCCACACGTAGAGGTCGCCGCTCGGGTGCCGCGCGATGCCGTTCACCTGCGTGTACTCGCCCGGTCCCCCGCCCTTGCCACCGAGGTTGCGCACGTACGCGCCGGTAGAGTCGTACAGGCGGATGATCTCCGCCTCCGAGTCATGCACCAGCAGGCCGCCACCGGGCAGCCCGAGCACGTCGCCGACATAGCCGAAGGTGAGTTCCTCCGCGCCATCCAACGCGCCGACCTGCAGCACAGGAACGAGTGTGTGGGCGAGCGAGTCTGGAACCGCACCGAGTGTGCGCACGACGATTGTGTCGCCCGTCGAGTCGGCGACCGTACGCCAGGGCCGTGCGTCCGCCTCGGCGCCTCGGTCTCCCGCGCAGGCCGCGAGGAGGGCGGTCCCGAGGGCAGCGGTGGCGACGACATGATCGAAGCGACGGGGCATCATGCGAGCACTCCTGCGAGGCTGAGGAAGTTGCCGAGCATCCGCTTGCCATCTGCGGTGCCGATCGATTCGGGATGGAACTGCACGCCGTACACCGGATGCTCGCGGTGCCGCAGCGCGTGGATCTCTGTCCGGTCATCCATCGCCGTCGCGGTGACTTCCAACGCGGCGGGAAGCGTCTCGTGCTTCACGACCAGCGAGTGATAGCGCATCACTTCCGCCGGCGACGCAATGCCGGCGAAGAGACCCGTACCGTCGTGCAGCACCCGCGAGGTCTTGCCGTGCATCACGCCGCGCGGCGCGCGGATCACGTCGCCGCCGTAGGCCTCGCCGATCGCCTGGTGTCCGAGGCAGACGCCGAGCATCGGGATCGTCGCCCCGAAGCGCTGAATAACGGGGATCGTGATGCCCGCCTCTGCTGGCGTCCCCGGTCCGGGACCCAAGATGATGGCCTGCGGCTGCATGGCGCCGACGTCATCCACCGACAGCTGGTCGTTCCGCACCACGCGCAGCTCGGCGCCAAGCTCGCCGAGGTACTGGACGAGGTTGTACGTGAAGGAGTCGTAGTTGTCGAGGACGAGAAGCACAGTTCCCTAGGAGTGTGACATCGGGTCAGTGGAGCGGGCCACGGTTCCCAAGTGCGAGATCGGCTTCGGCGCCCGATTCGAGGTAGCGCGCACGGATCGGTCGGTTAGCGAGGCAGCGTCACTGAACGCGATAGCGAACCACCGCCGGTACCCCATCGGTGTCTCGAACAACAGCCCACACGTGCGTCGCAGAAGCGCGCATCAGTTGGGCCTCCACGGGTGCCTCGACTTCCCCAATTGACCTCCCGGTCGCATCGAACCGGATCCACGAGGCCGTGTTCCCGGACCGGCTATCCACCCGCCTAAGCCAAATGGAATCATCGCTTCCAATCAGTATGTCGCCCACCGGTGGCAGAGTTGCGGGGCGATAAATGGCGCGCCTTACCTGGTCACGTCGCACTGTTCCGGAGCTGGGGCGGCCGCGCTCCGAAGAGGTCAGTCGAGCAACCCACGCGTCGACAACCGCTTCGAGGTCGGCATCTTCAAGCCGTCGGGCGGTATACTTCACTTCGCGAACGAAAATGACCCGCCCAGCAGTTGAAACTCGGCGGATTCGGTAAATGGCGTCGCCGGGCCTTGAGGCAAGATTCCGCTCGACCAAGACCAGCGACGTGCCACTCGGACTCACTGCCCAGAGGGGCGTCGTCGTGAAAGGCTGCTGACCTTGCGCCATGCCAGCTGCGACTGGAATCCGCAGTGGACCTACGCTGTCAGCGTCCAAGTGAAGCAGTGTGTCGACGATTGCTCCTCCAGCACTGTAGCGGAGGAGCGGGGCCCTCAGGCGGGCAACTCCTCCATCGCGAACCGCGTCCTCATCATACCGCTTGATTGCTACTTCACCGCTGGCCAATAGTCGGGCAGAACCGACTGTGCCAAGAGAAATGGTCCGCTGCAGTCGACCGCCTTCATCGAAGACGCTAATGCGCGCTGACGTTGGATCCCATACCCAAAGACTGTCCTGCTTCAGCCCCAGACGCAGTGGAAACTGAAACTCACCCGGGCCGCTGCCACGCCGACCGATCACCCGCACGCGCTTGCCGCTGCTATCGAAGACCTGGACAACTCGCAAGTCAGGCTGAAGAACGTACACACGACCGCCACGCCCACTTTCGATGTCGGCGATGGCTGAGAAAGCTAGGCTGTCGCTCTCCGCCGGGAGAATACGAAAATCTTCGACCAGACGTCTACTTTGCGCAGCCACTCCCGCTGGAACCAAATGTCCAACGAACAAGGCAAGTAGCGCGGCAGCAGATTGAATCGGTTTCACGAAGCGCTCCGCTTCCGAGGAAGATATCAGCGCGCGGTCGGGTGGCTGGGTCGCGCGCACCACATCCTAGATCTCGATTCGAGCGACCTCTCGCTTCGCGGCCCGTACGGCGTCCCGTGAGTACGCGCGAGTTACCACGTATCCCCGGCAATCCCTTCTAACGTGTCTAGTTAGACCCTCCCAGTGTCCGGAGATTGCGAGCAGATCCGCCGCTGAGGCCTCTTCTGCCACAAACGCAGCGGACGCTACCACCGAGGGTGTCTCTCGATACACGGTTCCGTCCGGCCCAACCCTAATGTCGGACTTGACCTGGTTGCACGAGGAGAACACCACGCAGTACCCCGCACACGAGGGTTGACAGTTCCAGTAACCGTTTCCAAAAACACACGCGCAGCAGTTGTTGCCTGGTTCCTGACGCGGCCACATGCACTGTGCGTTGGCCCGGCTAGGAGACAACCCGCCAATCGCCAACCAAGCCGCTGCCATCCATGCTATCGTCCAGTTTCGTCGCATACCCTTCCTCCTTTGGTTGAATCCCTGCCCAGCCACCCCCACCTGTACAGGACAATCTCATCGTGTGCGAATCTCCGCAGCGCGATCAATTCCTTGCGAACCGGATCCGACTCGAGGATGCCGAGGGACACCGTCACCAAACTCTCGCGAAGGAAGCTGCCGTCTTCGTCGTACACAATCAGGCGTCGCATGTCGCTTCGTAAGTCTGCTAGAACTTGTATATAACCACAGCCAAGCGAATGCGTGTGCAGGCCAACCCATTCCGCGGACTCTGTGTCGCGCTGAACATCTACTGCTGCATATGGTGGTTCTAGCGTTCTGCTTTGATCGCCAGCTTCGTCGATGAGGAAAACGCGGAACGGATTCTGAGACGATGAGACAACGAGTTCACCGCGGTACCAAGTCAGCCACGCATTGGCGAAGAAGCTCGTGTCCCCACGGGGAGCCGCGACGCTGCGCGCCGAAACGACTCCGACGTCTGAGAAAGATCCGTCTGCGCTACTCAGCGCCAGCAAGCCAACATCGCCGCCTGAAAGCCTGCCGGCGACGATCCACTTGTCACGAGCTCGAACCGCGGCGAACGGCGCGAAAGGTAGTGACATTCGCAGTTGCGAGAGCACGCGACCATTTGAAGCCACTCGGAAGATCGACGCAGAGTCAATGACTGATAGCAGTTCGTCGGACTCAAATGCGACTCCGAGGACACGGCCAGTCGGCAGGCGAAGCTTCTCCCACTCGGTTCCATTGTGCGCCTTAAGCAACATGGTATCCGTCACGCTGGACCACACCGCCAAGTACCTCGCGCCGCGGACCGCACCCGAGACCGGGTAGGAGCTCGGCACGGAGTCTGAGGCGAATTCCTCTAGGACGAGCACGGCGTCGTTAGAATCTTGCGAGGCTCGGTTGCAGCCGACGAACAATAAGGTGAACACCACTACGCCCAGTGCTCGAATCAACTCGTCACATTCTCCCCTGCGTGCCGCCGCAGAACGAGTTGCAACCCGATTGGTCGAATGGAACTGCGGGCGCAAGATTCCTCCAAGCCCTTGACAGCGGCGGCCAAGCGTGAGCGGGATGCGCGCGCCACCGCCACTTGGAAGTCGCGTGTGCGTTACTCATGCGGAACGTGCTATTGCGAGCTGCTTTCGCGCAAGGGCGGATACAGACTTGTCGCAAGTGGCCTAGCACAATTCAATGGTCGAGTAATCCGCCCTTAGCTCTCAACCAGAGCATCGCTCTGCTCCGAGGCCCAAGCCGCCTTGCGTCTAATGCACTGCATTACACGTTCTAGGTGCGCGGATGAAACTGCTTGTGCACCTGCCGCAAATGCTCGCGATTCACGTGCGTATACAACTGCGTCGTCGCAATATCCGCGTGCCCCAACATCTCCTGCACGGCGCGCAGGTCCGCCCCGCCCTCCAGCAAATGCGTCGCGAATGAATGCCGCAACGTATGCGGAGTCACCGGCTTCGTCACGCCAGAACGTTCGATGATCTTCTTGAGGATGGTCCACGCCGTCATGCGCTGCAGCGGCCGGCCGCGGCTGTTGAGAAAGAGTCGACCCTCGCCCTTGCCCTTCTCCAAGCGCGGCCTGAGCTCGCGGAGGTACATCCCAACCGCCCCCGCCGCCTTGCGCCCGATCGGCACCAACCGCTCCTTGCCGCCCTTGCCGAAGACGCGGACCACGAGCTCGTCCAGCAGCACGTCTTTCACCTCCAGCGTGCACCACTCGCTCACGCGCAGCCCGGCTCCATACGCCAGCTCCAGCAATGCGCGGTCACGGAAGGCCATCGCATCCTCCAGCGGGATCGCGTCGATCAACTGCTCGACTTCGCGCACCGTCAGCACGTCGGGCAGGCGCCGCCAGCCGCGCGGGCTCTCCAGCTTCTCGCTGGGATCCGCCTTCACCACGCCCTCGGCCAGCAGGAACCGATACCAGGTCCGCAGCGCGGAGATGCGACGCTTGATGGTCGTCGCCGCGCGGCCCTGGTCCTTCTGCTCGTAGACCCACTCGCGCAGGTGCGCGGCCTCGAGGGCGGCCGCTCCGCTCACGCGATGCCGCGTGCTGGCCCAGGTGGCGAGCAGGGAGAGGTCCCGCAGGTATGCCTCGCGCGTGCGGGGACTCGAGCCGAGTTCCAGCTCGAGGTACTCGCTGAAGCGCTCGAGCAGGAAGCGGCGGGACAGCTCGTCGGAGATGGGCGGGGCGCCGGCGCGGCTCACGCCCGCAATCTACGGCGACGCCAGACCAGCCAGCCAACGATGCCAAGGACGAGCGCGAGCCCCAGCGCCCCCAGCCCCGCCCCCTGCGCAAACCGCGTCATCCCTGCCTTGACGCTCTCCCAGTCGCGCCCGACGCGCATCGCGATCCACACGATGACGCTGTACCACATGAAGGACGACAGCCACATGATGCCCAGCGTCTCCCACAGCGGGACGCGCATCGCCCCCGCGGCAAGCGGCACCATCGCGCGCACGCCGGGAATGAATCGGCTTAGGAACAGCGCGACCCACCCGTACTGCCGGTACGCGCGCTCGATCCGGTGCTCCGCGCGCTCGGCCTTGAGTTCGCTCTTGGCCATGCCGATGCGCCCCAACTGGTGCGTGATCCACTCCGCGCCGAATCGCCGGCCGACCCACCACACCACCGAGGACCCGCCGACGCTGCCGGTCGTGATCACCAGCGCGGTCGGAAGCATCAGCCCGCCGTTCCGCGCCGAGATGAACGCCAGGAACGCGGCCGCGACGTCGCCCGGAATGGGGGGCAGCATGCCCTCGCAGAACGCCAGCAGCCCCATGAGGGCGTACAGGGACCCCGCGCCGAGACCTTCGATCCAGGTGAGGAACGTCTCGAGGAAGCCCAGTTCAGTCGGCACGCACCAACGTGGCCACCGCGATCGTCGCGATGCCCTCCCCCCGGCCGATCCAACCCATGCTCTCGTTGGTCTTGCCCTTCACCATCACGTCTGCGGGGGACAGATCGATGGCGTTGGCCAGCTTCTCACGAATCGCCGCACGGTGCGGCCCGATCTTGGGGAACTCCGCGATCACGGTGATGTCGGCCTGCGCGCAGCGCCAGCCGGCCTTCCGCACGCGTGCGAGCGCGAGCTGCAGCATCTCGATGCTGTCGCGCCCGGCGTTCTCGGCCTGGGTATCGGGGAACATCTCGCCGATGTCGCCAAGGCCCGCGCCGCCGAGGATCGCGTCCGTCAGCGCATGGCACACCGCGTCCGCATCGGAATGACCCGTGCAGCGCACGGTGGCCGGAATCAGCACGCCGCCGAGGATGACGCCATGCCCCTCGACGAAGCGATGCGAGTCGTAGCCGATACCGACGCGGACGGGCGTGACCGCTGCGCTCACGCGCCCACCAGTTCCGGTTCGAGCAGCGAGTAGTCCTGCTTGCGCTTCTTCGGCGTGAAGCCGGCCTCGCGGATGAGCAGCTCCATCTCCTCGATGCTCGTCCGATGCGTGGTGTTCGCCGCCGAGACGACGTTCTCCTCGAGCATCAGCGAGCCGAAGTCGTTGCAGCCGTAGTGCAGCGCCGTCTGGCCGACCTTCATGCCCATCGTCACCCAGCTGGCCTGGATGTTCGGGATGTTGTCGAGCACGGTGCGCGCGAAGGCCGTCGTGCGGAGGTACTCCACCGCGTCGGTCTTCGGCATGTGGCTCATCTCCGGCGTGTTCTCCGGCTGCAGCGGCCAGCAGATGAACGCCGTGAAGCCGTTCGTGCGCTTCTGCACCTCCTTGAGGCGCAGCAGGTGCTCCACGCGCTCGGCCTTGGTCTCGCCGATGCCGTACATCATCGTGCAGGAGGTCTTGAGGCCCTCCTGGTGCGCGATCTCCATGACCTCGAGCCAGCGGTCGGCGCCGGCCTTCTTCTTGGCGACGTTGTCGCGCACGCGCTGCACGAGGATCTCGCCGCCGCCGCCGGGGATCGAATCGAGGCCGGCCTTCACCAGCTCCTGGATGATCGTCCGCGCGTCCATGCGGTACAGCGTCGCCCAGAAGTCCACTTCGGAGGGCGAGAAGCCGTGCACGTGGATCGGGTGATTCCGCTTGATGTACTTGAGCAGCTCGAGATACCACTCGAACGGGATGTACGGGTTGTGCCCGCCCTGGATGAGGATCTGCACGCCGCCGAGGGCCTTCACCTCGTCGATCTTCGCGCCGATCTGCTCGTAGCTGAGCGTCCAGCCCTCGCCGTCCTTCGGGCGCCGGTAGAACGCGCAGAAGCCGCAGTCGGCCACGCAGACGTTCGTGTAGTTGATGTTGCGGTCGACGATGTACGTGACGATGGGCTCCGGATGGAGCTTCATCCGCATGGCGTTGGCGGCGGCGCCGAGCTCGAGGAGCGGCGTCTTTTCGTAGTACTCGAGGAGGTCCGTGAGTTCAGACATAGCTTCAATCTAAGCGAATCCCAAGGACGGGCGCGCGGTTCGCGCGGGCCTACCGCCCCGCCTGCGCCGACGGCAGGAACGCCAACTTTCCCTTCGGAACGCGTCCGGCGAGTTCCAGGCGTCGCAGGAACTCCGTCAGCCCTTCGAGGTCAGGCATCGTCAGCCGCCAGTCGAGACCCGCGAAGTACTCCCGGCACTCCCGGAGGCTCACGCCGGTGTTGCGGCTGGCCTGCGCTGAAAGCTCGTCCAAGTGCTGCAAGCCCCAGTCGCGGGAGCGGATGAGCGCCGCGTGAACCTTGAGGGAGTCTTCCACCGGCGTGTTGCGCTGCGCTACCCACACGGCAAACACGAACGGCAGCCCCGTCCAGCGCTTCCATTCGGCGCCGAGGTCGTACACGTAGGGGTAGCTGCGTCCATGCCCCTGCGCGACGGGGTGGTCGGCACTCTGGAGCATAAGGGCGGCGTCGCCGATCACGAGCCGCGCGGCGATGTCGTCGCTGGCCTGCGCCGCCACGGCATCGGCCTCCGCGTTGCCCGGCACGAACTCCGGCGCGGCCTTCCACACATGCTCGAACAGCAGCTCCAGCAGGTGCACCGAGGTCATCGACGACCGGCTCACCAGCACGCGCTGCCCCCCGAGCTCCTCGGCCGGCACGTTCGAGAACAGCATCACGCTGCGCACCGGGCCGTCGCAGGAAATGGCCAGTTCGGGCAGGAGCAGGTAGCGTTCGCTGTCGCGGGCATATTCGACGGCCGAGACCACGCTCACGTCGAGCGCGCCCTGAGCCATCATGCGGTTGAGCGTCGTCGGCACCCCATCGATGAGCGTGGCGTCGAGCGGCACGAGGCCGCGGTCGACGCCACCGTAGACCGGATAGCAGTTGATGTACGGGATGCGGCCGACACGCATCAGGCGGCCTTGTCGCCCGTGGTCGGCGTCTCGTCGAACTCGCGCACGACCTTGTAGAAGCTGTCCCGCTCCTTCGGGATCTTGCCCGCCCCGCGGATCAGCTTCAGCAGCGCCTCGAGCGTCATGCCCTGCGGCGTCTGCGCGCCCACCGCGTGATAGATCTTCTCGCGCACCACCGTGCCCTCGAGGTCGTTCACGCCGTAGTGCAGCGCGATCTGGCTCAGGAACGGCGACACCATGATCCAGTGGCTCTTGATGTGCTCGACGTTGTCGAGGAAGAGCCGGCCGATGGCGAGGTTCTTGAGGTCGTCGGTGCCGCTGGTCGCGATACCCGTGCGGCCAAGCTTCTTGCCGAGTTCGTTGTCGTCCGGGTGGTAGGCGAGCGGGATGTAGGCCAGGAAGCCGCCCGTCTCGTCCTGCAGGTCGCGCAGCATCTGCAGGTGCTCCATGCGGTCCGCATACGTCTCGACGTGCCCGTACAGCATGGTCGTGTTGGTGCGGATGCCGAGCTTGTGCGCGGTGCGATGCACGCCCACGTAGTCGCCGGCGCCGAGCTTCTTGCGGGCGATCTCTTCGCGGACGGCAGCCGAGAAGGTCTCGGCGCCGCCGCCGGGCATCGTATCGAGGCCGGCCTCGCGCAGGGCGGTGAGCACTTCCTCCCAGGACTTCTTCTCGATGCGCGCGATGTGCGCGATCTCGACGGCCGTGAGCGCCTTGATGTGCACGTGGGGCAGCTCGGCCTTGATGGCCCGGAACATGTTCGTGTAGTACTCGAGCCCGGCCTGCATGTCCAAGCCGCCCACGATGTGGAACTCGCGGGTCATCGAGTCCTTGGCCTGCCGCGCTTCGGCCATGATCTGGTCGAGCGTATAGCGGTACGCGCCATCTTCCTTCGGCAGGCGCGCATAGCCGCAGAACACACAAGTGGTGCGCAGCGTGCAGATGTTCGTCGGATTGATGTGCTGGTTCGACGCGAAGGTGACCACGTCGCCATGCTTGGCGCGGTTCACCGCGTCGGCGAGCGCGCCGATGCCCGTGAGGTCGCGCGATTCGAACATCGCGACGCCGTCGGCCTGCGTGAGCCGCTCGCCCTTCCCTACCTTCTCCGCAATCCGGCGCACCACCGGATCGGTGATGCGCTCGATCGGAATCGTCAGCGCACCAGGCATGGGTCGCTTACTCCGTGTATCGCTTGAGAGCGATTGAGACGTTGTGGCCGCCGAAGCCCGACGAGTTGCTCAGCGCGGCGTGTACCTCGCGCGCCACCGGCGTGTTCGGCGTGATGTCCAGGTCGCACTCGGGATCGGGCGTCTGGTAGTTGATGGTCGGTGGGATGATGCCGTGCACCATCGCCATCGTCGTGAAGATGGCCTCCACCGAACCGGCCGCGCCCAGCATGTGGCCCGTCGAGGACTTCGTGGACGACACGTTCAGGGCCGTCGCGTGCGCGCCGAAGACCTTCTTGATGGCGCGGATCTCGTTCGGGTCGTTGAGCGGCGTCGACGTGCCGTGGGCGTTGATGTACTGCACGTCCTCGGGATGCAGGCCGCCATCCTCGAGGGCGCGCGTCATCGCCCGCTGCAGGCCCTCGTGGTCGTCCGGCTGGCCGGTGAGGTGGTAGGCGTCGCCCGTCGCGCCGTAGCCGACGATCTCGGCGAGGATGCGCGCGCCGCGCTTTTGCGCATGCGAGAGCTCCTCGAGCACGACGATGCCCGCGCCCTCGCCGAGCACGAAGCCGTCGCGGGTCGCATCGAAGGGGCGCGACGCCGTCGCCGGCGAGTCGTTGCGGGTGGAGTGCGCCTGCATGTTGCCGAAGCCGCCGATCGACATCGGCGTGACCGCCGCCTCGGACCCGCCGGCGATCATCACGTCAGCGTCGCCGTAGGCGATCATGCGGAACGCGTCGCCGATGGCGTGTGCGCTGGTGGCGCAGGCCGACTGCACGGCGTAGTTGGGCCCCTTGGCCTGGAAGCGCATGGACACCACGCCCGCCGCGATGTCGCCGATGAACATCGGGACGAAGAACGGCGAGATGCGGTTCGGACCGTGCGTCAGGTACACCTTGAGCTGGTCCTCGAAGGTGGCGATGCCGCCGATGCCGGAGCCGATCACGACACCCGTGCGGTAGGGATCGAAGCCACCGGAGGCGAGACCTGCATCCGTCATGGCCTGCACGGACGCCGCCATCGCATACTGCGTGTAGAGGTCGGACCGCTTCACTTCCTTGCGGTCCATGTACAGCGCCGGGTCGAAGCCCTTGGTCTCACAGGCGAACTTCACCTTGAAGTCCGTCGTGTCGAACCGCGTGATCGGCGCACCGCCGGACTTGCCGGCCAGCAGGCTCTCCCACGTGGTCTTCAGGTCGTTGCCCACGGAGGTGACGACACCCGCCCCCGTGATGACGACCCGGCGCTTGCCGCCCGCCATGCTTAGCCGAGCTTCCCGTTCAGGTACGTGATCGCGTCACCGACGGTGCGGAGCTTCTCGGCGTCCTCGTCGGGGATGTCGATGTTGAACTCCTTCTCGAACTCCATGACGAGCTCGACGATGTCGAGCGAGTCGGCACCGAGATCTTCGATGAAGCTCGCGCCGTCGGTGAGCTTCTCGCGCTCGACGCCGAGCTCCTTCTCGATGATGTCCTTGACCTTCGCGGAATGGTCGGCCATTGGGGGTCTAGCTCCAGAGGGGTGGGCTGTGTGAACTATCGGGAAATATAGCGGGACGTTCCCGCGCTTACATCACCATCCCGCCATCCACGGTCAGGACCTGCCCCGTGATGTAGGCGGCGTGGTCGGACGCCAGGAAGGCCACCGCGCCCGCGATGTCCTCCGGCGAGCCGAAACGATCGAGCGGAATCTGCGCGGACAGCTTGGCGATCGCGTCCGGCGTCATCGCGTCGGTCATGTCGGTCTTGATGAAGCCCGGCGCCACGACGTTGCAGAGCACGTTGCGGCTCGCGAGCTCCTTGGCGACGCTCTTGCTGAGGCCGATCAAGCCGGCCTTGCTCGCCGCGTAGTTGGCCTGCCCGGCGTTGCCGATCAATCCCACCACACTGGCGATGTTGATGATGCGGCCCCAGCGCTTCTTCATCATCCCGCGCTGCGCCGCGCGGATCGCGATGAAGGCCGAGCGCAGGTTGGTCTCGAGCACCGCGTTCCAGTCCTCGTCCTTCATCCGCAGCATCAGGTTGTCCTTCGTGATGCCGGCGTTGTTGACGAGGATGTCGCAGCCCCCGAGCGCCTTCTCCACCGCCTCGACCAACGCCGTCACCTGCGCCGGATCGCCGATGTCGCAGGCGAAGCCCTTGGCGCCGCCGCCGATCTCCGCGGCAACGGCATCCGCCTTGGCCTGGTCCCGCCCCACGATGGCGACCGTCGCGCCGCACTCGGCGAGCCGGCCGGCAATCGCACGGCCGATGCCGCGCGTGGAACCCGTGACGAGGGCGACCTTGCCCGTGAGATCGATGCGCATGTGACGAGGGGCTGGAGACGTGAGACGCGCGCTACAGCTTGAGCAGCGCTTCGACTTCGGCCACGGTACCGCAGGTCATCGTCGTGCAGCCCGGCGCGAGGCGCTTCACGAGGCCGCTGAGCACGGCGCCGGGTCCCATCTCGACGAACGCGGTGCCCGGGAACCGCGCGGCGAGATTCCGCACCACTTCCACCCAGCGCACCGGGCTGGTCAGCTGCTGGTGCAACAGCGACTTCGCCGTCGCCGCATCGCCCACCGCCTCGGCGGTGACGTTGCTCCAGATGGGCCACGAGGGATCGCGCCAGCGCGCGGCGTCGAGCGCCTGCTGGAGCCCCGCGGCGGCCGGCTGCATCAGCGGGGAGTGGAAGGCGCCGCTCACCGGAAGGCGCAGCGCGCGCTTCGCGCCCGCGGCCTTGGCGAGCTCCATCGCCTGCTCCACCGCGGCGACCTCACCGGAAATCACGATCTGTTCGGTGGCGTTGTAGTTCGCCGGCACCACGACGCCCCGCGCCGAGGCCTCGCTGCAGATCTCTTCGATGGTCCGCGACATCTCGCCAAGGATGGCGGCCATCGCGCCCGGGACCTGGACTCCCGTTTCGTACATCAGCTCGCCCCGGCGTCGCACCAGCTTGAGTGCGTCCTCGAGCGACAGCGCGCCTGCGGTGTGATACGCCGAGAACTCGCCAAGCGAGTGGCCGGCGGCTCCCTGCACCTTCGCCGCGACGTGGTCCTTGACCACGGCCCACACCGCCGCACCGTGCGCGAGCAGCGCCGGCTGGGCGTTGTGCGTGAGCGTGAGCTCCTCTGCCGGCCCCTCGAAGCACAGCGTGCTCAGCGGAGCGCCCAAGGCGGCATCGGCGCGGGCGAACACGTCCCGCGCCGCCGGGAAGGCCTCCGCGAGGTCCTTCGCCATGCCCGGCTTCTGCGAACCCTGCCCCGGGAAGAGGAGGATCATCAGAACCGCACCACCATCGAGCCCCAGGTGAAGCCGGCGCCGAAGGCCACGAACATCACGGTCGTGCCCTCCTTCACGATGCCGGCCTTCTGCGCCTCGCTGAGCGCGATCGGAATCGATGCCGCCGAGGTGTTGCCGTACTTCTCGACGTTCACGAACACCTTCTCCATCGGGATGCCGGCGTGCTTGGCCGTGGCCTCGATGATGCGGATGTTCGCCTGGTGCGGAATCAGCACGTCGATGTCGGCGGCCGAGAGCTTCGCGCCATCGAGCGCGCGGTCCGCCGCGTCGGCCATCGACCGCACGGCGTTCTTGAACACCTCGCGCCCGGCCATCTGGATGTAATGCGAGCCCTCGAGGATGATCTCCGGCGTCACGGGTGCGTTGCCCGCGCCCTTGGGGCGATGCAGCAGGTCGGCCAGCGTGCCGTCCGAGCGCATGTAGGCCGAGAGGATGCCCCGCTGCTT
Organism: Pseudogemmatithrix spongiicola; assembly: GCF_030623445.1. NCBI lineage: Bacteria > Pseudomonadati > Gemmatimonadota > Gemmatimonadia > Gemmatimonadales > Gemmatimonadaceae > Pseudogemmatithrix > Pseudogemmatithrix spongiicola. Next base: position 1,639,715 of record NZ_CP130613.1, read on the forward strand.
CGTGGCCTTCTTCACGACCGTCGCGCCGGCGCCGTCGCCGAACAGCACGCAGGTGTTGCGGTCCTTCCAGTTCACGATGCGGCTCAGGACTTCGCCGCCGATCACGAGGATCGTCTCGTAGCTGCCGGTCGCGATCAGCCCCTCGGCGATCTGCGAGCCGTAGAGCCAGCCGGAGCAGGCGGCGTCGATGTCGAAGGCCACGGCGCGGGTCGCGCCGAGGGCGGCCTGCACTTCCACGGCGGTGCTGGGCAGCAGCCGGTCCGGCGAGGCGGTGCCGAGGATGATCGCGTCGAGTTCGGCGGCGGTGACCCCCGCGGCGGCCATCGCGTCCCGGGCGGCCTGGGTGCACAGTGATGTGAGGTTCTCACCCTCGCCCGCGATGTAGCGCTGCCCGATGCCCGTGCGCTCGCGGATCCACTCGTCCGACGTGTCGATGCCGATCGACGCGAAGTCGTGGTTCGTGAAGACGCGCTTCGGCACCGCGTGTGCCGTGGCGGTGAGCATCGCGAACGGCCGCTTCATGCGTGCACCTTCTCGCCGATGTGGCGGCTCATGCCGCTCTCGACGGCGCGCAGGCCGGCCTTGATGCCGTTCTTGATGGCCTCAGGGCTGGACTTGCCGTGGCAGATGATGCTCACGCCCTTCACGCCGAGCAGCGGGGCGCCGCCGTACTTGGCGTAATCGAGGCCGCTCAGCGCCTGGCCGAGGGTCTCCTTCGAGACCCCCGCCTTCAGCATCAGGCCGCCGAAGAGCTTGGGGACGGCCTCGTAGAACTTGAGCAGCACGTTGCCGGTGAAGCCGTCGCAGACCACGACGTCGATGGGGCCGCGATCGCAGGCGCCCATCGCCACGTCACGTCCCTCGACGTTGCCGATGAAGTTCAGGCCGCTCTTGAGCAGCAGCTGATGCGCCTCCTTCACCGCGGCATTGCCCTTCTCGGCTTCCTCACCGACCGACAGCAGGCCGATGGCCGGATTCGGCCGGCCGAGGATGTCCTTGGCGTAGACGTGGCCGAGCTGCGCGAAGTTCACGAGCTCCTGGGCGGAGCAGTCCACGTTGGCGCCGGAGTCGAGCACGACCACCGGCTGCGTCGCCGTGGGGAACACGGTGCCGATGGCCGGCCGCTGCAGCCCCTCGTGCAGGCGCAGCACGAACACCGACGCGGCCATCTGCGCGCCGGTGTTGCCGGCGGACACGAACGCATCGGACTTGCCCTCGGCCTGCAGCTTGAGGCCGACGCCCATCGAGGAGTTCGGCTTGCCGCGGATGGCCACGGAGGGCTTGTCCGTCATGAGGATGACGTCCGGCGCGTCGATGATCTCGAAATGCGCGGCGGCCGCCTGGGCCTCAGGCCCGGCGGCAGCAAGCTGCTTCGCGAGTTCCTCACGGATGACCGCCTGCTGCCCAACGAGCTGCAGCGTGTGGTCAGGGCCCAGTTCGGTTGCGGCCAGCAGGGCCGCCGCAATCGGGGCATGGGGCGCGTGATCGCCCCCCATCGCGTCCAGCGCGATGCGAGCCATAGTTAGGCGTCGCGCGCCGCAACCCGCTGTTCACCCGCGTAGAACCCGCACTCCTCGCACACATGGTGCGGGCGCTTCATGGCGCCGCACTTCGGGCAGGCCTGGATGTTGATCTTCGGCGCCACCTTGTGGGTGTTGCGCGCGCGCTTCTTGCGCTTGGAGGTACGGCGCTTCGGGACGGCCATCGGAGTCTCGGTCTACGGAGTGAGTGAAACGGTAGTTCGGGAATCAGCCCTGCGTGACTGCCGGTGAGCAGGCGCAGGGTCCAGCATTGAGGTCCGCCCCGCACGATGCGCAGAGTCCCTTGCAGTCGGGACGGCACAGCGGCAGGCCGGAGGCGTCGAGCAACCACTGCTCGCGGATCGCGGGCCGGAGGTCCAACGCCATCCCGCCCTCAGCGAGCGGGTAGACATCGGGTTCGTCCGCGTTCTCGTCGTCCGCGTCGGCGAAGATCAGGTGGGCTTCGTTCTGCACCACCGACTCCACCGGCGTCAGGCAGCGACGGCATTCGCCAGCCGCGGTTCCGTGGAACCCGCCGGAGAAATAGAACCGTCCCGCTCCCGCCCCGCTGAGACGGCCGGTGACCCGGACCGCACCCAACGGACGGACGTCGCCCTCCATCCACACCGGATCGTCGGCGGCGAGGTCACCTTCGACCTGCACGGCCCCCTGCGAAATGGTGCGGATGGGGAACGAAAGCATAGCCAAGTAAACTAATCGCCCGCCGACGGCTAGGTCAAGCGGGTAACTTGGCGTGGGAAAAGGACTTGAACGGACAACGGGAGCCTCGGGACTCGCTGCGCCCCTGAGGCTCCCGTCTCGCCCCGCCGGACCTTAGATGGTGTCCGCTTCGGCAAAGAAGAAGCGGCTCTCCCGCACCGCATTCTCGTCGGAGTCCGAGGCGTGGATCGCGTTCTTGCCCTTGGACTCTGCATAGAGCTTGCGCACGGTGCCCGCCGCGGCCTCCGCCGGGTCCGTGGCGCCGATGGCGTCACGCAGCGCGTGCACAGCGTTGTCCTTCACGAGGACGAACGGCATGCAGGGGGCCGAGCTCATGAAGTCGACGAGCTCGCCGAAGAACGGGCGGCCGCGGTGCACCGCGTAGAACTCCTCGGCCTGCTTCTTGGACATATGCACCACGCGGGCAGCCTTGAGCGTGAAGCCCTGGGACTCGAGGTGGGCGATGATCTTGCCGGCCTTGCCCGTGTTGAAGGCGTCCGGCTTGATGATGGAGAACGTGTAGTTGAGGGCCATTGATGGCTCAGATGTGCAAGAGGTTAGGAACTGCCACTGATTTGCCACGGAGGCACAGCGGCACGGAGGATTGCGCGACGCGACCGAGGATTACGTCGCAGCCCTCTGTGTCTCTGTGCCTCTGTGGCAAGGTTGTTCACCCTACTTCAGACGCGCCTTGATCAGCTCGACGAAGTCGATCGGACGCGCGGCGACGCCCATGCCGGCGGCCTTGAAGGCCTCGATCTTCTCGGCGGCCGTGCCGGCCGAGCCCGAGATGATCGCGCCCGCGTGACCCATGCGGCGGCCCGGCGGGGCCGTCTGGCCGGCGATGAAGCCCACCACCGGCTTCTTCATGTGCTTCTTCACGAACTCCGCCGCTTCCTGCTCGTCGGTGCCGCCGATCTCGCCCATCATCGCGATGGCCTTGGTCTTCGGATCCTTCTCGAAGGCCTCGAGGCAGTCGATGAAGTTCGTGCCGTTGATCGGGTCGCCCCCGATGCCGACGCAGGTGGTCTGGCCGATGCCGGCGCGGGTGAGCTGGTACACGACTTCATACGTCAGCGTGCCCGAGCGCGAGACCACGCCCACCGGGCCCGGCGTGCAGATGCGGCCCGGGATGATGCCGACCTTGGACTCGCCCGGCGTGATGAGGCCCGGGCAGTTGGGGCCGATGAGGCGGACGCCGCGCTCCTTCACGAAGGGATAGACCTTCGTCATGTCGAGCACCGGCACGCCTTCCGTGATGCAGACCACGAGCGAGACGCCCGAGGCGGCCGCTTCCATGATCGCGTCGGCCGCGAACGGCGGCGGCACGTAGATCACGCTGGTGTTGGCACCAGTCGCCTTCACGGCGTCAGCCACGGTGTTGAAGATCGGCACCGTGCCCTCGAACTTCTGGCCGCCCTTGCCTGGCGTCACACCGGCGACGACCTGCGTGCCGTATTCCATCATCTGCTTGGCATGGAACGAGCCGTCGCGGCCCGTGATGCCCTGGATGACGAGCTTGGTGTTCTTGTCGATGAAGACGCTCATCTTACTTGCCTCCCTTGGCCAGCTCGACCGCGCTCTTCACGGCCGTGTCCATGTCGCTGGAGGCGGAGAATCCGTTCTCCGTGAGGATCTTCATGGCGATCTCTTCGTTGGTGCCCGTGAGGCGGATGACGATCGGCACCTTCAGCGGATTCGCCTTCGTGGCCGTCACGATGCCGTTGGCCACGTCGTCGGTGCGCGTGATGCCGCCGAAGATGTTGAACAGGATGGCCTTCACGTTCGGGTCGGCCGTGATGATGCGCAGCGCATTGACGACCTTCTCGGGATTCGACGAGCCGCCGATGTCGAGGAAGTTCGCCGGCTCACCGCCGTAGTACTTCACCAGGTCCATCGTCGCCATCGCGAGGCCGGCGCCGTTCACCACGCAGCCGACGTTGCCGTCGAGCTTGATGAACGTGAGGTTCGCATTGCGCGCGTCCACCTCGGACGGCTCTTCGCTCGACTCGTCGCGCAGCGCGGCGATCTCCGGCTTGCGGTCGAGTTCGTTGTCGTCGATGACCATCTTGCCGTCGACGGCGATCAGCTCGCCCGTCGGCGTGACGACCAACGGATTGATCTCGGCCAGCGAGCAGCCGGCGGCCATGAACGCGGCGTAGAGCTGCTGCATGATCTTCGCGGCGGCGCGGGCGAGCTTCACGTCCTCGTAGAGGAAAAAGCCCATGCGCATCGCGTCATAGGTCGGCAGGCCGTAGCGCACGTCCACCGGCACGTAGAGGATCTTCTCCGGCGTCTTCGCGGCGACCTCTTCGATGTCGATGCCGCCGGCGGCGGACACCATGAACACCGGCTTCTTGGTCGCGCGGTCGACGATGATGCCGACGTACGCTTCGCTGCCGATGTCAGCGGCGATCGTGACGAGCACCTTCTCGACCGTGAGGTCCTTGATCTTCATGCCGAGGATGGCCGTCGCCTTCTCCTTCGCGTCGGCGGGCGTCTTGCAGAACTTCACGCCGCCAGCCTTGCCGCGGCCGCCGGCGTGCACCTGCGCCTTCACCATGACGGCCGTGCCGTACTTGGTGGCGATCGCCTCAGCCTCGGCGGGCGTCGTCGCGATCTCGCCGGGCGGGATCGGTACGCCATAGCCGCGGAGGATTTCCTTCGCTTGGTACTCGTGGATATTCACACGGTCTCCGTGTTGGATTCGAGTGGGGGGAAGCCCCTAAAAATAGCCGGAAGGCCGCGCCAATGGCACCGCTGCCCGCAGGAGAATCAGGGGCGCTGCAGCAGGCGGCCGAGCGCCGTCCAGGCCTCGCCGTAGGCCCGCCAATCACCGGAGTGCTGGGCGGCCTGCATGGCGTCGTAGAGCCGCGCGACGCGCTCGCGGAAGGCGTCGCCCACGGGGCTCTCCGCAGAGCGGCGCTCTCCGAAGGCCTCGGCCAGCGTCCGCGCGGCCATCACCTTGCCGCCTTGACTGACCACGACGCCAGCGAGTCGGGGTTCGCCGTCCTGGGGCCATTCGTAGTAGCTCTGCACCCACACCGGGCCACCGGCCGTGGGAATCGCCTGCACGCGTCCGCGACGTGCATCCGGCAACGAGCGACCGAAGCCCGCTTGGTCTGCGGCATTCTGCAGCGACTCGAGGATCGTCGTCCAGCGGGCCGTCTCGTAGGCGAGATACTCCGTCCGGCGCTGCGCGCCGCCACGCGCCACGAGGATGCCGAGCGTGCGTCCGGCAAACGGCAAGTCGACAGGGAGCGCCCAGCCCAAGGTCCCCGCGGAGTCGTAGGCGAAGAGTGTCGGGCCGCCAGCCGAGACGTCAGCGTCCGCATCGTCCGGGCGGGCGAGCCGCCGGATGCCGAACGAGTCCGCGGGGAACCCCACGTGCGCGAGCCCGCTGCCCTGCACCGTCATCCAATCGACCGCCGGCGGTCGCTCGCGGCGGATCCACTCCGGGGCCGCCGCGAGCGGCGTGAACGTCCCGCTGGCCATGCCCTGCCAGGCACGCATGATCGCCTCGGGCGTGTCCGTCGGGATGACGGTCAGCTGCCCAGTCTGGGCCTGTACCACCACCGTGGCCGCATGTTGGATGTAGTGGTACGGTCTCCCGTCGAGCAGCACCGCCTCGCTCAATGGGTAGCGCCGCGCCGTGATGAAGCCTTCGACGAACCAGTACAGGGAATCGCCGCGCACATGCGGGGTGATCGTCGGACCAAGCGTCAAGAACGGCAGCAGACGTCCGATGCGCGACCGCACGTCGCGCGCGGTCATGAGCCGCGGGCGCGGCGACGGCAGTTCACGCAGCAGCAGGCGCGGATCCTGCTCGGCCCAGGCCAGCGCGATCCGCTGCGTGGTCGTCTCGAATGCGGACGCGGCGACATCACCGCGGCGGTCCGGGACGAGGCGCGAGCCCTTGGCGTCCGGATGCACCAGGACGGCCGGGAGGCGACCATCGCCCAGCGACGGCGCGTAGAAGGGACGACCGCTGTCATCGGCGCCGGCCGCAACGAAGCGATGCGTACCCCACGCATCGGCCTCGACGTCGCGGCTGCGGTGCACGGCGATGGCCTCAAGCCCGGTCGCGGTGGACGCCCACCCGAGCGTGACCGTCGTGTCGCGCCGCCGGCCACCCTCGGCGAGCTCGACGAGCGCGGCGGGATCCCACGCACTCACGCGGCGGCTCAATTGGTCGGCGGGCACCACCGCCACGCTGTCACGGGCGATGGCATCGACGCCGAAGGCGCGCCGCGTGTAGAGCGCCGCCGTGTTGCGATACGGGCGCGCCGCCGCGCGTCCCTGCGCCGAGTACGGTGCCAGCGGCCGCTTGGCGATCACGGGCAGCAGCGCGCTGGCGACCGGGCCGATCAGCACCAGCGTGCTGAGCATTACCAACGCCGTCCGCACGTATCCGCGCCACCCCGCGTAGACGAGCACCGTCGCGATGGGCAGCGTCGCGAACGCCGCCAGCGCGCGGTACGGCAGCGCGATGCGATGGTCGAAGGCGCTGAACACCGCCTCCGTGGTCGCGTCCAGCCAGACCCCGCTCCCGGGCGTCATCCGTTCGAAGCGATCGATGCGCCAGCCCCAGCCGATGAGGGCGACCAGCGTGCCGGCCAGCACGGCGAGATGACGACGCACCCAGGTCGACACGTACAGGCCGTTCGCCGTCCACCGCAGGCTCGGCGTCAGGGCGTACAGCGTCGTGACCAGCGCACCGAGCACGAGCGTGAGCAACATGGCGCGCGTCTGCAGCGCACGTTCCCACGGCAACCACGCGACATAGAACCCGAGGTCGCGCTGGAGGTACGGATCGACTTCGCCGAAGCGCACGCCATCCCAGGCGAGTGCCGCCTGCGTCCAATCCTGCGGGAGTGCGGCGAAGCCCAAGGCGACGAGCACGGCCAGCACGAAGGCCAGCCAGGTCAGGCGGCCGGCCGGGATCTCTTCAGGAATCTCGAGTCCGCCAAGGCGCGACGGCAGCACGAGCGAGACGATCGACTGCCTCACGGCGACGAAGTGCGCGAAGGCGTACGCGACGGCAATCGTGAACGCGCCGGCCCGCAGCACGACCAGGGTGCTGGCCTTCGTGCGCCACAGATCGTCGAAGCCCAAGGACTGATGCAGCGCCCAGTCCGCATACTGGCCGGCCAACCAGCGGCCGGCCAGGAGGGCCAGCGCGCCTGCGGCGAGGAATCCGTAGAGTCCGCGCCGTCCGCGCATGGTCAGCTCAGTGCGCCGAGGCCCCGACGCGCACGCCGCGCGAGGCCAGCCAGCCCTCGACCTCCGCGCGCAACGCAGCCAACCGCGCCTCGCTCGACGCCTCGAAGCGCAGCACGAGGATGGGCTGCGTGTTCGAGCTGCGGATCAGGCCCCAGCCGTCGCCGAACAGGATGCGCACGCCATCGACGTCGCTGACGTCGTACTTGGCGCGGAAGTGCGCCAGCGCCTCGGCGACGATCGCTTCCTTGCGGTCGTCGGGGCAGTCCACGCGGAGCTCTGGCGTGGAGACGAAGCGCGGCACGTCCGAGAGCAGTGCCTTCACCGATCGCTTGGCATCGGCCACGATGCGCAGCACGCGGGCCGCCGCGTAGAGCGCGTCGTCGTGGCCGTAGAAGCCTTCGGTGAAGAACATGTGGCCCGACATCTCGCCGGCAATCGGCGCCTTGAGCGCCTTCATCTTGTCCTTGATCAGCGAGTGGCCGGTCTTCCACATCACCGGCTCGCCGCCCGCCTTGCGGATGCCGTCGGGCAGCGCCTGCGAGCACTTCACGTCGAAGATGATCGGCTGCCCCGCCCCGGTGCGCGCGAGCACGTCGCGGGCGTACAACAGCAGCAGGTAGTCGCCCCAGATGATCGTGCCGTCGCCGTCCACGATGCCGATGCGGTCGGCGTCGCCGTCGAAGCCGATGCCGATCTCGCTGCCGGTCTCGCGCACGCTGCGGATCAGGTCCTGCAGGTTCTCGACGACCGTCGGATCGGGATGGTGGTTCGGGAACGTGCCGTCGCTCTCGGCGAACAGCCAGGTGGGCGTGAGCCCGAGTGCGGCGAAGAGCTTCGGCGCCACGACCGCGCCCACGCCGTTGCCGCAGTCCACGACGACCTTCATGGTGGACGGCAGCGGGCCGATCTTCTGCGCGATGTCGGCGACATAGCGGTCGACGATCTCCTCGCTGCGGACACCGCCCGTACCGCTGCGGAACGTGCCGGCCTCGATGATCTCGCGCAGGCGCTGGATGCCGGCGCCATGCAGCGAGCCCGTGCCGACGCAGCACTTGAAGCCGTTGTACTCGGGCGGGTTATGCGACCCGGTGATCTGGATGCCCGCGACCACCGGGAGGTGATGCAAGGACCAATAGAGCAGCGGCGTCGGCACGACGCCCACGTCGATGACGTCGAGGCCGCTCTCCGTCAGCCCCCGCACCAAGGCATCCCGCAGGGCGGAGCCGCTGGGGCGGTTGTCCCGCCCCACGGCGACCGCCCCGCTGATGCCACGCTCGTGCAGCAGCACGGCGTAGGCGCGCCCGATGGCCAGCGCGGCCTCGACCGTGAGGTCGTGGCCGACGATGCCGCGGATGTCGTACTGTCGAAAGATCCCCGCCGCGATCACCGCGGCTGCCCCTGCGCGTTCACGTCGGACAGCACATCCGCCTCCAGCGGCTTGACCCCGGCGTTACCCGTCGCCCACTTGGCGACCGGACCGGGGAAGATACCGAGGGCGAGGATGGCCGCGGCAGCCCCGGCCAGCACCACGCGCGTGAGGACGCCAGCCGACTGGGGCGCCAGCGCCTGCTCGCCGCGCTCCTGCATGAACATCGCGCGGACAATCTGCAGGTAATAGCCGGCGGACACCAGCGAGGTGAGGACCAAGATGACCACGACGACCTGCAAGCCGACGTTCGACGCGAGGGCGGCGCCAAGGAGGTACCACTTGGCGAAGAAGCCCAGGCCGCCGAAGACCGGGAAGCCGAGCAGCGAGAGCAGGTACACGGTCATGCCGACCGCCAACACCGGCCGCGTCTGCCACAAGCCGGCGAAGTCCGCCGTCGTGACGGCGCGCTCGCTCCCGTCCTGCAGGATGGTCACGACGGCGAAGGCGCCGAACGTGGCCAGCGTGTAGGCAAACAGGTAGAACACGAGGGCCGCCGACCCCGCGCTGGAGAGCGCGAGGAGCGTGACGAGGAGGTAGCCCGTGTGCGCCACGCTCGAGTACGCGAGCATGCGCTTCACGCTCTGTTGGCGCAGGGCCATCACGTTACCGACGATCATGCTCGCGATCGCCACCCATGCAAAGACGGTCGGCCACACCTTCACGAGGTACAGCGACTCGTACCAGATGCGCGCGAAGCCGGCGAATACCGCCGCCTTGACCGCGGCGGCCATGAAGGCCGTGATCGGCGTCGGGGCGCCTTCGTACACGTCGGGCGCCCAGGTGTGGAACGGCACCGCCGCGACCTTGAAGAACAGGCCGATGGAGAGCAGGCCCACGCCGACCAGCAGCATCGGGTGGTCACCCAGCGTGTACCGCAGCACGATGCGCGAAATCTCGGTGAGTTGCGTCTGGCCGGTCGCACCGTAGATGAGCGCCATGCCGTACAGCAGGAAGCCCGTGGCGAAGGCGCCGAGCAGGAAATACTTCAGCGAGGCCTCCGCGGCCTTGCCCGAGCGCCGATTCATGCCGGCGAGCACGTACACGGCCACCGACATGATCTCGAGGCCGATGAAGAACGTCATCAAGTCGCGCGCGGCGGCGAGGACCATCATGCCGGCGGTCGCGAAGAGCACGAGCACGTGCATCTCGCCGTGGGCGATGCCGTGGCGCTCGTTGTACTCGATGGCCAGCGCCACCGTGCCCATGGCGGCGAGCAGCACGACGATGTCGACCGTCCAGCGCAGCGAATCCGCGGCAATGACGCCCGGGGCCGCCGACGCACCGGCAAGCGCGTACTTGATGGTCGCGGCGAGGGTCACGGCCAACACGACCAAGGAGCCGACGCCCACCGTACGCTGATGGGCAAGCGATTCCGGCTTCCACGCGGCCACCAGCATGAGGATCGTGGCGCCGGTGAGCAGCAGGATGTCGGGCAGCAACGCCGTGGCCAGCTGCATCGGGAACGCAAGATCGTAGGTCATCGTGCGGCCTCCGCGGCAGTCACCTGCGCCGGCTCCACCATGCGCACCAGGCGCGCGGCGGCGGCTTCGGTCTTCTCGAGCACGGGCTTGGGATACACGCCGATCCAGAGGATGCCGGCCACGAGCGGCACCAGCAGGCCGATCTCGCGCCAGTTGAGGTCCATGCCCTTGAGCGCCTGGTTCTCAGGCTTCACGAGCGGATTGTAGATGATGCGCTGCACCGCCCAGAGGAGGTACGCGGCGGCGAAGATGACGCTCGTCGCGGCGATCACCGCATGGAACGGCGCCGTCTTGAACGAGCCGATGAGCACGAGGAACTCGCCGATGAAGCCGTTGGTCCCCGGCACGCCGATGCTCGAGAGCGCCACGATCGTGAGGAACACGGCGAACACCGGCATCACCTTGGCGATGCCGCCGAAGTCGTCGACGAGGCGCGTGTGGCGCCGCTCGTAGATCATGCCGATGAGCAGGAACAGCGCGCCCGTCGACAGGCCGTGGCTGATGGTGACGACCAGCGCGCCCTGCATCGACTCCACCGTGGCGGCGAAGATGCCCAGCATCACGAAGCCGAGGTGCGAGACCGACGAGTACGCGACCAGCTTCTTGAAGTCCGGCTGGACCAAGGCGACCAGCGCGCCGTAGACGATGCCGATCACCGCGAGGGCGAGCATCAGCGAACGCACGCCCGGATGCATGGCCGCCTCGGGGAACAGCGGCAGCGCGAACCGCACGAAGCCGAACGTGCCCATCTTGAGCATGATGGCCGCCAGGATCACCGAGCCCGCCGTCGGGGCCTCGACGTGCGCATCGGGCAGCCAGGTGTGGAACGGCCACATCGGCACCTTCACGGCGAAGGCGATCGCGAAGGCGCCGAAGAGCCAGAGCGAACCGCTCCACTCGCTCGTGCGCGACAGCGCAAGGATGGCGTCGTAGCTGAAGTTCGGCACGCTGCCCTGCGCCGCGGCGATGCCCAGCCAGATCACGGCCACGAGCATGAGCAGCGAGCCGAGCATCGTGTAGAGGAAGAACTTGAGGCTCGCGTAGAGCCGGCGCTGGCCGCCCCACACGCCGATGATCAGGTACATCGGCACGAGCATCACTTCCCACATCACGTAGAACAGCACGAGGTCCAGCGAGACGAACACGCCGATCATGCCGGTGGTGAGCAGCAGCAGCAGGCCGTAGTACCAGCCCGTCTTCTCGCGGATGCTCGTCCAGCCGCCCAGGACGGCGAGCGGCATGATGATGGTCGTCAGCAGCACCAGCATCAGGGCGATGCCGTCGAGGCCCACGTGGAAGCTGACGCCCCACTGCGGGATCCACGGCAGCTGCACTTCGGCCTGCCAGGCCAGCGCCGCCGGATCCACCGACCACCAGAGGCCGAGGGAGAGCAGCGCTTCGAGCACGAAGATGCCGAGGGCCAGCTGGCGGTCGGCGGCCATGCGGGCCTGCGCGTCGCCGGTGCCGGAGAGCGCGCGGCCGAAGAGCACGAGCGCGCCCAGCACGGGAAGCCCGAGCAGGACCGGCAGGATCCAGCCGTTATAGCCGATGGAGTCGAGGAACGCGGTCACGGTCGGATCAGAAGAAGGTGAAGGCGCCGAGCACCATCACCGCGCCAAGCACGAAGATCCAGGCGTAGGTCCCGACGCGCCCGGTGTGCAGCTGCGCGCCCGCCCAGGCCAAGGCCTTGGTGAAGACGGCGCTGCCATTCACGAGAAGTCCGTCGATCAGGCCCACGTCGATGCCCTTCCAGAGCACCGTGCGCGACACCGCGACCGTCGGCTGGACGATGGCCTTGTCGTAGCCCTCGTCCACGTACCACTTGTTGTACAGCGTCTTGGCCAGCCCCTGCTCCGCCGGCGACTCCTTGGCCGGCTTGAGCGCCTCCGGCTTCAGCTTCGCGAAGGCGAAGGCGATGCCGGCGACGGCGATCGCGATGGCCGTGCCGATCAGCACATACTCGGTGCTGTGCGAGAGATGCGCGGCCTCGCCGTGCGTGACCATCAGCTCGGCGGCGCCGGTGACCGGCTCCAACCAGTGATGCAGCACGCCGTCGGCGCCGAGGAACCCGAGGATCGGCGGGATGTTGAACCAGCCGCCCGCCAGAGACAGGACGCCGAGCACCACCAGCGGCCCGGTCATGATCCACGGCGCTTCCTTCAGGTGCGGCCGCTCGGCGTCGCCCGTGCGGTTCGGTCCATGGAAGGTGTACAGCATCATGCGCGTCATGTAGATCGCCGTCATCAGCGCGGCCGCGAGGCCCAGCGCGTAGACCACGTACAGCACCACGCTGCCCGGCACGCCCAGCAGCGCGCCCTCGGCCAGCGTCGAGCCATGCGTGCGCGCGAACACGCTCGCGAGGATCTCGTCCTTGGAGAAGAAGCCCGAGAAGAACGGGATGCCGGCGATCGCCAGCGTCGCGATCCACATCAGGTAGAACGTCACGGGCATGTGCGCCTTGAGGCCGCCCATGTTGCGCATGTCCTGCGCGTCCTCGTGCTTGTGCGTCGCGTGGTACGCCTGGTGCATGGCGTAGATCACGGAGCCCGAGCCAAGGAACAGCAGCGCCTTGAAGAAGGCGTGCGTCATCAGGTGGAACACGCCTGCCGTGTACGCGCCCACGCCAACGCCGACGAACATGTAGCCGAGCTGCGAGACGGTGGAGTACGCGAGCACCTTCTTGATGTCCCACTGCTTGAGGCCGATCGTCGCGGCGAACACGGCCGTGAGCGCACCGACCAGGGCCACCGTGAGCTGCGCCGTGGGCGCCAGCGCGAAGAGCAGGCCCGAGCGGGCGATCAGGTACACACCCGCCGTCACCATCGTGGCGGCGTGGATGAGCGCCGAGACCGGCGTCGGGCCCGCCATGGCGTCCGGCAGCCACACGTACAGCGGGATCTGCGCCGACTTGCCCGTGGCGCCGAGGAACAGGAACAGCGCGATCGCCGTCGGCACCAGCGCCCCGACCTCGACGTCGCCCAGCGCGCCCTCGAGGCCCGTGAAGCTCAGGGTGCCGAAGTTCGCGAACATCAGGAACATCGCGACCAGCATGCCGAAGTCGCCGATGCGGTTCACGATGAAGGCCTTCTTGCCGGCGTCGGCGTTGGCCTTCTCCGAGAACCAGAAGCCGATGAGCAGGTACGAGCAGAGTCCCACGCCTTCCCAGCCCACGAACATCAGCGGGTAGCTCGAGCCGAGCACCAGCAGGAGCATGAAGAAGACGAACAGGTTGAGGTACGCGAAGTAGCGCGGATACCCCGGGTCGTCCTGCATGTAGCCGACGGAGAACAGGTGGATCAGCGAGCCGATGCCCGTGATGATCAGCACCATGACCATCGAAAGCTGGTCGAGCTGGAAGGCCACGTCGATGCTGAGATCGCCGGTGGGCATCCACTGGAACAGCGTGAGGATGTAGGGATCCTCGATGTGCGCGGCGCGCATGGCGCCGAAGATCGCGACGGCGAGGCCGAAGCTCAGCAGTAGGACGCCGGGGCCGATCAGCGAGACCAGCTTGGCCGCAGGATGGCGCGCCGCGTGATGGTCGTCGTGCCCGTGGTCATCGTGGCCATGCGCCGCATGGCCGTGGTCGCCGTGCGCATGTTCAGAGGCGGCCGTCGGGTCCGCGGGACCCGCGTGCGCGGCGTGCTTCAACGAGAGGAACCCGTTGAGCGCGAAGCCGAGCAGCGGCAGCACCGGCAGCAGCCACGCGAAGCGCGCGACCGTGTCGGCCAGCGGATGGCCCATCTCGGGGGGAGGAGTCTGGATCATCAGCCTTTCAGCAGGTTGATGTCATCGAGGTTCACCGACTGGCGGTGACGGAAGATCGAGATCACGATCGCGAGCCCGACGGCCGCTTCGGCGGCGGCCACCGTGATGACGAAGAGCACGAAGACCTCGCCGGACGCGCCGTACACCTTGCTCAGCGCCACCAGCGAGAGATTCACGGCGTTGAGCATCAGCTCGATGCACATGAAGAGGATGATCGCGTTGCGGCGCGTGAGCACGCCGATCACGCCGATGGCGAAGAGCGCCGCGGAGAGCGCGAGGGATTCAGCCAGCATGGGTCAGCTCCTCTTGCGGCCGAGGGTGACCGCGCCGACGATCGCCACGAGCAGCAGGATCGAGGCCAGCTCGAAGGCCAGCAGTTGGTCCCTGAGCAGCACCTCGGCGATCGGGGCGATGATGCCGCCCGGCTCGTTGCGCATCGCCTCGCCGCTCGCCACCGGCAGCGTGAGCTGCGCGCTCCACTTGGCCCGCGCCAGCACCATCACCTCGGCCAGCAGCGCCGCGCCGACGAAGCCCGCCGTCACGCGCGGCAGGTTGCCGCGGATGTCGCTCACGTCCTCGGGCTTGCCGAGGTTGAGCAGCATGACGACGAACAGGAACACGACCATGATGGCGCCGGCGTACACCAAGATCTGGATGGCGCCGATGAACTGCGCATCCAGCATCACATAGAGCGCCGCCAGGCAGAACATCACGTTCACCAACCACAGCGCGGCCGCCACCGGGCTCTTGCGCGTCACGAACAGGATCGCCGAGACCAGCGCGATCACCGCGAAGAGATAGAAGTGGAACGAGAAGAAGAGCGGGAAGAACTCGTTGTTCATCCGTCACTCCCCCCGCGGGTCGGCGGGGTCCCACAGCTCGCTCACCGGGTGCGTCTGGGCCGTGAGGCGCTCGAGGTCGTACACGAACTTGTCGCGCGAGTACTCGGCGTTCTCGTAGTGGCGGCCCATGTGGATCGCCTCTTCCGGGCAGACTTCCTGGCAGTAGCCGCAGAAGATGCAGCGGAACTCATCGATCTCGAACACCAGCGGGTAGCGGTTCCCCGCCTCGTCCTCGCCGGGCACGAGCTTGATGCAGTTGGCCGGGCACACCGTCGGGCAGAGGCCGCAGGCCACGCACTTCGCCTTGCCGTCCTCGGTGGTGAGCATGCGGTGCGTGCCGCGCCAGCGCGGGGAAATGTCCCAGCGCTCGTCGGGATACTGCACCGTGACCTTATGCGGGTTCACGAGATGCTTGAGTGTGAGCCCAAGGCCCGACAGCGTGGCGCGCACGTAGCTCACCTCGCCGACCGGCCGCTCCATGACCTTCACGTTGATCGCCATATCAGCGGATCTCCTCGGGGGCCAGCGTCGCGCGCATCGGGGCGCGGCCGCGCAGGCGTTCGATTTCCTCGGGGCTCAGGCGCGTCGACGCCGGGCTCACCAAGCGGCCGCGGTCGAGCACCAGGAAGAGCAGCAGCACGCAGACCAGGTTGAGCCCGCCCATGGCGTACCCGAAGGTCGCGCCGCGGCCGAGTCCGGCCATGTCCATCACCACGATCGCGCCCGAGATGAGCACCAGGTACACCAGCGCGATCGGCAGCATCACCTGCCAGCCCAGCGACATCAACTGGTCGTAGCGGAAGCGCGGGAGCGTCCAGCGCACCCAGATGTAGAAGAAGACGAAGAAGATCGTCTTGAACGCGAACATGCCGAAGGTCGCGGCCGCCTTGGCCACGCTGTACGGACCGGTCGAATCCCAGTCCGTAAACGGGATGTCCCAGCCGCCGAGGAACAGCGTCACGAACATCGCGCTCGTCGTGACCATGTTCGCGTACTCGGAGATGGGGAACATCGAGAACTTCATCGCGCTGTATTCGCTGTGGTAGCCGGCGATGAGCTCCGATTCCGCTTCCGGCATGTCGAAGGGCACGCGGTTCGTCTCGGCGAACGCCGACACGAGGAACAGGAAGCCCGCGACCGAGAGGATGATCGCGTTCCAGGTCGAGCCCTGCTGCTGCGCAATGATCTCCGTCAGCGACACGTTGCCGCTCACGAGCAGCACGCAGAGCAGCGCCATGCCCATCGTGATCTCATAGCTGACCATCTGCGCCGAGGCGCGGAGGCCGCCGAGCAGGGCGTACTTGTTGTTCGAGCTCCAGCCGGCGATCACGATGCCGTAGACGCCGAGCGAGGCGATGCCGATCGTATACAGGAAGCCGATCGGCAGGTCGGCGACGACCATGTCCACGCGGCCCCAGGCCGTCGGCATGGGTGCGGCAAAGGGAATCACCGCCCAGGCGATGAGCGCCGGGATGAACGCGATGGCCGGCGCGAGGATGAACAGCGGCTTGTTCACGCCGCCGGGCATCGACTCTTCCTTCATGATGTTCTTCACGCCGTCAGCCAGCACCTGGAACAAGCCCCAGGGGCCCACGCGGTTGGGGCCGTGCCGGTCCTGGATCCAGCCCGAGATCTTCCGCTCGGCCAGCGTCGTGTAGGCCACGCCGACCATGTAGAGCGTGAAGATGGCCAGCATCTTGATGACCGTGAAGATCACGAAGGGCCAGAAGCCCAGCTCGAGTTGCGTCTGATCCATTACGCGGCCCCCGCCTTCGCGTCGCTCACGGAGGCACCGTAGAGACCGAGCGTCTCATAGCTCAGCCCCGCGAACGCGCGCTCGCTCTGCGCGAGCGCCGCGAACACCGCGCTGGGCAGGAAATAGTCGCTCTTCACGCCGATGGCGTTGTTGAGGTCGGCCAGGGCGAACCAGCTCGGCCGGGCCAATCCCGGCGCCGCCTTGGCCTGCAGGAAGCGCTGCACGCGGCCGCGCAGGTTCGTGAACGTGCCTTCCTCCTCGGCCACGTTCGCGATGGGCAGCACCACGTGCGGCGTCACGACGCCGTGCGGCAGCGTCGTGCCGACGACGATGATCGCGCTGGCGCGCGACACCTTGCCGAGGTCGAGACCCGTGAGTTCCTCGTCCGCGAGCACGAGCACGTCACCGTCCTTGAGGCCGGCGAGCGGGTCGGCATCGTTGCGCACGAAGCCGAGCAGCTCGGCGCCCACCACGTTCGGGGCGCGATCGGCGCGCAGCGAGAGGTCCGCCACGCCCGGCAGCGGCGCCTCGGGGCCCGTTTCGCAGCGGAAGCTCCCCTGCCCGCCCGTCTTGGCAATCAGCTGCTTGAGCAGGAACAGCGCCTCGTTCGAGAGCTTCGGGCTCGCGAGCACGAACGCCCGCTTACCGCTGAGGAGCTTGGACGCCTCGTTGTAGGCGATCTCCCAATCGACCGGCGAGAGCACGCCGGCCAGCTGGATCTTCGGCGCCTCGTTGCGGTCGGGGCGATTCATCCAGCGATAGTCGAGCCGGCCCTGGTCGCAGAGGTAGAACTGGTTGACCTGGTCGTTGGAGCGCGGCTTCTGGCGCACGACGACGTTGTCGCGCGTCTCGAGGATCGTGTTGCAGCCCTGCGTGCAGCCGGTGCACACCGAGGCCGTGCGATCGAGCTCCCAGGCGCGCGCCTTGTTCAGGAAGTCCTTGGAGACGAGGGCGCCGACCGGGCAGAGATCGATGACGTTCGCCGCCCACGGCTGCGTGAGGTCGGCGTCGCCCGCCTTGCCGATGGTCGCGCGATCGTCGCGCTCGGAGACGTTGAGCACCGGCGCCTGATGCACGTCGTCCATGAAGCGGACGCAGCGCGTGCAGAGGATGCAGCGGTTGGTGACGTAGAGGACGTCGCCGCCGAAGTCCTCGACCGGGTTGAAGCGCTTGGGCTCGCGGTAGCGCGAGTCGGCGCGCCCTTCCTGGAAGGTGTAGTCCTGCAGCTCGCACTCGCCGGCCTGGTCGCAGATCGGGCAGTCGAGCGGATGGTTGATGAGCAGCAGCTCGAGCACGCCCTTGCGGGCCTCGAGCGCCTTCTCGGAGTAGACGTGCACCACCTGCCCTTCGGCCACCGCCGTCGCACAGGACGGCGCCAGCTTCGGCATCTTCTCGACTTCCACGAGGCACATGCGGCAGACGCCGGCCACGGGGAGCCCCGGGTGGTAGCAGTAGTGCGGGACGAGCACGCCCGCCTGCTTGGCCGCCTCGAGAATGCTGGTGCCCGCGGGCACCGACACCTGCCGGCCTTCGATCGTGAGATTGACCTGCTGGCTCATACGCCCGCCCCCATCGCCACCGTGGACGAGCGCTTGCCCTTGATCAGCGCCTCGAACTCGCCGCGGAACTTGTTGATGCCGGAGGTCACCGGCGCCGCGCAGGAGTCCGACAGCACGCAGATCGTCTTGCCCGTCATGTTCTCGGCCAAGTCGAAAATGGTATCGAGGTCCTCGAACGTGCCCTGACCGGCGACGATACGCTCGAGGATCTTGGTCATCCACGCGGTGCCTTCGCGGCACTGCGTGCACTGGGCGCAGCTCTCATGCGCATAGAAGCGCGAGAGGCGTGCGAGCTGGCGCGGCATGGACTGCGCGTCGTCGAAGATGATCACGCCGCCGGAGCCGAGCATGGTGCCGACTTCGAGGAAGCCCTCGTAGTCCATCTTCACGGATTCGGCTTCGTCGATCGTGATCACCGGCACGGACGAACCGCCCGGGATCAGCGCCTTGAACTTGCGGCCCGGCAGCGGTCCGCCGCAGAGGTCGTACAGGAACTCCTTGAAGGAGAAGCCCATCACGACTTCGTAGTTGCCCGGCTTGGCCACGTTGCCGCAGACCGAGAAGAGCTTGCTGCCCGTGCTCTTCGGCGACGACAGGCACATCGCCTTGTACCACTCGGCGCCGTTGTTGAGGATGTGCGGTACGGCGGTCAGCGTCTCGACGTTGTTGATCGTCGTCGGCTGGCCGAACAGCCCGCTCACCGCCGGGAACGGCGGCTTGATGCGCGGATTGCCACGCTTGCCCTCGAGCGAGTTCATCAGGGCGGTTTCTTCGCCGCAGATGTACGCGCCGGCGCCGCGATGCACCCACACATCGATCTTCTTGCCGCTGCCCATCGCGTTGTTGCCGATGATGCCGGCGGCGCGCGCTTCCTTCAGCGCCTCCTCGAGGCGCGCGATGGGCTCCGTGAACTCACCGCGCACGTAGATGTAGGCCGTCTCCGCGCCGATGGCATACGCGCCGATGGCGCAGCCCTCGATGAGCGCATGCGGCGTCCAGCGCATGATCTCGCGGTCCTTGAACGTGCCCGGCTCGGATTCGTCGGCGTTGCAGGCGAGGTAGTGCGGCTTGCCGTCGTTCAGCTTCATGAACGACCACTTGAGGCCGGTCGGGAAGCCGGCGCCACCACGACCGCGCAGGCCGGACTCCTTCACGACGTTCTGGATCGCCACCGGATCCATCGTGAGGGCCTGCTGCAGCGCCTTGTAGCCGCCGAGTGACTTCCAGGTCTCGAGCTTGCGCGCCTCAGGATTGCCGAAGTGCTTGGAGAGCACCGGCGTCTCGCGCGGATGCGACTTATGCGGGTATCCCATTACTGCAGACCTGAGATGTAAGACGTGAGATTGAAGGTCACTGCAGGCCTCGCAGAATCTCGGGCACCTTCTCGGGCGTCACGTTCTCGACGTAGTCCTCGTTGATCTGCACCGGCGTGGCGAAACCGCAGGCGCCGAGGCACTCGACCTCGATCACCGTGTACTTGCCGTCAGGGCTCGTGAGGCCGAGCTCCTTGCAGCCCGTGTGCTCGAGGAAGGCCTCCACGACCTTGTCGGCACCGGCGCAGAGGCAGGGCGACGTCGTGCAGACCTGGATGAAGTGCTGCCCCACCGGATGCTGGTGGTACATGGTGTAGAAGGTCACGACGCCCTTCACGTAGGCGGCCGTGACGCCGAGCTGCTCGCCGATCTCGCGCATCGCGTCTTCGGAGATCCACCCGCGGTCCTGCTGGATCATCCAGAGACCCGGCAGCAAGCAGGCGCGCTTGTCGGGATAGCGGGTCTTCAGGTCGTCGAGCTCCTGCTTGCGCGCGGAGCCCGGCGTGAAGACCGGCTGGTACGGCTCGTGGTCGTGGCTCTGACCGTGGGGGGCGGCGCTAGGCGCCGAAGGTCCGTGGCTCACCGGTCGATCTCTCCCATCACGATGTCGATGGAGGCGTTGATCGCGATGACGTCGGAGAGCAGGTGGCCCTCCACCATCTTCGGGATCGCCGACAGGTTCACGAAGCTGGGCGGGCGGATGCGCCAGCGCGCCGGCTTGGCCGTGCCGTCGGACACGAAGTAGTAGCCCTTCTCACCCTTGGGGCTCTCGATCGGCACGTACACCTCGCCGATCGGCGGCCGCGGGCCTTCCATCACCAGCTTGAAGTGATGGATCATCGATTCCATCTCGCTCGTCGCCTTGGACTTCGGCGGCAGGATGATGCGCGGGTCATCCACGTTCACCGGCCCGTCGGGCAAGCGCTTCAGCGCCTGGTCGAGGATGCGCACCGACTGGCGCAGCTCTTCCTGCCGCACGAGGAAGCGGTCATACACGTCGCCGTTCGTGCCGACCGGGACGTCGAAGTCGTAGGTCTCGTAATCGAGATACGGGAAATCCTTGCGCACATCGTACGCCACGCCGCTCGCGCGCAGCATCGGACCCGTGAGGCCGTAGTTGAGCGCCTCCTGCGGCGTCATCACGCCCAAGCCCACCGTACGACCGACCCAGATCGCGTTCTTGTTGAGCATGCGCTCAACCTGATCCAGCGTCTTCGGGAAGGTGTCGATGAAGTGCCGCAGCTGGTCGGTCCAGCCTTCCGGCACGTCGGCGATCATGCCGCCCACGCGCGCCCCGCTCGTCGTCAGGCGGGCACCCGTCCAGCGCTCGAGCAGGTTGTACACGTTCTCGCGCTCCTGGAAGCTCCACAGGAAGGGCGTGAACGCGCCGATGTCGATGCAGGTCGTGCCCAGCCACACCAGGTGCGAGATGATGCGCGAGAGCTCCATGCCAATCACGCGGAGCACCTTGCAGCGCTCGGTGATCTCGATCCCGAACAGCCGCTCGGCGCCCAACGCATAGGCAATGTTGTTGCCCAGCGAGTTGAGATAGTCCTCGCGGTCCGTCCACGGGATGATCTGGTTGTACTGGCGGTACTCGCCGATCTTCTCGAAGCCGCAGTGCAGGTAGCCCACGTGCGGGATGCAGCGCACGACGGTCTCACCGTCGAGCTCGAGCACGAGGCGCAACACGCCGTGCGTGGCCGGGTGCTGCGGGCCGATGTTGATCAGCATGTGCTCGCCTTCGAACTCCGGCTCGGCGGGCGCATGCGGGCTCATCAAGCCCTCGGCGCCGAGCGGGATGCGCTGCGGCTTGCCGTCGGGCCCGAGGCCGGTGGTCGAGAGCGCGACCTCGATGGTGCGCTTGTCAGTCATCGTTGGCATTCGCGCTCACTCTCCCGTCTGCGCGCCGCCACCGAGGCGACGACGCATGTCGAGGGGCAGGTCTTCGAAGGCATCGGCGATCGAGAGCTCTTCCTTGGAGTAGCGTGCCTCGGGATTCGCGGCGAGCGCCTGGCGGAGCTGCTCCGAGCGCGAGAAGCGCCCGCGCATCGGGAAGTCCTTCCGGAGGGGATAGCCTTCCTTGTACTGCTCCCACATGAGGATGCGGCGCAGGTCGGGATGGCCCGTGAACTCGATGCCGAACATGTCGTAGCACTCCCGCTCCATCCAATCCGCGGCCTTCCACACGCCCCACACGCTGGGCACGGCGAGCGGCGTCTTGCCGTCCTTCGGCAACTCCGCCTTGAGACGCAGGAAGCGGCGGAACTTGAGCGAGCGGATGTGCCAGACGACTTCGATGGCCCGCATCGCGTCGCGGTACTCGACGGCGGTCACGTCGACGAGCATCTCGTATGACTGGTCCGGGTCGCCCTGCAGCCAAGCGGCGATCTCGGCGACCTTCGCGCGGTCCACGTATACAGTGCTGTCGCCCCAGACGACCTCGGCGCGGCCGATGGCCGAGCCGAAGCGCGCGCGCAGCGCCTCGACGCTGGGGTTCATGGCGCCACCGCGGTGGGCGATGCCCGTCGGCGTGGTCGGCTGCTCGCCCGGGTTCCCGGGGCGCACGACCGTGAAGGAGGGAGTGCTGTGCTTGCTCACGGCGCCGACCGCGTCTGATGGACCGAGTTGCCGAACGGCTCGGAGAGCTCGTCGATGCGCGACGGCGGGATGTAGAGCTGCGAGGTCGGGTCGGCCATGAACTCATCGCGCAGCGACTCGTTCGACATCCGCTCCTGCATCACCTTCTTCTGCAGCATCATGATGCCGTAGATGAGGCCTTCCGGACGCGGCGGGCAGCCCGGGACGTAGACGTCCACCGGGATGATCGTGTCGATGCCCTGCGCCACCGCGTAGGAGTCGAACATGCCGCCCGACGAGGCGCAGGCGCCCATCGAGATCACCCACTTGGGCTGGTGCATCTGCTGGTAGATGCGGCGCAGCACCGGCGCGAGCTTGAACGGCACGCGGCCGGCGCAGATGAGCACGTCGCTCTGGCGCGGCGAGAAGCTCATGCGTTCCATGCCGAAGCGCGCGAGGTCGAACTTCGAGGCCGCGGTGGCCATGAACTCGATCGCGCAGCACGCGGTGCCGAAGGGCATCGGCCACAGCGAGTTCGCGCGGCCCCAGTTCACGAGGAAGTCGAGGCGGGTGGTGATCCACCCTTCCTGCGACTGCGGGTTGTACGAGACCGCCGTCGCCGGATCCGGCTGCGTGATCAATCCCATTGCATCGCTCCCTTCTTCCACTCGTAGATGAAGCCCGCCACGAGCACGGTCATGAAGACCAGCATCGTGCCGAAGCCGTAGAAGGTCACCTGGTCGGGCGCGCACACCCCGTTCACGAGGGGCACCTTGCAGGACAGTTGCTGGAAGTACGCCGCCCACGGCACGAGCAGCACCGTCTCCACGTCGAAGACGATGAACAGCATCGCGACCATGTAGAACTTCACGGAGAAGCGTTCGCGGGCATCGCCGAGGACCGGCATGCCGGACTCGTACGGCTCCTGCTTGACCGGCGTCGGGCGGTGACGGGTCAAATAGTGCGACAGGCCCAGGATCAAGACCGCGTTGACGGCCACGAATCCGAGCAGCAGGAGAACGGGGAGGTACGTCCGTTCCATTCGGGGGGAGATGGGGGTCGGAGCGCGATTCGTGAATTATTTCACGAGCTTCATACTTTCGGGTGGGAAGCTATCCCGACGACACGCGCATTGCAACCGCTTCGTCGCCGCAACTCGTAGTGCGCATTGGACTTGGGCGTCCAATCCCGAATCAGTTCATCTGCATTGCCACGGCCGATGCAACGAACCGATTCCGGGCAATCGGGTACGACTGGCGCACTCGTTCGACTCCCCTTTCTGAGGCCTGCATGCGCCACTCGATTCGCACGGTCCTTCCCGCCCTCGCCTTCACCGCTCTCGTGCCGGCCACCGCGGCCGCACAGGCCTGCCTCGGCAACCCATCGTTCGCCACCAATCATCTCCAACTGGCGGGCGACTACACGTTCTCGTCGGACTTCGACCAGCTCGGCGCGAGCTTCGTCAGCGGTAGCAACACCGTGTTCGCCGGCCTCGGCGCGAACAGCTATTCGTACCGGGGCGGTGATCCCAACCTGCGCCTCGCCGGCACCCTCGGCTACCAGGTACCGATCACCAGCAGCAGCCGCGTGCAGGCCTGTCCCCTGCTTCGCGCCAGCTACGGTCTCGCCACCGATGACTACAACGGGACCGGCGGCGAACTCACCACGCGGTCGTACGGGTTCGGCCTCGCACTCGGTGGCACGCTGCTGCAGCGGCCGCGCTTCGCGCTGGTCCCGTCGGTGCAGGCCAGCGTGCAGCGCGATGCATTCACGGTGCGCGGCGGCTTCGCGCCGGACGACGTCAATGACACCTACGGATTGCTCGGTGTGGCACTCGGCTTCGTGATGAGCGAATCCCTGAGCCTGCGACCCAGCGTGCAACTGCCGCTCAACGCGTCCTTCGACGAGCCCCTGTTCGGGATCGGGCTTTCGTTGAACTACGGCAGGCGTCGCTGATAGCGTAGCAGCAACTGCGGAACGTCGAGCTCGACTTCCGAGGTCGTCATGTAGGCCGTCCCGCCAAGCGTGAAGGCGATCGCCTCGCCTTGGCGCTCGGCGGTGTACGGCTGCGGCATCGGGGTACGCCCGAGGGTCTCGGCGAGCGACTCGCCCGCTCGCCGCTCCCAGTAGTAGACCGCATCGTAGGTCTTCACGAGCACCTCGCGGCCGTCGGCGGAGACGTCGCCGCCGACGGCGAGCCGAAACGGCAGCTCGCCCGGAACCCGCTCGAGTGTTACCAGGACACCTGGGCGCTGCGGCGCGGGGTAGCGATAGAGCCGCGAGCGCTCCTCGCGCTTGCTGACGATGAACCAGTCACCAGTGAGCGGATCGACCAGCAGGGTCTCGGCATCGCGAGGCCCGTCGGGGTACCGGAACGGGAACGTCGCGAGCACGCTCGCCGTGCTGTCGGCGCGAGACTTCGGCTCCATCACGGCATGCACGAACACGGTATCCCAGCGGGCATCATTGTCGCCCGTCTCGGCGATGAGCAGCGTGTCCCCGCGTCGGGCGATGTCTTCCCAGTCGCGGTTCGCGACGCCCTCGACGCGCACGCGCAGCTGTGCCGCGCCCGTGGAATCGATCAGGAACAACTCCGCGTCGTTGCCTGAGTCGTTGTGGAGCCAGTAGTGACCCGGATACGTCACCGACGCGACGAGGCCGGAAGCCTCCCGCAGGTTGGCGCCGCGCAGCTCGCCGACGTCGCTGCCGTCGAGGAAGATGTTCGCGCCGCCCGTCGTCCGCACTGGCTCGCAACCCGCGACGAACGCCGCGATGGCGACGGCAGGCCAGCGGCGCATCACGGACTGCCTCGCAGCAGCTCGGCGGGAATGGGATTCGCCGGCGACTCCTGCTCCCAGAAGATCGTCACGACCCACCAGCGCGTCCCGTCGAACCAGAGCTGGAAGCTGTTGACGCCGCGCGCGAACGGTTCGGCGTCCTGCAGCGTGCGCTTGGAGTCGTAGGCGCTCATCAGGTGCACGATGTTGCCGTACCGCTCCACCTTACGGCCCAACTCGCGCTCGAAGAAGCCGTCGCGCTCCAGCAGGGGGCCGATCTCCGCGATGTACGCTTCGGCGGTCATGGGTCGGTGGACCGGCTGGCCCGTCGAACGGCTGATGCCGGTCGGGATCAACCGCGCGTGCGGTGACATGAGGGAACGGAAGCGGTCCCAGTTCCGGGGCTGGCCCGCAGGGCCGGAGATCACGTCATAGACGGCCGCCATGATCGCGTCGATCGAGTTGACGTCACGCGGGTCGGCCACCGGCGCTTGGGCAACGGCCGGGACTGCGGAGGCGGCGAGGAGCAGCGCGAGGACTGCCGGGAGGACGCGTCGCATCACGGAAGTATAAGCCGGGGTTTCGGCGGGCGGGAACCCGGGGCAGATTTCCCGCGAGCGGCACTGGCCCCACCCTCACCGATCACACTGTGTCCATCAAGAACGATCGCTGGATCATCGAGCAGGCCAAGAAGGGGATGATCGAGCCCTTCGAGAGCTCCCAGATGCGCGAGGGCGTCGTCTCCTACGGCGTTTCCGCCTACGGCTACGACATGCGCGTCGCGCCGGAGTATCGGATCTTCACGAACGTGCTGAACAGCATCGTCGATCCGAAGCACTTCGACCCCAAGAGCTTCGTCGAATACGAGGGCGATGTGTGCATCGTGCCGCCCAACTCCTTCGCCCTCGCGCGCTCGATCGAGTACTTCCGCATCCCGCGCAACGTCATGACCATCACGGTCGGCAAGTCGACGTATGCCCGCTGCGGCATCATCACGAACGTGACGCCCTTCGAGCCGGAGTGGGAAGGCTACGTCACGCTCGAGATCTCCAACACGACGCCGCTGCCCGCCAAGATCTACTCGAACGAAGGGATCGCGCAGGTGCTGTTCTTCGAGGGCGATGAAGGGCCGCTCGTGAGCTACAAGGACAAGAAGGGCAAGTATCAGGGACAGGTCGGCGTCACGCTGCCGAAGATCTAGTCCGCGACGAGGGCCGTGATGCCCGGCCACGCCGCGGCATTGTAGTGCGCGATCGTCCGCAGATAGTGCTTGCCATCCTCGCCGAAGCGCTGGAGCACCGCCGCGGCGCCGCGCCGCACCCCATCCTCGTCCGCAAAGGGCGCCGTGAGCGATTCGTCGATCACGGCGCCTTCCGCCTTCACGCCGGCCGCCTGCAGGAACGTCTCCTGGATCTGCGGCTCGACGCTGACGTAGAGCGCATGCAGCAGATCGAGCTCGTCCTCGGCCGTCTGCGCGTTCATCCGTACGACTTCCGCCGCGAGCTTGGCCGGCGCCCAGGACTGCAGCGTCACCGCGCGGAACCCGCCGCCGCGCGCCACCATGCGCTGGATGAACAGGGCGCGTGTGTCGCGATTGGCCGCGATGAGTTTGGTCAGGAGGGCGACGCGGCGCTCGGCAGGCAGCTCGCGGAACAGGGACAGGCGCTTGGGCGTGGCTTTGGAGGGAATCACGGGGTGCTGTGGTAGGAGGCCCCGCAAGATAGCGCTTCGCCCTTCACGCACGTAGCATCATGCATCGACCACCCAGAACCCCGTTAGCTACCATGCGACTTCCGCTCGTGACCCGCTCGGCATTCGCCCTTGGCCTGCTGGCTCTCGTCGCCGGCCCCACCCTCGCGCAGCAGCGCGCTGAGGCGCCCGCCCGTAACGCGGCCCAGGAGACGGCGGCCAACCCCCAGCTCAGCCTGCCCTACGGCGCCGCCAGCGCCGCGCCGGTCTCGCGCTGGACGCCTCCTGCGTCGGTCGGCCGCCAGCTCACGCTGGCCGACCTCCTCGGCTGGAAGAACATCCGCAACCCCCAGCTCTCGCATGACGGACGCTGGTTCGCCTACGAACTGGCGCCGAACGAAGGCGACGCCGAGGTGGTCATCCGCGGCACGGCCGCCGGCGCAGCGGAGACCCGGATTCCCGTCGGCTCCGCGCCGGCACCCGGAGCCGGCGGTGCCGGTCCCGCAGGCACCTCGCTTACGGTCAGCGGCAACAGCCGTTGGGCTGCGTTCTATGTGCGTCCGAGTGCCGAGTCTGCCCGCTCGCGAGGGCGCAGCGGTGGTGCTGGCGGTGCGGGTGGTGCGGGTGGTGCGAGTGGAGCAAACGGGCAGGCCGCCCAGCCGAAGCTGATGGTCGTGACGATGTCCGACGGCACGCGGCGCGAGTTCGAGAACGTGCGCAGCTTCCGTTTCGCCGGCGATACCTCGAGCTGGCTCGCAATCCATTTCGCCGCGCCCTCGGGCGGTAACGCCGGCGCTGCGGCGGGCGGCAGCGCCTCGCCGAGCGGTACGGTGCTGCATCTCATCAATCTTGCAGCGCCGTCAGCGCCGCCCATTCCGATCGCCAACGTCTCGGAGTTCGCGTTCGACGATGCGGCGCAGTGGATCGCCTACGCCATCGCCACGCCCGACGAACTCGGCAACTCGCTGCAATTGCGCCGTCTCTCCACCGGCGAGACGCGCGTGCTCGACACCGAGAAGGCCAGCTATCGCCGCATCACCTGGGCGGACTCCAGCACTGCGCTCGCGGCACTGCGCGTGGACTCCGACACCAGCAACAGCGTGGACGAGCTCGTGACCGCGCTGGTGTGGCCGCGCGTCGCGACGCCCGCTGAGGTGTTGATTGTCGACGGCAAGACCAGCGGCCTGCCCGCCGGCCAGGTGCTCAGCGCGGACTATGCGATCGCGTTCAGCGCCACGGCCAACGCGCTTTACGTCGGCCTGCGCGCCCCGCGTCCGCCGCGCCCGCGCACAAGCGGGCCCGGAGCCAGCGCGTCCAGCGCGCCTGCCCCTGGTGCCGGCGCGGGCGGCCGACTCGCCGCCGCGCCGCAAACCGATGCCGACGTCCCGTCATTGGTCCTCTGGCACTGG
Source organism: Pseudogemmatithrix spongiicola (assembly GCF_030623445.1). Taxonomy (NCBI): domain Bacteria; kingdom Pseudomonadati; phylum Gemmatimonadota; class Gemmatimonadia; order Gemmatimonadales; family Gemmatimonadaceae; genus Pseudogemmatithrix; species Pseudogemmatithrix spongiicola. Next base: position 1,667,781 of record NZ_CP130613.1, read on the forward strand.
AAGGACACGCGCACGCAGTCCACGCAGCAGGTCCAGGAGAACCAGGACCGCAACTTCGTGCACGTGGCGTCGTATCAGTTCGCGAGCAAGACGCTCGTCCCGCTGAGCAACGACTCGGTGCGGAACCTGCAGCGTGGCCCCCGCGATACCTGGGGCATCGCCAGTGACGTCGCGCCCTACGAGCGCGAGGCGAGCATCCGCGGCTATCAGTTCCGCGACATCTACGCCGTGAACCTGCAGACCGGCGAGCGCAAGCTCGTGCAGGCCAAGGTGCCGGGCGGTCCGGGCGGTGGCTTCGGCGGGGTCACGCCGGCCTTCTCGCCGGACAACAGCAAGTATGCGTACTACGACTCGGGCGACTGGAAGGTCTACGACTTCACCAGCGGCCGCACGACGGTCGTGACACAGGGCGTCAACAACGCCTTCTGGGATGACGAGGACGACCACAACCAAGTGAAGCCGCCGATCGGAGGCGCGTTGCTCGGCTGGACGCGCGACAACGCCAGCATCCTCGTGCGCGACAACTGGGACATCTGGCGCCTGCCGATCGCCGGCGGCGCGCGGAACCTCACCGGCAACGGCCGCAGCAGCCACACGCGGTATCTCTCGCGAGTCACGTGGGACAACCGCGATCGCCGCGGCATCGACCCGGCCGCGCCGATGTTCGTCGAGACCTACGGCGAGTACACCAAGCGCGAGGGCCTCGTGCAGGTGGACGTCGCGCGTGGCGGCGTGCGTGTGATCTCCGACGAAGACGCCAAGGTCGACTATCGCCGGGCGCGTGATGCCAACGTCTGGGCCTTCACGCGGCAGACGGCGACGCAGTTCCCCGACTGGCATGTGGCCGATGCCGGCCTCGCGAATCCGCGGCGGCTCACCACCGCGAACCCGCAGCAAGCGGAGGTTGCGTGGACGCCCGGCGCGCGCTTGATCGAGTACAAGTGCGAGAACAGCGATGCGCGTCGGCAGGCGGTGCTGTACCTGCCCGCCGGCTACGAGCAGGGCAAGACGTACCCGATGCTCACGTACATCTACGAGCTGCTGTCGCAGAGCTACAACGTCTACCCCGCCCCGAATGCCACGCGCTACGCCAACGTCGGCGTCTACACGTCGCGCGGCTATGCGTACCTCATGCCGGACATCACGTATCATCTCGACGATCCGGGCCGCAGCGCGGTCTGGTGCGTCGTGCCGGCCGTGAAGGCGGCGATCGCCACGGGGCTTATCGACGCCGAGCGTGTGGGCCTGCAGGGCCACAGCTGGGGCGGCTACCAAACGACGTTCATCACGACGCAGACCGACATCTTCAAGACCGCCGTCGCCGGCGCGCCGCTCACGGACATGGTCTCGATGTTCGGCAGCATCTACTGGAACACCGGCAGCACCGACGCGTCGATCTTCATCTCGAGCCAGGGCCGCTTCACCGGCAGCCCGAACGAGGTGCCCGAGGCGTACCGGCGCAACTCGCCGCAGGCCTTCGCGCAGAACCTGAACATCCCGTTCATGATCCTGCACAACGATCGGGACGGCGCGGTGGACTTCAACCAAGGCATCACCTACTACAACCACCTGCGGCACCTGAACAAGGAAGTCGTGCTGCTGGAGTATGTGGGCGAGAATCACGGGCTTGCCCGCCCCGCGAACCAGAAGGACTACGCGCTGCGCATGACGGAGTGGTTCGACACGTTCCTCCGCGACCAGCCCGCGCCGCAGTGGCTCACGGATGGTGTGCCGCGGCTGCAGATGGAGTCGCATCTCAAGGCGCGGCGGTCGCTGACTGACGCCAAGGCAGAGGTGCCGCGGGTGGTGCCGTAGCGCATGTCGCGCAGGGTGCTGCGCCGGAGCCTGTGTGTGCTGTCCGCGCTCGCACTCGCAGCCTGCGCGGACAGCGGGCCGGCGGTGGCCGTCTTCTCCATTGAGGTGACGGCCCCGTCCGCCACGCTGCTCGTTGGTCCAGGAGGCGGCCAGACGGTCCAGATGACGGCGACGTTGCGCTCGGCATCCGGTGACGTCCTCACGGGCCGGCGCATCGAGTGGTCGGTGGACCCTTGGGGATTTGCATTCGTCGACGACAACGGGCTCGTGACGGCACGCCTGCCTGGCACGGCGGTCGTGCGCGCGAGATCGGAGGAACGGACCGGAGCATTCGCGATTACGGTTGCGCCCGTCCCGGTCGCGACCATCGACATCACGAGCCCCGGCATCGCGCTCACGCGCACACCGCTCGCCGTGGCCGCGCAACAGGTCGCGGCGGTCGCCTACGATTCCGTCGGCACCGCCCTTCCCGACCGCACCCTCAACTGGCTGAGTCGCGATGCTGCGGTCGCCTCGGTGAACGCGAGCGGCCTCGTGACGGCCGTCGGGGCCGGGAGCACGTACGTCCTCGCGACCGGCGACCGGGGAAGCGACTCCGTGCTCGTCACGGTGACGGTGGAGAACGGCCTGCCAGCCGGCTTCGACGTCGCCATCACCGACGCCTCGTGGACGCAGGCGTCGCAGAACGCCGAGGGCACGATCCCGATGCTCACGGGCGGCCGTGCAGCCGTCGTGAACGTCATGACCTCCGCGCCATCGGCGATGGCGGCGCCGAGCGTGTTTGAACTGCGTCTCACCGACGCGAACGGCGCCACGCGATGGTCGGCACGTCGCAGCGCCACTATTCCGGCGGGCGCGACGACAGCCGCGAACCCGACGCTGCAGTTCCTCGTTCCGGCGGCCGAGCTTGCCCCTGGCCTGCAGTGGGAGCTGCGCTGGAACCCCGATGGGGAGTTCAGCGACGCCGACGCCGCCACCGACCGGTACCCACGCATCGGCCGCGCCGGACTCGCGGTCGTGCAGCCGCCGACGCTCAAGCTGCGCTTCGTGCCCGTGACGCTCACGGCGCACAACAACACCACCGGCGTGGTGTCGGCGGCGAACGCCGAGGAGTACCTGCGCGTCATCCGGCAGATCGCACCCGTTGGCGCGATCGAGTTCAGCATCGCGCCGCCGTTTGCCACCAGCACCTCGTTCGGCGCGCCGCCCAACGGCGCCGGCAGTGCCTTTTGGATTGCGCTGCTGCAGCAGCTGGACGTGGAGCGTGTGGCCAGCGCCGAGTACGCAGACGCGCACTGGGTCGGCGTGGTGCAACCCCCAGCGGGCTTCACCTTCGCGACCTTCGGGGGCTTCGGGTTCATCCCGAGCAACGGCGCCTCGTTCGGGCCGGGCACGCGCACCTTCGGCGTCATCAACACGAACTGGTTCTTCCGCGAGTCGCAGACGCGTGAGCTCGTGATGCACGAGCTGGGGCATAACCTCGGTCGCAATCACGCGCCCTGCGGTGGCGCCACCGGGACCGACGTGAACTTCCCGGACCCCGGCGGCCGCGTCGGCGAGGGTGGCCATGACACACACTCCTTCCAACGCGGGGTCGCCGAGCGGGCGTTCAGCATCTCGTCCAACCACGGGGACACCATGGGCTACTGCACGCCAGTGTGGATCTCGACCTACAGCTATGCAGCGATGCTGACGTTCCGCGGCAGCGCCACGCTGGCCGCGCGCCAGGCGACGCCGCCGACCCGCGCCGTCGTCGTCCACGGCGCCGTGCAGGCGACCGGGCAGGTGTCCCTGCGCCATGCGGTGCTTCTCCCGGCCACGTATGCGGATGCCCCGGACGCCGGCGACTGGGTCGCCATCGCGCGCGATGCATCGGGCGAGGTGCTCGCACAGCGGCGCTTTGCCCTCGGCCGCCTCGACCACAGCGACAGCGAGCGCCCGATCGCGGTCGCCATCCCGCTGAGCGACCTCTCGGCGGCCCGCGTCGCGTGGATCGAGGTCCGAGCCCCCAGCGGCACCAGCACCCGCCTCGACGTCACGCGCGGCGCGCCGTAAGCGCCCGCCGTGAGCGCCCGCTGGTGCCCTGGGCGCGCTTGCACGCCTCGCAGGCCCGCCGTATGCTAGGGCGCTCGCTTCAACGAGGCAGCACTGCACACCGGGATCGAGCGACTCGTCGAGGATCTCGCTAGCCGCTACCGCGTCGAGCACGAGATCGGACGCGGCGGCTGGGGCGTCGTCTATCGCGCCCGCGACCTCCGCCTGCCGCGCACCGTTGCCCTCAAGGTGCTGCGCGTCGACTCGGCCGATCCCGACGCCCGCGAGCGCTTCCGTCGGGAAATCGACTTCGAAGCGCGCCTCGTGCACCCGCACATCATCCCGGTCATCGAATCGGGCGAAGTCGACGGCGCCCTCTACTTCGTCATGCCCTACGTCGAGGGCAGCACGCTGCGCGAGTTGCTCACGCAGAGCGGTCCGCTGCCGATCGCCGATGCGTTGCGCATCACCCGCCAGATCTGCGAGGGCCTCGCGCACGCGCACGAGCGCCAGATCGTGCATCGCGACATCAAGCCCGCCAACATCCTGCTCGCCTCGGGCAACGCGATGATCGCCGACTTCGGCATCGCCCGTGCGCTCGACAGTGCCGACATCGGCGCCTGGACCACCGGCACCGGCCTCCGCCTCGGGACCCCCGCCTACATGTCGCCCGAGCAGAGCGCCGGCGATCCCGAGCTCGACCACCGGTCCGACCTCTACAGCCTGGGCTGCGTGCTCTTCGAGATGCTCGTCGGCCAGCCACCCTTCGCGGCCGCTGCGTACGCCACCGTGCTCGGGCAGCACGCCGTCACGCCGGCGCCGGCGGTACGGAGCCTGCGTGCGGAGGTGCCACCGCGTCTCGATTCGCTCGTCGCGCGTCTGCTCGCCAAGCAGCCGGCGGAGCGGTTCCAGAGCGCCCGCGAGCTGATTGCGGCCATCGATGCGGCGCTCGCGGAGCTGCAGGCGCCGCCCGCGGAGGAGCCAACGTGGCGGCGCTCACGCATCGCGCTCGCCGCGGTCGTCGCGCTTGCCGTGGTCGGGACCATCGCCCTTACCAGCTCGGCTTCGCGGCTCGCGGCGCATCGTGACAGCCTTGCCGACACGACGCGCGTCGTGCTCTTCCCCTTTGAGGGTGATGCCTCGGAGCGCGAGGCGGCGACGGAGCTGCTGCGCCGCGCATTCGCGCGCTGGGACGGCGTCGCGCTCGTGGATGCGTTCCAGGTGGACGATGCCATTGGCGACCGCCCGCTCTCGTCCCGCCGCGCAGGGAGCGTCGCGCGCGATCTTGGGGCCGGCCGGTTCATCCGCGGGAGTGTGGTGCGGACCGACGCGGGATTGGAACTGCGGGCCGTGCTTTCGTCGGCGGGGCGGCGACCGATCACGTTGGCGGAGTATACGGAACGGCTGCCGGCGGGGACGTGGGTGAGTCGCGACTCACTGGCCGCACGCGCCGTCGCGAGCCTGCTCTTCCGCGGGGCGCCACGCGGCGACACCGACCTCCCCGCGTTGCGCACCGCAAGCGTGGAGGCGGCCCAGCTGTATCTCGCGGGACGGGGCAGCCTCGACCGCTGGGCCCTCGACACGGCCGCGACGCTTCTCGACGAGGCATGGCGCCGCGACCCGAAGTTCACCGAAGCCGCACTGTGGCTATCACTCGTGCGCTTCTGGCGGGACGAGGCACCCGCCAAGTGGCTGCTGCCCGCTCAGGCCGTCGCGCAAGATAGCGCGCGTGCCACCAATGCAGTTGCCCGACGACACGCGACAGCCTTACTCGCGCTCACGGAGGACAATCGCCCCAAGGCCTGTGTCGAGTGGGAGGCGTTGACGGCGACGGCCCCGTTGGAGTTCTCTGGCTGGTACAGCGCAGCGCTCTGCCGCGATCGAGACAACATCGTCTTGCGGGATCCGTCGGCGCCGACGGGCTGGCGCTTCCGAAGCTCGTTCCACACCGCTCAGCTGTACTACCTCCGCGCGTTCCAGCAGTTGCCCACGATGCACCATGCGCTGCGAGACCGAGCGTACGAGCGCGTGCGTGGCTTGCTATTCCTTTCGATGAACCGCGTCCGGACTGCCCGCGTCGCGGAGTCCGGCGCTCGCATGATTGCATTCCCAATGATCGACGGCGATTCGCTGGTCCTGGCTCCGATCGCCTTTGCACAGATGTCCGGCGCCGACACGAGTGTCGCGCATCTCCGGCGACGGTCGGCGCGCGAGGTCGTCCGGCAGCAACGGGAGCTGTTCCGCGACATCACCAGCGTATGGACGTCTGCCGCGCCGCAGAGCGCTTAGGCACGAGAGGCACAGGCGCTCGCACTACAGATGCTCGGTGACGCCGGTGCGCTGGACACGCTGCTGCGGGCGCGGGCGCTCGCCACGACACCGCTGCAGCGGCGGCAGCTGGCCGCGACCGAAGTGTGGATGCGCGTCCGACTGGGCGTGCCGGATGAACTCCCGAGCTTGCGTCGCGCACGACTGGTCGCCGACTCGCTGCTTCGCACAGCCATCGCCGCGGATGGCGACGCTGCCGAGCTCGCGGCCGCCGTGCTGGCAGGACGTCTCGCCCACCTCCTCCGTGTTCACGATTCCGTCCCCGCGTCACGGGTGCGCCCGGATGCTGAGGGCCGCCTCATGCTGGATGCAGAGATCCTCGCGCTCCACCTCGCCGCGGGAATCGGCGCTCCCGATTCCTCGCTGGCGCGCCGCGCGTGGCGAGTGGACTCGCTCATCAGCACGGTGATGCCCGAGCCTGTCCGGAGCGCGACACGAGCCAGCGCGTTTTCCCGCGCGGAGGCGCTCGCGTATCCCGCGCGACACCTACCACCGGAGCTCCTGACCGGACTCGACGACGACTATCTCATTCGCCTCATTCACGCTGAAGCACGTGGGGACTCGCTCGCGTTGCACGCGGGTCTTCAGGACTTGATCGCACTGCGGACGGACTGGTCGCCGGCGGAGACGGCCGCCCTTGACGCGCTCATTGCGGAAGTGGCGTTGCTGGTGCGCGGCGGTCACATCGCGATGGCCGCCGACTGGCTCGACGCCGCCCTCCGCGCACAGCGTCAGTCAGCACCAGAGTTCGATCCTGTCGGAGTCGTTGCGTTCGTGCGCGCCATGGCACTTCGCGGACACATCGCTGCGGCGATGCAGGACAGCGCGACCGCCAGACGTTGGACCGGCGCCGTGTCGGAACTGTGGGCCAATGCCGATGCAGAAGCGCGCGGCATGCTGACGCTCTGGCCATCCGGAAAACAGTAGCAGGACACGGGTCGCAGCCCGTGCAGCAGGTCGGAACGCCACCCTCGGAGGGCCCGATGCCCAAGAATCGTACGCTGCTGATGGTTTCGCTGCTCCTGGTCGTCGCATCCGTTGCCACGTGCAGGAAGCGACCGCGCGTCATCACGCCCCATTCGAAGCCCATCGCGGTCGCGGGTCTACCGGAATGCCCGCATGACTGGCGGAGGAGCAAGCGGGAGGTCACGACTTTCGCAGGCGTCGGTGCGCACGTGCCCGAGCTGAACGATTGCCAGCGCCTCGTCCTGGGCAATGAACAGGATGGCTACACGTACGGTGACATTGCCGGGGTGTTTGTGAACAAAGACGGCGGCACGTACACGGACGCCAGCCTCAGCACGCCCCGCGCGCTGGCACTGGTGTATTTCCCGTACGGAGGCAAGTACGATCCCCTGCACCTAACCGCGGAACTGAGCTGTATCTGGGTACAGCGCACCCGTCAGGGCTATGACGCGTGGGTTCGTGCGGCGAGCGAGGACCACGATTGCCTCGACACGGCTACCGCTGCGAACGATAAGTCGCTCACACTCGCCGTCCGCGCCACCAAGCCGCAGGCAGCGAGCCGCACGTTGCCGGACACCCTCTACAACGTCGTACGCTGGGACTGGGATCCCGTTACCAGCACACAGTTCGTGAGCGTGCGCTGCGGCGACTCATGGTGCGAAATCGGCCAAGAAGGCTTTGGTGGCTCCCGCTCCCATGTCGATGGACTTCCGACCGCCGCCATCGCATTCAATGCGTTGCGCGTGAAGGGGTACTACGACGAACAGTATCTGGCGGAGTGGCGCAACGATCGGCTCGTCGTCGGCCGCAATCGCGGTACGATCTTCCCCACCGCGCAGCTGGCGGCGTTCGCCGCGAACAAGCCGACGATCGGCGAATGGATTCCCGTTGCGGAAATCAACATGGCCCCGGAGGTCGGGCAGTACGAACACATGCTGAACTTGGTCGGAAACAGCGAGAGGCTCGTCGCCGGTCCCCGTGCCATCGTTTCCCTGTGCCTCGGCGACGGACGCTCCTGCGCGCCAATCAAGAACGAGGTCATCTTGAACGAATCGTCCTGCCCACCCACGGAGGATGGGCGGTGGTACGCGAGAATCGAGCGCCCTGGAGGTGCACGGTACTTCTGCGTGAAACACCGGTCGCATCCACCGGGCTTCTACATTCCCCCGGTCGTTCGCTGGCGCTGGCGAGAAGACGACGAGACCATATGGATTCGCTGTTTCGGCGGGTGCTGCGAGGTCGACGTCGACGAAACGTGAACAGTGAGTGAGGATGACGTGCGACGGGCTCGGCTCAAGCCGAGCCCGTCCACTCCTTCGCCTCGCTCTTCGTCGCCATCGCCACCGCATAGTCGCGGTTCATCTGCTGGATGGCGTCGATCGAGATCCCCTTCGGACAGGCCGCCATGCACTCCCCGAACAGCGAGCACCCGCCGAACCCCTCGAGATCCATCCGCGCCACCATGTCCAGCGCCCGCTTCCGCCGCTCCGGCTGCCCCTGCGGCAGCACGGCGAGGTGGTTGATCTTCGCCGCCGTGAACAGCGACGCCGAGGCATTCGGGCAGGCCGCGACGCAGGCCCCGCAGCCGATGCAGGCCGCGTTGTCCATCGCGAGGTCGGCATCCGGCTTCGGGATCGGCAGGGCGTTGGCGTCCTGCGGCGTGCCCGTCGGTGCGGAGATGTAGCCGCCGGCCTGGATGATGCGGTCGAACGCCGAGCGATCGACCATCAGGTCCTTCATCACCGGAAAGGCCTTCGCCCGCCACGGCTCGATGTAGATCTGCTCGCCGTCCTTGAAGCTGCGCATGTGCAGCTGGCAGGTCGTCGTGAGCTTCATCGGCCCGTGCGCAGCGCCGTTGATCATCATGCCGCAGCTGCCGCAGATGCCTTCGCGGCAGTCGTGGTCGAACGCGATGGGCTCCTCGCCCTTCTCGATCAGACGCTCGTTGACGACGTCGAGCATCTCGAGGAAGCTCATGTCCGGGCTGATGTTCGGCGCCGGATACGTCACCATCTGGCCCTGCGCGTTCGGGCCCTTCTGGCGCCAGACGTGCAGCGTGAGGTTGAGAGTGGCCGTGCTGGACCCGCTCACTTGTAGCTCCGCGTGCTCAGGTGGACGTTCTCGAACTCGAGCGGCTCCTTGTTCAGGATCGGGGCCTTCCCCTCCCCCGCATACTCCCAAGCCGCCACATACGCGAACTCCGCGTCGTTGCGCTTCGCTTCGCCGTCTTCCGTCTGGTGCTCCGTGCGGAAGTGCCCGCCGCAGCTCTCTTCACGATGCAGCGCGTCGATGCACATGAGCTCGGCGAACTCAAGGAAGTCCGCTACGCGGCCGGCCTTCTCCAGCGACTGGTTGATCTCCTCGTTCGCACCGAGCACGCGCACGTTCTGCCAGAACTCCTCGCGCAGCTTCGGGATGCGCACCAGCGCCTCCTTGAGCCCCGCGGCGTCGCGCGCCATGCCGCACTTGTCCCACATGATCTGCCCGAGCTCACGGTGGAACGAGTCCACCGTGCGCGTGCCCTTCACGCTCAGCAGCTTCTTCGTGCGCTGCTCCACCTGCTCCTTGGCCTCACGGAATGCCGGGTGGTCGGTCGTCACCTTGTCGAGCTTGTTGCTCGCGAGGTAGTCGCCGATGGTGTACGGGATCACGAAGTAGCCGTCGGCCAGGCCCTGCATCAGCGCCGAGGCGCCGAGACGGTTCGCACCGTGGTCGGAGAAGTTCGCTTCGCCAAGCACGTGCAGGCCGGGGATGCTGCTCATCAGGTTGTAGTCCACCCAGAGGCCGCCCATCGTGTAGTGCACGGCCGGGTAGATGCGCATCGGACGCTTGTACGGATCCTCGTCCGTGATGCGCTGGTACATCTCGAAGAGATTGCCATAGCGCTCCTCGATGGCCTTGGCGCCGAGGCGCTTGATGGCGTCGGCGAAGTCGAGGTAGACGCCGCGGCCGCCCGGGCCCACGCCACGCCCGTCGTCGCAGGCTTCCTTCGCGGCGCGCGAGGCGATGTCGCGGGGCGAGAGGTTGCCGAACGACGGATACTTGCGCTCGAGGTAGTAGTCGCGGTCTTCCTCGGGGATGTCCCAGGGATTCTTGCCCACGTCCTCGCGCTTCTTCGGCACCCACACGCGCCCGTCGTTGCGCAGCGACTCGGACATCAGCGTCAGCTTCGACTGATGGTCGCCGGCGACCGGGATGCAGGTCGGGTGGATCTGCGTGAAGCAGGGATTCGCGAACGCCGCACCCTTCTTGTGCGCGCGCCACGTCGCCGTGACGTTGCAGCCCTTGGCGTTCGTCGAGAGGTAGAAGACGTTGCCGTAGCCGCCGGTCGCGAGCAGCACGGCATCGGCCGCGTGCGATTCGATCTCGCCGGTGACCATGTCGCGCACGATGATGCCGCGGGCCTTGCCGTCCACGACGACCAGCTCGAGCATCTCGTGGCGCTCGTACATCGTCACGCCGCCCCTGGCGATCTCCTTCTCCAGCGCCTGGTAGGCGCCGAGCAAGAGCTGCTGGCCCGTCTGGCCGCGGGCGTAGAACGTACGCGAGACCTGCGCGCCGCCGAACGAGCGGTTGGCGAGCAATCCGCCGTACTCCCGCGCGAACGGCACGCCCTGCGCCACGCACTGGTCGATGATGTCCACCGACACCTGCGCGAGGCGGTACACATTGGCCTCGCGGGCGCGGAAGTCACCGCCCTTGATCGTGTCGTAGAACAGCCGCTGCACGGAATCGCCGTCGTTGCGGTAGTTCTTGGCGGCATTGATGCCGCCCTGTGCGGCGATCGAGTGCGCGCGGCGCGGCGAGTCCTGGTAGCAGAAGCAGGAGACGTTGTAGCCGAGCTCGCTGAGCGTGGCGGCCGCCGAGGCGCCGGCCAAGCCGGAGCCCACGACGATCACGCTGAACTTCCGCTTGTTGGCGGGGTTCACGAGCTTCATCTCGAAGCGGTGCTTGTCCCACTTCTCGGCCAGCGGTCCGCTGGGGATCTTGGCGTCGAGCTTGAGTGCCATTGGGGGGTGTGTCCTCAGTCGACGATGCCGAGCAGGACGCCGATCGGAACGGCGATGAATCCTGCCCAGATGATGACGGCGGCGCCGAGCGCGAGCTTCCGCTCCATCGGCATCGGATTCGGCTTCGAGATGCCGAGCGTGCGAGCGCCGGCCCAGATGCCGTGGTACAGGTGCAACCCGAAGAAGCTCATGGCGACGATGTAGAACACCGCCACCCACCACACCCGGAAGCCCAGCACCACGTTGCCATAGGCCCCGCCCTTGCTGAACGCCGGGTGCAGCTGCCCCGTGGTGAAGTGCAGGATGTGGAAGATCAGGAACGCCGCGAGGATGATCCCGCCGACGCGCATCGTGCGCGAGGCCAGCGTCGAGATCTGCGGCTCCATCTTCACGTAGCCCTCGGGGCGCGCGGCGCGCGCCCGCGCCGTCAGCTGCAGGGCCGAGATGATGTGCAGGATGGCCATCGCGAGGAGTCCGAGGCGGCCGATCCAGAGCAGCGGCCCAAGCGACTGCAGCTTGTGGGCGTAGTCGTTGAAGACGCCCGCGCCCATGAAGACCTGCAGGTTTCCGGCCATATGGGCGAAGGCGAACAGCACGAGACCGATGCCGGTCACGGCCATCACCCACTTCTTGCCGATGGTGGATTCCCAGAATTGCAGCAACGCCGACATCAGAGTCCTCTGCGGGGGTCAGAGACGAAACCGGGAGGTACCAATCGGCACCTCCCGGGAATCAGCTGGTTACAGCTTCACTACGCTCATCGGCTCGCGCACGGCCTGCGCGCTCTTCGCCAGCGCCGCCTTCTCGTCCGCGGTGAGCGACACGTCGATGATCTTCTCGATGCCCTTGCGGCCGAGCTTCACCGGCACGCCGAGGAAGATGCCCTTCTCGCCGTACTCGCCTTCGAGCCAGGCCGAGCACGGCAGGATGCGCTTCTGGTCGTTGACGATGGCTTCGACCATCTGCACCGCGCCCGACGACGGCGCGTAGTATGCCGAGCCGGTCTTGAGGTGCTTCACGATCTCGGCTCCGCCGTTGCGCGTGCGGTCGACGATCGCGTCGAGCGTCGCCTTGTCCATCAGCTGCGTGATCGGGATGCCGGAGACGGTCGTGTACGAGATGAGCGGCACCATCGTGTCGCCGTGGCCGCCGAGCACCATCGCCTGGATGTCGCGCACCGAGACGTCCATCGCCGTGGCGAGGAAGGCGCGGTAGCGGGCGGTGTCGAGCACGCCGGCCATTCCGATGACGCGCTCCTTCGGGAAGCCGGTGGCTTCCTTGGCCACCCAGCACATCACGTCGAGCGGATTGGAGACGACGATGACGATCGCGTTCGGCGAGGTCTTCTTGATGGCCTCACCCACCGACTTCACGATGCCGGCGTTGGTGTTGAGCAGGTCGTCGCGGCTCATCCCCGGCTTGCGGGCGATGCCGGCGGTGATGACGACGATGTCGGAGTCCACGGTCTCGTCGTAGCCGTTCGTGCCGATGACGCGCGAGTCGAACCCTTCGATCGGCGCCGACTGCCACTGGTCGAGGCCCTTGCCCTGCGGGATGCCCTCAGCCACGTCCACCATCACCACGGTGCGGGCGAGTTCCTTCTCGGCGATACGCTGGGCCGCGGTGGCGCCGACATTGCCGGCTCCGACGACCGTAATCTTGTTGACCATTGAATCGAGTCTCAGCGGGGGGTCTGGGTGCTGCGAAGTGAGTGAGAATTTAGCGGGTGCACTGGGCTAGGTGAACTGCCGTTCAGCCGCCCACCTGCGACAGCGCCTTGAGCCCGCCGACCTTGAGCTGCAGCAGGTTGTGCTCCTTGGGCTTCTCGGCCAGCGCCTGAACAAACAGCGGCTCCAGTCCTAGACCGGCACGCAGCGGCTCGCGCAGGTTCACCTCGTGGTCGCCATAGAGACAGGTGCGCAGGCGCCCGTCGGCCGTGAGGCGCACGCGGTTGCAGTCGCCGCAGTAGGTGTGCGTCATCGGCGTGATGACGCCCACCGTGCCCGCCGCCCCCTGCAGCCTGTAGTACTTGGCCGGCCCGTTGCCCTTGGCGGGGCCGCTCGCGGCCTCCAGCGGCGCGATGGTCGCCACGCGCCGCAGCAGCTCGTCGCTCGGGACGATGTGCGCGTCCGTGAGATGCGCCATCTCGCCCACGGGCATCAACTCGATGAAACGCACGTGGATCGGCAGCGCCTGCGTGAGCCGCGCGAAGTCCTCGACCTCATCATCGTTCACGCCGCGCATCACGACCACGTTCACCTTGACGGGCTCCAGGCCAGCGTCGAGCGCGGCCTCGAACGCCTTCACGGGCTCGAACTTCAAGTCCCGCCGCGCGATCGCGACGATGCGATCCGGTCGCAGCGAATCGGCACTGATGTTGACGCGATCGAGCCCGGCCTCACGAAGCTCGCGGGCCATGGCCGGCAGCTTGGCCCCGTTCGTGGAAAGCGCGATGTCCTCGATGCCGGGCACCGCCTTCAGCATTGCGATCAAGCGGGCGATGTCCGGCCGGATCGTAGGCTCGCCACCCGTGATGCGCAGGCGTCGTAGCCCCAATGGCGCCAGCTGCCGCACCACGGCGGTGATCTCCTCGTAGCTGAGGATCTCCTCCTTCGGCAGCCATTGCAGGCCTTCGGCGGGCATGCAGTACACGCAGCGGAAGTTGCAACGGTCCGTCACCGAGATGCGCAGATACTCGATGCTGCGCCCGAACTGGTCTCTCATACCGCCACCGCCCCGCCTTGGTTGTCCACCCACGCGCGGTCGCCGTCCACGTAGTGCTCGCGCTTCCAGATGGGCACCCGCGCCTTGAACTCCTCGATGATGTAGCGCTGCGCGTCCATGGCCGCGGCGCGCCGTTCGTGGCTCACCGCGATGGCAATGCTTGCCTCGCCCAGCGTCAGTGTGCCCAGCCGATGTTCGACGACGACATGCGGCGTGCCGAAGCGCGCCACGGCCTCCTCGGCGATGCGCTGCATCTCCGCCTCGGCCATCGGCGCGTACGCCGAGTAGTCGATGCCCGTCACGGCTCGCCCTTGGTTGCTGCGGCGCACCGTGCCCACGAAGAGCGTGCTTGCGCCCGAACTCACGGCCGCGACTTCCGCCAAGAGGGCGGTCGGGTCCAGCGGGCGGTCCACGAGGGCGGTGCGCACGTCAGCCCCCGGCCACAGGCGGAATGATCGCGATCTCGTCGCCGGCGGCGAGCACGGCGTCCGGCTTGGCATAACGCTGATTCAGCGCCACGGACGGACGCGGCAACGGCGTGATGGACTTGGACTTGGCCTGCGTCTCGAGCGTCTCGAGCAGGTCGGCCACACGAGCGCCCGCGGGCAACTCGACCTCGACTTCAGGGCCGAGGGTGTCGCTCCAGGACGCGAAGAGCTGGACGCGGTGCTTCACGGAGGGGGTCACCCCTCCTCGGGCACCATCTCCAGGTCGGCGACCAGGGCCCGCAACTCCTTGCTGGGCTTGAACACCGGCACCGGACGGGCCGAGACCTCAACCGGGGCGCCGGTGCGCGGATTGCGAGCCATGCGGGTCTTCCGATTGCGGATCTTGAAGGTGCCGAACCCACGCACCTCGATGTTCTTCTGCTCCTTCAAGGCGTCCTTGATGGCGTCGAGGAAGGCGTCCACCACGCGGGCGCAGTCCTTCTTCGAAATCATCGGCCCGGAGGTCTGGGACATCGCCTCCGTGACACGCTCCACAAGGTCCGCTTTGGTCATCGACATATCGAGGAGGGGTTGACGGCCCGATAGCCGTAAGTGCCCAAAGGTTAGGACGTTAGCTGTTGTGTGTCAAGCGGTTGCGCGCGTTCCGGCGGGGCCTATTGGGCCCCGCCAAGGGCTGCAATGAACTCGTCAAAATGCGGGACCGCATCGTGCGGACCGGGGGCGGCTTCGGGGTGGTACTGCACCCCAAACACGGCCCGATTACGATGCCGCAGGCCTTCCACGGTCCCGTCGTTCAGGTTCAGATGGGTGACCGCCAACTCGGGGGCGCCCGGGATGCCCTCGGCGCTGCCCTGCACCGCAAACCCATGGTTCTGGGACGTGATCAGCACGTCGCCCGTCGCGAGGTCCTTCACGGGGTGATTCCCGCCGCGGTGGCCATACGGCAGCTTGGTCGTGCGCCCGCCAAAGGTGATGCCCAACAGCTGATGCCCCAAGCAGATGCCGAACACCGGCACACCGGCCTCGACGATCTGCTTGATGTTGGCCGGCGCGTAGGTCACGGCCTCCGGGTCGCCGGGGCCGTTCGAGAGGAACACGCCGTCGGGCTTCTTGGCAAGCACCTCGGCGGCGGGCGTCGTGCTGGGGACGACCGTAATCCGGCAGCCGCGATCCTCGAACATCCGCAGGATGTTGCGCTTGATGCCGTAGTCGTAGGCGACGATGTGGTGCGGCGCCTTCGCGTCGCCCCAGAGGTACGGCTCCTTCGTCGACACGCGCGAGGCCAGGTCGAGGCCGCTCATCGACGGACAGGCCGCCAGCTCCGCCTTGTGCGCGGCCGTCGGTTCGACGCCCGCTCCGATCAGCCCGCGCAGCACGCCCACCGTACGCAGGTGCCGCGTGAGGCGACGCGTATCAACTTCCGACAGCACCGGCACATCCGCGGCGATCAACCACTCACCCAGCCCCTGCTCGGCACGCCAGTTCGAGTGCGTGCGCGAGAGCTCCCGCACCACCACGCCAGCCACGTGCGGCTGCGCCGACTCGGGGTCTTCGGAGTTGACGCCGTAGTTGCCGATCATCGGCGCCGTCATGACGACGATCTGGCCGCGGTACGACGGGTCGGTGAACGTCTCCTGGTAGCCACTCATCGAGGTCGTGAAGACAACCTCCGCCGTGGCGGCGGCCTTCAGCGGCGCGTGGAGACGGCCAAGAAAAAGGGTCCCGTCCTCGAGGAGGAGGAACCCTGGTTCGTCATGCTGGATGTCGGTCACGGCTGGGGCGGCGGCGTGGTCGGCGTCGTCGGCGCGGCCTCGAGCGGCACGGCAGACTGGGCCGAGGGCTCAGCAGCGGGCGACGCGGACGGCGCCGTCTGCGCAGCGGGCGTCATCGCCCGATCGAGAATCGAGGTCGGCACGCGCGTGCGCGCCGACATGATCTGCAGGACGAACGCGAGGCCGATGAAGATGCCGCCGGCCCACCAGCTGGTCTTGGTCAGGAGGTTGCCCGCCTGACGCGTGCCGAGGAGAGAATCGGACGACGACGAGGCACCGCCGAAGCTCGCCGCGAGGCCCCCGCCCTTGCCGGCCTGGAGCAGCACGGCGGTACCGAGGATCAGCGCGTCGATGATGAGGATGACGAGGAGGAACGTATACACAGCAGTCCTGGGGGCTACAGATGAGGTAAGCCTTGAAGAATACCGGAGTTAGCCCATTGGGTCAACTGCGGACGATGGCCAACCACTGCTCCGCGTCGAGGCTGGCTCCACCGACCAGCACGCCATCCACGTCCTCGACGGCAATCAGGGCCTCGACGTTGCTGCGGTTCACGCTGCCGCCGTAGAGAATCGGCACCGCCCCGCCCCGCTCGCCCACCATCCTCACGAGCTCGGCCCTGAGCGCCGCGTGCACCTCGGCGGCATCGGCCGGGGTAGCCGTCTTGCCGGTGCCGATGGCCCACACGGGTTCGTAGGCGACCATCGCGGAGGCCACGTGCGCTGCATCGATGCCCTCGAAGCCGGCACGCAACTGCCGCAGGCAGACGTCCAGCGTCTTGCCCGCCTCGCGCTCCTCGAGCTTCTCGCCGACGCAGAGCATGGGCGTGATGCCTGCCCGCACCGCGGCCGCGACCTTCTTGTTGGTTTCGGCATCGGTTTCGCCAAACACATGGCGGCGCTCCGAGTGGCCGATCAGCGCGTGCCGCGCCCCCGCCCCGCGGGCCAGCGACGCCGACGTCTCGCCGGTGAAGGCGCCCTTGTCTTCCCAATGGATGTTCTGCACGCCGCACTCGAGGTCCGAGCGCGTGCGCACGGCGGCCATGCACACATGCAGCGACACCGCGGGCGGGAAGAACAGCACGCGCCGGTCCTGCTGCTTGGCGTACTGCGCCGTGAACGTGCGCATGAACGCCTCCGCGTCGGCGGGGGCTTGGTTCATCTTCCAGTTCGCGGCGAATACGAGCGACTTCATGTCAATTGGATTTGCGTGGACTGCATTGCCACAGGGGCACGGAGGCACAGAGCCGTGCGTGCCTCGCGGAGAGTTCCTGCCACTTCAACACAACGGAACAACGGCCCTGAAGGCTTCACGCACAGAGGCCGTCGACGCGTCGCGCACGGCTCCGTGCCTCTGTGCCTCCGTGGCGAAGTCGATCCTACTTTGCGTCCAACGCCGCAACGCCCGGCAGCACCTTGCCTTCGAGGAACTCGAGCGAGGCCCCACCGCCGGTCGAGACGTGCGACATCGCCGTCGCGAGCCCGGCCGCTTCGACGGCCGCGGCAGAGTCGCCACCGCCGACGATTGTCGTCGCGCCCTTCTTCGTAGCCTCGACCATCGCCTGCGCGATCGCATTCGTGCCCTTGTCGAACGGCGCCGTCTCGAACACGCCCATGGGCCCGTTCCAGATGATGGTCTTCGCCGATGCAATGGCGCGGGCATAGCTGGCCGCCGAGTCGGGGCCGATATCGAGCATCGCCTCGTCGGTCGGGATCTCGTCGCGCTTCACGGCATGCGCCTTCGCGCCCTCGGCGATCGCCGGCGCCACCGTCGCGTCGTGCGGAATCGTCAGGCGAAACGCCGCGCGCTCCATGAGGTCCTTCGCCATGTCCACGCGGTCCGGCTCGACCAACGACTTGCCCGTCTCGAAGCCCATGGCCTTGTAGAACGTGCAGGCCATGGCGCCGCCGATGAGGATGCCGTCCACCTTGGGCAGCAACGCCTCGATGACGTCGATCTTGCCCGAGATCTTGCTGCCGCCGAGGATCGCGATGAACGGACGCTTCGGCTTCTCGAGCGCCCCGCCGAGGTAGTCGAGCTCCTTCTGCATGAGCAGGCCCGCGACGGCTGGCTTGAGCAACTTCGCCACGCCCTCAGTGCTCGCGTGCGCGCGATGTGCCGCGCCGAAGGCGTCGTTCACGTAGAGGTCACCCAGCTTGGCGAACGCGGCGCTCAGCGCCGCGTCGTTCTTCTCCTCGCCGGCCTCGAAGCGCGTGTTCTCCAGCAGGCAGACCTCGCCATCCATGAGCGCCTTCGTCGCCGCCTCGGCCTCGGCGCCCACCACGTGCGGCACGAAGGTCACCGGCTTGCCCAGCAACTCCGCGAGCCGCGGCGCGACCGGCGCGAGCGAGTACTTCGCCTCCGGCTTGCCCTTGGGGCGGCCCAGATGCGAGCACAGCACCACGCGGGCGCCGGCCTTGAGCAGCGTTTGGATGGTCGGCACGGCCGCACGGATGCGCGTGTCGTCCGCGACCTTGCCGTCGTCGCTGAGCGGGACGTTGAAGTCCACGCGCACGAGGGCCCTGCGGCCGGCGAGCTCCGCGGCCCCAAGGTCCTTGATCGTCTTGGTGTGCATGGGACGCGCCTTAGAGCGACTTGCCGACCATCTCGAGCAGATCGACGCAGCGCGACGAATAGCCCCACTCGTTGTCGTACCAGCCGGAGACCTTCACCAGCGTCCCGTCGATGACGTTCGTGCACTTGGCATCGAGCACCACGGAGTGCGGGTTGCCGATGTAGTCCACGCTGACGAGCTCTTCCTCGGAGTAGCCGACAATCCCCTTGAGCGCGCCCTCGGCGGCCGCCTTGAACGCCGCGTTCACCTCGGCGATCGTCGTGCCCTTCTCGACCTCCACCGTGAGCTCCGTGATGGACACGTCCGGCGTCGGGACGCGGATCGACGTGCCGTCGATCTTGCCCTTCACTTCCGGGATCACCAGCGAGGTCGCCTTCGCGGCGCCCGTCGAGGTCGGGATCATCGAGAGCGCCGCGGCACGCGCACGGCGCAGGTCCTTGTGCGGCAGGTCGAGGATGTTCTGGTCGTTGGTGTAGCTGTGGATCGTCACCATCGACG
The DNA here is from genome assembly GCF_030623445.1 of Pseudogemmatithrix spongiicola. Classification (NCBI taxonomy): domain Bacteria; kingdom Pseudomonadati; phylum Gemmatimonadota; class Gemmatimonadia; order Gemmatimonadales; family Gemmatimonadaceae; genus Pseudogemmatithrix; species Pseudogemmatithrix spongiicola. The sequence continues at coordinate 1,686,952 of NZ_CP130613.1, forward strand.
CGTGCTTCATGCCGAAGGTATCGCGCACCACCTTCACCATCGGCGCGACGCAGTTCGTGGTGCAGCTGGCGTTCGAGATGATCGTGTGCTTGGCGGCATCGTACTTGTCGCCGTTCACGCCGAGCACGAGCGTGATGTCCTCGCCGGTGGCGGGCGCGGAGATGATCACTTTCTTCGCGCCGCCGGCGATGTGCTTCTTGGCGTCGTCGGCCTTCGTGAAGCGCCCCGTGCTCTCGAGCACCACGTCGACCTTGAGGTCCTTCCACGGCAGCAGCGCCGGATCCTTCTCCTTCAGGACCTTGATCTTGTCGCCGTTGATCGTGATGGACTCGTCGTCGTGCGACACGGTGCCCTCGAAGCGGCCGTGCACCGAGTCGTACGTGAAGAGGTGCGCCAGCGTCTTCGTGTCCGTGAGGTCGTTGATGGCGACGATATCGAGGTTGGCACCGCGCTCCTTGGCGGCGCGGACGACCTGGCGGCCGATGCGGCCGAATCCGTTGATGCCAACGCGAAGCTTTGCAGACATGGCCCGGTTCCTGTGGGCAGACTGTGAAGGATCAAGGGCGGTCCGCAGCGGTGCGGGCCCGGCCAAACGTCAGGTAACTCAGGGTGCGGGCCCCCGCCTCGAACAGCGCCTCGGCGCAGGCATTGAGCGTCGCCCCGGTGGTCAACACGTCATCGACGAGGATCAGGTGCCGGCCAGTGACCTGGGCCGCCGCGAAATCCGCGCACGAGAACGCGCCGTGAACGTTCGCCAAGCGCTCCCCGCGAGTCAACGAGGTTTGCGACGGCGTCGCTCGCCGGCGCTGCAGCACGTCGGTCCAGACGGGCAGCCCCCAGCGGCGTCCCACGGCCTCGGCGAGCCGCTGCGCCTGGTTGTAGCCTCGCGCGCGCTGCTTGGCCGCCGCCAGCGGCACTGGAAGCAGCGCCGCGCGCTCCCGCAACACGTCAGGCGGCCACGGCAGGCGTGCAATCCGCGCGCCCATCTCCTCGGCGACGGTGGGCCAGCCGTCATACTTGAGCGCGGCCAGCAGGCCGGAGCTGACGGGATGCGGAACCCAGCAGAGCGACCGGGCGCAGCGCACGAACGGCGGCAGGAGGGCGCAGCCATTGCAGGCGCCACGCGGCGCACGGGGATGGCCGCAACGCAGGCATTGCGGCTGTGGCAGCAGCGGGAGCCGCGCCCAACAGGCGCCGCACACCACACCGCGTTCGTGCTCGGCTAAGGCGGCCTCACACCTCGCACAGTGCCGTGGGAGCAGCAGCTGCAGGGCTGCTGTGGCCATCGCTCGCAACATGCTGGGAGGATGTGCCTTCCAGCCTGCCGACGTATCAGCGGCGTATTGCGTCCAGCATCACTTGCCGCGGCGCGGGTAGGCCGAACCACCGCTCGAAGGCGAGGGCGCCCTGCTCCACCAACATGCGCAGTCCATCATCCGCCGCGAGTCCGCGTGCGCGGCAGGCCGATACCCACCGTGTGGGCACTGCGCGCCCGTAGACGAGATCGAGCACGGCCGTGTGCGGATGCAACGCCTCGGGCGGAAACGGGAACGCGTCGTCCGGGTGTAGGCCGAGCGGCGTCGCATTCACCACGACGTCCACCGCGTCCAACACCTCGCGATTCAACAGCTCCGCGTCGGTGACGGCCTGCGCCCGCGCGCCGAGCGGCGCGATGAACGACCGCGCCTGCTCCGGCCGACGGGCGTGCACGCGCAGTGCAGCGCCCTCCCAACCCCGAACGGCCTCGCGCACGGCCAGCGCGGCACCACCGGCACCAAGCAGGAGCACGCGCAGGCCCGTGAGGTCGCGCTCGAGCAGCGACGAGAGTGCCGCCTCGAATCCGCCCACATCGGTGTTGTCCCCGTGGAGCCGGCCGTCGGCGTCGGACCAAAAGGTATTAACGGCGGCCACGCGTTCGGCGAGCGGCGTGAGCACGTCGCAGCACGCCATGGCCGCCTGCTTGTGCGGCACGGTGATGTTGCCCGCCGCGCCCTCTTCGCCAAGCCGCTCGAGCGTTGCACGCAGGGTATCCGGCGCGACGTCGAGCGCCTCGTAGCGCAACGGAATCCCGAGGTGATCGAGCGCCGCCTGCTGAAAGCGCGGCGAGAGCGAGTGCGCCACGGGATGGCCGAGCAGCACCAGCCGCCGTGGCTGGGACACCGGTTCAGCGGCCGGTGCTGCCGCGTTCCGCCGCGACGCGGTCGAGGATCTTGCCGATCGCGCGGTCGAGCTCGGCGAACGTCGCGCGATACGCGTCGAGATCCCCGCCAAACGGATCGGCGATCGGCGTCGCATCGCCGCCATGCGAGGCGAAGTGCGCAAGCAAGTGCGTCTTTCCCGCACCACCGAGGGCGACGGCGCGCTCGGCGTGATGCGGGCCCATCGTCAGCACGAGGTCGGCGGCGGCGACGATCTCGCGCGACAGCGCACGCGCGCGATGACCTTCGAGGGCGAGCCCGTGCTCAAGCGAGACGAGCAGCGCACCGTCAGACGCGGGCGCGCCGTCCCAGGCGCTCGTGCCCGCGCTGCCGACCTGCAAATCCGTCAAGCCGCGCGCCGTCACCGCCGCCCGTGCGATGGCCTCGGCCATCGGCGAACGACAGGTGTTGCCCGTGCACACGAAGAGCAGCTGCATACGCGGAAGTTAACGGTCGCCCACGAGGTCGGGGCAACTCGCGCGGAGCACGTCGGCGGGAATCGCGCCAGGACGGATCACGCGCGGCCGGCGCCCGGTGCAGTCCACGACGGTGGACGGCGTGTCGGTTGGCAACTGGCCGGCATCGAGCAGGAGCACCTGCCCCGCAGCGATCGGGCCTGCGAAGTCGCGGAGAACCTCGCGCGCCGCGGTGGCGGCGGGTTCCCCCGGCCGATTCGCGCTGGTGCTCGTGATCGGGTCGCCGAGCGCTGCGATGAGCCGCTGCAGTCCGGGATGCGGCGTCCATCGCACGGCGACGCCACCTTCAGGTCCGCGCAGGCGGTCTGGGATGCGACGCTCGCCGCCCGGAAGCACCAGCGTGAGCGGCCCCGGCCAATGCCGAGCCGCGAGCATCGCCGCGGGCTGCGTGAGGTGCAGCCCCAGCCGCGCGAGCATCGGGGTGTCCGATACCAGCAGCAGGAACGGCTTCGCCGCCGGTCGTCGCTTGAGCGTCACGAGGCGCTCGATGGCCTCGTTGTCGATCGTCGTGCCGAAGCCGTACAGCGTCTCCGTCGGGTACGCGAGCACGCGCCCCTCGCGCAGATGGGCGAGCGCCGGACCGAGCGCCGCCCCGATCTCCTCTTGAGACCAGAACGGCAGCCCGCGCGGTTCAGGCATCGTCGCCCTCGTTCCACCCGGCCATCAGCTCGGCGCGCGCGAAGTCCGCCGCTTCGGTGACCTTGAGCGCACGTTCGCTACCCCGCACCACGTGCACCGCGATGCCGAGGCGCTCGCAGAGCGCGGCATCGTCGGTGGCCTCGGCGTGCCAGCCGGCGCGCTTCGCCTCCGCGTGCGCCTGCACGATCACGTCGCGCGGGAATCCCTGCGGCGTCTGCGCGCGCCAGAGCATCTCACGGCTCACGGTCTCGACGATCCGGCCGTCGGCATCCACGCGCTTCAGCGTGTCCACGACCGGCAGCGCTGCGATCGCCCCGTGCCCTTTCTTCGCCTCGTCCATGACGCGGCGGATCATCGGCACGCTCACCAGCGGGCGTGCCGCGTCGTGGATCAACACCGTCGTGCACTCGGCGGGCAGGTCCTCGAGTCCATTGGACACCGACTCGGCGCGCGTCTTGCCGCCCACCGAAATGAGCATGCGCTCCGGATCGCTCTGGAAGATCCACGGTGGCGGATCGCCCGCGTACTGCTTGGGCAGCACGCAGACGACCATCGCGACTTCGGGAATCGACTGGAACGCCTGCAGCGAGTGCAGCAGCATCGGCTTGCCGGCCACCCAGCGCAGTTGCTTGAGTTCCGCGCCGCCGACGCGGCTCCCACTGCCGCCCGCGACGATCACGACGCCGACACGGCTCATCGGAACAGCGCCCGGAACAAGGCCACCAGATCCGGCACGCCCTCGACCTTGAGCTGCTTGGGCAGCCGCTTCGGCACCGAGCGCTGGCTCACGAATGCCCGGCGCATGCCCATCTTCTCTGCTTCGAGCAAGCGACGCTCCGCCTGCGAGATGCCGCGGATCTCGCCGCCCAGCCCGACCTCGCCAAGGAAGATCGCGTCACCGGGCAGCGGCTTGTCGTAGAAGCTCGACGCCAGCGCTGCGGCCACTGCGAGATCGCCGGCGGGCTCCTGCACGCGCACGCCGCCGACCACGTTCAGGAAGACGTCGAGCTGCGCGAACGAGAGTCCCGCGCGCTTGTCGAGCACGGCGAGCAATAGGGCGAGCCGACGCGCGTCGTAGCCCGTACTCACCCGCTGCGGCGTGCCGAAGCCCGCCTTTGCCGCGAGGCCCTGCACCTCCAGCAGCATCGGCCGCGAGCCCTCCATGAGGCAGGTCACCGCCGAGCCACTGGCCGGCGATTCGCTGCGCTCACCGAGGAAGAGCGCGCTGGGATTCTCGACCGCCTCGAGCCCCTGCACCGTCATGCGGAACACGCCAATCTCGTCCACCGAGCCGAAGCGGTTCTTCGTGGCGCGCAGCACGCGGTGATCCGCCGAGCCCTCGCCCTCGAAGTAGAGCACCGTGTCCACGATGTGCTCGAGCGTCTTCGGCCCGGCGATGCCGCCGCCCTTCGTCACGTGCCCGACGACGAACACTGCGGTCCCGCTCTCCTTCGCGAAACGCATCAGCCGCGCCGCGCACTCGCGCACCTGCCCCACGTTGCCGGGCGCGCCTTCCAGATCGCCCGTGAACACCGTCTGGATCGAGTCGACCACCATCACCTTGGGCTGCGCCTGCGCGGCGGTGGCGAGAATTGTCTCGAGGTTTGTCTCGCCGAGCAGCGCGACGCTGCCGGCGGTCGAACCCAGCCGATCGGCGCGCAGCTTCACCTGCAGCGGCGATTCCTCGCCGCTCACGTAGAGGCAGCTATGTCCCTCGCCCTCGAGCCGCGCCGCAACCTGCAGCAGGATCGTGCTCTTGCCGATGCCCGGCTCGCCGCCGACGAGGACCATCGAGCCTGGCACGACGCCGCCACCGAGCACGAAGTCAAACTCGGCGATTCCCGTGGTCCACCGGTGCTCCTCCGCGCCCAGCACGTCGCGCAGGCGCGGGGTCTCGAGCACCTGACCGCCCTCGCCGAAGGCGTTCGCACCCCCGAGGCGCCGCTGGGCGCCGGCGGCCTTGCTCGCGCTCACCTTGGGCGCCACGAGCTCCTCGACGAGCGTGTTCCACTCGCCGCAGGTGTCGCACTTGCCCTGCCAACGCAATGACTCGGCGCCGCACTCCGTGCAGCGATAGACGGACTTGGCCTTCATCGCCATGGCCGGCTCCGGCGTCGCGGACGCGCGAGACCTCGCATCACCCCTCGTGCTGGCGGCTGGTCCAGTTCTCGAAGCGCGTGTGCGACTTCCGGTAATGCAAGCGGATGTGGCCCGTCGGCCCGTTACGCTGCTTGCCGACGATCACTTCCGCGTAGCCGTCGAGCGGGATGTCCGTCGTGCCCGACACCATGCGCGGATTGCCTTGGTCGTCGTAGGGCCGCTCGTTCATCTCGGGGCGGTAGATGAACAGCACCACGTCGGCGTCTTGCTCGATGGCGCCGGAGTCGCGCAGGTCGGAAAGCTGCGGCCGGCGATTCTCGCCGCCGCGCTGCTCCGAGGCACGCGAGAGCTGCGAGAGCGCCAGGACCGGCACCTCGAGTTCCTTGGCCAGCGCCTTGAGGGAGCGGGAGATCGCCGAGACTTCCTGCTGACGGCTCTCCGAATTCGGCGGACCGCTGAGCAGCTGCAGGTAGTCGACGATGATCAGCTTGATGTCGGCCTGGCTCTTGAGGCGGCGTGCGCGCGAGCGCACCTCCAGCACCGAGAGGCCCGGCGTGTCGTCGATCCAGATCGGCGCCTGGCCCAGCAAGGCCGCGGCCTTGGCGAGGTTCGACGCGTCCTGCGCGGTCAACTGACCGCTGCGCAAGCGTTGGGCATCCACGTATCCCTCCGAGGCGAGCATACGCAAGAGGAGGGATTGAGTACTCATTTCCAGCGAGAAGATCGCCGTCGGAACATTGCCTTCGATGGCCGCGTATTGCGCGACGTTGAGCACGAAGGCCGTCTTGCCCATCGACGGACGCGCCGCGACGATCACGAGGTCCGAGGGCTGGAAGCCCAGCGTCATCTTGTCCAGGTCGACGAAGCCGGACGGTACGCCGGTGATGCTGCCGCCAGCGGTGCGCAGCACCTCGATGCGCTCCATCGCGCTCCAGAGCAGGCTCTTGATGCGGATGAAGCCTTCGCTGCCGCGCTGGTCGTTCAGCTCGAGAATCTTGTGCTCGGCCAGGTCGAGCAGCTCGGCAATCTCCGCCGGCGACTCGTGGCCCTCGCGCACCAGCGAGGTGGCCGTCTCGATCAGCCGCCGCCGCAGCGCCTTGTCGCGGACGATGCGACAGTGATGCTCAACGTTCGCCGCGGTCGGGATCTCATCGAGCAACCCGCCGATGTACTCCTTGCCGCCCGCCGCCTGCAGGTCGCCGCGCTGCTCGAGCTCGTTCGAGAGCGTGAGCGGATCGACCACCGCGCCGCCGTTGTGGATCGCCTGCATCGACCGGAAGAGCCGGCGATGCCCCTCACGGTAGAACATGTCTTCCGTGACGAGCTCCAACGCGGTGACGATCGCGTCGCCGGAGAGCAGCATGGCGGCAAGCACGGCACGCTCCGCGTCCTCCGACCAAGGAGGGCGGCGGTCCGCGAACGCATCAGGCGGGCCCTTACGGGCGATCGAAAATTCGACGGGCGAGCTGGACATCTTCCCAGGCGGGGCGCTTCCAGTTGGGGTTCCGCAGCAGCGCGGCGGGATGATACGTGGCCACGAGCGGGATCCCGTGATACCGGTGCACGACGCCCCTCAACTTACCGATTGGCGCGTCGGTGGCTAGCAGGGTTTGCGCGGCGAAGGTGCCCACGCAGAGGATGACCTTGGGCTCCAGCAGCTCAAGCTGCCGCAGCAAGAACGGACGACAGGCGTGGATCTCGTCGCTGCTCGGGTTGCGATTCCCGGGCGGCCGATGCTTGAGGACGTTGCAGATGAAAACGTCCTCGCGCTTGAAGCCAATCGCCTCGAGGATCTTCGTCAGCAACTCGCCACTCTTGCCGACGAACGGCCGGCCGAGTTCATCTTCAGTCTGCCCGGGCGCTTCGCCGACCACCACGAACCGCGCCTGCGGGTTGCCTTCGCCCGGCACGTGATTGAGCGCGGTACTCGAGAGCGCGCAGAGCGAGCATCCGGCGATTGCGCCGGCCACCGCCTCGAGCGACTCGAGATGGGCGAGCCCGCTCGGCGCGGCGCCCGCCCCCACCTGCAACGGCGCCCCTGACGCGCTCGGCGAGCGATCGGCATCGCTGCCCGGTGCGCCGGCCGTCGGCGCCGTGGTGCCGGCAGGAGCAACGGCCGAGGCGGTATCCAACGGCTCGGCAGCGCGCGTCTCTGCCTTCGGCGCGGGCTTCGAAACCGGCTTCGCAGAAGCGCCGCCTTCCTCGGCGTTCACGGCTCGCAACGCCTCGCGCCAGTCGCCCGACGCCGCGGCCGCTTCGGCCGCGCGATGCAGATCCGAGTCGCCGCGCGGGGGCATGCGCTGCGCCTCACGCCCTGGCGCCGCCGCGGCGCTCCGCGGCGTGCCGCCGGCGAGTGCGGCGCTGCCGCCAAGGGCCTTGAGCGCATCCTCGATCGACAGCGAATCGAGCACGAACTCAGTCTCGCCGAGTTCGCGGCGCTGCTCGAGATACTGGCGCAGCCGCTCGAGCGACTCGCTCACAGCATGGCCTCGATGCGATCCAGGATCGCATCGGCGGTCTCGCGCTTGCTGAGCAAGGGAAACTCCTCCGCCGTCCCATTCGCGGCGAAGATCGTCACGCGATTGGTATCGTGCCCAAAGCCGGCGCCCGCCTCGCGGGCGCTGTTCGCAACGATCATGGTCAGCTGCTTGGCCGCGAGCTTCTTCTGCGCGTTCTCGGCCACGTCGTCCGTCTCGAGGGCGAAGCCGACGGCAATCATGCCCGCTTTGCGGTGCCCGGCCGTGGACTTGAGAATGTCCGGCGTCTCCTCGAGCGCGAGCGTCGGCGCCGTGCCCGTCTTCTTCATCTTTGCAGACGCGACCTGCGCCGGGCGGAAATCGGCAGGCGCGGCGGCCATGATGAGCACGTCGGCATCGCCGACCTCGCTGGCAACCGCCTCGGCCATGTCCTGCGTCGTCTCGACCGGCTTCAGCACTGCGCCCACCGGCGCAGGCGCGCTCAGCGGCCCGTGCACGAGCACCACCGCGGCGCCGCGACGCCACGCCGCCTCGGCCAAGGCGATGCCCTGCTTGCCCGTGGAGTGATTGGTCAGGTAACGCACCGGGTCCAGCGGCTCGCGTGTCGGGCCCGCAGTCACGACGATGCGCTTGCCGGCCAGCTTGCCGCGGGGCTCGAGCAACCGCGCAGAGTGCGCGACGATGGTCTCGGGTTCCTGCATGCGCCCCTGCCCCGCGCCTTCATCGGGCGACGCCAACGGCCCCACGCCCGGGTCGAGGATGTGCTTACCCTGCGCCGCCAGCGCCGCGCAATTGGCCCGCACCGTGGCGTTGGCCCACATCTTGTCATTCATCGCCGGCACGAGCAGCACGGGGCACTCCGCGGCCAACAGGGTGGCCGAGAGCAGCTCATCGGCATGGCCATGCGCCGCACGCGCGAGGAAATCAGCCGTCGCCGGGGCAATGACGATCAGCTCCGCCTCCCGGGCGAGCCGGATGTGGTCGAGGGCGTGCCCGTCGCCGATGAGGACGGTGTGCACCGGGCGCCCGGTGAGCGCCTCAAAGGTCACGCTGCCGATGAACTCGCGCGCGGACCGGGTCAAAACGACATCCACCTGGGCGCCGGCCTGCGTGAGCAGGCGGGCGAGCCAGGCGGACTTGTAACTGGCGATCCCCCCGGTGACTCCGAGGAGGATGCGGCGACCGTCAAACGGGCGCACGGCGCGCAGGCCCGAGGCCGACGCCGCGCGGGTTACGCGCCCTTGGCGCGACGGCGCGGCACCACGCGGTACTCGATGTCCCCGTCCTTCAGGTCCTCGAGCGCGCGGGTGGAGAGCTTCTTCTCGTTCTTCGAGCGGTCGCGCGGGAACTCGTTCAACACACGCGCATACTTGGCCGCCACGAGCACCGCGAGGTACTTGTTCGTCGCGTGCTCGGTAATGTCCTTCGGCGTAAAGACTTGCATCGGACTGCTCCTGAAAATTGGCTGCTGCCTAGACCTCGAAAGATAACCAGCGGCCGGGCGTTCCGAAACCGGGCGGACCCCCTGCTGCGCCGGCCCGCCTGGTCCCTCGGCCGGCCCTAGATCCGGGCCATCAACTCCTGCTGGATCCGCGTCACCACCCGGTCCACGTCCTTGCCGAGGGCCGGCAACCGCTCGCGCTTGAGGGTCTCCTCGTCGATGAGCGCGCTCACGCGCGCGACGGCGTCCTCGAGGTTGTCGTTCACGACCACATGCTGGTAGCGCTCCGCCTCCTCGAGTTCCTGTATCGCGTTCCGGAGCCGCAGCGCCAGCATCTCCGTGCTTTCGGTGTTCCGGCCCGCCAGCCGCGCCACCAGGGCCTCGGCGGAGGGCGGCACGACGAAGACCGTCACCGCATCGAGGAAGCGCTGCACCACCTGCCGCGCGCCCTGCACGTCGATGTCGAGCATCACGTGCTGGCCGCGGTCCATCACCGCCTTCACCTCGCGCACGAGCGTACCGTACTTCCGCCCGTGCACTTCCGCCCACTCGGCGAACTCCCCGCGCTCCACGGCGGCGTCGAACTGCTCGGGCGTCAAGAAGTGGTAGTCGACGCCATCCACCTCGCCGGGCCGCGGGGCGCGGGTCGTGCAGGACACCGAGTAGCCCACGTCGCTGCGCCGCTTCAGCAGCATCCGGGCGATGGTCGTCTTGCCCGCACCCGAGGGCGCGGAGAGCACGAGCGGAAACGGCTGCCGCGTCACTCGACGTTCTCCACCTGCTCGCGGATGCGCTCAAGCTCTTCCTTGATCGCCACCACGTCCTGGAGCATCGGCGCGTCGTTGGCCTTGCTGCCGGTCGTGTTCGCCTCGCGCAGCATCTCCTGCAGCAGGAACCCGAGGCGCTTGCCGACGCCTTCGCCCGTCTTGCTCGCGAGTGCCTCGCGGAACGCGGCGATATGACTCGCGAAGCGATCCAGCTCTTCGCCGACATCGAGGCGGTCGGCGAGAATGGCAATCTCCTGCGCCAGTCGCTGTGGATCGACGGCGATGCCGCCCGCCAGCTTCTCGACGTTCTCGCGCAGTCGCTCGCGTTGGGCGAGCACGCGCTCCGGCGCCCGTGCCGCGATCCGCGCGACCGCCTGCTCCACCAGCGCCAGGCGCTCGGCGATCACCTGCGCCAGGCGCGCACCTTCCGCCGCCCGCATGGCCTGCAGGGCGACGACCGCCGCGTCGACGACGGGCAGTAGTTCCTCGACGGTCGCGGCATCGAGGCCCGCGTCGTCGCGCGTCAGTTGCAGCACGTCCGGCATGCGCAACACCGTCGCGACATCCACGGCGCCATCCAATCCGTGCCGCTGTTGCAGGGCCTTCAGGGCCGACGCTGCGGCGGCGAACTTCGCCTCGTCCACCAGTGTCGCGGCCTCTTGCTCACGCACCACGCGTGCCGAGACCGTGACATGTCCACGGGCGATCCGCTGGCGCAGGTGCTCGCGTACGTCGCCTTCAAACCGCGACAGCGCGCTCGGCAGCTTCAGGCTGGGATTGAAGAACCGATGGTTCACCGAGCGGAGCTCCACACTCAGGCGCGTGCCGCCGACCGGTCCTTCGGCCGTTCCAAACCCAGTCATTGATCGCAGCATAGAGCCCGTAAGTTACGCAGCCGCAGTCACTTGGACAAGCGACCTAGTTCCAGAACTCCCAGCGCACACCGTACTGCTGGATGAGGCGCGGCATGAGGTAGCCGGGCACAGTCTCGTAGACCTCGCCCGTGAAGTTCCGGTTGTGGAAGAAGATGTGCGCCTGGCCGAGCCGGATGTCGATGAGGATCGCCTGCACGCCGGTGCCCTTGGCCTTGAGCACAGTGCCGCCGGCCCCCGGCGCGAGGAGATCGCTGCGATAGTCATGCACGAAGCTCCCCCGCAGCCAGAACGTGTCGCGCTTGAGCCAGCGGCGCAGGCCGGTCTCCACCTGCAGCGCGGAGCGCACCTGATGGCGCGGGCGGTAGAACTGTTCATCCCCCCAATCGACGCCGTACACGTCGAGACTGAACGGCCCCCACACTTGGCCGCCGAACGCGAGGCTGAACCCGCGTGATTCCGGAATCCGCGCCGCAGTGAACAGCGTGTCGTAGATCGCCAAACCAGCAACGCGCGCCTCGGACTGCTGCACCGCCCCGACTCGCAGCCAATGGCGCGGGAGCTCGAGCCCGAGTTCTGCGCGGGCCGTGCTCCGGTCTGGCCCCTGGACTGCGGCGTTTGCGGGCGTCTGCTGCCCGGCCGCGAGTCCCAATGACAGCCACCGCAGCGGCAGCAACCGCGCGCTCACGTCCACGCGCCGTGTCGAATCCGGGCCATCGACTTCCGCAAACGCCGCGAGTGCCAGCCGTTCACGCTCGTACGACGCGCGAATGCTGGGCGCGAGCCGCGCCTCACCCCCGCGCACGCGGTAGCGCGCCGCAGCGCTCAGCCGCAGCGCACCCTGTGTCCATCCGCCCGTCAGCACGTACTGCGACTGCGAGCGCAGGGTATCCGGATCCGGCGTCGTCCCGCTCGAGGCGAGCGAATCGTCCTCCATGTACGCCTGCGTCGCGGCGATGGCCTGCGCCCAAAATCCCTCGGCCTCCGGTTGCCGGAATCCGACGCGCAGGTAGCCAAGGCGCTCGCTGCCTTCGAAGCGCGGGATCGCCACGTCCACGGGCGCGCTCCCACGCACGTAGCGACGCGTCGCCGCCCGCTTCCGCCCGGAGGACATGCCCACCGCGTCCACGCTCCAGTCGCCGGCCGCCCAGCCCAGCCGCGCCACGCCGCCGAACGAGTCGCCATCGCCGCGCGTGAGGCCGTTGATCACGCTGAACTGCTGGGCCGCAATCTGGAATCCGCCGCCATTGTGCAACCGCCGCGCGTAGTAGCCGCGATACAGGGTGAAGTTCTCGGCGCCCGTGCCGACGTCCACGCGCGTCTCCGGCGTCGTGCGCTCGGCGCGCCAGGTTCGCAGATGCACGCGCAACTCCGTGGCCGCGCGCTCGACGGCGACTTCTTCGAGGCCGTAGAGCGGAATCGCCGCGAGGTCGAGCTGCTCGCCCATGCGCGCGTCGAGCGCGTCGAGCTCCACGCCGTCCAGGAACACGCGGACCCGGCCCGGCTGACCCTGCCAGCTCGTGACGATGGGCGCCATCAGGTAGCCCGAGCGCACAATGCTCGCGCCGGGGACTTCCGCGATGAGTTCCGCGAGGTTCTGCGCGCCGGTGACGAAGATCGTCTCGCGCGACCAGACGTACTGCCGCCCGCGCAGCTCCGCGCCGCGAGGACGCTCCGCGGCGGCAAATGCCGTCTTGAGGGTATCGCGCGGCGGTGTGCTATCCCTGCGCGCAGCGGTGCTGTCATTGCGCAGCGGAACCGTGTCCTGCGCGCCAAGGCACGACACCAACGGCGCCCCCATGAGGAGGGCGCCGAACCACAGGGTGCGAATCAGCGCGCGCGTCCCCGTACGAACTCGACGAAGGTGCGCACCGGCACGCCCGTGGGACCCTTGGGCATCACGACGAGATCCGTCTCCGAGTAGGCCGTGCCGGCCACGTCGAGGTGCACCCACTTCATCTCTCCGGCGAAGTGCTGCAGGAACAGGCCCGCGGTGATCGTCCCCGCACCGCGCCCACCGATGTTGCGGAGGTCCGCCACGTCGGACTTCAACTGCTCCTTGTACTCCTCGAACAGCGGAAGTTGCCAGGCCAGCTCGCCACCGCGCCCGCTGGCGGCCAGCACCTCGTCGACCGTGGACTGGTCGTTGCCCATCACGCCGATCGTCACGTTGCCCAGGGCGATGACCACGGCGCCCGTGAGCGTCGCCGCGTCCACCACCGCCTGGGGCTTGAAGCGCTTCGCGTAGTGCAGCACGTCGGCGAGCACGAGACGCCCCTCGGCGTCCGTGTTCTGGATCTCGATCGTCGTGCCGTCGCTGGCGCGCACGACGTCACCGGGACGGATCGCATCGCCGTCCACGACGTTCGTCGTCGAGCCGACGAGGCCGACGACGTTGACGTTCGGCTTGAGGTGGCCAATCGCCTCCATCGCGCCGAGCACACCCGCCGCGCCGGACATATCGAACTTCATCGTCTCCATGCCCGCCGCCGGCTTGATGCTCACGCCACCGGTGTCGAAGCAGAGGCCCTTGCCCACCAACGCGACCGGGGCCGCGCCGCGCTTGCCGCCGTTGTACTCGAGGACGATCAGCTTGGGATCCTGCGTCGTCCCCTGCGCGACCGCGAGGAACGACCCCATGCCGAGCTTCTCCATGTCCTTGCGGCCGAGCACGGTGAGCTTCATGCCGTGCCGCTTGGCGATGTCCTGCGCCGACTCCGCGAGGTAACTCGGCGTGCAGATGTTGCCCGGCAACATCGCGAGCCGGCGGGCCAAGCGCTGGCCCTCGGCCACCGCGATGCCTGCGGCCAACGACGCCTTGGTCGCGGCGACGTTCTCGACGTAGATGCGCGCCGTGGCGAGCGGCTTGCGCGGCTTGCCCGTCTTCGGCGTCGCCATCAACTCCCGGAACTCCCAGCTGCCGAGCGAGAGGCCGACCACGACGCCTTCGACACGCTCACCCTGCAGGTCGTCCGCCCACAGCGCCATCGTGCCGACGTTCAGCGCATTCGCCTTGCGGCCCGCCATGGTGGCCGCCCGCGTAAGTGCGCGCGTGTCGTTGGCGCCGCAGCCGACCAAGAGCACGCGCTGCGGCCCCGCACCCGGGTTCACGACGAGCAGGGTCTCGTCCTTGCCGCCGCTGAAGTCACCGCGACGGATGGCCAGCGACAGCGCGCCCTTCGTGGCCTTGTCGAGCGCCGAGAGCGCACGCGGCAACTTGGGCTCGGCCGGCAGCAGGACGGCGAGCAGCGGCACCGCCGCCCGCGCGGCGTCGCCCTTGGTCGTCGTGAACGTCAGGGACATCAGGCCATCCCCTTGATGATCGCGTCACCGAAGCCGGAGGTGCTCACCTCGGTGGCCCCCTGCATCTGCCGCGCGAGATCGTAGGTGACGGTCTTCGCGGCAATCGCCTTCTCGAGGCCCGTGACGATGAGCTTCGCGGCCTCGTTCCAGCCCATGTGCTCGAGCATCATGACGCCCGAGAGGATCACGCTGCCCGGGTTGATCTTGTCGAGACCCGCGTACTTGGGCGCCGTGCCGTGCGTGGCTTCGAAGACGGCCGCCTCGTCGCCGAGATTGCCGCCCGGCGCAATGCCGAGGCCGCCGACTTCCGCCGCGAGCGCGTCGGAGATGTAGTCGCCGTTGAGGTTCGGCGTCGCGACCACGCTGTACTCATCCGGACGCAGCAGGATCTGCTGGAACATCGAGTCGGCGATGCGGTCCTTGAGGACCACGGCGTCGGCACGGGCCTTGCCGCCCGCTGCCGCCAGGTCCGCCTCGGCCACCACGTGCTCCCCGAACTTCTCCTTCGCGAGCTCATAGCCCCAGTCGCGGAAGCCGCCCTCGGTGAACTTCATGATGTTGCCCTTGTGCATCATCGTCACCGACGGCCGGTGCGTCTTGAGCGCGTACTTGATGGCCATCTCGATGAGACGCTTGGAGCCGAACGCCGACATCGGCTTGATGCCGATCGCGCTCTCCGGACGGATCTTCTTGCCGAACTCCTTCTCGATGAACTGCCGCAGCTTCTCGGCCTCGGCCGTACCGGCCCGGAACTCGATGCCGCTGTACACGTCCTCGATGTTCTCGCGGAAGATGACCATGTCGACCTTCTGCGGCTCCTTCACCGGCGCACCGACGCCCTGGAAGTAGCGCACGGGCCGCACGCAGGCGTACAGGTCGAGCTCCTGGCGCAGCGCGACGTTCAGCGAGCGAATGCCGCCGCCCACGGGCGTCGTCAGCGGCCCCTTGATGGCCACCTTGAACTCGCGCACGGCCTCGAGCGACTCGGCCGGCATCCACTCGCCGGTCGCGTTGAACGCCTTCTCGCCGGCGAGGATCTCCATCCAGTGGATCTTGCGCTTGCCGCCGTAGGCGCGCTCGACGGCAGCGTCGAACACGCGCACGGACGCGCGCCAGATGTCCGGGCCGGTACCGTCGCCCTCGATGAACGGGATGATCGGCTGGTCGGGCACGCGGAAGTCGCCGCCCGAAGCCTCGATGCGCTCACCCTTCGCGGGGACGCGCGCGTACTTGTAGGTCGCCATTGGCTGGATTCACGGAGGGGGTGGAAGCGGAAAGCTAGGGGCCCGCCGACACGGCGAGCAAGCCAGCGGTGCTACGACACGACGCGATCGCGCACCGCCTCGCCGCGGAAGAACGCCGTAAGGTTGGCCAGGGCCCGCATCCCCATCGCCTCGCGGGTCTCACGCGTTGCCGAGCCAAGGTGCGGCAGGAGGACGACGTCGTCGCGCCTCAGCAGACCCGGATGCACGACGGGCTCCCGTTCGAACACGTCGAGCCCCGCGCCGGCGATCTGTCCGGCCTCCAGCGCGGCGACCAGCGCCGCTTCATCGACGACGTCGCCGCGTGCCGTGTTGACCAGCACGGCGTGCCGGCCCATGAGCGCCAGTTGCGGCGCTGCGATCAGGTGCTTGGTGTCCGGGGTGGCGGGACAATGCAGGCTCAGCACATCGACCTGCGCCAGCAGCGCATCTAGCGTCGCCACGCGCTCCACCCCCGGCTCGGGACCGCGCGGCGCGGAACGCGACCAGGCCAGGACGCGCATGCCAAAGCCCGCGCTCGCCCGCTGCGCGACCGCCATGCCGATGCGCCCCAAACCTACGATGCCCAGCGTCTTGCCCGTGAGTCGCGTCCCGAGCAGGTGCGTCGGCCGCCACCCGGCCCAGCGGCCCGCGCGCAACTCACGCTCGCCCTCACCCGCACGCCGCAGCGTCGCCAACATGAGCAGGATGGCGAGGTCAGCCGTGTCGTCGGTGAGCACGTCCGGCGTGTTCGTGACCGTCACGCCCGCGGCGCGCGCCGAGGCCACGTCGATGTGATTCACGCCGACGCCGAAGTTCGCGACGATCCGCGCCCGCCGTTGCGGCTGCGTCAGGCACGCCGGCGAGATGCGGTCGGTCACGGTGCACAGGACGGCGTCGGCCTCGCGAAACGCCTGCGCGAGCGCGTCCGCGTCGAGCGGCGCGTCGTCCTCGCGCTGACGGATCTCGAAGTGCTCGTGCAGCGCCTGCTCGACGGCCGCCGGCAGGCGGCGCGTCACCCACACCACCGGACGTGCGCTCACTCCGACTCGCGATACCAGCGCTGGGCCGCAGCAACGCCCGCCCCGAGCGGTACGGCGATGCCCGCATCGTGGAGGGCCAGCTCCGTGAGCCCGAGCGCCCCGAGCAGCATGCCTTCGTTGAGATCCCCG
This sequence comes from Pseudogemmatithrix spongiicola, assembly GCF_030623445.1. NCBI lineage: Bacteria > Pseudomonadati > Gemmatimonadota > Gemmatimonadia > Gemmatimonadales > Gemmatimonadaceae > Pseudogemmatithrix > Pseudogemmatithrix spongiicola. The sequence goes on from NZ_CP130613.1 coordinate 1,703,638, forward strand.
AGATGGCCGATGCGGAATACCTTGCCGTTCAGGCGGCCGAGGCCCGAGCCCAGCGCCATGTCCCAGCGACGATACGCGTGGTCGATCACATGCCGCGCGTCCTTGCCGTCGGGCACGACGATCGCCGTCACCGTGTTCGACCGGCGCTCCGGATCGCGGGCGCAGATGCGCAGTTCCCAGGCGGCCACGGCCCGCCGCACGCCTTCGCCCAGGCGCGCGTGGCGCGCGTGGATGTTCGCCAGCCCTTCCTCCTGCATCATGTCCAGCGCCTCACGCAGGCCGAACAAGTGCGCGAGCGGCGGCGTGTACGGGAAGTAGCCCTGGTCGTTATGCAGCACCTGCGGCCGCAGGTCGAAGTAATGCCGCTTGAATCCCGCCGTCTCGATGCGCTCCATCGCCGTCGGCGAGAGCGACACCATGCCCAACCCGGCGGGCATCATGAAGCCCTTCTGCGACCCCGTGATCGCGACGTCGACACCCCAGGCATCCTGCCGGAACTCCAGCGAGCCGATCGAGCTGACGCCGTCCACGAAGAGCAACGCCGGATGCTTCGCCGCGTCCATCGCCTCACGCAGCCCCGCGATGTCCGTCGTGACGCCGGTCGCCGTCTCGTTGTGCACGACCAACAGCGCCTTGATCGCGTGCGCGCGGTCTTCCGCCAAGCGATCCCCGATGGCCTGCGGGTCGAAGGACTCGCCCCATTCGAGGTCCATCACTTCGACCTTGAGCCCCAGCTTCTCCGCCGTGTCGATGAACAGATGCGAGAACTGCCCGAGCCGCACGGCGAGCACGTGATCGCCCGGCGACAGCGTGTTCGTGATGGCGACCTCCCACATGCCCGTCCCGGTCGCCGAGAAGAGGAACGGACGCGCCACCGTGCTGCCGAACACCGGTCGGATGTCGCGCAGCAAACCCTCGGTCAGGGCCGGAAACGCGCTCGAGCGGTGATCTTCCTGCGCGCGGTGCATGGCGCGCAGGACGCGGTCGGGCACGTTGGACGGCCCGGGAACGAACAGATGATGACGACCAGGCATCGGACGGCGGGCGGAGGTGAACGAACGTCCCACACACGGACGTCCCGAACAATGTAGTTTGCAAGGGTGAGCACGCCCACCGCCCTCCCCTCGTCCACGACGCGCCTGCTGCGCGCCTTTGCGCTGCGGTGCCCGGAGTGCGGCAGCGGCGGCCTCTTCCGTCGATGGCTGTGGCTGCAGCCGCGCTGCCCGCGCTGCGCCCTCAAGACCGACCGCGGCAACCGGGATCACTTCGTCGGGGCGTACCTCGTGAACCTGATTGTCGCCGAGCTGCTCTTCGCCGCGGGGCTGGGCATCTGGGTGCTGGTCGTGTGGCCCGATGTGCCCTGGGACCGCCTCGAGGTCGTGCTGGTCGTGGCGATGGTCGCTGCGCCGCTGCTCCTCTATCCGTTCACGCGGACGGTGTGGCTGGCGGCGGACCTCATCTTCGACCCGCCCAAGGCGAGCGACCGCTAAGCCGAGCCGCCGCGCGGCGCCGGCGATTCGGCAGCGTCGATGGCGTCGCGGATCGTGCGAAGCAGCACCTCGGCGAGATACGGCTTCGGCACCCACCCGTCGATACGCAGGTCGTCCGAGACGCCGCGACCATCGAGCCCGTCAGGCCGCTGGTTCCGATGATCGGCACCTGGGCGTCCATCGCGCGGATGGCGCGGATCATCGAGGGCCCGTCGAGGACGGGCATCGCCATGTCCGTCAGGACCAGCCGCAGGTCCCGCCTCGCCTCGACGAACGCGGCCACACCCTCGGCGCCGTTCGCCGCGCTCCGCACCGTGTAGCCATTGCGCTCCAGCGTGGGCGTGACGACCTCGCGAATCAGGGGCTCGTCGTCCACGACCAGCACCAACTCGCCGCGCCCGCGCGGCAGCGGCGCCGCACGGCCCGTCGCGTCGAGCGCGTCGACGGGGCCCGTGATGGCAGGCAGGTACACGACGAAGCGGGCGCCGCGTCCGATCTCGCTGTACACGTTCACGAAGCCGCCCATGCCGCGGACGATCGCATGCACGGTCGAGAGCCCTAACCCCGTGCCCTGGCCCAGTTCCTTCGTCGTGAAGAACGGCTCGAACATGCGTTCTTGCACCGCGGGCGGGATGCCCGTGCCTGTATCCGCGACGGTCACGCGCACATAGCGACCGGGACGGGCCTGCGGGTGCATGCCCGCGTACACCTCATCGAGCGTCTCGTCCGCGAGCGCGATCGACAGCTGCCCGCCGTGCGCCATGGCATCCCGCGCGTTCACGCAGAGGTTCATCAACACCTGGTACAGCATCGTGGCGTCTCCGAGGACCCGACTCACCGCAGCCGGCTCCTCGATGCGGACGCTGATGTCCTTCGGGAGGGTCTCGACGAGGACCCGCCTGGCGTCGTCGACGACCCGACGCAGATCGACCGGCACATGCTCGCCGCCGCTGCCGCGCGCGAACGCCAGGACCTGACGCACCATCTCTGCGCCGCGGCGCGCACTCTCCTCGACTGTCGTCAGCAAATGTTCGCGCTCGGCGGGATCGTCTTCCTCACGGAGGAGATCGACCGTCGCGAGAATCGGCGTGAGCACGTTGTTGAGATCGTGGGCGATGCCCCCAGCCAGCGTTCCGAGACTCTCCAGGCGCTGCGTACGCAGGTGCTGCGCCTCAAGGCGCCGCCGCTCCGTGAGGTCTTGGCAGGTACCAGCGGCGCGTATGGGATGGCCGAGCCCATCGACGAACGTCTGCCAGCGCTCCTCGACGATCTTGGTGGACCCGTCGCCGGCGACGACGCGATGCTCGACCGTGCACACATCCCGGGTCGCGAACGACGCGCGGAAGGCCTCGTCTACCCTGGCGCGGTCGTCGGGATGCACGAACGACAGGAACGACACGTGCGTGGGCACGTACGTCCCGGGATCCACGCCGAAGATGCGATACGTCTCGTCGGACCACAGCACCGAGAGCGTTTGAAGATCGGTTTCCCAGCTTCCGACCTTCGCCACGGCCTGCGCGGTGACGAGGCGTTCCCGTTCGCGCTGAAGCGCCTCGGTGAGGTGCTGGAGCTCAGATACCTGCTGGCGGGCTGCGTCTGGCACGAGAGCTCCGGCGTGAACGAACGACCTCACGTGCACGAACGTACCGCTCTCAGATGTATCGATAAGTCAGCCGCGTGCCGCGGTCGGGGTCCGAGAACGACAAGGGCGGGCGCCAGGGAATCCCTGACGCCCGCCTCTATGCCCGGAGTGGGAATCGAACCCACAAGACCTTGCGATCGGGGGATTTTGAGTCCCCTGCGTCTGCCAGTTCCGCCATCCGGGCGCGTTGGGAAAAGTAATCGGATGGCGGCGTGATGTCAGAGCGGCGGCGGACGTCGCGGCCCGGCGCCCGGAGGTCCGCCCGGGCGTACACCCGGCGCACCCGGGACGCCGCGCCGCGGACCGTCGCCCGGACGCGAGTCGCGCATCTCCTGCATCCGGCGGCGCATCTGCTCCTCCAACCCGTACAAGCGGGCGCGCTGCGTCGGCGTCAGGAAGGTTGCGAGTTCCTTCTGCTCCGCCTCCAAGAGGTCGAGCCGCTGCCGCTGCAGTTGGATCGTGCGGTCCAGCAGCGGCGCGACGCGGGCATCCTGCACGGAGTCGCGCGACTCCAGCGCGGCCCGCAACTCACCTCGCACCCGACGCTCCTCGTTGAACAGCTCGCGACGCTGGCGTTCGAACCGGCGATTCGTCTGTTGCAGCCGGCGGATCTGGTCATCGTTCAGCCCGATCTGCTCGCGCAGCATGGTCGTCATGCGGGCGCGCACGCGTGCCTCCAGCGAATCACGACGAGCGTCGGGACGCGGCTCACCCTGCGCGCCCGCCATGGTCACCGTGATCGCGAGGAGCACGCCGGCCCGCATGACCTGCCGCAGCATTCTCATAGGCCCTCCGGCGCGTCGACGACGGCGCGCTGCATGGACACGGGTTCGGCCGCAATGGTGGCTTCGAACTGGTCGAGCTCGGCCAACAGCGCTTCGAGTTCCGAGCTTCCGAGCTCGCCGAGTTCGGCGCCCGTCACCAGCGCGACGGGAGCCGGCGCCGCCGACGCGACATCCGACACCGGCATCGCGGTGTCCGGCGAAACCGTGGCGGGTGTCGTCCCGTCGAACACGCGCCCCTTCAGAGCGGCGAACGAGAGCGTCGCGACCAGCGTGAGCGACGCCGCCGCCGCCAAGGCATAGCGCGGCACCAGCGGACGACGCGCCAGGCCCCGCTCCACGCGCAGGGCCGGCCGCTGCGACGGCGCCGGCAACTTCGCGACGATCGCCGACACGTCAACACGCGGCGTGGCCATGTCGAACAGCTTCGCGGCGCGCTCCAGCACGGCCAGATCCTCGGCGCAGGCGGGGCAGGACGCGACATGCGCCCGCACACGCGCGGCATCGCTGGGCGACAACCGCCCGCGCAGCAGCAGCGGCAGGGCATCCCGCTCCGTCGTCTCGTGGCATTCACGCATCGCGCAACCGCTCCTTGATCGCCTTCAAGGCGTTGTGATAGTGCACTCGGCACGCGCCTTCCGTGCTCCCGACCGCCGACGCGATCTCTGCGTAGGCCATCCCCTCGTTCACCCGCAAGCTGAAGACCTCGCGCTGCAGGTCCGTCAGGCCGCCCATCGCATCGCGCAGGCGCTCGGCCAGCTCGTCGCCGACCATCACGTCCAGCGCATCGTACTCCGTCGCCGCGTCCCGTTCATCGATCTCGGCGACGTCGCGTCGTCGTCGCTCCGCGCGCTTCCGGTCCAGCAGCAGGCGCTTGCAGATGGTAAACAGCCACGTTCGAAGCTGGCTGTCGGCCCGAAAGGACTCGAGGCTTTGGAACGCCCGCACGAACGTGTCCTGCACCAGCTCATCGATCTCCTCGCGCACGCCCAGGCTCGCCGCGAACCGCGCGACGGACGGCGCATGGCGCTCGACGAGCGCCGAGGCGGCCCGCTGGTCCCCCGACTGCCATCGGGCGATCAACTCCGCGTCGGTCGCCGGCTGGCTGGGGGCGGTCACAGGCATCCTCGAAAGGTCAGACGGCGCTGGTCCACGGACGTTAAACTACTGCCGTGCCACGTCCCGAGATCATCGCCCACCGCGGCGCCTCCCGCGAGCGCCCCGAGAATACTTTGGCGGCCTTTGCCCGCGCCGCCGACCTCGGGGCCGAAGGCTGTGAATTCGACGTGCACCTGCATCCCGACGGCATCCTGCGGGTCCACCACGACCCGCTGGGCCCCGGTATCGTCCCCGGGCCCGACGTGCCGACGCTAGACGCCGTGCTGGACCTGCACCTCGCGCGCGGATTGACCGCCTACGCCGAGCTCAAAGGTCCCGGCTGCGCGGCCGGCTCGGTCGCTGCACTGGGCGCTCGCCCTGAGCTCCGGTCCGCCGTGCACGCCTTCGACCATCGCCAGGTCGCCGAAGCGCGACGGCTCGCTCCTGCGATCCCTCGCGGTGTGCTCGAGGTGAACTATCCGCTCGACGCGCTGCACGCCCTGCAGGCTGTCGGCGGTCGTGATCTCTGGCGGCAGTGGCCTTTCGTCGATGCCGATCTCGTGGCCGCGGCGATCGCCGCCGGCTGCCGCATCGTCGCGTGGACGGTGAACGACGCCGCCGTCATGGAACGCTTCGCCGCGCTCGGCGTACATGCCATCTGCACGGACGACGTCGCGCTCGCCCGGCAGGTCTTCGGCGCCTAACGCGCGAGGAAACCCGCGCGGCGTCTCCGGCGTACGGGACCGCAGGAGGATACCATCATGAGTATCTGGGAGAAGGTTCAAGCAGAGCTGGACAAGGCCGGCACGGCCGCGAAAGGCGCCCTCGATGAGGGCAAGATCCGCATCGAACTCTTCCGTGTGCGGCAGCAGGCCGACAAGGCCGCGCAGGCACTCGGCTACGCCGTACACCGGGCCAAGCGGGACAACACCGAGCTCGCGGCCGAAACGCAAGAGCATCTGCACGGCACGTTGGCCAAGTACGAGGCCGAAGCGAAACAGCTCGAGGAGGACTTGGCGAAGGTGCTGCATCGCAACGCCCCCAAGGCACCGGAGCCTTCGGCCTGACGCGTTCAGCCGCGCGGGTGCAGCATCCTTCGTGCCTTCGTGTCTTCGTGGTGCAAACAAGAAAGCCCCGGCTCTGTGAGCCGGGGCTTTCGATTTCGTACCGGAATCGCTTACGCGGCCGGGTAGACCGAGACCTTGAAGCGGGTCTTGGACTTGTGCTCGAACTTCACCACGCCGTCGATGAGGGCGTAGATCGTGTAGTCCGTGCCGAGGCCGACGTTGTTGCCCGGGTGCCACTTCGTGCCGCACTGGCGGACGATGATGTTGCCGGCAATGACCTTCTCGCCGCCGAACTTCTTCACGCCGCGGTACTGCGGATTCGAATCGCGGCCGTTGCGGGAGGAGCCTACGCCCTTCTTATGTGCCATGGTATCCTCTCTCCCCGGGTCAGCCGAGGGTGATGTCGCGGATGCGAACTTCGGTGAAGCCCTGACGATGGCCCTGCTTGCGCGCGTAGTTCTTGCGACGCTTGAACTTGAACACGATGATCTTGTCGCCGAGACCGTGCTTGACGATCTCCGCGGTGACCGTGGCGCCCTTGAGCGTCGGCACGCCGACCTTGACGGCCGAGCCGTCAGAGCCAAGGAGCACTTCGTTGAACTCGACGGTCGCGCCCGCCTCACCCGGGAGGGTGGGAAGACGCAGCGTGCTGCCCTTTTCGGCGCGGAACTGCTTGCCGCCGGAGCGGAAGATTGCGTACGACATTGGGAACTCTGCTAGATGGAATTGAGCGAGCCTAGAACAATATCCGCTCGAGCGGTCGCGGTCAAGTCCTTATGGTGGGAGAGGTTAGACGGCGGTACGGGCGGGGGGTGAGATACGGGAATGGGGGAGATGGGGGGCAGACGTCTCACGTACCCGGCCCCGTCTCTCCCCCGTCTTCCCTCTCCCGTCTCCCCTCGGCCCACCCCCGCCCGTACCGCCCTCTCTCGTCTCCCACGTCGGGAGACGATTACGCAACCGCGTACTGCGACGTAATATCCCGCCCGGCGCCTTTGACCACGAGCTTGAACTCGTCCGGCTTGAGCAGCGGATCGTCCCGCATCTCCACGCCGAAGCCGACCTGCTTCGCCAGGCGCGCGACCAAGTCCTTCTCGTTCTCGAGCACGTAGATCGCGGTATCCGGGTACAGCTTCACCACGATGGCCTCGCGGCGGCCCTCGGACGCGAGGCGACGTACCGCTCGCTCCATCCGGCGGACGATCGTCTCCGCGGTGAACACACGCCCCGTGCCGTTGCAGACCGGGCAGGCTTCCGTCATGGCGTGGAAGTGGCTCTGCCGCACGCGCTGGCGGGTCATCTCGATCAGGCCAAGGTCGCTCACCGCGTAGGCCTTCGTGCGCGCCCGGTCACGGCCAAGGTGCGTGCGCAGCTCTTGGAGCACTCGGTCGCGGTTCGACTTCGACTCCATGTCGATGAAGTCGCAGACGATGATGCCGCCGACGTCACGCAGGCGCAGCTGCCGCGCGATCTCGCGGGCCGCTTCCATGTTGGTCTTCGTGACCGTCTTCTCCGGATCCTTCTTGCCGGTGAACCGGCCGGAGTTCACGTCGATCGAGACCAGCGCTTCGGTGGGCTCGATGATCAGGTACCCACCGCTCGGCAGGTCGCAGCGCCGCTTGAAGAGGTCGCGGATCTCGCCCTCGATCTGCTCCTTGTCGAACAGCGGGATCTTGTCCTCATACAGGGCCACGCGCTCGATGAGTTCCGGCGCGATGCCCTGCAGGTACTCGATGATCTCGTTGTAGACCTGCTTGGAGTCCACCGTCAGGCGGTCGACCTTCGTCGAGAAGAGGTCGCGGATGATGCCGCGCGTGAGCGAGGTCTCGCGATGCAGGAGCTTGGGCGGGTTGCCCACGAACTTCTGCTTCTTGACGATGCGGTTCCACTGGCCGATCAGCGTATCCAGCTCACGCTTGAAGGTCTCCTGCGTGACGCCCTCGGAGACCGTGCGCACGATGACGCCGCCGGCGTCCTTGGGCAGCACGCCTTCCACGAGCTCGCGGAGCTTCTGGCGCTGCGCGCGCTCGCCGATCTTGCGGCTGACGCCCACGCGTCGGGCCGCGAACGGCATGTACACGAGGAAGCGGCCAGCCAGCGAGACCTGCGCGGTGACGCGCGGGCCCTTCGTGGAGATGGGCTCCTTGCTGACCTGGACGATGAGCGACTGGCCGCGCTTCAGGACGTCCTGGATCTGGGGCGGTTCCTTGCGCCGACGGCGGCCCCCACGGCCGCGTCCGCGGCCGCCCTTGGGCTTCTCACCGTCCTTCGCGTCCTTGCCCTCACCGGCGTCCGCGGCGGATTCGGCGGCGTCGGCATCGGCCGAGTCCGCCTCGTCATCATCCGCGTCATCGTCATCCTCGTCGTCATCGCCGTCCTCGTCGTACGCGAGGTCGGAGTTGTGGAGGAAGGCGCTTTTCTCGGTGCCGATGCCGACAAACGCCGCCTGCAGTCCGGGCTGGACCGCTTCGACCTTGCCGAGATAGATGTCACCGACCATCCGCTTGTTCTCCGGACGGTCGACCTGCAGTTCAACGAGCTGTTCGTCCTCGAGGATTGCGACGCGAATCTCGCGCTGCGTCGCGGAAATCAGGATCTCGCGCTTCATACGTACCAAGGAGTGGGGACATCCCCGCAGCGCACAGGATCGACCACGGCGTGCCCGCCCAGCGCGTCATCGCCGACCGCCCACGGAGGGCGGCCGGCGCGGCCGGGAAAAGTCGGGACGACGTACGACCCAGGTTCATGGCGTGCAGTTGCGAGGGGGTGGGCGGACTCGCCCGGATACAGCGAGGGCCCCGACAAGGGGCCCGTAAGTACCTGTAATGGTGGGGGATGGCGCCCATCGGCGCAACTGTGCAGGCCCTGGCTACTCCCGGCCTAAGCCGGCGATCAAGTGCCGCGCGATGACCATGCGCTGCACCTCCGACGTCCCCTCCCCGATCTCACCGATCTTGGCGTCGCGCATGAAGCGCTCCACGGGGTAGTCCTTGGTGTACCCGTAGCCGCCATGGAGCTGGATGGCCTTGATCGTGTTCCGCATGGCCAGCTCCGAGCAGAACAGCTTGGCCATCGCGGCTTCCTTGGAATAGGGCTGCCCGTTCTGGCTGAGCCAGGCCGCGTGGTAGACGAGGTGGCGCGCCGCCTCGAGCTCCGTGGCCATGTCCGAGAGCTGGAAGTGCACGCCCTGGAATTCGGCGATGCGCTTGCCGAACTGCCGACGCTCGCCCGTGTACTTGAGCGCCTCGTCAAAGGCGCCCTGCGCGACGCCTAGCGACAGCGCGGCGATGCCGATGCGACCGGCGTCGAGCGTCTTCATGAAGTTGATGAAGCCCCGCCCTTCCTCTCCGAGCAGGTTCTCCGCGGGCACCTCGACATCCTCGAAGATCAGCTCGCGCGTGTCCGACGCGCGCCAGCCGAGCTTGTCTTCCTTCTTGCCGGCGCGGAAGCCCGGCATCGGCGTGAGCTCGGGGTCATGCCCCATGCCGACCTTGGCCGCACCCGCGAGGTCGCAGGTTTCCTTGGTGAGGATGAAGCTCGAGATGCCCTTCGTACCCTTGGCGGGATCCGTGACGGCGGTGACGACGAAGATCTCGCCGACGCCGCCGTGCGTAATGAAGCGCTTGGTGCCGTTCAGCACGTACGCGGCGCCCTTCTTGACCGCGCGCGTCTGCGTGCCGCCGGCATCCGAGCCGGCGTTCGGCTCCGTGAGCCCGAAACCGCCGAGGACCTTGCCGCTCGCCAAGCGCGGGACATAGCGCTCGATCTGCGCCGCGTTGCCGAAGTTGACGATGGGTGAGGTGCCCAGCGTGGTGTGCGCCGAGATCGTGATCGAGTGGGACGCGCAGATGCGCGCCAGTTCCTCGATCGCGATCATGAACGAGATGGTGTCCAGACCGGCGCCGCCGAGGTCTGCACTCCACGGGATGCCCAACATCCCGAGGTCGGCCATCTTCTTGACGTTCTCCCAGGGGAATTCCTGAGTGTCGTCGAAGTGCCGCGCGACGGGCGCGACCTCTTCGAGGGCGAAGGCGCGCACCATCTCGCGCGTGGCGAGATGGTGTTCAAGAAAGTACAGGGAATCGTGCATGCCGTGAAGTTAGGGGGTCAGCGCCTGAACGCCGCATCGAGTACGATGCCGTCCAGCTTTTCGAGCGGCGGCACGCCGAGCAGGCGCGCGAGTGTCGGGGCCATGTCGACGACGCGCGCCGCCGAGGAATCCCGGCCCGGCGCGAACGCGGCGCCCCAGAACAACACAGGCACCTTGGCGTCGTAGTCGTGCGGCGAGCCGTGCGTCGCGATCGAGCCGCCGTAGAGCCAGTACGGCTCCATGGTGATCGCGGCGATGGCCTCGCCGCCCGGGCGGAACATGTGGAGCCAGCGCCGCGCATAGTTGTCGCGCACGGTGTCGGCACGCACGATGTCGTCGATCACGTCGACACGCTGGATCCCGCGCACGCGCCGTGCGAGGCGCGCGAACTCACGGGCGACGGTGCGCACCGCGGCGTCCTTGCCCTGCACCTTGCTGCGGTCCACCTCGAGGACGCCCCAATCGAGGTTGAAGGCCGTCGGGTCGAGCTCAAGGCGTCGAATGACCGGCGCGACGCCCGCGATCACCGGCTCCAGCTCCCGCGAGGTGAGCCGCGAGGCCCGCGAGTTGTCGCCCCACGTGGAACGCACCTCGGGAATCGGCGCGACGCCGTGGTCCGCGGTCAGGGCGATGACCACGTTGTCGCGGCCGCGGACCGCAACCAGCGAATCGAGGAAGGTGCCGAGCATGCGGTCGATGCGCAGCATGTGGTCGTGCACCTCGCGCGAATCCGGGCCCCAGCGATGGCCGACGGCGTCCAGCGTCGAGAGCGACACGGCGAGCAGGTCCGTACGATCCGCACTCGCGCCAAGCTCCATCTCGCGCAGCGCCCGCCACGCGAAGTCGAGCGTCATCTGGTCCATCCACGGATACCCGATGATGGCGTTGCGCGCGAGTTCCACGTCGGTCGGCAAGGCATGCGGGAACGCCGGCTCCTGCCCCGCGCTCTCCGCCTGGACGGAGTCCGGTTCCGGGTAGTTCTCGACCGGCAGCAGGAGATCCCACACCCGCCCGGCGTAGCGCGTGCCCGCGTGATCTTCCGCGTTGAACGCCCGCACCCATGCCGGCAGGCTGTCGCCGTAGTAGCTGCTCGTGGTGAACTTGCCCGAGCGCTGCGCGTACCAGAACACCGGATACTTGCCGGCGCCGATCGGCAGGATGGCGCCACGGTCCTTGCGCGAGACGGACAGGATGCGCGCATCCGGTCGGGCGGCGCGCAGCCAGTCCGTGAGCGTGGTGCCCTTGAACCGGAACGGCGATGCCCCCACGCCGTCGCTCTCCAGCAGTGGCGCCGTCGGCGTGTTCACGCCGGCGGAGTTGCTGGCGATGCCCGTTGAGTAGGGAAAGCGACCGGACATCGTCGACGCGTGGCCGGGCGCCGTCTCCGTAATCGCATGGTCGTGCACGCCGTTGACGAAGAAGCGGCCTTCATCCAGCAGGCGCCGGAAACCGCCCGTGAACTGGCTGTCCCACCGCGTCAGGTAGTCCGGTCGGAGTTGGTCGACCGTGAGAAACACCACCAGACGCGGCCGCGGGCCCTGCGGCGTCGGTGCTGCGATCGGCGCGTTGACGCTCGGCGGCGTCTGCGGGGCGCGCTGGGCGCACGCGGGCAGCGCAACCAGAAGGGCGGCGAGCGTCACCGCAGCGGAGGAGGCACGACGCATCGGAGGGGGCTCCAGAAGGAAGACAGGGGAAAACTAGCCCGTGCGACGCCTCTGGTGCAGTTGCAAACCGACGCGCGGCGTCACACTTTCGTCGCCGCGACAACTCCCCCGCATCCCACGCATGTCTGACTTCTCGCAGTCCCTGATCTGGCGCAACCTGTACGTCCGCACGACCCTGTGGTACGCACTCTGCGGCGCCATCACCTGGGCGCTCCGCAACTACGCGCCGCCCTCATGGGGAGCCCTGGGCAGCGAAACGCTCGGCAATCTCGTCGGCGGCGCCCCTGCCCTCACGGGGAACGCCGAACCCACGACGCCGACGGCACTCGCCGCGAGCATCGCGATGTTCACCGGCTTCGCCGCGTCACTGCCCGTCGCGTGGATCTACACGCTCACGCGCCGCAAGAAGGGCTTTCAGCAGTCCGTCGTGCAGACGTACCTCATCCTGCCCGTCGTCGCGGCCGGCATCGTCGTCCTCGTCAAGCACTCCCTCGCCCTGGCGTTCTCGCTGGGCGGCATCGTCGCCGCCGTGCGCTTCCGCACCTCGCTGGACGACTCCAAGGATGCGGCCGGCATCTTCGTCGTCATCGGCATCGGCATGGCCGCCGCCGTCGCGCCGTCCGTGGCGTGGGTGATTTCGGTGGGCTTCAACCTCTTGATGCTCATCCTGTGGTGGTCCGACTTCGGCCGTCCGCAGGCGCTGGAGGGCAAGGCCGCCGAGAAGAAGCTCGAACGCGCGCTCAGTGTCGCGAACCGCACGGGCACGTTCCTGGCGAAGATGGACGACGAAGTGCTGAAGGCGATGTCGCCCGAGCAGCTCGAGGCGCTCGCCGACCGGGCCTGGCGGCGCCGCAAGCGCAACGATCCCGACCTCGCCGAGGAGGACTCGGTCCCGGAGCAGGCACCGCGCTACGAGCGTCTCCTGCGCCTCCGCACGGCGGACGTCGAGCGCACGCGCGCCCTCTGCGAGCCGCTTTTCCCCTCGTTGTTCTCCCAGTGGAAGTTCCTCGGCAGCGTGCGCGAGAACGAGGTGCGCGTCGTCGAGTACGGCGTCTCGCTGGCGCCGACCGTGACCCCGGGCGTCGTGTCTGACGACCTCGGCCGCCTCCCCGACTCGCCGCTCCGCGGCGTGGAGTTGCGATGATCCTGCGTGCCCTCTTCGTCCTGACCGTCGCGTCCGCGACGGCCGCTCCGATCGCCGCGCAGCCGTTGTTTCGCGACCAGGTCCCGGTGGCGGTGACGATCACGACCAACCTGCGCGACCTCACGCGCGAGCGCGACTCGACGCGGCTCCGCTGGTTCGGCGCCGAGTTGAAGTACGCCGACAGCGCGGGCAACGCGGTGACACTGCCCGTCGAGGTGCGCGCCCGCGGCCATTTCCGCCGGCAGTCCAGCAACTGCACCTTCCCGCCGCTCTTCCTGCGCGCCGGGCGCGAGGCACGCGACGGCAGCCTGCTGCAGGGCAATCCGCGGCTCAAGATCGTCACGCCCTGCCGCCCGGCGAGCACCGATTACCAGCAGTACATCTTCACGGAATACAAGGCGTACCGCTCGTACGCCGTGATCGACTCCATCCACCACCGGGTGCGGCTCGCGAACATCACGTACGTCGACTCACTGAACCGCGTGCGCCCCATCAGCGTCTCGGCGTTCTTCATGGAGACCGACGAAGAGGTGGGTGACGAGCATGCGCTCGAGGTGTTCGAGCAGAAAGGCGCGCTCTGGGAAGTCTTCGACGGCCCGCACATCGACCGCATCGCGCTCTGGGAGTACGCCATCGGCAACACCGACTGGTCCGTGTCGGGGCTGCACAACATCGTGATGTTCCGCGACAGCTCGGGCGCGTATCGGCCCGTCGCCTACGACTTCGACTGGACCGGCTTGGTGAACCCGCGCTATGCGTTCCCCAACGCCACGCTCGGCATCCGGACGGTGCGCCAGCGCTTGCATCGCGGCCCCTGCCGCACGGCCGAGCAATGGGCGCCGACGATCGCGCATTTCAAGTCACGCCGCGCAGCCATCGACAGCATCTGGACCACGCCGGAGCCCGGGCAAGACGCGCGGCGCCTCGAGGAGGCGAAGCGGTATCTCGATGAGTTCTGGCGGGTGCTGGATGATCCGCGGGAGTTCAAGCGCGAGGTCATTGACCAGTGCCAGCGGCACGGTAACTGAGGGCTGGCTGGGAGACGGGAGAAGGAGGTACGGGCGGGGGTTGGGTCGACGGGAGACGGGAGCTGGGAGACGAGGGGAAGACGTGCAACGTTCGTGAGACGTCGCCCCCCCGTCTCCCCCATTCCCGTATCTCCGCCCCCGCCCCTACACCCGTCTCCCCTCTTCCACTCAAAGAGTGCGCTGATCCCGAAGGCACTCCAGCACCTCCCGCCCGTACCGATCCAGTCGCGCGGGCCCCACTCCACTGACGCGCTCGAGCTGCGCCAGTGATTCCGGATTCGCGACGGCGATGCCGCGGAGCGCGCGATCCGGAAAGATCACGTAGGCGGGGACTTCTTCCGCCTTGGCCAAGCGGCTGCGCATCGCCTTGAGCGCGTCGAAGCGCGCCATGTCGTCGCGACTGAGCGGCGCGTCCGTGGCGCCGCCGCGTCCCGCGCTGGCACCGAGCTTCGCGCTGCCTGCCGCCTTGCTGCCCCGCGCGCTGCGGCTTCGCGCGGAAGGCGCGGCCGCGACGCGCTGCTCGTGCTTGATGCCGAGGCAGACGTCGCAGTTGTCACAGCGCGGCTTCGCCGCCGGATCGCCGAAGTAGCGCAGCACGAAGCCGCGGCGGCAGTACTTGGTGTACGCGTACTGCTGCACGGCCTCCAGCTTGCGCAGCTCGCCCTGCCGCCGACGGTCGAGACCGGCCCAGTCGACGGGCCAGTCCTTGAGCGGTCGCTTGGGATCGGTGAGCGTGAGGCCCTCGCCGAGTCGCTTCCAGACGAGCATCTGCCGGGCCTGCAGGGCGTCGAGCAGCGGCACCGCGCCCATGGCACCGCCGATGCCTGGGGGCATCGCATCGAGGTTGGCGACAATGCCAGTGTGGAGTGCGGCGCCGGCGCGCTTCCAGAGTGCACGCAGCAAGGCGAGCTCGAGACCGTGCGCGTCCTCGCTGAGTTCCGCCTTGATGCGCTCGGGCGCGGCGAGCAGGCGCACCTGCGCCATCGTGCGCGACGCGTCAGCCACGGCCAGCGCGCCGCCCCGCTGCAGGATGCGCATCGCCGACTCCGCCTCGCGGTCGCTGACCTTCCCGCGCGCCGTCGCCGCGAGCTGCGGGGCGCCGGCTTCGACCAGGCCCGCGCGGTCCGCGAGCTTCACGAGCGCGTCATAGACCGCGCTCACCGTCTCGCGCTCGGGCAGCGCGCCCTTGATGAAGAACTCATGCGTGAACCGATCGGGAAACGCGTGCAGGAGCACGGCCGTCGCCGGCGCGCGGTCGCGGCCGGCGCGGCCGGCTTCCTGGTAGTAGGCCTCAAGCGTCCCCGGCATCGCGTAGTGCACCACGAGGCGCACATTCGGCTTGTCGATGCCCATGCCGAACGCGTTGGTGGCCACGATGACGCGCACGCGCTCGCTCATGAACGCGTCCTGCACGTCCGCGCGATGCTCATCGTCGAGGCCGGCATGGTAGCCCAGGGCCGGCAGCTTGGCCTTGGTGAGGAGCTGCGCGATCCGCTCGACCGTCTTGCGGGTGCTCGCGTAGACGATGGCCACGCCCTCCCCGTGCATACTCAGGTGCTCGCGCAGCAGTTCGACGAGCGTCTCGTCCTTGGCGGCGTCGTTCTTGGCGGGGATCACGTGGTAGCTCAAGTTCGTGCGGTCGAACCCGGTGATGACCACCGTCGGGTCGCGGAGCTCGAGCTGCCGCGCGATGTCTTCGCGCACCTCGGGCGTTGCCGTGGCGGTCAGGGCGACCGTGGGCGGATTGCCGAGGCGCTTCCGCACGTCCTTCACGCGCAGGTAGGACGGCCGGAAGTCGTGGCCCCATTCGCTGATGCAGTGCGCCTCGTCGATGGCGAGCAGCGTCACGCCGATCTCGCGGAGACGATCCGCCATGCGACCGACGTCGAAGCGTTCGGGCGCGAGGTAGAGGAGCTTGACCTCGCCGCGCTGGACGGCGGCCATCCGGCTGCTGACCTCCGCTTGGGTCAGCGTACTGTTGATGAAGGTGGCAGGAATGCCGCGCGCGACCAGCGCGTCGACCTGGTCCTTCATCAGCGAGATCAGCGGCGAGATGACGACGGTGAGGCCGTCCAGCACCAGCGCCGGGACCTGATAGCACAGCGACTTGCCGCCGCCCGTCGGCAGGATGACCAGGGTGTCGCGCCCGGCGAGCACACTCTCGACCGCCTCGGTCTGGCCCGGACGGAAGTCGGGATACGCGAAGCGCTCGCGAAGCAGCTGGCGGGCGGCCGCGAGGCCGCCGGAGGTCGTCTGGGAATGCACGACGAAGGATAGCGCCAGGCCCGGACGCCCGGCATCGCCGCGTTGCGCAGGCAGTATCTTTTTCGCGTGCGCATCCCGCTGTTCGTCTCCGCGTCTGGCATTCTGGTCCTCCTGGCGCTCGGCTTCGCCTGGACCTTCCAGGCGCTGGGGGCCACGTACGAACGAAGCTACGTTCGCGCGTGGCGCAGCTCCTGGCTGGCGTTGGGGGCCTACGGGCTCTTTGCCGGTCTCGCGCTGCTGGCGGTCAATGTCCCGGGCCTCGCGCCGCTCCGCAGCGCGTTCTCGCTCGGCTCCATGCTCGCGGCCTTCGTGCACATCCGCGCGCTGCTCGCCGGCATGGAGCAGCTCTGCACCCCCGAGCGCCCTGCTTCGGCATGGCCGCTCCGCGCGGTCGCGCTGCTAATCGCAGCCGCCGGACTGCTGGTGCTGGTGCCTGTCGAGCGGCGCTCCGATGCGGCGATGCAACTGTACCTCATCCGCATCGGCCTGCTCGCGCTCGCGTGGGGCATCGCGTACACGGCGGCGGGCCTGCTCATGCTGCGACGCCCGCCCGGCACCTCGGCACTGGGCCGCCTCGCACTGCTGGTGACGCTCTTTGCCTATGCCGCATTGCGCGTGGGCGAACCGGCTACGCACTTCCTCGGGCCGAGCCCGGTGCTCGCGCAATTCCTCACGTTCGGCGGCTTGCCGCTCCTCGTGGGGGTCGGGGCCGGCATGCTCATCACGCTGCTGGAGGTCGAGCAGGCACGCGCGGTGGAGGCGGCCGATGCGCGCAGTGCGGCCGAACGCACGGCCAACGAGTCCGAGGCGACGCTCGCCGCGGCCCTCGCGACGAGCAGCGACCCGGTGTTCATCGTGAATCGCGACGGGACCCTGGCGTCCGCGAATCGCCGCTTCGTCGAACTCGTCTCGCAGGCCACCGGGATGGTGCTCTCGCCGGGGATGTCGCTGGAGGCCCTGATGGACGAGCCGACGCGGGCGTTCTGGACCGACGCCTTGCCGCGCGTGTTGGCCGGCGAGGCCGTCGTACGCCTCAAGCGCTTCCGCTTCGCCTCGCAGGCCGAGCTCCGGGCATTCTCGGTACGCTTCACGCCGGTGCGGGAGGGCGGTAGCGTCATCGGGGCCTTGGTGGTCGCCCACGACTCGACCGAGGAAGAACGCCTTCGGCACGAGATGGCACGCCGGGAAGAGTGGTTCCGCTCGCTGATCGAGAATGCGAGCGACATGATCTTCCAGGTCACGCCCGACGCGCTGATCGAGTACGCGAGCCCATCCGTCGACCGGGTCCTCGGCTACGACCATCTGCGGATGATCGGCCAGTCGGGGTTCGAATTCATCGACCCCGACGACGTGCCGACGGTCGCCGATGCCCTGCGGCGCTCCCTCGAGCGCGACGAGACCGTCCCGACGGTCGTGCCGCTCCGCGCCCGGACCGCCCAGGGTGACTTCATTCCGCTGGAGGGCGTGTCGCGCCCGTATACCGAGCGCGATGGCAGCGAGCGCCTGATCGTGGCGCTGCGCGACGTGCGTGAACGCCAGCGGCTTGAGGACGAGCTCACCGGCGCGAGGCGCCTCGAGGCGATTGGCCGACTCGCGGGGGGCGTGGCGCACGACTTCAACAATCTCCTGACCGCCGTCGCCGGCAACGTCACGCTGCTCAAGCTGAAGACCGCCGAACAGGCCGGCATCGGCGAGCATCTGGTCGAGATCGAGCACTCGGTGCAGCGTGGCGCCGAACTGACGCGGCGCCTGCTGGCGTTCGCGCGGCAGCAGCGCATCGAGCCGCGCATCCTCCATATTCCGACGCAACTCGCCGACCTCGAGCGTCTGCTGCGACGCCTGCTCGGGGAGGGAATCCTCGTGGATCTCGACGTGCCGCGGACCCTGTGGTCTATCCGCGCGGACGCCACGGCCTTCGAACAGATCCTCGTGAACCTCGCCGTGAACTCCCGCGATGCGATGCCGCAGGGTGGGACGTTCCGCGTCGCCGGCCAGAACCTCACCGTCGGAGCGGGCGGGCGGGAATCACTGAATCTCGCGCCTGGCGACTGGGTCCAGCTCGAAGTCGAGGACACCGGGGGCGGCATCCCGCCGGAACTGGTCGGCCGCATCTTTGAACCCTTCTTCACCACAAAGGCGGACCGCGGCGGCACCGGACTCGGACTCGCGACCGTGTACGGCGCGGTCACGCAGATGGGGGGACAGGTCCGCGTGGACTCGACACCAGGGCGTGGTACGACGTTCACGATGTTCTTCCCGCGCGTGATCGCGCCGCACGAGACCGCGGCCCCCGTGGCGAAGCCGGCGCTGCCGCAGGCCGCGGCGGGCGATGTCGTGCTCCTGATGGAAGACGAGACGCCGGTGCGCGAAGTGACGGCCAAGCTGCTCCGCCGCCTCGGCTACGAAGTGCTCGCGGCCGCGGATGGAGAGGAGGGCGTCGCGCTCGCGGAGGCCAGGACCGGCCCCATCTCGATCGTCGTGAGCGACATCGTGATGCCGGGCATCCACGGCGACGTGGCCTGCGCCCGCATCCGCGAGCGTCGCCCCGATGTGCCGGTGCTCTTCATCTCGGGCTTCAGCCAGGAGGCGCTGCGTTGGCAGCATGGCATGCCGGCGGGGGCCCGCTTGCTCTCAAAGCCGTTCACGCTCGACGACCTCGCGCTCTCCGTGCGGGAGCTGATCGACGGCCGCTAGACCGCGCGGGCGAAATGTCCGCGGGTGATCGCATCGCCGAGGACCTCGCGCGGCCGACGCGACGGCGCCGCGCCGCGCGCCACGGCATCGACGGCCTCACGATATGCCGCGACGCGCTCCGCCACCCGGTCGCCCGGGACGTTGAACACCAGCCGATAGCGCCGGATGCCCGACTGCCACAGCGACGGCAGGTATTCGCTGCCCTCGACGGGACGTGAGTGCAGCAGACGGTTGCGGCAGGCGTAATCGGTGGCGACCGGGAACTCGTACCCGGCCGGGTCGGTCAGCCGCGTATCCGTGTGGCGCTTGGTGCAGAGGTCGCGGCAGTGCGTCGGGGTGCGGTCGAAGGCCGCACTGAGGACGCAGTGCTCCAGCGTCATGCCTTCCGGCCTTCCGTGCAGGAAGACCTCGAAGCCCGCGCCCTGCCAAGGAGCCGTCACGTCGGCGATCTCCTCGACCGTCAGCTCCACGGACGGCGTGATGCCGCTGGCCCCCAACGCAAACAGCTCGCGCGCGGTCGCGACATTGAACACGTTCGCGGCGTAATCCGCGTGGACGTCGCGACCGGCGGCGGCGAGCTCGGCGAGCAAGCCGAGGTGCCCGGAGAGCAGCGGCGTGCCGAGCGCCAGCCATTTGTCGAGCTTCTTGCGTTCTTCCGGCCGCACGATCGTCGGCAGTCGCAGCCGGAAGCGCTTGCCGGCCTCGGCCACGCGAGCGACGAGCGCCGCCACCTGCGACACCGGCGGGAACGGATGGCGCAGGAAGGGATCGAACACGATCTCATCCGCCCCCGCGGCCAGCGCGGCGTCCGCATCCTCGATGCGCCACACTTCGGCGACCAGTTCTGCGTGGCCGGCCATGCGCGCCAACGGCAAGTCATCGTGCACCTGCGCGATCGACTGCGCGATGCGCTCGCGGCGCGCCCCGAGCTCGGCGTCGTGGTCCCAGCCCAGCTGCTGCATCAACTGCTCGGTCGCGTCCTGCCGCAGCCGGTTGAGCTCCGAGACGGGCAGAAAGAGCCCGGAAGCGACACCCGCCGCGTCGAGCTGGTTCAGGACGAACGGTGACTCGCCGAGGCGGCCGAACTGCTCACGCAGCTGCGCGACGTCGAGCGCGCGCTTCTGCGCCGGGGCAAGGGGCAGCTCGCTGCGGAGCTCGACGGCATGCCCCGCGGCGGAGAAGATGGCCTTGAGTGGGCCGCCGGCGGATCCGAAACAGCGCACGTCGAGCCCGACGCGCCGCCGCTTGCCCTGCCCCACCCCGGCGTACGACGCCCGCGCCGTCTCCAGCAGCGCCACCTGCGCGTTGCGCACGACCGTCCAGCCCACCGGCACGCTGCGCCGCGCGCCGATCGCCTGCCGCCACACGCCATCGCGCTGCGAGAGGGTGCGTACCGGACCCGCCGAGAAGCCGAGGCTCTCAAGATGGCCGCCGGCTGGCGGCTCGAAGCCCAGCCCGTCGCGCTCGGCGATCGGCGCGCGGACGTCGACGATCACCTCGTCGCCGTCCATCGCGACGACCGTGCCGAGCTCGAGCCCACGATTGTCCGGCTGCGTACGCGTGATGTACTCGCGCCCCTCACGGCCACCATACATGCCGCCCGTGAACCCGCGGGAGAAGATCTGCACCAGCGGCTGCACTTCCTCGAATGTCGGCTCCACGAAGCTCCCGCGCTCGACGCGCTGCAGGAACTCCCGATAACCCTTCGTCACCGTCGCGACGAACTCGGGCTTCTTCTTGCGACCCTCGATCTTGAGGCAGCCGACACCGGCCGCGGCGATCTCCGACAGGTGCTCCCACGCACCGAGGTCCTTCGCCGAGATCAGGTAGCCTCGGTCGAGCTCCGTCCCGCTCGCGGCGTCCCGCAACACGTAGTCCTTGCGGCAGCTCTGCGCGCAGGACCCGCGGTTTGCGCTGCGCTCGGAGATCATCCCTGACATGTAGCACTGCCCGCTGTAACTGATGCAGAGCGCGCCGTGCACGAAGGTTTCGAGTCCCAGCCCCGGCACGGCCGCACGGATCTCGCGGATATCGGCCAGCGAGTTCTCGCGGGCGAGCACGATCCGCTCGATGCCCAGGCCCTGCATCACCTTCGCGCCGCTGGCGTCATGCACGGTCAGTTGCGTGCTGCCGTGGATTTCGAAGCCGGGGTACACCGCCTGGATCATCCGGATCAAGCCGATGTCCTGCACGATCGCGGCATCGATGCCGCGGTCGATGCACTCGCCAAGGTACTCGAGCGCCTCGGCCATCTCCCGCGGCTTGATGAGGATGTTGAGCGTGAGGTAGATGCGCGCCCCGCGCTCGTGGGCGATCAGGCAGGCCTGCTCCAGCTCGTCCAGCGTGAGCTGTGCCCCGTCATCGCGCGCGTTGAACTTCGACGCGCCGCAGTACACCGCATTCGCACCGTTCGCCACGGCGGCGCGCACGGCGTCGAGCGAACCGGCAGGTGCCAGCAGTTCGGGAACGGGAGTCTTGGCCACCAGGGGAATCTAACCGCCCCTGGCGCCGGTCAGCCGAGGGCGGCGACCGTTTCCTGCAGCTGGAGGAGGTGACGCTCCTCGTGCCGCGCGACCATCAGCAGCCACTGCCAGCCATTGAAGTCCCCGAAGTACACGTGCGGGTGCTGGATCAGCGAGAGCCGTGGCCCGGACTCGTAGGCCGCCGCGAGGAGCTGCACGCGGCCGTCGGCCAAGCGCCCGCGCTCGGCGACAAGGTCCACCTGCTCCGGCGGACGGATGCCCTCGGGCGCCTCGAGGCGCCGCGAGCGGTCGAGGAACGGAACGTGGTCCAGCACCTTGAGCACGGCGTGCGACGATGGGCCGGGCGGGACCGTCGCCATGGGACCGATCTCGGCGTTCTTGCGCTCGATCAGCCGCGCGACGGAGCGCTCGACCTTGGCGAGATGCCACACGATTTGCGCGGCGGACCAGCGGCCGGGCGGCGCGAGCTGCCGCTTCGCCTCGGGCACGGCGTCGAGCGCCGCCTCAAAGGCACGCCGCACCCGGGTGAGCTCGGCCTCCAACACTTCGACCCGCTTGTCGCCACGCAGCATGCGGGGAATCTTGACTCGTCGCGTCGATGGAACAAGGGCCGCGCTCGAGGGCGCGAAACCGCTGGGCGGCCCCCGGCGTATAGGGAAACAAGGAGGCGACAATGCTCGGAATACTCTCGGTGGTCATTTCGCTCGGGGCGGTCTGGTTCGGCTACGGGACGGCCCGGCGCTTCGTGCGCGATCGGCTGCGATACGTCGATGGTGCCCTCTCGAGCGGCGCCGCCGTGGTCGCGGGCGTCGGGGCCGCGCTCGTCGCCTGGCCGGTCGCCTGGCTGCTGCCGCTGGTGTCGGGCGGCACCGCCATCGCCTTCGGCATCGCCGTTGGCCTCGGGACGCGGGCCGGCGCCTCGGACATCAAGCACGGATATCGCCTCCGCGGCTGACCCGACGCGATTGGCACAACGAAACGGCGGCGCGCCTCGACTCCGAGGCGCGCCGCCGTTTTGCGTTGCCGCCGCGCTTAGCGCCGGACGGCGAAGCCTTCGATGTGCAGATCGAGGTTGTGATTCACGCGAAGGCCGGCGATGCCGTCCGTGTTTGCGGCCATCCCCTGGCGCGGCAGCTCGCGGATGAGCTGGCCGTTGGCGAACAGACGCGACGCCGTCGCCGTGACTTCCACCCGCAGCGTGTTGGCCTGCTTGCCGTCGGCGCCTTCCTTCACGATGGCCGGATGTTCGGTCCACTCGACGATGTTATGGGTCTCGGCGCCGGCGCGGTGCTTCACGAGATACTTCCCGTCCTTCCGGATCACGAAGTACAGGTAGTCCTGGTTCGCCTCGTTCAGGTTCCGGCCGCCCCAGATGAGGCCGTAGGCCTCGGCGTGCTGCGGCGCCTTCACCTGCGTGAAGGATGCCTCGACGGTGTAGGCGCCCTGCACCGTGTTCGTCGCGTTCCAGTACACGGCGGCCGGGCCGCCCGTCACATGCATGCCGGCGCCCATGGTCTCGAAGCGAATGGCGTTGCGATCGGCGTTGGCCCGGTCGAAACGCAGGTTCCAGCCGGCCGGCGCCTGCGCGCGGCCCTGCGAGACCTGCCGATCCGGGTCGTTGCCCTGGGCGGCGAGCGTGGACGCGCTGCCGACGAGCAGTGCGGTGAGTGCGAGACGAGCGATCATTGGGAGACCTCCGAGGGGGTAGTGACGGACCGACGCGGGCCCGAGGGCCGATAGAACCGCAGCAACCAAGCGATCGCGACGAGCGCGATGCCTGCCCATCTCAACCACGGAAGCCCGAAGCGGGTTCCGCTCAGGAACACCACGACGCCGGCGAGGGCGAGGACGACCTTGGCCGTGTGCACCGGCATCTAGACGATATCCTCGCGCTGCGTGTCAGGGAACGAGAGAATGAAGTCCTTACCAAACGCGGACGAAGGCGTTTGGAAGCCCACCGGCACGCCGCCAGCCGCCACGCGCTGCGCCGCGGCGACCGCCGTCATGGCCGTAAGCGAGTACCCATCGGGGGCCACGAGACGCGACTGCATGACCCGCCCCTCGGCGTCACGAACCTCGCCCCAGAGTCGGCTGCGCGCACCCGCCCGGCGCTCGGCGCTCGGCCCCGGCGTGCGTGCCGCGATCCGCGCCTTCAGGAAGCGCTGCACCGGGGCCGTGCCCAGCAGCGGGAGAATCGGCCGCGTGAGCCGCATCAGGCGCACGGTCTGCGGGGGCACCGCCGTATAGACGCGGATGTCGGGGATGCGCGTCGAATGGAACGCGGTGGAGACGTCGCCCCAGGGGATGGTCACGCAATGGCGGCGGCGATCGCCGAAATCGATGTCGCGCGTCGCATAGGCGCTCGGCACGCGCACGATGTGGCAGTCGCGGCGGATCGCCCCGCCCTGCGCGATGCCTTCCACCATGGTCGTGGCGGTGCCGCGTGAGAGGCCCGTCCCGCCGGTGAACGCCAGTTCGAGCGCAATCGCGTCCGGCATGCGCGCGTGCAGATGCGCGGCAAGGCAGTCGCTGGGCACCACGTCGAAGCCCACGCCCGGGAGCAGCGTGATGCCCGCCGCCTTGGCGGCCACATCGCTGGCGGCCATGCGCTCGAAGACCGCAATCTCGCCCGTGATGTCGAGGTAGTGGACGCGGTTGCGCAGGCAGGCTTCGAGCATCGGCTGCGCCATCCGATGGAACGGCCCCGCGCAATGCAGGACGGCATGCGCTCCGGCCAGTGCCGCATCGAGCGCACGCGGGTCGTCGAGCGAGGCCGGTCGAGCCTCCAGGCCGAAGGGCGCGGCCAAGCTTCGCACCGCCTCTGGGTTCCGCCCGGACAGCACTGGGCGCAGTCCCAACCGGACCGCCTCCTCGACGATCAATCGCCCCGTATAGCCAGTCGCACCGTAGACGACGAACGCGCTCACCGAGCCGCGCCGACAAAGGGCGGAATCACGAAGGGCCCGAGATGCGGTCCGGGGTTCTGCCAGGCGGCACGCAACGCCATGGCGAGCGTCGCGCGGGTTTCCTCGGGGTAGACGATCGCGTCGATATACCCGCGCGCCCCGGCGTACCGGGCATCCAACTGATGCTCGTAGTCCTCGCGCATCTCGGCGATCGCCGCCTGCACCGCGGGAGACGGATCCGTGCCGGACTTCTTGGCGGCCTCCAGCGCCGGGCCATGCACCGCGGCAACGGCCGACTCGCCTTCCATCACCGCCATGCGACCGGTGGGCCAGCTCAGGATGAAGTCGGGGTCGAAGCCCTGCCCCGCCATCGCGTAGTAGCCGGCGCCGCTCGCGTGGTTCACCGTGAGCACCACCTTCGGCACGGTCGCCGTGGCCATCGCCTCGACCCAGCGCGCGCCTGCGCGGATGATCCCCTCGTGCTCGGCTTCCTTACCGACCATGAACCCGGAGACGTCCTGGATGAACAGCAGGGGGATCCCCTGGCGATCGCAGCGGTCGATGAAGAACGCGACCTTCTCGGCGCTCTCGGCGTAGATGATGCCGCCGAAGCGCGGCTTCTCGCCCTCCCGCCCCTTGATGAGGCCGCGGGCGTTGGCGATGACGCCGACCGGAATGCCTTCGA
Organism: Pseudogemmatithrix spongiicola; assembly: GCF_030623445.1. NCBI lineage: Bacteria > Pseudomonadati > Gemmatimonadota > Gemmatimonadia > Gemmatimonadales > Gemmatimonadaceae > Pseudogemmatithrix > Pseudogemmatithrix spongiicola. Next base: position 1,728,676 of record NZ_CP130613.1, read on the forward strand.
TGCGCGCGTCGCCGCAGAGCATCTCGCGGGCGAGCTGCGGCTGGAACTCGTCGAGCGTCCCGTCGTCGAGCAGCGCCTTGAGCAGCTCGTGCACGTCATAGGACATGCGGTGGTCGCTCGGCAGGATCTCATAGAGCGCAGTGGACTCGACCGCCGGCTGCGCGGTGGGGTCGTGCGGAGCCACGCGCGGCGGCGGCGCGAGGCGCGCCACTTGGTCGCGCACCATGCGCAGGCACTCTTCGTCGTTCTCGGCGGCATAGTGCGCGACGCCACTCACCGTCGTGTGCATCGTGGCGCCGCCGAGCGTCTCGCCGTCCACGCTCTGGCCCGTGGCGCCCTTCACGAGATTCGGGCCGCCGAGGCCCATGAAGGAGCTGCCCTTCACCATGAGGATGACATCGCTGAGCGCGGGCAGGTACGCGCCACCCGCCACGCACTGGCCCATGACGGCCGCGATCTGCGGGATGCGGAGGTAGCGCCGCATCAACGAGTTGTAATAGAAGATGCGCGCCGCCCCGTACTGCCCCGGAAAGACGCCGCCCTGGTAGGGCAAGTTCACGCCCGCCGAGTCGACGAGGTAGATGATCGGGATGCGGCAGCGCATGGCGCATTCCTGCGCGCGCAGCACCTTGGGGATCGTCTCCGGCCACCACGAGCCGGCCTTGACGGTCGCATCATTGGCGACGACCACGCACTCGCGGCCGTGCACCTGGATGATGCCGGTGACGACGCCAGCGGCCGGCGCCTCGCCGTCGTAGCGATCATGCGCGACGAGCAGGCCGAACTCGAGGAACGCCGAGCCGAGGTCCTTGAGCGCCGCGACGCGTTCGCGTGCCGTCAGCTTGCCCTGCGCGTGCTGCTTCGCGATGCGGTCGGGGCCGCCGCCGAGGCGCAGCGTGGATTCGAGGTCGCGGCAGGCATCGGCCAGCTCACGCAGCCGGCTATGGGAGGAGGCCGCGCCGCGGGCGGCCGGTCGGGCGGCGGTCACGCTTCCTGCGACTGTCGTTCGGCGAACCAGGTCTTGATGTACTCGACGAGGTCCGCCGTCGACGTCCCGGGACCGAACAACTTGCCGACGCCCTGCGTTTCCAGCGCCGCCATGTCTTCCTTGGGAATGATCCCGCCACCCGTGAGGAGGACGTCGTCTCGCCCCTGCTCGCGCAGGAGCTGCTGCACCCGGGGGAACAGCGTCATGTGGGCACCGGAGAGGATGCTGAGACCGACCACGTCGACGTCTTCCTGGATGGCGGCCGACGCGATCATCTCCGGCGTCTGGTGCAGGCCGGTATAGATGACTTCCATGCCGGCGTCGCGCAGCGCGGCGGCGACGACCTTGGCGCCGCGGTCATGACCATCGAGACCGGGCTTGGCGACGAGTACGCGGATAGGGCGGGACATGGGGGAATAGTACCCCGCGCCAGAGCGCGATTCAACGCGACGCACCGTCCCGTTTGACCGCGAAGGCTGGACCGAGTCCCATCCGAACGGGTGGGCTGCGCGGGCCCAGCGGTCACGGGGATGTGACGGGACGGTCACAGGTGGGGTTGTTGTGAGTGACTGCGCGGGATACGATACCCGCAGCAGGAACTGCTGGACTGCAGGGGCCGACCTTCGGCCATCCCACCATCTGCGGAGGGCATCACATGCCTGGTAGTCTCTTCCGGGCCGTTCGGGGCGTTGCCATGTTGGCGACGTTGCTCGTCGGTCCCTCGCTCGCGGCGCAGCAAGCCACGGGCGTCATCACGGGTCGCGTCACGGTGCGCGGTACCCAGGACCCTGTCGGCGATGCACGTGTCATCGTCGTCGGCACGGCGATCGCGGTGTTCACCAACGCGAACGGTGAGTACCGCATCAACACGGCGCCCATCGGGCGCGCGCAGGTCACGGTCTACAAGATCGGGTATTCGTCGGTCTCCGACACCGTCACGGTGTCGTCCGCGCAGCCGGCCACGCTGAACCTCGCGATGGCGCAGACGCGCGTCCAGCTCTCCGAAGTGGTCGTGACGGGCGCGGTCGGCAACACCGAGCGTCGCGCGCAGGGTGCGGCGGTCGCGACGGTGAACGCCGAGGAGCTCGCGGCGCAGTCGCCGGCGCAGTCCTTCAGCCAGCTGCTGCAGTCGCGCGTACCGTCGGTGTCCGTGAACTCGGCCTCCGGCACGGCGGGCACTTCGCGCCGCATCAACATCCGCGGCGCGGCGTCGATCAACCTGTCGAACCAGCCGCTGATCTTCATTGACGGCGTGCGTATCGTCGAAGGCCAGCCCGGCCTCGGCGTCGGCGGCCAGTCGGCCGACCGTCTCAACAACATCAATCCGGACGACATCGAGAGCATCGAAGTCGTGAAGGGCCCGGCCGCCGCGACGCTGTACGGCGCCGACGCCTCGGCCGGCGTGATCCAGATCATCACCAAGGCCGGCCGCTCCGGCACGCCGCGCTTCCAGCAGCGCCTCTCGCTGGAGTCGGGCTCGGTGGACCAGAACTGGACGCCGCCCGACAACTACGCCCGCTGCCGCGCCGTCGACACCGTGGCGTCCAGCCTCAACCCGCTGTGCCGCGGCCAGGCGCTGAACACGCTGGTGTCGGATAACCCGCTGGTGCGCGAGGACGTGTTCCGCGTGGGTTCGCTGACCAACATGTCGTACTCGATCAACGGCGGTGGCCAGGGTTACGGCTACTACTTCGCCGTGAACAACGACCGCCAGCAGGGCACGCTGCCGAACAACGCCTTCGGCCGCCAGGGCATCCGCACGAACTTCAACTTCGTGCCGAACAGCAAGGTGACGGTCAACGCGTCGATCGGCATCCAGCAGTCGGAGCTCGACGCCCCGCAGAATGACAACAACATCTATGGGTACCTCGGTGGCGCCTTCCTCGGCACCCCGCTGTCCCGTACGGATGACGGCTCGGGCAACGACGGCTGGTTCGGCTTCAACCGCGGGCCTGAGGAAATCGCGGCCATCGAGACGCGGCTCGTCACGCGCGGCACGACGGCCGGCGCGACGGTGACCTTCGTCCCGATGCCCTGGTTCACGCACAAGCTGACGCTGGGCGGCGACCTTGTCGTCGACGAGTACACGAACTACTTCCCGCGCAACGGGCGGCAGGCCTATGCCGGCCTGCTCAACACCGGCTCGAACACGCAGAACCGCACGAACAGCGAGCGCTACACCGTTGACTACAACGCCAACGCCCGCAACACCTTCGGCGGCGGCGACTGGGAGCTGAACACGACGGCGGGCCTGCAGCTGATCTCGACCCGAACGAACTTCCTCGGGTCTACCGGCACGGGCTTCGTGACGAACTCCAACAACGTGATCTCGTCCGCCTCGCAAACGTCGGGCGTTGGCTCGCTCACGGATGTGCGTCAGCGCGGCTGGATCGGCCAAGTCCAGCTCGGCCACCTGAACCGTCGCTTCCTCACGCTCGCGACGCGCGTCGATGAGTTCTCGGTGTTCGGCTCGGACGTGGATCCGGCCGTGCTCCCGACGATCCGCGGTTCGTGGGTCATCTCGGAAGAAGACTTCTTCCAGCCGATGAGCAACATCGCCAGCTCGCTGCGCCTCCGCGCGGCGTACGGCACCACCGGTCGTGCCCCGGGTGCGGGTGCGGCCCTGACGACCCTCGCCGCGGCGCCGAGCATCATCGGCACGTCGAGCGAGGCCGGCGCGGTCCCGGCCAACCCGGGTAACCCGAACCTCAAGCCCGAAACGGGCAAGGAACTCGAAATCGGCTTCGACGCCGGCTTCTTCAACGAACGCCTCGGCCTCGAGTTCACGTACTTCAACAAGACGACGAACGACCTGATCCTGTCGCGGCCGCTGCCGCCGTCGCTCGGCTTCACGCAGGACCCGCAGGTCAACATCGGCGAGGTCGTCAACCGCGGCATTGAAGTCGCGGTCAACGCCACGCTGTATGACAGCCCGACCTTCACCTGGGACGTCCGCGGTGGTTTCAACACGCTCTACAACGAGCTCGTGGACCTCGGCGATGTTCCCGCCTTCAACACGCTCAACCGCTTCACCGAAGGCTACCCGCTCGGTGCGTTCGTGTCGAAGCGCATCCGCAACATCGACGAGGCGACCGGCGTCGTGACCGTCGCCGACACCTTCGAGGTGGTCGGCTCGCAGTTCCCGGGCTTCGAGGGCACGCTGACCTCGACGTTCACGCTCTTCCGTCAGCTGCGCATCTCGGCACAGTTCGACACCAAGCAAGACTACCTTGTGTACAACAACACCGACTTCTTCCGCGAGACGCAGCTGGTGCGCAGCAACGCGCGTCTGGACACCACGGTCCTGTCGCGTCGCGAGCGCCTGAAGCGCTACGGCAATCCGACGCCGGGCCAGCCGGCGTTCCGTCAGGAGAACGGGGCCAGCACCACGGTGAACGAAGTACGGGATTATTACCTGCAACCAGGTGACTTCGTCCGCTTTCGTGAGCTCGGTGTAACGTGGGACATCCCGGCCAAGTACGCGACGCGCATGCCCGGCGTTGCGACCGCGTCGCTCGGATTCGCGGTACAGAACGTCGCACTCTGGAAGGACAAGGATTTCACGGGCCCCGATCCTGAAGTAATCTCGGCCGCCGGCGCGCAGTTCAACCGCACCGACTTCCTGACTCTTCCGAATCCGCGCACGACCGTGCTGCGGCTCAACATCACCTTCTGAGGGACGAATGCGACTGATTCCCAAGTTGTCCCGAGCCGCGACGGCCTTCGGAGGAGCCCTGCTTCTCTCGACGGCCGTGGCGTGCGCTGACTTCCTTACGGTCAGCAACCCGAACGTCATCAACCGGGACGAAATCGACCCGGTGCAGGACGCGACCACGTTGGCCAACTCCGCCCAGCAGTCGTACCAGTCGGCCCTCGGCTGGCTGATCATGTACGGCAGCTGGTTCCAGGGCGAAACGCTGGTGGCGGAGACGTTCCCCACACGTAACGAGTTCGGCCGCCGCGAAGTCGTCGCGGCGAACGGCTCGCTCAACGCCGACGTGTGGTTCCCGCTGTCGCAGTCGATTTCGGGGAACGCGCTCGTCGCCGAGCTCGCGCTGCCGAACCCGGACACGAACATCAACTATGTCCGGGCCCACACCTGGCTGGGCTACGGCTTCCTGCTGATGGCCGAGCAGTTCTGTGAGGGCACGACGCGCGGTGGTCCGTCGCTCGACACCAACACGATGTTGGATTCGGCGATCGCCAACTTCGGCGTCGCGATCACGAAGGGCACCGCCAACGGCAGCGCGGCGGCGGTCCAGCTGGCGAACATCTCGCGCGTGGGCCGGGCCCGTGCCCGTCTCCAGCGCGGCCTGAACGCCGACGCTCTCGCCGATGCCACGTCGGTGCCGGCGGGCTTCACGTTCTCGTTCACGCACCTCGACGATCCGGGCAACCGGACGCGCCTCTCGAACCGCATGTGGCAGTTCACGTTCGACCGCGGTTCGATCACGGTGGCGCCGGCGTTCCAGGTGAATGACCCGCGCGTGCCGTACCAGCTCCCCGGCCAGCACTCGTTGGCGGCGCAGGACCCGAACTCGGGCCCCTTCGTCATCCAGCGTAAGTACCCGGCCTACACCAGCCCGATCCGCGTGGCGTCCAAGCTCGAGGCGGACTACATCGCCGCCGAGATCAACGGCAACGCTGCGCAGCTCGCGCTGATCAACACCCGCCGCGCGGCGGCGGGGCTCACGCCGTATGCCGGCGCGGTCGACAACGCGTCGGTGCTGCGGGAGTTCATGCGCCAGAAGCACCTCGACTTCTACCTCGAAGGCCAGCGCTTCGGCGACTGGCGCCGCGTGCCGGCGGCCGTGACGGACGTGCCGGTCCCGGGCTCGACGTACTTCAAGCCGGGCTTCTCGCCGGTCGGCAACCAGACCTGCTATCCGCTGCCGCTGGCGGAGACCGACAACAACCCGAACTTCACCCCGTAAGGGGCGGTTCACCGCAGGCACAACGGGGGGCTGGCACTCGCGCCAGCCCCCCGTTGGTCTTTCCCTGCTCCGCGCCTACGGATTGAACCAGTAGCTCAGCTTGAGGAGCACCGTGTTGTCGGGGTGCGTGCCGAAAAGCGAGCGCACGTCACGGCCCATGTCGAAGGTCCCCGGATTCCGCGCGTCGGCCCGACCTTGCTGCCACACCACGAAGAGCACCGAACCGGGGCGATACTCCCAGCGGAACACGACATTGGAGTTGAACTGCTTGCTGTTGAACCCGCCCGGGTCCGCCCCGCCGCCGTAGGGCGCATAGCGCGCATCGTACGCGCGGGCGTACGGATCGGCGATCTCACGCCAATCCGTAAAGTCGCCCACCGCGATGAACGGCTGGGCGTAGAGCTGCAGCGAGAGCGTCGGGCTCAGCGTCACATTCGCACGCGCCGTCAACTGCACGAGGTCCTGGTCGAGGCGCGCAAAGGTGTAGTGCGTGGTATCGCTGAACGCGCTGCCGAAGTCTGCACCCACTGCGCATCGAGGACGCGCCCTTCGTACCCCGCCCCGAGCTCGAACGACGTGCGCGAGCCGGCGCGCGCGACGACGCCGACTTCTGCCGCACGTGACCAGCTGCGTCCCTCATCCGCGCGCGCGAAGGCCACGGACGCCGAGGGTTGCAGCGCCCGGCGGGCGTCGCCGTCAAACGTGACCGCGACGCGGTGTTGCGCCGACTGCCGCAGGGCCGGTCCGCCGCGCGCGCAGGACACGCAGTGAGTGGCGCCGAGATTCGACGCCGTGTACGTGATCGTGCTGGTCCAGAAGTTCGTGAACTCGGCGAATCCGTGCAGCTGAGCCTGCGAGCCGGTCGGCAGTCCGCCGGTGGTCCAATGCTGCTCCGCCGAGGCGACGGCCATGACGCGACGATGCCAGAGTCCCGGGCGCAGCGCCGCCAGGACCATCTGATTCCGCAGCATCACGTCGTTGACCAGCGTCACGAACCCGAGGTCATTCAGCTCGGTCCCCGGCGCCGCGTACCGCGTGGTCGTTTCCCAGCGCACGCGGCCGGCGTACCGACGCAGGCTGAGCGAACTCACCCCGCCGTCCATCGACCGCCGCGTGGGGTCGTAGTCCATCTCGTGGTCCGGCCGCTGGAAGTAATGCACGCTGGTCAATTGCGTGCGCGCGATGGCATCGGCGCTGCCACGGGCCGTGGAGCGTCCGGTGTAGCCGCTGACTTCCCAGCGATCGGCAAAGCGATGGTAGCCCTGCAAGAGCAGCGTGTACGCCTCGCGGCGGAGGAGCGGTTCCGTCGCGGCGTCGAGGTCGCGGACCAGTGCGGTGACCATGGTGCCGAACTGCGATCGACCGCCCCGGAAGTCCTGCACCAAGCGTCCCACCAGCGTGGTGGTCTGGGGCTCGATGGTCTGGCCGAGGCTGCCGGTCTCGCGGGCCGAGGAGACGGCGACCACGCCGAACTGCGCACCGCCCTCGAGACGGCCGGTGATCTTCGCGGCGGCCTGGATGCGACTGAAGCGCGGATCGGAGGGCGCCGCGCGCAATTGCGGCGTGCGGCCCACGCGTCGCGTGTAGAAGATGCCTTCGCAGGGCCCCTGGCAGCGGAAGAGGTTCACGCCCTCTTGGAAGAACGGCCGACGCTCGTCGAAGCGGATCTCGAACGCACTGAGATTCAGCACCGCGGGATCCATCTCGACTTGGCCGAAGTCGGGATTGATCGTCGCGTCGAGCGTGATGTTGTTCGTGAGCCCCGCCTTCAGGTCGAGGCCCGCGGTCTGCTGCTGCGGATTCCGCCAGCCGCTGGGCGTGGGCTCGGTGACGTTCTTGCTGACCGCGTAGGGCATCACTTCGAGCCGCCGGTTGCGGCCGATGTCACGGATACCCACGAGGTCGCCCAGCTGCGAGGCAAAGGTCTGCCGCGAGGGGCGATAGACCGGCCACGCATCGCGCTCGCCATAGCGGGCGACGTCGCGCCAGACGCCGAAGCCGAACACGTGCTCATCCTTCGGCGTAAACCGCAGTTGGCTGAACGGAATCGCGAACTCGGCGTTCCAGCCGTCCGCGTCGATGCTCGTCGCGGCGTCCCACACGCCGTCCCAGGCGATGTCCTCCTGGACGTCACCATAGACGGTGGCGTCGCGCTTCACCCCGGCGGGGTTCACCATGAACTGCAGGGCGCTGCGACGGTCCCGGAACCCGTCGATGACGACCTTGATCCACTCCGACGGTGTACGGATGTCGCGGCGGCTGAGTAGCGCGACGAGCGAGTCCGGTCGCGGATCGTAGGCCTTCACGAAGACGTAGAGCACGCGGTCGTCGTAGGCGACACGGATACTCGTTCGGAATCGCGCCGGCCCCGCCTCCGTGGGCGTGAACTGATAGAACTCGTCTGTCTCCGGGGCGGTGGCCCAGACGCGTTCGGTGTCGCGGCCGTCGATGAGCATCGGCTCGTCGCTGCGTACGGCGCGCGCCTGCGCGCTGTTGGGATCGGAGGGTTGCGCCGCTGCCATGATCGGGAGCAGCAGCGCGACGCCAGCAAGGGAAAGTCGCATTCCGGGAAGGATCGGGTCGGAGTACCGCAGGGATGTCGCTCTTACGCGGGGGCGCCCCGGATTGTTTAGCCGGCACGTAGCCGGGGATTCCTCCGATACTCAAATGACCTATCTTGCGTTCTTCCCCCAAGCCCCCCGACGTGGCCGATCCGCGCCCAACCCCTCCGCTGCACCCCGACGACCCGCAGATGTATCGCGACCTCGTGGAGTTCTCCCCCGAGGCTGCGTATGTCGTGGCCGACGGCCGCATCGTCTACGTCAACCCAGCGGCCATCCGGCTGTTCGCGGCGGAGGATGCCACCCAGCTCATTGGCTCGGAGATCCTCGCGCACATCCATCCCGACGACCATGCGCTCGCGTTGGCGCGTCGCAAGGCCGTGCTCACGTCCGGCGTCCCCGCCCCGATGGTCGAGATGCGCTTCGTGGCGCTCGATGGCCGCATCTTCGAAGTCGAGGTGCAGGCCACGCGTATCCTGCACGACGGACGTCCGGCCACCTACGCGGCGGCCCGCGACATCTCCGCGCGCAAGCGGCTCGAGGAACAGGTGCGAGAGTCGCAGAAGCTCGAGGCCGTGGGCCGACTCGCCGGCGGCATCGCGCACGACTTCAACAACACGCTCGCGGTGATCCTCGGACACAGCGAGATGCTGCTGGCGGACCTACCGGCGGATCACGCGATGCGCGACGAGTTGCAGGCCATCCACCGGGCCGCGCAGCACTCGGCCAGCCTCACGCGGCAGCTGCTCACCTACGCACGACGCCAGCCGATCGCGCCCCGCGCCCTCGACCTCAACACGGCGGTGCACGACACGCTGCGCATGCTGCGGCCGTTGCTCGGGGAGAACGTCACGCTGGATTGGGTCCCCGCGACCGAGTCCTGCCATGTCTTGATGGACCCGGCGCAACTCGACCAGATCCTCACGAACCTGTGCGCCAACGCGCGCGACGCGATCGACGATGTGGGCAGCCTGACGATCAGCACGCGGCTCGTCGAGCTCGACGAGGCAGCCGCGCGTCGCCTGCCGGACGGCCGCCCGGGCCCGTACGTGCTCCTCTCCTGCGCGGACAGCGGGCGCGGCGTGCCGCCCGAACTGCTCGACCGCATCTTCGAGCCCTTCTTCACGACCAAGCCGCAGGGGCGTGGTACGGGACTCGGCCTGTCCACCGTCTACGGCATCGTCCGCCAGCACCACGGGAGCATCGTCGTGGAGAGCATGCCGGGCGTCGGCACACGGTTCGACCTGTACTTTCCGCGTCATGAACTCGAATCGGCGGCCGTCTCGGCAAGCGCGGCGACCGCCGTCGCTCCGACCGCGTCGGCACGGGTGCCCGCCTCGGCGACGGGTACGACCGTCCTGATCGTCGAAGATGAGGCGGCGGTGCTGCAGCTCACGCGCCGGGCCCTGGAGACGCAGGGCTATCGGGTGCTCGCCGCGGAAGGACCCACGGCCGCCTTGGAGCTCCTCACCTCGCATCCGGCGACGATTGACCTCCTGCTCACCGATGTGATGATGCCGGTCATGAGCGGACCGGACCTCGCGCGGCTGGTCCGCGCTGAGCGACCGGACATTCGGGTGCTGTTCATGTCGGGCTACAGCGCGGATCTGGTCGCGCGGCACGGACGCGCCGACGGCGACGCGACGCTGCTGAGCAAGCCGTTCACGCTCGCCGAGCTGTCGGCGAAGGTCCGCGAAGCCCTCGAGGCACGTAGCGCGGCCTAGGCCCGGTCGGCCGCCCCGGCCCTAGCCAAGCGCGCCGGCGCGTGGCAATCTCTGCGAATGGCCACCGCAAAGAAGAAACGCGCCGCGAAGAAGTCCAAGAAGGCCGCCGCCGCCAAGACGCGGGGCCTCGACGCCCGACGACTCGCCCCGACGGCGGCACCAACCGCCGTGAGCGCGCTCGCCGAGCGCATCGCCGATGATGGTGGCGACGTGTTGGCCACCTATCGGGACCCGCTGGGTGGCCGCTGGCAGCTGCTGGCGGCGCTACCGATTGACGCGGTCGCCCCCACACCGTACCAACGAGACCTCTCGGACACACATGTCGCCAAGCTGGCCGATGCGGTCGACAAGCTCGACCGCTTTCTCGATCCGATCGTCGCGGTGCCGGCTCCCGACGGGGGCTACTGGACGCCGAACGGCAATCATCGGCTCGGCGCCATGCGGCAGCTCGGCGCGAAAGCCATCACGGCGTTGGTCGTGCCCGAGCCCGAGCTGGCGCACCGCATCCTCGCGCTGAACACGGAGAAGGCCCACAACCTCCGCGAGCGCGCCCTCGAAGTGGCGCGCCTCGCCGATGCTTTGGCCGCCACGGACGACGCCGCGGAGAAGTCGTACGCTGATGTCTTCGAGGAGGCTCCGCTCATCACGCTGGGGCTCTGCTACATGGAGAACGGGCGCTTCTCCGGCGGCGCGTACCACCCGATCCTCAGGCGCTGCGACCAGTTCCTCGGGGCCAAGCTCCCGGCCGCACTCGAGGAACGGCGGCGGCGCGCCGCGAAGCTGCTCGAGCTCAACGGATTCGTGAACGAGGCGGTCGCGGCGCTCAAGGCGAAGGGTCTCGAGAGCCCGTACCTGAAAGCCTTCGTGGTGGCCCGCATCAACCACCTGCGCTTCGTGAAGGACAAGCATCCGGACTTCGATAGCACCATCGACAAGATCCTCGGCGCCGCGCGGCGATTCAACGCCGGCAACATCAAGGCGGACCAGATCGCCCGCAGCGGTGGCCCTCCGACCTCCGACGACTGATCGTTCCCTCACGTACGACCGACATGCCGACTCTCGCCAAGCGCCTGCTGCTCGCCCTGGCCGTCGCGGCCGTGCTCACCGCCGTCGTCGCGCCCATCCCGACCGTGCGGATGCACCGACGGTTCCTGCAGGCATCGCCGAACCCCGACGCGCGTCACCGCACGCTGCTCGACGCCGACGGCCGCGTGCCGATGGCCGCGTGGCTCCCGGCGACGGACGCAACCGTAGAGCTGGCGGATGCCGGCCTCCTGCTGCGCCGGCTGTTCCCGTTCAACGCCGTCGGTGAGCAGCGCCCGTACGTGCGCGAGCTCGCTCCGCTGCCCATGCTCTGGGAATCGGCGAGCATGGACCCGACATTGTTCCGGGACGCCCGCGCGAGCGATAAGCCCACGGCCGCATTCGACCGCAGCCGTATCTTCCGTTCCGTCCAGCGGCGCCTGACGCCGGAGGAGCGTGCCTACGCGGCAAACGTCGCCGATGACTCGCTCTGGTTCGTGTTCGACCGAGTCGCCCATGCCGCGGCGGCGGACCTCGCGGCCGCGAGCTTCACGCAGCCGCTGCGCATGGAGGTGGCGCAATTCGAGATGCCGATTCCGCGGATCTCGCGCGTCAGCGCCCTGTCCGACGGCGTCGCGATGCGCGCCGCGCTCTACGCCGCCGCGGGCCAGCGCGACAGCGCCGACGCCGTGATTGGCCGGCTGTATGCGGTCGGCATGCTCTTCCACCGCGAAGGCCTCAACACCATCGAAGGCTTGCTGGGCCACCGCACGGCGATGAACGCCGTCTCAATGCGCCGCGGCCTGCACGAGACACTGCCCCAGCCCCGCAGCGGCGCGGTGATCGCTGCGCTGGACAGTCTACAGGCGCGTGACTCGAGCGCCCGACGGCCCTCCCGCGCGATGTCCGTGGCGACCGGCGCGGAAGAGCCTGCGGCGGTCGACGCCATCCGCGCGGGCCTCATCCGCGCCGTCGCGGACCCCACCATCACGCGAGCGTACCGCCTCGAGGCACTCGCCCTGCTCAGCCTGAGTCCCTGTGCGACAGCGGGACGCTTGCTCTTCGGCCCAGGTGACGCCGTGACTGCCGCGCAGGCAGCTGCCATGCAGTCCCTGCCGCGGACGGCGGCCGAGAGCGCATACGTCGCGCTGCTCGTACACCAACTCGACTCCGCGCGATTCGAGGACGCCAGTCCCAGCGGCCTCGCGGGGGCGTTTCTCACCACCAATCGCGCGCTGTCCGCCATCACGTTCAATCCACGCTTGCGGACCTGCAGCGAGATCGCGGCAACCGTAGTCTTCTGACGTCCGGCGGGCCCGGCGCGGCCCCGTCCGTCACTGGACGACGACGATCCGCAGCTCCACACGCCGGTTGGCATCGCGTCCCGCCGGCGTCGCATTGCTGGCAATCGGCCGTCGCGCGCCCATGCCGACGGCGAGCAAGCGTCCGGACGCCACGCCGCCGCCACGCAGCGCCTCCACGACCGCCAGCGCACGCTGCTCCGAGAGCGACTGGTTCACGGCAGCCGCGCCTGAGTCATCCGTATGCCCGATGACCGTCACGACGCTCGCTTGATAGTCGCGCAGCACGCCGGCGATGGTCGCGAGATGCGCCCGCGCCTCCGGGGCGAGCCGTGCGCTGCCGACCGCGAATGACGCCGTCGCACCGAGGCGCATCGTGATCGCTTCCCGCGCACGTTCGATCTGCAGGTCGGGGATGCGCAGCTGCCGGAACTTGGCCTCCTGCACGTCGATGTAGTACCCCACCTCGGCGGTCGACACGCGCTGGCCCGCCGAGACGAGGCCGAGGCGGCGCGCTGCGACGGCGGAGTCCATCTGCGACGCTTCGACGAGACCGGCGGGCCGCGACGCGCCGCGCGTCGATCCCGCGGATGCCGCTGCAGCGGACGTAGGGGCGGGCGACGGCGACTTCGCCAGGCCGAGGCGGCCGCAGCCGGACGCGATGAGTGCCGCGAGCGTGAGCGGAAGCAGCGCGATCCGCATTATGCGGAGGTTCCCTCGACGAAAGCCTGGAACTCGCGCGCGTCGACAGGGCGACTGTAGAGGAACCCTTGCACGAACTCCACCCCCTGATGGCGCAACCACGAGGCCTGCGCCTCCTCCTCGACGCCTTCGGCGACCATCCGGAGCTTCAACGAGCGGGCCATTTCAATAACATGCACTACGACGTGGCTGGTGGCTGCCCCCGTGCCGATGGCCTCGACGAAGGCCTTGTCAATCTTGAGCTGATCCAACGAGAAGCTCGCCAGGTACGCGAGGCTGGAATAGCCCGTCCCGAAGTCATCGACCGCCACGGCGTGGCCGCGCGCGCGGAACTCCGCGATCCGCGCGCGGGCGAGCTCCGTATCCACCAACGCGCGCTCGGTGATCTCGAGCTTGATTGCCGTCGGCGGCAGGCCGGCGGCCTCCAGCGCCCTCGGCAAGGCATCGATGAACCGCGGATCGTGCAGGTCCTGCGACCCGAGGTTCACGGCCAGCGCCAGCTCGGGCCGCGTCGCGAGCCAGGGCCCAAGCTCCCGCAACGCCTTGTGCAGCACGGCGAGCGTGAGATCGGTGATCAGTCCCTCCTTCTCGGCCAGCGCGACAAACACATCCGGCGGCACGCGCTCGTCACGCTCGGTGGTCCAGCGCGCGAGGACTTCCGCCCCGATGCACCGACCCGTTTCCAGGTCGACGATGGGTTGGTAGACCGCGGCGATGCGATCTTTGGCGATGGCCTCGCGGAGCTGCGTCGTGCGGCTGAGGCGGTGCCGCGTATAGCGCAGCAGCACGTAGAGCCACAGTCCGAGCAGTCCGACGCCTAGCGCCGAGCCACCGAGGACGGCGCCGCGGTAACGGCTCCAGAACTGGCCCAGCGGCTCCACCGCGACGATGTCGATCGGCATCTCGCCCGGGCGCGAGAAGCGCGCAATCACACGCGCCCCCTCGCGATCCATCGTCAGGCCGACCGGGAGCGAGGCGGGATCCGGCAGCACGGCCGTGTCGGGACGTGCCGTCAGGCGCAGGCCTTCCACCCAGAGGCCCGCCTGGCGACCCTCGAGCGGTCCGACATCGAGCAGCGCATGCGGGTCGAGCGCCACGTCGTGGTCGCCGAAACGCATCAGGAACAGCTGCACGCCACCCACGCGCGTGGCCGGCTTCGGCCACCAGGCAATCACGCCGGAATCATAAATGCGATCCGCCCTCGGCGGCCGAAGGCCCTCGCCGGCGAGGAAGCCGACGCCGCACAGGCGATCGGCGGCCCGCCAGTAGCCGATCGCGCGGATGTGCGGCCGCCCGATGGCCGCGTCCTGCAGCGCGGCGAGGTGCGCCGGACCGCAGCGGCGATGCGGCAGCTGCTCGAAGCCCTGCAGCAGCGTGCGTGCATCGAGGATCATGGACTCGGCGCGCCCGCCCAGGGCTTCGGCCAGCGCCGCCACGGCGCGTTCGTCGGCGCCGACGGAACTGCGGTAGAGCATCGCGGTGAACACGGCCGCGAGCGCGACCACGCCAACGAGTCCGGTCAGCGCGACCCGGACGAGCGTGCCGTCGCGCGGCTTCACCGCGGCGGTCCGCGCCGGGCGACGAGGAGCATCTCGTGTGAGCCGCGCGTCAGCGGGCCCTCGCGGAATCCGTCGTACACGCCGGTCACCGTGAGCCCGGCATCTTGCAGCAGCGCCTCGAGGTGCGTCGCCGTGTAGAGCCGGATGCGGTGCGTCCGCCGCTCCACCTTCCGACGCCGAGTCCACGTGGACTCGATGGTCAGGAAGCCACTGCGCGGGTCGAAGTGGCGATCCTGCCGCACCGCCGTACCCTCGGCCGTGGTCCACGCGTCGCCGCGCAGGAAGCGGTCGGTCAGCGCATCGCGATTGCCGCCCTGCCAGATGAAGACGCCGCCTCGCTTGAGCATCCGCGCCACCTGCTTGAGCACCCTGGCGTCGTCCGCCGGATCGTCAAAGAACCCGAAGCTCGTGAAGAGATTCACCACGCCGTCGAATCGACGGGTCCAGCGCAGCGGCAAGCGGCGCATATCGCCGCGCGTGTAGCGCAGCGTCTTGCCTGTGCCGCGTGCCTTGGCGGCCTTGAGCATGTCACGCGAGTAGTCGAGGCCGTCCACGTTGAAGCCCGCCTCGGCCAACAGATGCGCGTGGCGGCCCTGCCCGCAGGCGAGGTCGAGCACGCGCGCCCCGTGCGGCAGCGCGAGCAACTCGGTGAGGCGCGCGACCTGACGGCGCTCCTCGATGAGGTCGAAGACCGGTGAGTACTCGTCGAGATAGCCCGCGTCGAAATACGAACGCCACCAGTCCCCCGGTGGCGTCGTCCCAGCGCTGCCACGTGCGCCGCGGGCCATCAGAAGAATACGGGCTCGCGGTACGCGCCGAACACGTCTTCCAGGGCCGCGCGGATCTCATACAGCGTGCAGTAGCTGCGCGCGCAGTCGAGGATGAACGGCACCACGTTCTCCGTCCCGCGGGCCGCCTCGCGCAGCCGCGCAAGCTTCGCCTCGCAGGCGGCGTTGTCGCGCGTCTGGCGCAGCCGGGCCAGCGCGTCGGCCTGGTCGCGCGCCGCCTGCTCGTCGATCTTGAGCAGGGGAATCGTCAGCGCCGACTCGTCGTTCTCGAACGCGTTCACGCCGACGATCACGCGGCGGTGCTGCTCGATCTCCCACTGCTGCCGCGCCGCGCTCTCGGCGATCTTGCGCTGGAACCACCCCGTCTCGAGGCCCGGCACCACCCCGCCCTGCTCCTCGATCTGCGCGAACAGCGCCTCCGCCTCCCGCTCCATGTCGTCGGTGAGCTTCTCCACGTAGTACGAGCCGCCCAGCGGATCGATCACGTTCGGCACGCCCGTCTCGTAGGCCAGCACCTGCTGGGTACGCAGCGCGACCTCCACGGCGTGCTCGGTGGGCAGCGCCAGCGTCTCGTCCATGGAGTTGGTGTGCAGCGACTGCGTGCCGCCGAGCACCGCGGCCATGGCCTGGTAGGCCACGCGCACGATGTTGTTCATCGGCTGCTGCGCCGTGAGCGTCACGCCGGCGGTCTGCGAGTGGAAGCGCATGATCCACGAGCGCGGATTCTTGGCGCCGTACTTCTCCTTCATGTGCCGCGCCCAGATGCGGCGCGCCGCGCGCAGCTTGGCGATCTCCTCGAAGAAGTCGTTGTGGATGTCCCAGAAGAACGAGAGGCGCGGCGCGAAGTCGTCCACGTCCAGCCCGCGGGCGATGCCCCGCTCCACGTACGTGAAGCCGTCGGCCAGCGTGAAGGCCAGTTCCTGCGCCGCCGTGCTCCCCGCCTCGCGGATGTGGTAGCCCGAGATGGAAATGGTGTTCCACTGCGGCACGTGCTCGGAGCCGTACTCGAACATGTCGACGATCAACCGCAGCGCGGGCTCGATCGGGAAGCACCAGGCGTGCTGCGCCATGTACTCCTTGAGGATGTCATTCTGGATCGTCCCCCGGAGTTGCTCGGGCTTCACGCCCTGCTTCTCGGCCGCCGCGATGTAGAAGCACCACAGGATGATCGCCGGCCCGTTGATCGTCATCGACGTGGACACCTGGTCCAGCGGGATGCCCTCGAAGAGCTGCTCCATGTCGGCCAGCGAGCTGATGGCGACACCACACTTGCCCACCTCGCCTTCCGAGCGCGGGTGATCGGAGTCGTAGCCCATCAGCGTCGGGAAGTCGAAGGCCACCGAGAGGCCCGTCGTGCCGTTCTTGAGCAGGAACTTGTAGCGCTCGTTGGTCTCGCGGGCCGAGCCGAAGCCGGCGAACTGGCGCATGGTCCAGAGCTTGCCGCGGTAGCCCGTGGGATGGATGCCGCGCGTGAACGGATACACGCCCGGCACCTCGAAGGCCGTGCCGCCCGAGCCCTCGAGATCCATCGCCGTATAGAGCGGCGCGACTTCCTTCTCGGAGTTGGTGTACGCGATGTCGCGCACCTCACCCTTGTCGTAGCGGGCGCGCCACTGCGCGAGTTCCTTGCGGAGCGTATCGAGCTCGGCCTGCATCTGGGCCAGCGTCGGGTCGAGATCGGAAATCGAGGTCATCAGTCAGTCCCGGTCAGGGTTCCTGCCGCGACGGCCCGCTTGATCAGCGCCTCCGCCTCGGCGAGCGGCGTCGTCTCCCCGCGCTCCAGCGCGGGAATCCGGCCGTCCAGCCACTCGTTCACCGCGGCGTCGCGCCACAGCCGCGCGCGCAACCGCTGTTCCACCGCTTCCACCACGCGCTCGCGCAACCGCGCGCGGCGCCGGCGCTGGAGCGTCCCACTGGCTTCAAGATACGCAAAGTGCCGTTCGAGGGCGTCCATGAACTCGGGGACGCCTTCTCCCGTGGCGCCGATCGTCCGCAGCACCGGCGGCGTCCAGGATTGCTCGTCGTTCGCCTTGGCGGCCTCGCGCGCGACCTTTGCCGGGTTCAGGCGCTTCAAGTCCACGCCGTGGTGTGCCGGCACGTCACGCATCGTCGCACCCGTGCGGAGGCCGAGCATCAACTCGATGTCGTTGCGCAGGCGATCTGCCCCAGGGCGGTCGGCCTTGTTGACGACGAACAGATCGGCAATCTCCATCACGCCCGCCTTGAGCGTCTGGATGGAATCGCCGCTCTCGGGGACGAGCACCACCGCGCTGGTATCCGCCAGCCGCGCGATATCGAGTTCGCTCTGGCCCACGCCAACGGTTTCGACGAGGATGCGATCCACCCCGGCGGCATCGAGCACGTCGCAGACCTCACGCGTGGCCGATGCGAGGCCGCCGAGCGACCCGCGCGTCGCCATCGACCGGATGAAGACGTTCTCGTGCAGCGCGACGCGCTCCATGCGCACGCGGTCGCCAAGCAGCGCACCGCCGGTGAACGGCGACGTCGGATCCACCGCCACCACGCCCACGCGCAGTCCCTGCGCCAGGTAGGCCTCGGCGAGCAAGGTCGTGAGCGTGGACTTCCCCGCTCCCGGCGGCCCCGTGATACCCACGCGCCGCGCCGTCCCCACCCGCGGGTGGCAGGCGGCGAGCAGAGCCTCCCAGCCGCGGCGCCGGTCCTCGATGATGCTGACCGCACGGGCCATCGCCACCTTGCGGCCGTTGAACAGGTCTGCCAGCAGCGTCTCGTTCACGCGTCGGTCACCGGATCGTCGTGTTCATCCTGGATCTCGCCGACGAACTCCTCGACGAGGTCTTCGAGCGTCACCAGGCCCAGCGTCTCGCCGGCGGCCCCACGCACGATGGCCAGGTGCCGTCTGTCGCGCAGCATGCGCGTCATCAGCGCGTGGCAGGGTTCGTCGGGCGTCGCGACGGCCACCGGCCGCGGGGCGCGCAACGGCGCCTCGGGCCGCGCGATGACGTCCCAGCTCGTCACCATGCCGACCACGTGGTCGATGGTGCCGTCGTAGATGGGGAGCCGCGAGTACTTGGACTGCGCCACGAGCTGCGCCACATGATCGGCGCGGGCCGTCCGCTCCACGGCGACGATGTCCGCGCGCGCCGTCATGACGGCCGACACGCGGGTATCGCCGAACTCGACCACGCCGCTGATGATCTCGCGCTCCTCGGCGGCGCCCACGCCCTCGAGCTCGCCCTCGCGCAGCAAGTCCTCGAGCACGTCACCGGGCGTTTCCGGCGCGGCCGCACTGGGGCCCGCCCAGCGGGATACCAGCCGCATGGCGACGCGCGCCAGCGGCTGCGTGAGCCCTTCCACCACCCGCAGCAGCGGCAGCACCACGGGCAGCGACTCCGCCGGCCAGCGGCGGGCAATCGCTCGGGGCACCAGCTGCCCGAACACCAAGAGCATCGCCGCGGCGACGACGAGCGTCTGCGCGAGCGAGAACCCGCGATCGCCCTGCTGCAAGCCCAGCACCGCGCCCAGCGTGTACACGGTGCCGGCGATGCCCGCGCCCGCCGCGATGAGCAACCGCTGCGGACGCTCGAGGTACAGCGCAGCGGTTCCGGCGCCCGCGAGGCGCTGCTCGGCCCAGTGGCGCAGCCAGATGCGACTCACGGTGCGCAGCGCCGTCGCCGCCGTGGTGAGCACCCCCACCACGCCAACCAACAGGATCAGCGGCCACAGCGAGCTCATGCGCCCTCCGGCGGCGCCGTGACCGGCTCCGGCTCGAGATACACGCGATGCACACGCCGCCGCACCACACGCTCGGCGACCAGCTTGTAGCCGTCCAGGACAATCGCCTCGCCGGGCTTGGGCACGCGCCCGAGCACCTCCATCAGCAGGCCACCGACGGTTGCGACATCGCCGCGCGTCCAGTCGCGGTCCGTGAGCTCCGACAGACGCTCCAACGACACTTCCGCCGCCACCCACAGCCGGCCGTTCTCACCGCGCTCCACCTCGGGCAGCTCGGCGTCGCCTTCGTCCTGGATGTCGCCGATGATGAGCTCCAGCACGTCTTCGAGCGTCACGAGGCCCGCCGTGCCCCCGAACTCATCCGCGACGATCGCCAGGTGCCGATGCGTGCTGCGGAACTCGCGCAGCTGGGCTTCCACGGTCTTCGACTCCGGCACGAACGGCGCCGGCTTCACGAGCGACTGCCAGCCCGCCGCGGGCTCTTCATCGGCGAGGAGCGCCGGCAGCAGGTCCTTGGCGTACAGGATGCCGACCACTTCGTCGAGCGTCCCGTCGTAGACCACGAGGCGCGCGTGGCGCGCGCTGCGCACGCGGTCGACGACTTCGCTCCACGGCGTATCCTTCTCGAGCCCGACGATGTCGACGCGCGGCACCATGATCGACGAGACCTTGGTGTCGCCGAGCGAGAAGACGCCGTGGATCAGCACTTCCTCCTGCGGCGACACATCCGCCTCGGCGGCCACCACTTCGCGGAACCGCTCCACGGCATCGTCGTGGTCCTCATCGTCCGGCGTCGGCGGCGGCAGCAGCGCCATCAGTGCGTCGTCTGCCCAGCGTCCGAAGGTCACCACCGGCGCCCCGATCCATTCCACGGCTTCCACCACGGCGCCGACGCGGGCGAGCCCGCGCGAGCCGGCGGCATCACCCGCGGCGCGCGCGCCGACCTCGGTGATCGCGAGCAGCGCCACGCCCGCTACGACGATCCCCGGCGTCGCCCACGCGGCCGGAAACCAGCCCGTGGCCAGCAACGCGACCGTCGTCGCCGCGCCGCTCACGAGTTGCGCGACGATGCGCCCGAAGGCCAAGGCCCGATGCGCACGCTCGCGCCGGTCAAGCAGGGCGCGGGTGCGCGCATCACTCGGAGGCTCGTCGGCATCCAACCCGAGCAGCGCCCCGTCCGCGAAGGCACAGAGCGCCGCGAGCGTCGCCGCCGCGAGGGCGATGAATCCCGCCAGCAGCGTCACGCGGCGAGCACCTGCCGGAGGAGACGCTCCTGACGCTTCCACATGGGCGAGCGCGTGCGCGCCTCACCCTCGGGGTGCTCGTAGCCGAGCACATGCAGCGCCCCGTGCACCGCAAGGCGCAGGAGTTCCTCGCGCAGCGGCACGCCGAAGGCCTTGGCGTTCTCCTGCGCCACGGCCGGGCAGATATACACGTCGCCGATCACGGCGCCCGCGGGATCGCGGAACCCGAACGTGATGATGTCCGTGGGACCGCTGTGGCCGAGGTGCTCGCGGTTGAGGGCCGCCATCTGCCGTGGCGTCATGAGGGTCACGCTGACCAAGGCGTTCCGCACCTTCTCGGCGCGCAGCACGCGTTCCACGGCATCGCCCAGGCGTGCCGATGCGACGGGCACGCGCAGCCCCTCGCGGTTCACGACGACACGCAACGCGGTGGCGGCCTTCGGACGGCGCAGGCTCACGTGCCCGCGTCCTGCGCGTAGGCCTTCACGATCTCGCGCACGAGGCGGTGGCGCACCACGTCCGTCTCGGTGAAGTAGTGGAAGGCGATGCCCTCGATGTTCTGCAGGATGCGCTCCACCTGCAGCAGGCCGCTCTCCTCGCGCTTCGGCAGGTCGATCTGCGTCTTGTCGCCGGTGATCACCGCACGCGAGTTCAGGCCGAGGCGCGTGAGGAACATCTTCATCTGCGCGTTGGTGGCGTTCTGCGCTTCGTCGAGGATCACGAAGGCATCGGCCAAGGTGCGGCCGCGCATGTAGGCCAGCGGCGCGATCTCGATGACGCGGGTCTCGAGCGCGCGCACCACCCGCTCCGGTGGCATGAGGTCGTCGAGCGCGTCGTAGAGCGGGCGCAGGTACGGGTCCACCTTGGCCTGCATGTCGCCCGGCAGGAAGCCGAGCGACTCACCCGCCTCGACCGCCGGTCGCGCGAGCACGATGCGGCGCACCCGCTTGCGGGCCAGGGCGTCCACCGCCGCGGCGACCGCGAGGTAGGTCTTGCCGGTTCCCGCCGGTCCGATGCCGACGACAATCTCGTTGTCGAGCATCTTCTGCATGTACTCGGCCTGCCCGTTCGTCTTGGGCTGGATGATCTTGCGCACGCCTGGCAGCACGATCTTCCCCGGCGTGGAGCTGTCGCGGGCCGGGCCTTCCATCGAGAAACGCAGCACGTCGTCCGGGTCCAGCGGCTGCCGCTGCTTCGCGTGGTCGATCATGCGCTGCGCCACCTGCGCGGCCTTCTCGACGGCGTCCGGAGTTCCCGTCAGCGTCAGTTGCTCGCCGCGCAGCGTCGCGCGCACGGGAAACAACCGCTGCAGTTCCGAGAGGTTGCCGTCGGCCACGCCCGCGAGCGTGAGCAGGTCGGCGCCTTCGGTCGGCAGCTTGGTGGTGATGCTCTCCCCACCCATCGTACTGTCGGTCATCCTCACTCCTGGACGCAGATGTGCAGTTCGTCGAGATCCTGCGCCGGCACCTGCGAGGGAGCGCCCTCGAACAGCGCACGCGCCGCCGTCGTCTTCGGGAACGCGATGACATCGCGCAGGGACTCGGCGTTCGAGAGGATCATCGCGATGCGGTCGAAGCCGAAGGCGATGCCGCCATGCGGGGGGGCGCCGGCGCGCAGGCCTTCGAGCAGGAAGCCGAAACGGCGCTCCTGCTCGGCGGGCTCGCCGATGCCCAGCAGCTGGAACATGCGGGCCTGTACGGCGGGGTCCGACGTGCGGATCGAGCCGCCGCCGAGCTCGGTGCCGTTGAGCACGCAGTCGTACGCGAACGCGCGCCAGGTCTCGGGCGCGTCCGGCCGCGACGCCATGTCGTCCGTGTTCGGCGAGGTGAACGGATGGTGCACGGCCGCCAACGCACCGGTCTCCGGATCCTTGTCGAACATCGGGAAGTCGAGCACCCAGAGGAACTCGCGACGGTTCGGATCGGCGAGGTTGAGTCGCGCGGCGCACTCCTGACGCACGCGATCCAGCGCCGGGCTCGAGATGCGATCCGCGCCCGCCACGGCGAGCAACAGGTCGCCCTCGGCGAGCCCGAGCGAGCTTGTGGCTTCGGCCGGCAGGAACTTGGCCAGCGGTCCTTCGAGCTTGCCCTCGGCCAGCTTGAGGCGCACCAACCCGCCCGCGCCGGCGCCCTTGGCGATGGCTTCAAGTTCGTCCACCTGCTTGCGGCTCCAGGTTGCCGCGCCGGGCACCACGATGCCGCGCACGCGGCCACCTGCCGCGATCGCCGACTGGATGATGCCCGACTCGCTGCCGCGGAACGCCGCGGTCAGGTCGCGGATCTCCAGGCCGTAGCGCAGGTCCGGCCGATCGCAGCCGTAGCGCTCCATCGCCTCCGCGTAGCTCATGCGCGGGAACGGCGTCTGCACCGCGATGCCCGCCTCGGCCCACAGCGCCTGCATGAGGCCTTCGGCCATCGCGATGATGTCCTCGCGGGTGATGAACGAGGCCTCGATGTCGATCTGCGTGAACTCCAGCTGGCGGTCCGCGCGAAGGTCCTCGTCGCGGAAGCAGCGCGCGATCTGGAAGTAGCGGTCGAAGCCGGCGCACATGAACAGCTGCTTGTAGATCTGCGGTGACTGCGGCAGCGCGAAGAACTCGCCCGCGTGCATGCGGCTCGGCACGAGGAAGTCGCGCGCGCCTTCCGGCGTCGGCTTCGTAAGGATCGGCGTCTCGAGCTCGAGATAGCCCTGCGCGCTCAGGAAGTTGCGCGTCACCTGCATGAGGCGATGCCGCAGCACGAGGTTGCGCTGCAGCTCCGGACGGCGCAGGTCGAGCACGCGATGCCGCAGGCGCAGGTCTTCCGACGGACGCTTGGCTTCCTTGTCGAGCGCGACCGGAATCGCCGGCGTCGTCGCCGGCCCGACCACGCGGATGTCGCTCACGCGCACCTCGATCTCGCCGGTGGCCATCTCCGGGTTCTTCAGGCCGTCCGGGCGCGGGGCGACCACACCGTCGACGAGCACGGCGCACTCGAGTCCGATGCCCACGGCCTTGGCGATGACATCGGCGGCAGTCCAATGCGGATTGAACGCGAGCTGCACCAGCCCCTCGCGGTCACGGAGGTCGATGAACAGCTGCCCCCCGAGGTCGCGGGACTTGTGCACCCAACCACCCAGCGTGACACGCTGGCCGTTGTGCGCGAGGCGCAGGGCTCCGCCAAGGTGCGAGCGAAGCGTAGTAGCGAGCGGATCGACAGCGGTCACGGAAGCGGGCGGCGGCGAGGCGTGAGGAAAGGGACGAAGCGGACGGCGAGAACCCCGAGGCCGGCGCCGGCGGTGTCGGCGACCCAGTCGGCGAAGCTCATGGATCGACCCGGGATGAAGCTTTGATGCCATTCGTCCACGGCACCGAGCAACGAGACGCCCGCGAGCACGGCGACAAGCGTTGTCAGCCGGCGAGGGGTCAGCGTCGCGCGCAGCGAGAGCGCCGCGAGGATGGCGTAGGCGCTGAAGTGGGCGACTTTGTCGAGGCCGAGGCCGTCCGGCCCCAGCACGAGCTTGGGCCAAGAGGTTCCGACGAGGACGATCGCCAACCAGAGGACGGGAGGGGTCCAGCGGGCCGCGGCACGGGGTACCGCGGCAGGGGGACTCGCATCAGGCATTGAAGACGTAAATCTAACTCCCACAGCCACTTGGTGGAAGTCACAGCACATTGCTTCCTGTACCAGAATCCGGTACTCTGCAACATGCTGAATTTGCTCGACTTGGCCCCCGCAGACGCCGAACGCACCCTGCGCGACTTCGCCGTGGCCCACGGCGAGAAGCCGTTCCGCGGCAGCCAGGTGGTCCCGCACCTGTGGCAGAAGCCCGTCGCCAGCTTCGAGCAGATGACGGACCTGCCCAAGGCCTTCCGGGACTTGTTGGCGCAGCACTTCACCCTGCCCCGCCTCGAGCTCCTGACGGAGCAGAAGTCCGTGGACGGCACGTGCAAGTTCCTGTTCAAGCTCGCCGACGGCCAGAGCATCGAGACGGTCGCCATTCCCGACGGCGATCGCATGACGTTCTGCATCTCGTCGCAGGTCGGCTGTGCCCTCAAGTGTGCGTTCTGCGCCACGGGTGTGATGGGCTTCGCCCGGAACCTGACGGTGAGCGAGATCGCCGGGCAGGTGCGCGAACTCGCGCTGCTCGATCCGCCCGTCCGTGCGACCAACATCGTGTTCATGGGCATGGGGGAGCCGCTCATGAACTGGAAGGCGGTGGAGCACGTGCTCACCGTGCTGAACGACCCGAAGGGCTTCGGCATCGGCGCGCGGCACATCACCGTCTCGACGGTCGGCGTGCTGCCCGGCATCATCGCGCTCGGGCAACGCAAGGAGCAGTTCCGCCTCGCGATCTCGATCCACGCGCCGAGCGACGAGCTGCGCGGCGAGCTCATGCCCGTGAACATCAAGTATCCGCTGGCCGACGTCATCAGGGCGGCGGCGGAGTTCGACCGGCGCGTCACCTTCGAGTACGTGATGCTCGGCGGCGTGAACGACAAGCCCGAACATGCCGACCAGCTGGCCAAGCTGGCGCGCGACTGCGGCGCCTTCGTGAACCTGATTCCGCTGCATCCCGGCGGTTCGATGGGGTTCACGCCCACGCCGCCGAATGAGATCGCGAAGTTCGCGCGCCGCATCCGCGACCGCGGCGTCGAGGTGGCGATCCGGAAGAGCCGCGGCATGGACATCGCCGCGGCCTGCGGGCAGCTACGGGTGGAACGTCTCCGCCGGCGGCCGCCAGGCGCGTCCGAGCACGACCGTGAGGTCGAGGTAGCGTGAACTGTCGGGGCGCGCGACGACGCGCGCCCCACCCAGCGCCCGTGCCGCGAGCTCGCCCCAGTCCATGCGGCCGCTGTGCACGTAGACGACGCTCGAGTCCACCTTCTCGCTGCTGTTGCCCGAACCGACCACGTCGAAGCCGAGGTCCCGCAGCGCGAAGGTGCCGCGTCGCGCCAGGCCGCGGACGTCCGTGCCGTTGAGCACTTCGGTGCGGATGCGCAGGCTGTCGGGGACCACACGCGCGACGCGCGACGCCTGCGGGCGCGCCGGGCCCGCTTCGCCATTCGGCCGCGCATAGCGCCACAGCAGCGCGGCCGCCGCGACCACGCCGAGCGCCAGCAGGATCCAGCGTCCGCGGATGCGCCTTACCGGACGAGATTCCATAGCGCCACCGTCTCAGGGAACAACGCCTTCCCCTCCCGCACCGTCCACTCGATCCGCATGCGCACGACCTGGCGGAACACGCCGTCGAAGTCATGCGCCAAGTGGTCCGCGAGGAAGGCGCGATCCGCGCGGGCGAACTGCCGCCCCGGCTCGAGGAAGTCCGCCATGTAGAGCGCCCGCCCCACGCGCGACCAGCCGGCGTAGCCGACGGTGTGCCAGCGAATCGCGTCAAGCACGTCGCGGCGCGCCTCGCCGTCGCGTTCGAGCCGCGCGGCCGCGGCGGGACCGTGCAGCGTCTCCACCGGACGATCCGGCCCGTCGGCCAGCGCCCGCAGCGTCTCGGGGGCGGCGTCGCGCAGCGCATCGTGCCAACGCCCGGCATCGTGCCACGCCTGGGCCTCGTCTGCGGTGAGGCGCAGCTGCGCAGCCCAGCGGTCGAGCAGCGCCGTCACACGCGCGATGTGCGCGCGGCGCTTCTCGCCGACTTCGGCCCACGCGGGCAGTACAGGGTCGCTCATCCGGTCCTCGTGACGCGCTGGGTCAAGACGCCGAGGGCGCCGACGACGTCACGCAACTCGGTGGTGGCCCGTTCGAGGCTCCGCAGCGCATCCGCCTGCCCCGCCACCGAGGCGCTGACGCTGGCCAAACCCTCGCGATTGCGCGCGACGATGGCTTCGAGACGCGTCAAGCGTTCGCGCATCCGCTCCACGTCGCGGCGCTGCTCCTCGGCACTCCCGGCGATACGCGCCGCGTTCAATGCCGCGGCTGCCGTGCCCTCGACGATGCGTCCGAGTGCCTCGCGCGAGCCGGCGCTCCGCGCCTCGGCGTCCCCCACCAGCGACTCGCCGCGCGCCATCAGCTGCGCGGTCTGCTGCATCTGGTCCTCGAACCCCTTGAGGGCCCGCTGTGCATCGTCGGCCGCCCGCCCGCTCTCGTCGGCGAGGGCGCGCACCTCTTCGGCGACGACGGCAAATCCCCGCCCCTCGTGCCCCGCGCGCGCCGCCTCGATCGCCGCGTTGAGCGCGAGGAGGTTCGTCTGCACAGCCAGCTCGCGAATCACGGTGATGAATCCCGTGACCTCGCGCATCGTTGCGCCAAGCGTCGTCACGCGCGCGGCGCTCTCGGCCGTGAAGCCCTTGGCGTCGAGCAACTGCTGCAGCGCGCCTTCCACCGCCGCGCGGTTCTCCGCCGCCACCGACGAGGCCTGCCGCGTGCCGTCGTGGGCGGCGCCGGCATCCGTCGCCACGGCACGCGTGCGCTCGGCCAGCGCCCGCATGCTCCCCAAACCTTGGGTGAGCTGTTCCGTCTCTTCCTGCAGGCCCCGCTCGATCTCCGCGACCGCGCGCACGACGCCATCGCCACCGCCGCGCAGCGCGCGCGCCGATTCCGTGAGCGTCGCCACCTCCTGGGTCAGGCGCTCCACCGTCGCGACCAACGGCGCCCGCAGGTCCATCAGGTGCAGCGTCGTCGCCAGCTGCTGCGCCACCCGCTTGAGGAGGACGCCCTCCTTGGCCCCGTAGGCGCCGCGCTTGGGCGTATCCAGCTCCAGCAACCCGATGAGCCGATCGCCGAAGGTGAGCGGCGCGACGGCGCGCGACGCCGCATCCGCACGCGAGCGCTCCACACGCGCATCCCGGTTGGCGTCGGCGAGCAGCAGCACCTCGCGCGACGCGAGCGCCTCGCTGCGCAGGCGCTCGCCGTCTCGGGGTGCCGCCTCCGGCACGGCCAGGAAGCCGTCCCCCGTGCGATAGATCACCGTCGCCTCGCGTCCGTCCCAGCGGAGCACGCGCAGTTCCTTCCACTCCAGCAGGCGATACGCCATGCGCTCGAGTCGCGCGATGGCCGAGCCGACCGTGGCGTCGGCGGCGACCGCCGCCTCCATCGCCAGCACGGTGTTGAGCTCCTCCGCCGCAATGCTCTCCTCGAGGATGCGCTTGAGCAGCAGCCCGGCGAAGCCGAGCATCACCGCGACCAGCGCGACGCCCGCCGGCTCCAGCGTGTGGATCGCCGCCAACATCGCCGTCAGCACGAACGTGCTCGCGCCGAGTCCGATCACCTCGTAGCGCAAGATCAGCGACCGCTCCTCGGGCGAGAGCTTGTCGCGCACGATCAATGACAGGTACTGCAGCGTACGCGCCAGCGCGAAGTGGACGACGACGAAAACGACGATGGCAGGCGCCTCGCCGAGCAGTCCCTCGCCGCCGGTGGCCATCGGTCCGCGAGCCCAGGCGTACCATCCGAAGGCGGCGAGCAGCGCCAAGGCTTCGCGCGAGGCGTTGATCCAGGCCGGCAGGGCGCCGCGACCGAGCAGGACCCCATCGGCCAGCATCACGCCGACGGCGACCGCGAGCGCGGCCGCCGCGGGCCCCGCGAGCAAGGTGCCGCCCACCGCGACCATTCCAAGGACGCCGACGAACGTGAACTTGGTGACGGGCAGGTGGAAGCGGCGCGCCAGCGTCGCCGCGACGATGAGGCCCAGCGTGAGCAGCGGATGCTCCCACCAGCGCGGATCGAGCAGGCACGCGGCGAGCACGGCCGCGGTGCCGAGCGGCGGCGTCGTCGTCCGGTAGACGACGATCGCGTTCGTCATCGCGCGTCCAGGGCGGCGCGGATGTCGCGCACGAGCGCGAGCGCGGCGTCGACGCCCTGTTGCTCGAGCGTCTGCACGAGCGCCGAGCCCACCACCACGCCGTCGGCGAGCGTCGCCACGCTGCGGGCCTGCTCCGGCGTCGAGATGCCGAAGCCGACGCAGATCGGCAGGTCGCAGACGGACCGCAGGCGGGCGATGGTCTCACCGAGATCCGCGGCCACGCCCTGATGCACGCCGGTGACACCGAGGCGGCTGATCAAGTACACGAAGCCGCTGCCGTGCTTGGCGATCTCGGCCATGCGCTCGCGCGGCGTGGTCGGCGCGACCAACCGCACGAACTCGAGTGGACCGCCGCCGAGCCACGCCTCACGCTCGGGATCTGCCGCGACCGGCAAGTCGGTCACCAGCACTCCGCTCACGCCCGCATCATGCGCGCGCTGCAGCACGCCGGGCCCCGCCTTCATGAGCGGATTGAGATACGAGAACAGCACCACCGGTGCCGCAGGCCGCGCTTCGGCGATGATCGCCAGGGCACGTTCGAGCGTGACGCCCTGTGCCAGCGCCCGCTGCGAACTGCCCTGGATGATCGGGCCGTCGGCCAGCGGATCGGAGAATGGAATCCCCACCTCGAGCACGTCGCAGCCGGCGGCCGGCAGCTCACGGATGAGGCGCACGGAATCGGCCGGCGTCGGGTGTCCCGCAGTGACATAGCAGACGAGCGCACGGCGCCCTTCGGCGCGCAGCGCACGCATTCGGTCAGTGAGCACGATCTCAGACGAAGTAGTCGCCGACCTTGATGCCGTAGCGCTCGGGGTCGGCAGTCTTGATGATGGACTTCTTGAAGGTCCCCGCCTCGTCCTTCTCGGCGAGGTCGAAGAGGCGCCCCGGGTGCTCGATGTTGCCGAGGTCGTCGCTGATGATGCGCACGATGGGCCGGGAGAGCATTTCGGGGATCGGATTGACGGCATGCACGATTGCCAGCTCGAAGGAGTCGAGCACCACCAGCGTGCCGACCGGATAGATGCCCAGCAGCGCGACGAAGGCCTTCACGACCACCGGATCCATGCCGCGGCGCGGATTGTCGCGCATTTCCTGCAGCACCTGCGCGGGCGAGAGCGGCACCGTGGTGTACACGCGCCGCGACGTCGCGGCGTCGAAGGCGTCGGCCACGGCGACGATCTTGCTGTAGAACGTCATCTCGGCGATGCGCAGCGAGCGCGGATAGCCCGTGAGGTCGCGCTTCATGTGGTGCTGGTAGGCCACCATCATCGAGCGATACGGGAACTCCGACTGCTCGCGCAGCTGGAAGAGCGCGAGCACGCCCAGCCACGGGTGCGCCATGACGAGGCGCCACTCCTCTTCCGCGAGCGCATCGGGCTTCTGGATGATGTCGATCGGCACTCGCGACTTGCCGATGTCGTGGAACAGCGCCGTGAAGCCGAGGTCGTAGAGCTGGAGGCGGGTCAGGCCGAGGCGCCGGCCCAGCGCGATCGAGAAGATCGACACGTTGACGCAGTGCGTGAACGTGTAGTCGTCGTAATCGCGGATGGTCGTGAGGCCGACCAACGACGTCTCGTCCGTGAGGATCTGGTCGACGATGCCCTGCACCACGCGCTTGATCTTCTTGACGTTGGGGCTCTGCCCCATGCGCACGGAGTTCAGGACTTCCTTCGTCGTCGTCACCGACTGCTGGTAGGTGCGCTTGGCGCGTTCCTTGGCCTCGCCCTCGTCCTCGGGGTTGTCGTCGCTCTCCGGCGGCGGCGCGAGGTCGAACACGCCGACGTTCGTCTCGTTGAGCCGCGTGTTGAGCAGCTCGAAGCGTTCGCCCGCCGTCTTGCCCTGCGGGTTGATGAGGAACGAGAGCAGCACCGTCCAGTCGCGCACCGTCGGCCGGTCCACGAAGCGGATCTGGCCGACGCCGGCATCGCGGCAGCGGTTGAGGAGGAACGAGAAGCTCGTGTAGTTGTCGAGGTCGAGCTTCATGCGGGTCGCGTTCAGGAACAGGAACTCGCCCGCGAGCCGGAACTCGCACTCCCCGTCGCCGTCGATGAGCTCGGCGGACAGCTTCGTGAGGTCCTCGAGGCCCTTCTGCACGACGGCATTCTCGAGGGGATACATCTTGAGGTTGCGCAGGGCGACGTAGAACGCCGTCACCCAGGTGCGGCCGATGCGGCGCACCGTGCCCTCGCCGAGGCCGACGGCCCCGAGCGCCTGGGTGTTGCGCGCGACGCCGCTGAGGCGGCCGTCCGGCGGCGTGCCCGTCATGTGGCGCTCCCCGCCGCGGGACCGCGCAGGGCGCGTGTCACGGCGTTGCGGACGATCACGTCCTTGTCGTTGGCCGACTTCTGCAGCACGGCACGCGAGGCGTCGCTGTTGATGCGGCCGAGGGCCACGGCGGCACAGGCGCGCAACTCAGGGTCTTCCTTCTTGGCGAAGAGCCCACCCTTCACCGTGAGGATCGGGTCGAGTGTGGCGATGCCCGCATCGCCGCAGATGCTGCCGTAGTACTCGAAGAGCGCGATGCGCTCGGTGCGGTCCATGTCCTTCGTCCCGCCGCCGGTGATGATTGCCTGCACTTTCTGCAGGGCCGGCCGGTGCGTCCGCGCGGTCAGCGCACGGATCACCGTGAGCCGGATGTCGCGCTCCGGATCGAGCAACGCCGCCTCGAGGGCGCTCAGCGCGCCCGGCGTGCCGATATCCATGAGGGCGGTGACGCAGGCCGCGCGCACCGGCCGCTCCGCACCGCTGGCCAGCACCTCCCCGAGCGACGGCACCGCGGCCGCCGTGCGCATGGACCCCGCGCGGCGGATCGCCTCGCGGGCCACCGAGGTCTTCGCATCCTTCACCAGCCGGACCAGTTCGCTGGTGTTCGACTGCGCGAGCCGCTCGGCGCTGGCCTCGAGCAGCGGCTTGAGCTCGGTGTTCTGGCTGCGGTCGATGAAGTCGAGGATCGTGCCGAGCGCCGTCGGCTTCAGCTGCGCGAAGAGCTGGATCAGGTCGTCCTTCGCCGGTAGGCGCGTCGACTCCTCGAGCGCCTGGATCATCTGGCTCAGGGCGTCCGGGTGCGAGAGCCGATCCGACAGCTTGCCGAGGCGCTCGCGCTCCTGCGGGCGCACCTCGCGGGCACGCTGCATCGTGCCCTCGATCTCCTTGAGGAGATACGCCACGTTGCTGAACTGCCCGGCGGCCAGCATGTGGATGACCAAGGCCTCGAGGTCGCCGACGATTTCCTCGCGCACGAGGGCGTCGACTTGCAGCTCGAAGATGTCGAGCAGCGCCTGCAGCACGAGCTTCCGGAGGTCGAGGGCGTACTCGCGCTCCGTCTCCTGCCGCAAGTACTCGATCTCATTCGGGTCCAGGAAGTACAGCGTCGCATCGAAGTCGTCCATCGACACGATGCCGGGCGGGCGCGGGGGCTTGGCGCCGTCGCCCGCCTTGCCCTGCTCCTCCGTCGTCTCTTCCTGCCCCTCGTCAATCGCCTGCTTCGCCTCTTCAATCGCCTGCGTCGGCGGCTCGAAGGCTGCGCCCGCAGGCGCCGGCCAGCGGCCCGCGTTCGCGTCGGGGTCCAGCGGCGCCGCGGGATCGTTGATCTCGACGTAGCGGTACTTCAGGCACTGGAAGTCCTGCTCCCAGAGCAGCGTGAGCAGGTCGTCTTCATGCGGCTGCGCGTGGCGGACCTTCGGGATGATGGCGAGGAACCGCTCCATCTCCTCGTCCTCGAAGCCCGGGAACCAGATCATCTCGCGCAGGCCGTCCTTGAACAGCAGCCACGGCAGCGAATCGCCGCCCTTCTCGGGATGCGAGTTGACCACGACCCCGTACCACTTGAGCTCGGTATCGGTCACCTGCAGCACGAGGCTGCCCATGTGCTGCCACAGCGGCGCGAGCGCGGCCTTGGCAGCCGCCATCGCCTTCTGGTGCTGGGCGTTGTTCGGCAGGTAGAGCTGGTAGGCCTTGATGGCCTTGTCGAAGACGCGCAGCGCGTCCTCGACGACCGCCGGCGGACACGGCGGGGCTTCGACGGTTTCGGTCGCGGCCGGGTCGGTCACGCGTGCCGCACCCCGCCTGCCAAGACCTCGGCCACTTGGGACACGTCCTTGTCGCCGCGTCCGCTGACGCAGAGCAGGATGCAGTCGTCGGCGGCGAAGCGGCCCGCCTGCTCCGCGATCCACGCCACCGCGTGCGACGTCTCGAGCGCGGGGATGATGCCCTCGAGGCGGCTCAGCAACTCGAACCCGCAGAGCGCCGCCCCGTCGGTCACCGCCACGTACTGGGCACGACCGCTGTCGCGCAGGTACGAGTGCTCGGGTCCCACGCCGGGATAATCGAGGCCGGCGGAGATGGAGTGCGCCGGATGCACCTGGCCGTCTTCGTCCTGCAGCAAGTAGCTCAGCGTGCCGTGCAACACGCCGGGCACGCCGTGCGACAGCGACGCCGAGTGCCGCCCGGTGTCGAGACCTTCGCCCGCCGCTTCCACGCCCACCAGCCGCACGGCAGCGTCATCCACGAAGGCATGGAAGATCCCCATCGCGTTTGACCCGCCTCCCACACAGGCCACCACGTGGCTGGGCAGCCGGCCGGCCCGCTGCAGCATCTGCGCCCGCGCCTCGCGGCCGATGATCGCCTGGAAGTCGCGCACCATGCGCGGATACGGTGCGGGCCCGACCACAGACCCGATGATGTAGTGCGAGTGCTCGCAGGTTGCGACCCAGTCCCGGATCGCCTCGCTCGTGGCGTCCTTGAGCGTGCGCGTACCCGCCGTCACCGGCACGACCGTCGCGCCCATGAGCCGCATGCGGAAGACATTCAGCTGCTGCCGCCGCATGTCCTCCTCGCCCATGTAGACCACGCACTGCAGGCCGAGGCGCGCGCACACCGTGGCGGTCGCGACGCCATGCTGGCCCGCACCCGTCTCGGCGATGATGCGCCTCTTGCCCATGCGCTTGGAGAGCAAGGCTTGGGCCAGCGCGTTGTTGATCTTGTGCGCGCCCGTGTGATTCAGGTCTTCGCGCTTGAGCCACACCGGCACGCCGACGCGTGCGCTGAGGTTCGGGGCCTCGGTGAGCGCGGACGGACGCCCGACATAGGTCTCGAGCATGTGCGTGAGCTCGCCGGTGAAGGCGGGGTCCGCCAAGGCCTCGGCGAGCGCGACCTCGAGTTGGTCGAGCGCAGGCACCAGGGTCTCTGGGACGTAGCGCCCACCGAAAGCTCCAAACCGATCCGTCGCGACCTGCGTCATTGCACCTCGTGCGCGCGTACCGTCTCCGCGAACGCGCGCATCCGTTCAGGGTCCTTGATCCCGGGCGCGGATTCGACGCCCGACGATACATCTACTATATCAGCGGGAACCGTTCGCAGCGCGGTCGCGACATTCTCCGGCCGGAGCCCTCCTGCCAACACCACGCGCCCCCGCCGCCGCAGACGCGCCACCGCAGGCGCCACGGCGGTCCAATCGAGCGCGACGCCCGTCCCTCCCAACTGCCCCGGCACCGCCGCGTCCAGCACGATCGCGTCGATGCCGTCGCCGTACCAATCGGCCGCGGCTTCGACGTCGCGCACGTCCGAAACATGCTTCACCGCCCAGACCCGCCCATCGAACGCCGCCCGCAATCCTACCCGGTGCTCTCGCGATTCGCCATAGGACAATTGCACGACTTCCAGTGCTGCGGCGCGCGCAATCGCCAGCACCTCGTCGACGCCCTGCGCACCGAACACACCGACCCGCCGCGTACCGCTGCCGACGGTGGGCGACAGCACCTCGCTGGCCCGGGTGGGATCGAGCAATCGCGGACCGCCGGCGAAGATGACGCCGGCGAACGCCGCGCCCAATCGCACCGCCTCCGCAGCATCCACCGAGCGCGTGAGCCCGCAGAACTTGACCTCAGCCACGACCGGTCCGCGTCACCGCGGCCAGGGCGCGCAGCGTTCCTTCGACATCCGCGGCCACCGAAAGGGACGACCCGACGAGCACCGCGTCCGCGCCGAGTGCCGCAGCGCGCGCGACGCCGGCGGCATCCGTGATGCCGCTCTCGTAGACCGCCACGCGATCGGCGGGGACCAGCGGAATCATCCGCGCGCCGACCTCCGGCTCGATCACCAGCGTCTCGAGATCCCGGTTGTTGACGCCAATCACCGCCTGCGGGATGCCCACCGCCCGGGTGAGCTCCGCCTCGTCGCGAATCTCGACGAGCGGGGTCAATCCGAGCGCCGTGGCCGCCGCACCTAGCTCCGCCAACTCGGAGGGATCAAGGGCACGCGCAATGAGCAGCACCGCGGAGGCCCCGTAGGCACGCGCCTCGAGCAGTTGGACCTCGTGCGTGATGAAGTCCTTGCGCAATAGCGGCACGGGCACGGCCGCGCGCGCATCGCGAAGGTCGGCGAGACTGCCCCCGAAGCGCGACGGTTCGGTGAGAATCGACAGCGCGGCGGCACCGCCGGCGACGTACCGGCGCGTCCGGTCGGCGGCATCGAGTGAGGCATCCAGAGTGCCCTTGGACGGCGAGCTGCGCTTGAGCTCCGCGATGACCGCCACCTGTGGACGCCGGAGCGCCGCCGCGAAGTCGGGGACCGGCCCCGCCTCGCGGACAATTGCCTCAAGCTCCGCCCGTCCGAGCGCGCTCTCGCGCGCCCGCATCCGGGAGCGCTCGGTGAGCTCCCCCAGCGGACCGGTGGGCGGGGTCCAACGTCTGGCTTGTGCTTCGGGCAATGTTCGGATACCGTTACTTCGGGTCGTGTTCGGGCGTCTACCCACGTCGGGCCCCCGGCCCACGACCTCACATCCACCCACGCAGGGGCGATCGCGATGCCGCTCACCAAGGTCCAGCGCAAGATCCTCGACTACCTCCAGAGCTATTCGTCGGAGCACGGCTACGCGCCGAGCTTCGAGGAGATCGCCGAGGCTTTCAACTATAACTCGCTGGCGACGGTGCACGAGCACTTGTCCAACCTCGATCGCAAAGGCTACATCCGGAAGTCGTTCAACGAGTCCCGGGCCATCGAGATCCTGCCGAGCGAGGTGTTCCCCAAGGCCATCGAGCTGCCGATCCGCGGCTCCGTCGCCGCCGGCCTGCCGCTCGAAGCCTTCGAGTCGTCCGAGACCATCGCCGTCCCCGATGCCTTCGTGCGCCGCGCCGGGGAGCACTATGTGCTCCGCGTGCGGGGCAACTCGATGATCGAGGAACAGATCAGCGACGGCGATTACGTCGTGGTGCACGATCGCCCGTCGGCCGACAACGGCGAGATGGTCATCGCCATGCTGGAAGACAACGGCGCGACCGTGAAGCGCTTCTATCGTGAGCGCGACGGCCGCATCCGCCTCCAGCCCGCCAACGCCACGATGGAGCCGATCTATGCCCGCGCCGAGGACGTCCAGGTGAAGGGCGTGGTCGTCGGCGTGATGCGGCGGTACTGAGCGCGGTCCGCGCGCGCCGCTACTTCGTCACGCAGGCGCGGCGCAACCGGCCCAACGCATCCCACCCTGCTCCAGCCGCAAGGGCCTCGCGCGCCAACGTCACACCGGCCGCGAGGTCCTTCGCCTTTCCGGCGACGTAGAGCGCCGCGCCCGCATTCAGCACCACCGCCGATTCTGCACCCGGCCGGCCCTTGCCGAGCAGGACGCGCTCGACGATCTCGGCGTTCTGCGCCGGCTCGCCGCCCCCGAGGTCAGCCGGCACGCAGGGTGCCAGCCCGACCTCCTCGAGATGGAACTCGTAGCGGCGCACCGACCCGCCCTGCAGTTCGATGACCGTCGTCGAGCCCAGCGGCGAGATCTCATCCATGCCCGGCGCGCCGTGCACGACCAGCGAGTGGACCGTGCCGAGTTCCGCGAGTGCGCCAGCGATGAGCTCGAGCCGCGTCGGGTCGGCGACGCCGATCACCTGACGCCCGGCCATCGCCGGGTTCGCCAGTGGCCCAATCAGGTTCATCACCGTCTGGATGCCCATCTCGCGGCGCACGGGCCCCACGTGGCGCATGGCCGGGTGCATGGTCGGCGCGAACATGAACACGATGCCGGCCTCGTCGAGCACCTCCCCCATGCGCGCCACCGGCAGGTCGATCGGCACCCCCAGCGCCTCGAGCACGTCGGCGCTGCCGGACTTCGACGTGAACGAGCGGTTGCCGTGCTTCGCGACGCGCACACCCGCGCCCGCCGCGAGGACCGCCGCCGCGGTGGAGATGTTGAACGTCGTCACGCCCCCGCCGCCCGTGCCGCAGGTGTCCACCAACTCGTCCGGCCGTGGGACGTCGAGTCGCGTCATCGCCGTGCGGAGCGCACGCGCGGCGCCCGCGACTTCGCTGGCGCGCTCCCCGCGCACGCGCAGGCCCATCAGCAACGCGGCCATCTGCGCCGACGTGCCCTCGCCGCGCATCACGGCGTCGAAGGCCTGCGCCGCCTCGTCGCCCGAGAGCGTCTCGCCCGCGACGAGGCGCTTCAGCACACCCTGGATGACCGGCGAGCTCACGCCGCGCTCCCGAGCAGCCGGTCCGGCAGGCGCGCCTCCGTGGCCACGAGCGAGATCACGAGCCCGAGCAGCCGCACGCGTTCGACGTCCTCCTCGACGAACAAGCCGCGTTGCGCGCGGTTGGTGAGGTTGACGACGCCGATCAGCGTGTCGTGCCGCACGAGCGGGAACGAGATGAACGAGCCAGTGGTCAAGTATTCGTCCTTCAGCAGCGGATGGGTGGCCGCTTCCTGCACGTCGACGACGAGCATCGGCTCGCGCGAGGCCGCCACGCGCCCGACGATGCCCTGCCCGATCGCCACGCGGTGACCGACCTGCACATGAGGTGCCAAGCCGCGCGCGGCGGCGAGGTACAGCGTGTCGCCCGCGGGATCGCGCAGGAAGATCGAGCAGCGCAACGCCTGCATGTCGTCGCCGAGCAGCGTGAGCAGGCCGTCGACCAGCGGCCGCGCGGCCGCCGTGGACGCGGACAGCGAGAGCACGCGGTCGAGCAGATAGAGCGTGCGCGTGCGCTGGCGCAGCGCCTCCGAGCGCCGGTGCAGTTCCACATGCGCCTGCTCCAGTTGCCCGATGCTCGCCGTGAGCTGCTGCTCGAGGACCGTGAGCTGGCGGGCGCTGCGGCGCGCCTCCTCGGTGCGCTTGGCGTCGTCCCGCTCCCGCGCGAGCCGCGTCGAGGCGCTTTCCGCCTCGAACTCGCTGGTCTGCCGCTGGATGCGCGCCTCCAGCTCGGCCAGGCGCGCGAGGTAATCCTGGTGCACGCGCTGCGTCACGGCCTCGAGCGTCCGCACCGCTTCGGCCCGCGAGTCCTGCTCGACGAAGCGCGCCACCGCGAGCTCGAACAGCGCCGCCAAGGGCCCGAGCCGCTCGGTGACGCGGGTGCCGAACACGCGCTTCGGCTCGACCGCCGCGAGGATCGCCACCAACTGCCGCTCGTGCCGGATGCCGCGCAGCAGGAGCAGGCCGCCCGGTTCGGGCTCGGGCAGCCGCAGCAGGCGTGCGTACGCGGCTTGGTCCTCGCCCACTTCGGCGAAGCTCCCGCCCTCGGCCACCACCCGATGAATGTCCACCGGCAGCTGCTCGACCGACGTCTCCATGCCCTCGCGCTCGATGCGTCCGTTCACGGCACGGGCGCGCTCGCGGATGAGCCCCGTACGCGGATCCACGTGCAGCAGGGCGAGCACGGTGTCGCGGTCACTCTCGGTCAACGCGTCGGACAGGCGCACGAAGGCCTCGTCCGCGTTGGCGGCGGCGCCGAGGGCGTAGGCGAGGGCGGGGAGAGTGCGGGCGAGCATGGGGCGGGTTGCGAAGCATCACCGCAGGCGCGACAGGTGTCAATCGCGAGCGCGGGCGCATGCGCGTTCCTTGAAGGAACCTGCTGGGACGGATTAGCTTTCACCCGATGGCGGAGCGCACCCTGCAGCTGGTCCTGCACTACGATGGCTCGGCCTTCGCGGGTTGGCAGGTGCAGCCGGGGCAGCGGACGGTGCAAGGCGAGCTGGAGCGGGTGCTGGGCGGGCTCTGTGCGGCGCCGGTGCGGGTGACGGGTGCGGGCCGGACGGATGCGGGGGTGCACGCGCGGGGCCAGGCGGCGGGGATCACGGTCCCGGCGCACTGGACGGCGGAGAAGATGCGACGGGTGCTCAACGACAAGCTCGGCGGCGACGTGTGGGTCGCGGCGGCTTTCGAGATGCAACCCCAGTTCCATGCCCGCTTCAGCGCGACGGGACGGCGGTACAGCTACACGGTGGGACTCGATGCGGGGGCCGCGTCGCCGTTTCGGCGGCGCTGGGAGCTCCCGTGGGATCGGGACCTCGACCGTGAGTTGCTCGCCTGGTGTGCGGAGCGGCTGATGGGTCGGCACGCGTTCTACGGCTTCGCGGTGCGCGGGACGGCACCCGAGACCGACGATCACGTGTGCGAGGTCCGGCTGGCACGCTGGCGTGCGGTGACGCACGACGACGTCCGGCAGCTCGTGTTCGACGTCGCCGCGAACCGCTTCCTGCACCACATGGTGCGGTTCCTCGTGGGGACGATGCTCGCCGTGGCGAGCGGTGCGCGGCCGAAGGAAGACTTCCCGGCCCTGCTGACCGCCGCGGCGAACGACGAGGTCGCTCCGCCCGCTCCTCCCGCGGGGCTCTGCCTCGAGCAGGTCGACTACCCGCCGGACCTCTACCTCGAACCGCCGACCGTGTAGATGCGCCTCTACCTCGCGACCGTGAACCCGAAGGAGATTGCCTGGGCCGAAGCGGCCGGGCTGCTCGACGGCATCGTCGCGACCCCTGCCGTCCTGGCCGCCGAACTCCCGCAGGCCGACCCGCGCGAAATCCTGAAGGAACTGGCCGACGACTCCACGCGCCCCGTCTTCGCGAGCGTGGGCTCGCTGGAGACTGACGAGATCGTGCGCGGCGGCAAGGACCTGCGCCGGCTGAACGAGCACGTCATCGTCGCGATTCCCTTCGTCGAGGACGCGCTGCCGGCGATGCGTCGCCTCTCTGCCGACGGCGTGCGCGTGGCCGCCACGCTGGTGCACTCCGTCGCCCAAGGACTGCTCGCCGCGAAGGCAGGCGCCTCGATGGTCGTCGTGCCGGTGGACGCGCTCGAAGCCGTCGGGGATCGCGCCGACCTCACCATCCGCGCCCTGCACGACGCGTTCGCGCGCGCGGCGGTCGAGTGCGACGTCGTCGTCGCCGGTCCGCCGAATGCCGCACGCTTCGCCGAGTTGGCCACGGCCGGCGCGGATGCCGCCGTCGTGCATCCGGACGCGCTGCGCTCCTTCCTCCAGCACCCGCTCACCGACCGCGGCATCGACCGCTTCTTGGTGGACGTCAGCCGTCGCGCGCGCCCGCGCCGCAGCAAGTGATCCGCCTCATGCGCCTCGTCTCAGTCCTCGGGCTGCTCAGCCTCGCCGTCGCCTGCGAAGGCGCGTCGCCGAGCATCTCCGACGCACAGGGCTCGCCGCCCGCCGCGCAGCAACTGCTGCCTGCCCCCGATCCGCGCCCCGACGCCATCAACACCTCGCGGCGCACCGCCATCACCGAAGCGGTGGCGCGGGTCGCGCCCGCGGTCGTGACCGTGCAGACCGAGCGCGTCGAGCGCACGGCCGTGACGCCGTTCGATGCGTTCTTCGGCGTGCGCTCCGGCAGCCAGGTGGTGCCGGGCCTGGGCTCTGGCTTCATCGTGCGCAACGACGGCGTCATCGTGACCAACGCACACGTTGTCTCCGGGGCCAGCAGCGTGCGCGTCGCCATGCGCGACGGCACGATCTATCCGGCGCGCGTCGTCGGCGAAGATGAACTGAACGACCTCGCGGTGCTCAAGATCGAAGCCAGCGACCTCCCGACCGCGCCACTCGGCACCTCGCGCGGCATGCTCATCGGCGAATGGGTCGTCGCGATCGGCAATCCGTACGGATTCCTGCTCGGCAACTCCGAGCCCAGCGTCACGGCGGGCGTCGTGAGCGGCGTCGGCCGCAACCTCACCGGGCGCGGCGATGGTCCGGGCGTCTACGTCGACATGATCCAGACGGACGCGTCGATCAACCCCGGCAACTCCGGCGGTCCGCTGATCAACGCGAGCGGCGAAGTCGTCGGCGTCAACAGCTCGATCTATACGCCCACCGGTGGCAGCATCGGGCTGGGCTTCGCCATCCCCATCGACCGCGCGCGTCGCGTGGCCGAAGACCTGTTGGCGCACGGCGCGGTGCGGCGCCCGTGGATCGGCGTGAAGGTGCAGCAGTCGGGGGCCACCGCCGCCCGCGGCTCGCTGAACAGCGGCGCGACCATCGAGACCGTCGTGCCTGGCTCGCCCGCCGAGGACGCGAACCTGCGAGTCGGCGACGTGATCGTCCGCTCGCGTGACCGGCAGATCCGCAATCCCTACGACTGGGAGGCGGAGCTCCTCGAACTCCGCGTCGGCGAGACGGTGGACTTGATGGTACGCCGCGGCGCCCGCGAGCAACGCATCGTGGTGCGCGTCCGCGACCTCCCGGACGTCGGCGCCGAGCGCGTCGCCGTGCTCCGTGAGCTCGAACTCATCTCGCTGACGCCGGCCATCCGCGCCGACCGCAGCCTGCGCTCCGAACGCGGGGCCCTCGTCGCCAAGGTCAGCGACCGCGTGTCGCAGGACCTCGGCATCCGCACGGGGGACCTCATCATCCAGATCAACCGGACGCCGGTGGCCGACGCGCAGGAGACGGCGCGCGTGCTCGAGTACTACATCGGCCGCGGGCCGATCCGCATGTTCTTCGAGCGCGGCGGCGCCATCTACCACACTGATTTCCGCATCCGATGAGTCACGCCTCGTACCGCTCCCCGCTCGCCGACCGCTACGCCTCGCCGGCGATGCTCGAGTTGTGGAGCCTGCAGACGCGCCATGGCCTGTGGCGCCGCCTGTGGCTGGCCCTCGCCGAGTCCGAGCGCGACCTCGGTGTCGCGATCCCCGCCGACGCGCTGACGCAGATGCGCGCGCACCTCGACGACATCGACTTCGACAAGGTCGCGGAGTACGAGAAGCGCTTCCGGCACGACGTGATGGCGCACATCCACGCCTTCGGCGACGTCGCCCCGGCGGCGAAGGGCGTCATCCACCTCGGCGCGACCAGCTGCTTCGTCACCGACAACGGCGATCTCATCCAGATGCGGCGCGGGCTCGAGCTGCTGCGCGCGCGTCTCGTCTCGGTCATCCGCGCGCTCTCGGCGTTCGCCAAGCAATGGAAGGCCGAACCGGCCCTCGGGTACACGCACCTGCAGCCGGCGCAGCTGACGACGGTCGGCAAGCGCGCGACGCTGTGGCTGCAGGACCTCGTGCTCGACCTCGCCGACCTGGATCATCGCCTCGCCAACATCCCGATGCGCGGCGTGAAGGGCACGACGGGAACGCAGGCCAGCTTCCTCGAGCTCTTCGGCGGCGACCACGCGAAGGTGCGCGAGCTGGACCGTCGCGTCTGCCAGGCCATGGGATTCCCGGGCTCGATCCCCGTCAGCGGCCAGACCTACTCGCGTAAGCTGGACCAGCAGGTGCTCGACGTGCTCGCGGGCATCGCCGCCAGCGCGGCCAAGTTCGCCAGCGACCTGCGCATGCTGCAGAGTTTCGGCGAGATCGAGGAGCCCTTCGGCAAGGAGCAGATCGGCTCCTCGGCCATGGCGTACAAGCGGAACCCGATGCGTTCCGAGCGCATCAACTCGCTCGCGCGCTTCGTGCTCAGCATCGCCGGCACGGCCAACGAGACGCACAGCGTACAGTACTTCGAGCGCACGCTCGACGACTCGGCCATCCGCCGCATCACGATCCCCGAGGCCTTCCTGGCGACGGACGCGATCGTGATCCTGCTCGAGAACATCGTGACGGGTCTCGAGGTGCATCCGGCGCGCATCCGCGCCCGCATCAACGAGGAGCTGCCGTTCATGGCCACGGAGGCGCTGATCGTGCGCGCCGTGAATGCCGGCGGCGACCGCCAAGCCGTGCACGAGGTGATCCGCGTGCACAGCATCGCCGCGGCCCGCGCGATGAAGGACGAGGGCAAGCCGAACGACATGCTGGAACGACTCGCCAAGGACCCGGCATTCCCGGTGCCGAGCGAAGACCTCGCCGCCGTGACGGACCCGATGCGCTTCGTGGGCCGTGCGCCGCAGCAGGTGGACGAGTTCCTCGCCGAGGTCGTCGACCCGATCCTCGTGGCGGCCGGCGAGGCCGCGCCGCCCAAGGAAGAGGTCCGCGTATGACGTCGTTGCTCGTCGGCCAGACCACGCTGCCCCTGCCGCTCATCCGCCGCGGCAAGGTGCGCGACGTCTACGCCGTCGGGGAGGAGCACGTGCTGCTCGTGGCCAGCGACCGCGTCAGCGCCTTCGACATCGTGATGCACGAGCTGGTGCCCTACAAGGGCGCCGTGCTCACGCAGCTCACGGCGTGGTGGCTGCGCCAGTTCGCCGGCGAGGTCGCGAACCACATGGTCACCTGCGACGTGGACGAGATCGTGGTGCGCGCGCCGGGCATCAGCCTGCACCGTGACGAACTCGCGGGCCGGGCGATGCTCTGCGTGCGGACGGAGGTCTTCCCGGTCGAGTGTGTCGTGCGTGGGTATCTCGCGGGTTCGGCGTACAAGGAGTACCGCGAAACGGGCACGCTCGCCGGCGAGCGCCTGCCGAGTGGCCTGCAGGAGAGCTCGCGCTTCGATGCACCGATCTTCTCGCCGGCCACCAAAGCCGAGTCGGGGCACGACGAGAACATCACCGTCGCACAGATGGCGACGGTGCTGGGCGCGGACGTCGCCGTCGAACTCGAGGGCCGCGCGCGGCTGGTGTACTCGCGGGGCCGCGACCTCGCCGCCACGCGCGGCATCATCATCGCCGACACCAAGTTCGAGTTCGGACGCGATGCGGACGGACGCATCCTGCTCATCGACGAAGTGATGACGCCCGACAGCTCCCGCTTCTGGCCGGCTGACCAGTGGGCGGAAGGCAGCGCGCCCCCGAGCTTCGACAAGCAGCCGTTGCGCGACTGGCTGGCAGCCGAAAAGGCGGCCGGCCGCTGGGACGGCGACGCACCGCCGCCGACACTCCCCGATGACGTCGTCGCCGCGACGAGCCGCCGGTATCTCGAGGCGTTCGAACGACTCACCGGCGCTCCGCTGGACCTCACCCGCCTCCCCTGAGCGCCATGGCCCGACGCCGTCGCTTTCCCCGCCCGTCACTCGTGATGCTGCCCAACGGCTTCACGCTGGCGAACCTGTTCTTCGGCATCTTCGCGATCGTCGCCGCCTCGCGCGGCAACCACGTGCAGGCCGGCTGGTACATCGTGTTCGGCGGCTTCTGCGACATGCTCGACGGCCGCATCGCCCGCGCGACCAACACGGGCAGCCCCTTCGGCGAGGAGCTGGACTCGCTCGTCGACGCCATCTCGTTCGGCCTCGCACCGGCGCTGATGATGTACTTCGCCGTGCTGAAGCACAGTGGGTGGGATTGGATCCTGGTCTGGCTCTTCTGCGCCTGCGCGGTGATGCGCCTCGCGCGTTTCAACGTCGAGTCCGCGGGCAAGGCAAAGTCGTACTTCAAGGGCTTGCCGTCGCCGGCCGCCGGCGGGACGCTCGCGACCTACTATTGGTTCAGCCAGACACCGCTCTACAATGAGACCTTCATCAGCGGCTGGCCCTGGGAGACCATCCTGCGCTTCCTGATGGTCGGGCTCGCGCTCCTGATGATCTCCAACGTGCCCTTCCCGGGCTGGCCCAAGTTCACGTTCCGCACGGTGCACGGCGCCGCGGCCATCGTGGTCTTCGTGTCCAGCATCTTCGCGCTGTTCTTCCTGCCGAAGGAATTCTTCTTCCCCTTCGGCGTGCTGTACGTGCTCACCGGCTTGGTGCTGGCGGTGCTGCGCGGCGTGCTTGAACTCCCGTCGCCGTTCGATGAGCCGGATGAGCTCGACGCGGATGGCGACTCCCTTGCCGAGGAATCCCCGTCGTGACGAAGTACCGCGTTGCCGTCCACATCGTGCCCCGCAAGGGCCTGCTCGACCCTCAGGGCAAGGCCGTCGCCGGTGCGCTCCATACCTTGGGCTACGCCAACGTCGCCGACGTCCATGTCGGCCGCCACCTCGTGATCGAGACCTCCG
The DNA here is from genome assembly GCF_030623445.1 of Pseudogemmatithrix spongiicola. Classification (NCBI taxonomy): domain Bacteria; kingdom Pseudomonadati; phylum Gemmatimonadota; class Gemmatimonadia; order Gemmatimonadales; family Gemmatimonadaceae; genus Pseudogemmatithrix; species Pseudogemmatithrix spongiicola. The sequence goes on from NZ_CP130613.1 coordinate 1,773,015, forward strand.
CGGCCGATGCCAATGCCGCCGAGGCCGCCGTGAAGGAGATGTGCACCCGCCTGCTGGCCAATCCGGTCACCGAAGACTACGAGATCGCCGCGGTGCAGCCCGCATGAAGGTCGGCGTCGTCTCCTTCCCCGGTTCGAACTGTGACGAGGATGCGCTCCTCGCCATCGTCGAGCGCCTGCATGAGAAGGCCGTGATGCTCTGGCACAAGGATCACGACCTGCAGGGCGCCGATGTGATCATCCTCCCGGGCGGATTCTCCTACGGCGATTACCTGCGCGCCGGTGCCATCGCGCGCTTTTCGCCCATCATGCAGGAAGTCGTCGCGCACGCGAAGAAGGGCGGGCCCGTCATCGGCATCTGCAACGGCTTCCAGATCGCCTGCGAGGCCGGCCTCCTGCCCGGTGCGCTGATGCGCAACGAGAACCTGCAGTTCCGCTCCATGCCGGTCACGCTGCGCGTCGAGAACACCGACACCGTGTTCACCGGCAAGGCCACCAAGGGCCAGTTGCTCACCATGCCCATCGCGCACGGCGATGGCCGATACACCGCCGACGCCGAGACCATCAAGCGCCTGGAGGGCGACGGCAAGATCGTCTTCCGCTACGTGAACGCCAAGGGCGAGGCCACGGCGGATGCCAATCCCAACGGCGCCACGAACAACATCGCTGGCGTCACCAACGCCACGGGCACGGTGGTCGGCATGATGCCCCACCCCGAACGCGCCCTCGAACCCTTGCTCGGCTCTACGGACGGCCTCGTGCTCTTCGAAAGCCTCCTCGCCGCCGTCAACGCATAGCAGTTCGCTCACGTCTCACATCTTACATCTCACATCTGCACCTGAGTCGAACGCACAAATGTCTGATTTCAATCCCAGCCGCAACGAAGACGAGTACTTCCTCCTCCAGGACCAGGAGCTCATCAAGGCCCAGCGCGCCAAGCTCGACGCCGAGCGCCAGGCCGCCGAGCGCCGCAAGCACTTCATGAAGTGCCCCAAGTGCGGCGCGGACCTGAAGGAGACGGAACTCAAGCAGGTGAAGGTCGACATCTGCCCCGACTGCAAGGGCCTCTGGCTCGACGCCGGCGAGCTCGAGCTCATCGGCAAGGTGAAGGAATCCGCGATGGCTGGCTTCCTGCGTGACCTCCTCAAGGGACTTCCCGGCTCGTGAGCGCCACTCCCCGCCCCGGCGATCCGGTCATCACGCCTGCGCTCGTCGCCGAGCACGGGCTCACGCCGTTCGAGTACGAGAAGCTCGTCGCGATGCTTGAGCGCACGCCCACGCTCACGGAGCTCGGCGTCATCTCCGCGCTCTGGAGCGAGCACTGCTCGTACAAGCATTCCCGGCCCGTGCTCAAGACCCTGCCTACGCAGGCGCCCTGGGTGCTGCAGGGCCCGGGCGAGAACGCCGGCGTGATCTCCATCGGCGACGGCCTCGCCGTCGCCTTCAAGATCGAATCGCACAACCACCCGTCGGCGGTCGAGCCCTACCAGGGCGCGGCGACGGGCGTGGGCGGCATCCTGCGCGACGTCTTCACGATGGGCGCACGGCCGATCGCGATGCTCAACTCGCTGCGCTTCGGCTCCCTCGAGACGCCCCGCGTTCGCTATCTCGTCGCCGGCGTCGTGAAGGGCATCGGCGACTACGGCAACTGCGTCGGCATCCCCACCGTGGCCGGCGACGTGATGTTCGACGCGGCCTACGAAGGCAACCCGCTGGTCAACGCGATGTGCGTCGGCCTGATGAAGGAAGAAGATCTCATCACGGCCAAGGCGCAGGGCATCGGCAATCCGATCATCGCCGTCGGCGCCCGCACCGGCCGCGACGGCATTCACGGCGCCAGCTTCGCCTCCGAAGACCTCTCCGAGGAGAACGAGGCGAAGCGGCCGCGCGTGCAGGTCGGCGATCCGTTCACCGAGAAGCTGCTGCTCGAGGCGTCGCTGGAGCTCATCCGCTCGGGCCACATCGTCGCCATCCAGGACATGGGCGCCGCGGGCCTCACGTCATCCTCCGCCGAGATGGCCGAGCGCGGCGACGTGGGCGTGACCATCGACACCACCAAGGTGCCGGTGCGCGAAGAGGGCATGACGCCCTACGAGACGCTGCTCTCCGAATCGCAGGAGCGCATGCTCGTGGTGGCCAAGAAGGGCCACGAGGACGAAGTGAAGAAGATCCTCACCAAGTGGGATCTCGCGGCCGAAGTCATCGGCGAGGTCATCGCCGAGCCGGTGTACCGCGTGACGGAGGGCGACCGCGTGGTCGCCGAGTTCCCGGGCACGCGCCTCGTCACGGACTGCCCGCAGTACCATCCGGAGGCGAAGGAGAGCGAGCAGGCCATCGCCCGCCGCACGCGCGACGTGCACGCGATCGCCGAGCTGCCGAACGAGAGCGATCCGGCTTGGACGCTGGAGCGCCTGCTGCAGGCGCCGACCATCGCAAGCAAGCACTGGATCCATCGGCAGTACGACTCCACCGTGCGCACGAGCACGGTGATGGGTCCCGGCCACGGCGACGCCGCCGTCATTCGCATCCGCGGCAGCAAGAAGGCCCTGGCCGTGAAGACGGACTGCAACGGGCGCTACGTGTTCCTCGACCCGCGCGTCGGCGGCCGCATCGCCGTCGCCGAAACGGCGCGCAACGTCGCCTGCGTGGGCGCGACGCCGCGCGCCATCACCAACTGCCTCAACTTCGGCAATCCCAGGAAGCCGGAGATCTTCTTCCAGTTCCGTGAAGCCGTCTACGGCATGGGCGATGCCTGCCGCGCGCTGGAGACGCCCGTCACGGGCGGCAATGTCTCGCTGTACAACGAGAATCCGCAGGGCGCGGTGTATCCCACGCCGACCATCGGCATGGTGGGCGTGCTCGACGACGCCGCGCACGCTACCGCGATGCGCTTCCAGCATGCCGGCGACGACATCGTCCTTCTCGGTGAGAACACGGACGAGATCGGCGGTTCCGAGTATCTCGCGTGGATCCATGGCGTCGTGGCCGGTGCGCCGCCGCAGGTGAATCTCGAAGGCGAGAAGAAGCTCATCGACGCGCTGCTGGAGTCGATTCGCGCCGGCAAGGTGCGCAGCGCGCACGACTGCTCCGAGGGCGGTCTCGCCGTCGCCTTGGCCGAGTGCTGCGTGGCCGATCGCGCGCGCCCCATGGGTGCCATGGTCGACCTCTCGGCGTGGACCGCCCTGCCCCTGCGCGCGCTGCTGTTCGGCGAGGCCCAGGGCCGCGTGGTCGTGTCGACCGCCGACAGCGCCGCGGTCCTCGCCATCGCCAAGCGCCACGGCGTGCCGGCGCGCGTCATCGGCAAGGTCGCCGTCGCCGACGCCGGGCTGCAGATCCGTGGCGCGGCCAAGCCGGTCACGCTCTCGACGGCCCGCATGCTCGAGGCCTATCACGAAGCCCTGCCCAAGGCGATGGCGCGTGCGGCCGCCGAGGCCGTCACGGCCGATCCCGCCACCGTGGAAGGGCACTGAGATGTGCGGCATCTTCGGCATCAGCGGACACCCTGAGGCGGCAGCCCTCACGCACCTCGGCCTCTACTCGCTGCAGCACCGCGGGCAGGAGTCGGCGGGCATCGTCGCCGTCAAGGACGGCGACGTGAAGGCCATCCGTGCGATGGGGCTCGTCTCCGACCAGTTCTCCGCCGAGCGCATGCGGACGCTCGCCGGCCCCGTCGCGCTCGGCCACACGCGCTACTCAACCGCCGGCTCGTCGACCATCGAGAACGCGCAGCCGGCCCTCGTGCACTTCAAGGGCGGCCACATCGCCCTCGCGCACAACGGCAACCTTACGAACGCCCTCGACATCCGTGGCCAACTGGAAGACGACGGTTCGATCTTCTCGTCGTCGGCGGATTCGGAAGTCATCGTGCATCGCCTGGCCAAGGCCAAGGCGGAAAAGCCCGAGGAGAAGCTCGCCGAGGCGTTGGTGGGCATCGAAGGCGCCTACTCGCTGCTCGTGGTGATTGGCGACACGCTGGTCGCGGCGCGCGATCCGCTCGGCTGGCGCCCCTTGGTGCTCGGCCGCCTGAACGGCGCCTACGTGTTCGCCTCCGAGACCTGCGCGCTGGACATCGTCGGCGCGACCGTCGAGCGCGAGGTGAAGCCCGGCGAGATCATCGCGATCGGTCCCGACGGCTCGCTGCGCTCGCTCGAACGCGGCGCGGCAACCAAACTGCACCGTTGCGTGTTCGAGTACGTGTATTTCGCGCGGCCCGACTCGAGCGTGTTCGGCGGGAGTGTCGACCGCGCCCGTCGTGCGCTGGGGCGTCGGTTGGCACAGGAGCATCCGGCACCCGGGGCGGACCTCGTCTTCGCCGTCCCCGACTCATCGAACTCGGCTGCCCTAGGCTTCTCGGAAATCAGCGGCTTGCCGCTTGAGCTGGCGCTGATCCGCAATCACTATGTAGGCCGCACGTTCATCCAGCCCACGCAGTCGGGCCGCGATGCGAAGGTGAAGGTGAAGTACAATCCCGTCCGCGAGATCCTGGACGGGAAGAAGGTCGTGATGGTGGACGACTCGATCGTCCGCGGCACGACCACGAAGGGCCTGGTGGCGCTCATCCGCGCCGCCGGGGCGAAGGAAGTCCATATGCGGGTCTCATCCCCCCCGATCACGGGACCCTGCTGGTATGGCATCGACACACCGGACCGCGATCAGCTGATCGCGGCCAAGCATAGCGTCGAGGACATCGCGCGGTTGATCGGGGTGGATTCGCTCGGGTATCTCTCGCTGGACGGGATGCTCGGCGCGGTTCCAGGTGGGCCCGAAGGCTTCTGCCACGCATGCTTCTCGGGACAATACCCCACCCAGCCGCCAAGCGTCGGGCCCGTCAGGCTCAAGCGCGCGTAACGGCACCACCGCCCCCTCGGGCGGGAGTGCGTGCAGTGGACAAGGCCGTCTTCTTCTTCGGCAACGGAAAGGCCGAGGCAGGTCGCGAGGATCGCGACCTCCTCGGCGGCAAGGGCGCGAACCTGATGGAAATGACGAACCTCGGCGTGCCCGTGCCGCCGGGGTTCACCATCGCCTGCAATCTCTGCGACCTCTATCTCGCGAGCGGCAAGGTGCCCAATGGGCTGCATGCCGACGTCGAGAACGCCATTGCACGCCTCGAGGAGGCTGCGGGACGTCGCTTCGGAGACGTGACGAACCCGTTGCTGGTCTCCGTGCGCTCCGGCGCACGCGTCTCGATGCCGGGCATGATGGAGACCATCCTGAACCTCGGGCTTAACGACGACACCGTGAAGGGACTCGCCGCCCAGAGCGGCAGCCCGCGCTTCGCCTACGACTCGTATCGCCGCTTGCTGCAGATGTACGGCGACGTCGTGCTGGGCGTGCCGTTCGCGGATTTCGAGCACCTGCTCGCCGCCAAGCGCCTGACCACGGGCGCCAAGACCGACGCCGAGCTACCGGCCGAGTCGCTCATGGTGCTCGTGCAGGAATACCAGGCGCTGATCAAGACCGTTACCGGCAAGCCGTTCCCGCACGACCCGCGCGAGCAGCTCTGGGGTGCCATCGAGGCGGTCTGGCGTTCGTGGACGCTCAAGAAGGCGGTGGACTACCGTCGCGTGAACCACATCGCCGAGACGCCGGGCACGGCCGTCAACATCGTCGCGATGGTGTTCGGCAACCTCGGCGACGACTCCGGCACCGGCGTCGCGTTCACCCGAGACCCGAGCACGGGCGAGAAGCGCTTCTACGGTGAGTTCCTCGTCAACGCGCAGGGCGAGGACGTCGTCGCCGGCATCCGCACGCCGGAGCCGATCGAGCGCATGGCCCAGCACCTGCCGCAGGCCTATGAGGACCTGCTGCGCACGCAGGCCCTGCTCGAGCGGCACTTCCGCGACATGCAGGACCTCGAGTTCACGGTGGAACGCGGCAAGCTCTATCTGCTCCAGACGCGCACGGGCAAGCGCACGGCCGCGGCGGCCGTGCGCATTGCCCGCGAGCTCGTGCACGAGGGCCTCATCACCCAGCCCGAAGCGCTGCAGCGCGTCCCGGCGAAGCAGCTCGACCAGCTCTTGCACCCGATCATCGACCGTCGGTCGAAGCCGCAGGCCATCGCCAAGGGCCTGCCCGCCAGCCCGGGCGCGGCCAGCGGCATGGTCGTGTTCGACGCCGACGTCGCCGAGGCCCGCGGGGCGCGCGGCGAGAGCGTCATCCTGGTGTGCGACGAGACCACGCCTGAGGACTTCCACGGCATGGTGGCGGCACGCGCGATCCTCACCGCCCGCGGCGGCATGACCTCCCACGCGGCCGTCGTGGCGCGCGGCATGGGCAAGTGCGCGATCGTCGGCTGCGACGCGATTCGCGTGAACGCCGGCAACCGCCGCTTCACCGTCGGCGAGACGGAGGTCGTGGAAGGCGACTGGATCACGCTCGACGGCGCCACCGGCGACGTCTTCCTCGGCGACCTGCCGACCGTGCCGAGCGAAGTCATGCAGGTGAACGCCGGCACTCGGAAGGCCGCGGATGCCCCCGTGTACCAAGGCTTCGCCGAACTGCTCGCCTGGGCCGACGGGCAGCGCCGCCTCAGCGTGCGTGCCAACGCCGACACCCCGCACGATGCGCAGGTCGCGCGCGCCTTCGGCGCCGAGGGCATCGGCCTCTGCCGCACCGAACACATGTTCTTCGACGGCGACCGCATTCACTCCATGCGCGAGATGATCGTCGCGCACGATGAGGGCGGCCGGCGTCGCGCGCTGGGCAAGCTGCTCCCGATGCAGCGCGGAGACTTCGAGGGCATTTTCGCGGCCATGGACGGCTTCCCCGTGACCATCCGCCTCCTCGACCCGCCGCTGCATGAGTTCCTGCCGCACGGCGGTGAGGAGGCCAAGCTGCTCGCGCGCCGCATCGGTGTCACGCGTCGCGAACTGATGCGCCTCGTCGAGACGCTCCGGGAATCGAACCCCATGCTCGGGCACCGCGGCTGCCGCCTCGGCGTGACGTACCCCGAGATCACGGAGATGCAGGCCCGGGCGATCTTCGAGGCGGCCACGGCCTGCCAGCAGCGCGGCATCGTCGTGAAGCCGGAGATCATGATCCCCTTGGTGAGCACCGTCGAGGAGTTCCGCCACCAGCGCAGGATCGTGGACCGCATGGCGGAGATCGTGCGCACCGAGACGGGCACGCGCGTGGAATACCTCGTGGGCACGATGATCGAGCTCCCGCGCGCCGCGCTGACGGCGGCGGCGATCGCCAAGGAAGCCGAGTTCTTCTCCTTCGGCACCAATGACCTCACGCAAACGACGCTGGGCCTCTCGCGCGACGATGCCGGCCGCTTCCTGCCCCTGTACGTGGAGCGCGGCATCTACCCGGAAGATCCGTTCCAGGTGCTCGACGTGGATGGCGTGGGACGCCTGATCTCGATGGCCACGGCCGATGGCCGCGGGTCACGCCCCGCGCTCAAGGTCGGCATCTGCGGCGAACACGGCGGCGACCCGAAGTCGGTGGCGTTCTGCCATCAGACCGGGCTCGACTACGTGTCGTGCTCGCCGTTCCGGGTGCCGATCGCACGGTTGGCCGCCGCGCAGGCGACGTAGCGGCGGCGCGTGCGGACCGGCATTCGCCTCGCGGCCCTCGCCTTCGCGCTCACGTGGCTGCCGCTCACCCTCGTGCGCGGGATCGCGATGGGCCGCCAGTTCCGCATCGGCAGCCATGGCCAGGACGCGTGGTCACCGCTGTTCGACGCCGTGGTCCAGATTGCCTTCGTGATGCTCGCGCCGTCGCTGTTCGTCTCGCTGCTCGTCTTCGCGCTCGTGATGTGGCGGCAAGAGCGCGCCGCCCGCCGCTAGAACCCCGCGCGCTTCCAGTTCGCGATCGTCGTCCGCACCAGCTCTTCCACGCGCCCGATCACGGCGCGCTGGTAACGCTGTGCCTTGGCGGCGTCGAAATCGGTGGGCCAGCCTTCCCCCGGCTGGTAGAGCGTGATGCTCGAGGGAAACGGCACCGCCGCCCACGCACCAGGGGCGGGATTCGCCGTCGCCATGTCGGGTCCCGTGTAGCGTTCGCGCCGCAGCAGCGACGGGTCCGTCGCCTGGATGAACGCCGTCTCGTTGAGACCCGCGTGCCCGCCCTGGTTGCCGAGGATGCTCACGGAGAGGTCGGTCGTGAGCGACCACCAGTTCACGACAAGGGTATTCACGCCGCGCTCCAGCGCCACATCCCGCGCGACCTCCTGCAGGATGGCCGTCTGGCCGCCGCCGTGGCCATTGACGATGATGATGTCACGGAACTTGTTCTTGGCGAGCCCGTCCAGCACGGCGCGCACGTAGGCGCGGAAGGCCTCCTCCGGGATGTGCAGTGCGCCCGGATACGGCGCCATCGACCCCGTCACCCCATACGGAATGTGCGGCGCGAGCAGCGCGTCGATGCCGGCAGCACCGGCGATCGCCTTCGCGATGGCCACGGGGGCGGTGTTGTCGGCGCCGTTGTTCACCACGCCGTGCGGCTCCAGCGTGCCGACCGTGAGGATCACCGTACGGTGCCGCGCCGGCACCAGCTCGGCGAACTCCATCCAGTTGAGGTCGTCCATGGACCGCGTACGGGGGGCCTGCGCGGCCACGGGCACCACAGGCAGCACGCAGAGCAGCGAGAGGAGAATCAGGCGAGTCGGCATGGAGGGAAATAGATTCATCCCATGACCAACCGCCAGCCCGTCTCTGCCGCCGACGCTCCCAAGGCCATCGGTCCCTACTCGCAGGCCATCTGGAGCGGCCAGGAGCTGTTCTGCTCCGGCCAGACGCCGATCGACCCCGCCACCGGCAAGCTCATCGACGGCGACGTCACCGCGCAAACGCATCGCGTGTTCGACAATCTCGCAGCCGTGCTCGTCGCGGCGGGCCTCACGCTGGACCATGCCATCAAGTGCAACGTGTACTTGGTGGACATGGCCGACTTCGCGGCGATGAACGCCGCCTACCAGACGCGGTTCAGCGCGCCGTTCCCCGCCCGCACCACGGTGGCCGTCGCCGGCCTCCCGCTCAACGCCCGCGTCGAGATCGAGCTGATCGCCCGGCGCGCCTAGAGCGAAGTCGTCGCCCGGACGGCCGTCGGCTTCCCCACCGCTCCACCGCTGAGGCGGTGGATGATCCCATAGTGGTTCAGCAGGCTCAGCACGAACGCAATGCCCACCAGCGTCGCGATGAGCTTCGGCAGCGCCGTCGGCGGCTCCGGGTACTTCACGGCGAACGAGCTCTGCGCGTCGAGCGGCACGTGGCCCACGCGCGTGAGCTTCGCGCCGAACGGCACGTTCATCTTCACCCGGCCGTTCACCGCCCAGCCGTTGGCGTCGAGAATCGGGCCGAGGTTCCGCTGGCGCAGCTTGAGCCACGCAATCGCCATCGACGGCAGCGAGATGGCCAGCATAATGCCCGCGAATACGAGGCACACCTGCCAGAACGGAAGCTTGAACACGCCCGTGAGGTACCCGATCAAGGTCGTGACGAACGCCCCGATCGCGCCGACGGCGACACCGAGCGCGGCCACGGTCCCCACATCGATCTTCTTCGGCGGCTCCGCGGGCGCCTTCTGCTGATCCAGCGTCGCCGTGGTGGTCGCCGCCGCCGCGACCTTCGCATCCGACGCGGCCTGCCCTGCCGCCGCACGCTTCGCCACCTGCTCCTCGATCAAGCGCACCAGCTTTTTGTACGGCGCCCAGAAGGCCTGCTGGATGCTGATCGGGTTCTCCACGATCTTGGTGATCGTCGCGTCCCAGTCGCGACCCTTGCGGTCATAGAACACGCCGTTGCGTCCGACCATCAGATTGTCGGAGTCGCCACCCGTGAACGCCGCCGCGATGGTGAGCTTCTCGCCGCTCGGCCGCGTGCAGTCGCAGTACGCGAGGTAGCACTTGGCCAACCCCGCCAGCGCCGCGTGCTTGCCCGCATCATCCACGCGCACGCAGAGGTCCGCCCGCCGACCGTCGAGGTAGAGCGTTCCGACCTGGAACACGGCGGGCCGCTCGCGCCCATAGAAGTCGCGGAACGCGACGAAGTTGTTGAGCAGGCCCAGCAGGTCGCGGTGGTAGCGCGCGAGCCGCTCCACGTTGTCGATGGCATTCATCGCCGGCGCGACGGCCGCATCCTCGGCGATCATCGCATTGAGCGTGGCGCGCGCGTTCGAGGCGAGAATCTCGCGCACCCGCGCGATGCCCAGTGACTCGACCTTTCCCCCGTGCTTGTCCGCCTCCCAGGCGGCATACGCGGCGAAGCGTGACGTGAGGGTCGCCCACTCCGCCTCGCTCAGCGTCTCGCGCGCACCGATCACCGGCTGCACGACCTGCGCCACGAAGGCCGCCATCGCCGCACTCCACGCCGGGTTGAGCCCGGCACCCAGCGGCAGCGCGCGGCCCGCCTCGACCTTCGCCAGCGGGAATGACGCGACGTCCGCAGCCGATGCGGTGAGCGACTTCGCGGCCACGGCGGTGTATGCGGCCTCGTCGAGATTCAGCGCGCCGGTGGCCCGCGCGTCGAACGCCGCCACGCGGCAGCGCGCGAAGTAGTCATCGATCTTCGCCCGCACCGCCTGCAACGCCGCGAAGGCCGGCACCGTGGCCTCGCCGAGTGGCAGCAGCGACGCCGCCTCGACGGCTGAGCGGTCATACCATGCGACGTAGGCCTCGCACTCGGCCACGAAGGCATCCAAAGTCGCTTGCGAGACGCCCGCGCGGCCGGAGCGGTCGGTCGCCGCACCCATCGTAGCGATCACCGACTCCGCCACCGCCTTCGCGTCGGCATCCGTGATGATCTCCAGCGACACGACACCGTCGCCGTTGTAGCGGCTCTGCGCGAACACCTTCGCCTTCTCCATCGTGTCCGCGACGCTGATGTGCGTCGCCTCGTCCTTTCCGAGGCTGCGCAGGATCTCTTGCGCCGAGGCCCGCAGGCGCTTGCCCTCGTCCGTCGCGTCGGAAATCGACGTCAGTGCCAGGTCGCCGCCCCGGAACAGCACGGCGGGATCCGTGAGCTGCGCGCAGGCCCACTCCACGGCGGCGAGCACTTCGGGGATGCGAATGCGGCCGTCATTGTCCGTGTCCATCATCGCCAGCGTGCGCTCGTCGAACTCCAGGCCCTTCACCGGACAGGCCAGCGCCACCCAAAGCGTCGGGTCCAACTGGCGAAGGTGACGCAGGTCGTCCGCCGTCTCGAGCGCGACCTGGTCGGAGCCGCCGGCGCGGAAGAAGCGCCACGTGTGCTTGGAAGGGGTCATAGGCTTAATATGCGCCTCGTGCTTGACCGGGCGGAATCCCCCCGTCACGTTGCGGGATGCCGCCGCACACCGGCGAGATCTTCCGCGCCTTCCTCCGACTGGGGCTCACCTCCTTCGGCGGCCCGATCGCCCATCTCGAGTACTTTCGCCGCGAGTTCGTCGAGCGCCGGCGCTGGCTGAGCGACCCGGAGTTCGCGCAGCTGCTGGCCGTCTCGCAGTTCCTCCCCGGCCCAGCCTCAAGCCAGTTGGGATTCGGTATCGGCCTCCTCCGCGGCGGGACCGCCGGTGCGATTGCGGCCTTCACGGCCTTCACGCTGCCGTCGGCCCTCCTGCTCTTCGCGCTCGCGACGCTGCCCGTGCCCTCCGGCGCCGCCGCAGTCGCCGTGGTCCTGCACGCCCTCAAGCTCGTGGCCGCCGTGGTCGTCCTCGACGGCGTGACGCGCATGGCGCGGAGCCTCACCCCCGATGCGCCCCGCATCGCAATCGCCGTGGTGACGGCGGTTCTGGTGACATGGCTGGGCGCCGCATGGGTACAACTCGTCGCTATCGCGCTCGCGGGAGTGGTCGGCGCGGTCGCCCTGCGCTCGACGCCGCCACCGAGCACCGCCGCGCTGCCGATCGCAGCATCGCCTTCGCGGGGCCTGCGCCTCCTCGCGGTCTTCGCCCTCGGGACGCTCGCCGCAGTGCTGTGGCCTCCGTCCTCAGCCTCGCTCACGGCCCTCGCCGCGACCATGTGGCGCGCTGGCGCCCTCGTCTTCGGCGGCGGTCATGTCGTCTTGCCGCTGCTCGAGGAAGGGACGGTCGCGAGCGGCTGGTTGAGCCAGGAGTACTTTCTCTCCGGCTACGGCGCCGCCCAGCTGGTGCCGGGCCCGATGTTCTCGTTCGCGGCGTTCCTCGGTGCCGCGGTCCCCACGGGCGCGGCTCCGTGGATCTCCGCAGCGGTCGCGGTGTTGGCGATCTTCGCGCCGGGCTTCCTACTCATCGGCGCGGCCTTGCCCACGTGGAGCCGCATCGTGGCGCACCCGACGGCTGCGCGTGCCGTCTCGGGCATCAATGCCGCCGTGGTGGGGCTGCTCGCGGCGGCATTGATCGATCCCGTACTCCCTGCCGCGCTCGTGTCGCGCTGGGACCTCGCAGCCCTTGCGCTCGGCTTCGCGCTGCAGCGGATGCTGCACCGCCCGACGCTCGCCGTGTTCACCGTCTGCCTGCTCGCGTCCGCATGGATCATGTAGACGTCATCGTCGTGGGAGGCGGCCAGGCGGCGCTCGCCGCCGGCTACTACCTGCGCCGCGGAACGAAGCGCCTGCTGATGCTCGATGCGGAGCCCGGCCCCGGCGGCGCCTGGCGGCACACGTGGCCATCGCTCAAGCTCTTCTCGCCAGCGCGCTGGAGTTCGTTGCCCGGCTGGCTGATGCCCACCACCGCCGAGACCTATCCGACGCGCGACGAGGCGCTCGCCTACCTCGCCGAGTACGAGCGTCGCTTCGACCTGCCCATCGAACGGCCCGTGCGCGTCAACGAAACCTGGGCGGATGGCGCGCGGTTGCGCCTCGTCACCACCACGGGACGCGAGATCTCGGCTGCCGCCGTCGTGTCGGCCACCGGGACCTGGACCGCAGCCCACATGCCCACCTTCGCCGGACAAGACCGCTTCGGCGGCCAGATCTTGCACTCGGCACACTACGCCGGACCAGCAGCCTTTGCCGGCCGTCGCGTGCTCGTTGTCGGCGCGGGAAACTCCGGCGCCCAGATCTACGCCGACCTCGTGGACCACGCCGAGGTGACCTGGGTGACGCAGTCGCCACCGGTGTTCCTCCCCGACGACGTGGACGGCCAAGTGCTCTTCGAGCAGGCCACTGCGCGATACAAGGCCATGAAGGAAGGGCGCACGCCGCCCGCGCCGCGTTCGCTTGGCGACATCGTGATGGTCGAGAGCGTCCGTGCGATCCGCGCGCGCGGCCTCCTCGTCTCGGTACCGCTCTTCGATGGGTTCACGCCCACCGGCGTGCAGTGGTCCGACGGCCGCACGCGCGACGTCGACGCCGTGATCTTCGCCACGGGCTTTCGCCCGGCGCTCGGACATCTCGCCCCGTTGGTCACACCCGATGCCAAGGGTCGGCTGTCGATGGACGGCCCGCGCGCCGCGGCGCATCCGGGGCTCTTCCCGCTCGGCTACGGCGACTGGACGGGATTCGCCAGCGCGACCTTGGTGGGCGTCGGGCGCTCCGCGAAGGCAGTCGCCGACGCCATCGGCACCATGGACGCCTGAGCGGCCGGACGCCTCGGGAGATGCACGACGGGGCGCGCATCTCGCGATGCGCGCCCCGTCATGTTCCCATCACTCGACTTCAGTGGAGGCGGAGGGATTCGAACCCTCGTCTTGCATAAGATCTTCCACAGCGTCTACGCGCGTAGCCACTCGATTGATGTTTCCGTACGCTGGCCGAGTGGCCGCCGTCGTCCGGATGAGCCCTTCTTGATCTCGCCATCTGGCGGAGGGCGCGCCAGACAGCCAGCCCGGATTTGCGATACCTGAGCGTCGCCCCGGGCAGGGCTACCTCTCAGGCACTGCTACGGTAAGACTAGGTCTTACGCAGCGAGAGCGAAGTTGTTGTTCGCAGTTGTGATTTTCCCGAGTGTTTTACGAGGAGCCCGAGGACCTCGGCGCGCAACCACGGAGCCACCTACACAATCGAAACCAGTCGCCCCCGAATTGCTCAGGGAATATACACCGGAAGGCCGTGATTTGTCCCCACCCGGTGTGATGCCGCGCTCAGTCCGGCGCGACCTCGACCCGGTTGCGGCCGCCGTGCTTGGCCGCGTACAGCGCCTGGTCCGCCCGGTCGAACAGCGACCCCGCTCCCTGCGAGCGCTGCGCGTACATCGCCACGCCGAAGCTCGCGGTGACGCGGATGGTGCCGACGCCCGTCCGTACGGCAAGCGCTTCGATGGCCTTCCGGCAACGCTCCGCCGCCTCCAAGGCACCTTGGCGGTCGGTCTGCGGCAGCAGGATCGCCAACTCTTCGCCGCCGAGGCGCGCGACCTTGTCCGTCGTGCGCTTCATCGCCAGCAGCGTCGCGCCCACGGCCTTCAGCACCTGGTCGCCCGCGTCGTGGCCGTAGTTGTCGTTCACCTTCTTGAAGAAGTCAACGTCGACGATGACCAGCGCCGAAGTGTTGCCGTAGCGGTCCGTCTCGGCAATCATGCGCTCGAACTCCTCTTCGAACGCGCGTCGGTTCGGCAGGCCCGTGAGCTGGTCGGTCTTCGCGCTGAGCGTGGCGTCCTGCCATGCCCATGCCGTCTCGAGCGCACCGGCCGCGATGGTCGAGAGATCCTGCGCCGCTCCGCTGTCCGCGGCGTTGAACGGCGCGCGCGAGGTGCGCCCGAGTACGAGCACACCGATGCACGGGTCCTCCTCGGAGCGGCGGATGGGCACGACGATCAGCGAACGCGTCCCGCTGGGCAGGGGCGTCGCATCGAACAGCATCTCGTCGCCCTCGAGCAGCGGCCGCGTGTCCGCGATCAGCCGCGGTCTGCCCGCATGGAACACGTCGCCGACCAGCGATCCCTGTTGCGCCGTCAGCCCAGACGTGAGCGACACAGGCGTGCCGTCACTGTGCCGGACGAGCGCCAGCGTGCTGTCATCCCGCGTCCCGCGCACCAGCGCGCCCCAGTGGGCACCGGTCACCAGACAGGCATCGCGCACGACGATCTCCTCTTGGCCGTTGGGGTCGCGCGTGCCCTGCAAGGTGATGGCCGTGCGGATCATGCGGCGCAGGCGCTTGGTCCGCACCGACAGGTTCGCCCGCGCCCGCAGCAGCTCATAGCGCGCCGACACCTCGACGGCCATGCGGCGCAGGCGCTGCTCGATCTCCGCCGTGCCCAGCGTCGGCGCGTCGGCAAAATGCACCGACACCGCGCCATGGCTGAGGTGCACGGGCAGCCCCAACGCCATCATGCGCACGTACGGGCCCGACGGGTTGTACGCGAGCCGTTGTTCGCTCGTCGCCAGCTCGACGAACAACCGCTCCTGCTCGGTGAGCGCCGGCGGCTCCGAGCCCAGCGACCACGCCGCGGCGACGAGCCGTCCGTCCGGCGTCTCGTGCGGCTCCCAAAGCACTGCCTCGCGCGCTTCCGTGTATTCCGCGAGCAACTGGAGGATGCGCACCAGCATCGCCCGATCGTCGCGGTCCACGTCCTCCGGGATCTGCATCTCGTCGGAGCGGAACGCCTCGAGCAGCGTCTGCGCCTCCGCACTCCGCTCGCCGCTGCTGCGGGCCATTGGCCGCGCACCGCCGGCGGCCAGCGCCCCGTACTCGGGGCTCACGATGCGCGGCAACCGCGGCCGACGCTGCAGCCACAGCCATGCCCCCACCACCGCCACCGCGAGGATGAGGATCCACGCCATGGGTCAGTCCGCGAGGATGCGCGAGGCCGCGACCGCGGCCCCGAAGCCGTTGTCGATGTTGCAGACCGTCACACCGGCGGCGCAGGAGTTGAGCATCGTCAACAGCGGCGCGAGGCCCGCAAACGCCGCACCGTAGCCGACGCTGGTCGGCACCGCGATCACCGGCACCCGCACTAGCCCGCCGACCACCGACGGCAACGCGCCGTCCATCCCAGCGACCACGATCACCACGCCCGCGCCGTGGAGCGTCTCGCGCTTCGCGAGGATGCGATGGATGCCCGCGACGCCCACATCCGTCACGCGAAGCACCCCGTGACCGAACGCACGCAGTGTCTCCGCGGCCTCTTCGGCGACGGGCAGGTCGCTGGTACCCGCCGTGACCACGGCTGCCGGCTTGCCAACGCGCGTCACCGCCTGTGCGCCCGGCAACCATGCCGTGCGCGCCACGGCGTTCAACTCGATCGTCGGCCAACGCGCCAGCAGTGCGGCCTGCGTCGCCGCGTCTGCACGCGTCACCAGGAAGCCGTCCCCGTGTGCCGCCAGGCGCTCGCCGATCGCCACCGTCTGCTCCGGCAGCTTCCCCTGCCCGAACACGACCTCGGGAAACCCTTGGCGCAGCGCGCGGTGCGTATCGACCGTCGCGAATCCGAGCTCGTCCACCGGCGCGTCATCCAGTTGCGCGAGGGCGGCGTCCACCGGAAGCCGCCCTGTCGCCACGTCCTCCAACAACGCCTGCACGCGATCGCGCCTCACGCCGCCTCCGCCTCGCGCATCCACGGGCTCGCGAGATACTCGGCGAAGATCCCCTCGACTTCGGCGAAGTCATTCACCGCGTGCAACTTCTTGCGGAGGTCCGCCGAGTTCGGCAGCCCCTTCACGTACCAGCCAAGGTGCTTGCGGAACTCGATGGCCGCGCCGATCGGATCAGCCTCGTAGGCCTGCACCATGCGGGCATGGTCGAGCGCGATGGCGAAGCGCTCCTCGACGGCGGGGGTCGCCGGCATGGGCAGCCCGTCGAGCAATGCACGCGCCTGCTTGAAGATCCACGGCTGGCCGAACGAACCACGCGCGATCATCACGGCGTCGCAGCCCGTCTCGCGGTGCATCCGCAGCGCGTCCTCCGCCGTCTTGATGTCGCCATTGCCGATGACCGGGATCTCCACGGCTTCCTTCACCATGGCGATCTCTTCCCAACGCGCGTGGCCCGTGTACATCTGCGTGCGCGTGCGCGGATGCAGGGCGATGGCCCGTACGCCGGCCTCCTGGCACTTGAGGGCGATCTTCACCGGATCGCGCATCTCCTCGCTCCACCCGCTGCGGATCTTGCAGGTCACCGGCAGGTGCGTGCCGCTGATGACGGCGCGGATGACGCTCTGCACGAGGTCGAGGTCGCGCAGGCAACCGGAGCCGCCGTTGCGCTTCACGACCTTCTTCACCGGGCAGCCGAAGTTGATGTCGATGTAGTCCGGCTGGAACACATCGGTCACCGCCGCGGCCGCTTCGCGCATCGCATCGGGCTCGGCGCCGAAGATCTGCACGCCGATCGGATGTTCATCCGGCGTGAAGCGCAGCTTGTTGAGCGTCGCCTCGTTCTCCCGACGGATGCCCTCCGCCGAGAGGAACTCCGTGACCACCACGTCGGCGCCCCAGGCGCGGCAGAGACGCCGGAAAGGCGACTCCGACACGCCTGCCATGGGCGCGAGGAACACGGGGACGGCCGACGGGCCGGTGGGGTACGGGAAGCGCATCACGAGTAAGCTAGGAATGGGGCCAAACGCTTGCAATATAACCGTTTGACGGCCCTCCATGCCGTGGTTAGCTTCGGAGGATGGAACTCCGGGAATTCTTCTCTGAAGACGCCATCCAGCTCGAACTGGCCGGCACCACGAAGGACGACATTCTCAAGGAGCTCATCGGGCTCCTCCGCCTCCCGGAAAAGGACGAGGCGACGCTCTTCAAGATGCTCAAGCGCCGCGAGAATCTCGGGTCCACCGGGATGGGCCGCGGCATCGCGATCCCCCACTGCCGCTCGATGGTCGTGAGCAAGCTCCGCGTGGCCTTCGGCCGCAAGAAGGCCGGCGTGGACTTCAAGGCCCTCGACGACAAGCCGGTGCACTTCTTCTTCCTGATCGTCGCGCCGCCGCTCGAGGTCTCCAACCAGTACCTCCCGGTGCTCGGCAAGATCGCCCAGTTCTCCAAGGAGGGCGACGTGCCGGAGAAGCTGATGTCGCTCAGCGATCCCAAGCAGTTCATGGAGCTGCTCGCCGCCAAGGGCGTGTAACCGCGGTTCACCACGAAGGCACGAAGGGCTCCGTAACGAGCGTTCGGGCCCGCGACCCCAGGAAGCATGCTTTCTTGGAGTCGCGGGCCCGATCGATTGTCGCGAACCCCTTCGTGCCTTCGTGGTGAGAGCAGTTCCGGTTTCGCCGCCGCGATGCGAGAATAGAGAATGCCCACCCCGCTGATCATCGCGAAGAACGCGACTGACGAGCTCGCCCTCCTCCCCGCCCTCGCCAATCGCCACGGCTGCATCACCGGCGCCACGGGCACGGGCAAGACCATCTCGCTGCAAGTCCTCGCCGAGCAGTTCTCGCGCATCGGCGTCCCTGTCTTCCTCGCGGATGTGAAGGGCGACCTCGGCGGCATCGCGCAGTCCGGCGCACTGTCGGCCAAGCTCCAGGAGCGCCTCGACAAGCTCGGGCTGCCCGCGCCGACCTTCGGCCCCTGCCCCGTCACCTTCTGGGACGTCTTCGGCAAGAGCGGTCACCCCGTGCGCGCGACGATCTCTGACATGGGCCCGCTGCTGCTCGCGCGCCTGCTGAATCTCAACGACACGCAGGAAGGCGTGCTCACCATCGCCTTCCAGGTCGCCGATGACAACGGTCTGCTGTTGCTCGACCTCAAGGACCTGCGGTCCATGCTGCAGTTCATCGGCGACAACGCGGCGCAGATCAAGACGCAGTACGGCAACGTGTCGGCCGCGAGCATCGGCGCGATCCAGCGCGGATTGCTGCAGCTCGAGCAGCAAGGCGCCGAGGCCTTCTTCGGCGAGCCGATGCTCAACATCGACGACCTCATGCAGACGGTCGACGGCAAGGGCGTCGTGAACATCCTCGCCGCCGACACGTTGATGCAGAACCCACGGCTCTACGCCTGCTCCCTGCTGTGGCTGCTCAGCGAACTCTTCGAGAACCTCCCCGAAGTCGGCGACCTCGAGAAGCCGAAGCTCGTGTTCTTCTTCGACGAAGCCCACCTGCTCTTCGCCGATGCCCCCACGGCGCTGGTCGAGAAGGTCGAATTGGTCGTGCGCCTCATCCGCTCGAAGGGCGTCGGCGTGTACTTCGTCACGCAGAACCCGATGGACATCCCCGAGAAGGTGCTCGGGCAGCTCGGCAACCGCATCCAGCACGCGCTGCGCGCCTTCACGCCGCGCGACCAGAAGGCCGTGCGGGCGACCGCCGAGACGATGCGTCCGAACCCCGCCCTCGACATCGAGCAGGCGATTCTCGAGCTCTCGGTCGGCGAGGCGCTCGTCTCATTGCTCGACGGCAAGGGCACGCCCGGCATTACCGAACGCGCGTGGATGTTTGCGCCGGGCAGTCGCATCGGTCCGCTCACGGCCGAGGAACGCGCGGCAATCGTGGCACAGAGCGTCGTCGCCGGCGTGTACGAGAAGCACTTGGACCGCGAGTCGGCTTTCGAGATGCTCAAGGCCCGCGCCGAGACCGCGCAGCCTGCTCCGGGCGGCCGAGATGCCGGTGCGGCAGCCCAATCCCCGGGTAGCGCCAAGACCGCGGGCGGCTCGGGCGCTGGCGCAGCGGGAGTCGCGGGAGCGCTGGGCGGTCTGCTCTTCGGCACGGTTGGTCCCCGCGGCGGCAAGCGTGATGGCTTGGTCGACATCATGGCCAAGAGCGCGGCGCGTTCAACGGGAACGGCCATCTCGCGCAGCATCGTGCGCGGCGTGCTCGGCAGCCTCTTGGGCGGCGGAAAGCGCCGTTAGTGCTCCAGCACGAGGCGTTCGACCTCACGGCCCAGCTTCACGCGCACGCGCCGTAGCTGCAGCACCGCGGCCGCCGCGAGGCCCGCGGTGAGTCCCCACCACAGGCCGATCGCGCCTTGGTCGAAGCGGAAGGCGATGAGCGCGCCGAGCGGAATGCCGACGGCCCAGAAGCTCAGTCCGTGCAGGATGGCCGGCACCCGCGTATCACCCGCGCCGCGCAGGATACTCGCACTGATCACCTGCGTGCCGTCGAACACCTGGAACACCGCGGCCACCGGGATGAGCGTCGCCGCCAGCGCGAACGTGGCAGCGTCGCGCGAGTAGAGACCGGCGAGCGACTCCGGCACGAGGGCGAAGGCGATCGCGCAGAGGGCCATGAAGCCCACGCCCACGACCAGCGCAGCCACGGCGTCGCGGCGCGACGCGGCAACGTCCCCGCGGCCGATCGCATGCCCGACCATCACCGCCGCTGCCGCGGCAACGCCCATGGGCACCATGAACGTCATCGAGGCCAGGCTCAGCGCGATCTCGTGCCCCGCCAGCACCGTCGTGCCCATCCAGCCGGTCATCACCGTGGTCAACCCGAACGCGCCCGCCTCGGCGAGGAACTGCAGCCCGACGGGAAGGCCCAACCGGAACATGCGCAGCAGCGGCGCCGGCAGCGTGCTCTCGGGGTACCAGCGCGTCAGATAGGGACGCAAGGTCGGCCACGCGCCCACCAAGACCACGAGTGCCATCACCCAGCGCGAGATGCTCGTCGCGATCGACGACCCCACCACGCCCCGCGCTTCGAAGCCAAGGTTGCCGTAGATCAGCACCCAGTTGAGGAAGGCGTTCACGACGTTGCCGACGACCACGCCCCACACCACCGGGCCCACGCGATGGAATGCCTGGAGCGTCTGCCGCAGCATGTTGAACGCAAAGAACGGCAGCATGCCCGGGATGCTCCACAGCACATAGGCGGCTGCGAGCGGCACCACTTCCGGCGGCTGCCGCAGCAGCGACAGCACCGGCCGCGCCAGCAGGAATAGCAGTGACACGGCGACCGCGACGATGACCGTCATGAGCACGCCGCGCTGCACGCCGCGCGCGATCTGCGCCTCGTCCTTGGCCCCGACGCCTTGGGCGATCACGGGGTCCAGCGCCATCAGGATGCCGATCCCGATGATGGCGACGCCGAAGAAGTAGAAGTTGCCGAGCCCGCCCGCCGCGAGGTCCACCGACGATACGCGCCCGAGCATGATCGCGTCCACGAGGCCCTGCCCCTGCATACCGACGTTCACGAGCACGATCGGGAGGGCCAGCTTGGCCATCTCGACCAGCTCCGACTTCGTGGGGCGCAGGGCGGCCAGTTTCATAGGCTTGGAAGCTAAGGGCAATCACCACGAAGGCACGAAGGGTTCCGCGAAGAATCGCGGCCCCGCAAACCCAAGAAGCGTCGCTTCGTCCGGGTCGCGGGGCCATAAGGGTGTCGCGGCGCCCTTCGTGCCTTCGTGGTGAACGGGGTTCTCGCCGCCTACTCCCACTCGATAGTGGCCGGCGGCTTGGACGAGATGTCGTACACCACGCGGTTGATGCCCTTCACCTCGCGGATGACGCGGTTCGAGATCCGCGCCAGCACCTCATGCGGGAAGGCGTACCAATCCGCCGTCATGCCGTCCGTGCTCGTCACCGCGCGCAGCGCAATCACGTGTTCGTAGGTGCGGCCATCGCCCATCACCCCGACGCTGCGCACCGGAAGGAACACGGCGAAGGCCTGCCAGATCTCGTTGTACAGCCCCGCCGCGCGGATCTCCTCGAGGTAGATCGCGTCGGCACGCCGCAGCGTCTCCACGTTCACCGGATCCACCGCGCCGAGCACGCGGATGGCCAGGCCGGGGCCCGGGAACGGATGCCGCCCGACCATCTCCTCGGGCAGCCCCAACTCGCGGCCCACGTTGCGCACCTCGTCCTTGAACAGCTCGCGCAGCGGTTCGATGAGCTGGAACTTCATGTCCGGCTTGAGGCCGCCCACGTTGTGGTGCGTCTTGATCGTCGCGCTCGGGCCGCCCTTGGCGCTCACGCTCTCAATCACGTCGGGATACAGCGTGCCTTGCACAAGGAACTTCGCATCCTTGCCTTCCTTGGCCGAGGCGTCCTCGAACACGTCGATGAACGTATGGCCGATCGCCTTCCGCTTCGCTTCGGGCTCGTCGAGGCCCTTGAGCGCCGTCAGAAAGCGATCCTCCGCACGCACCGTCACCAGCTTGATGCCTAAGTGCTGGCCCATCGTGCGCTCCACCTGCTCGCGCTCGTGCAGGCGCAGCAATCCCGTGTCCACGAAGATGCAGGTGAGCTGGTCGCCGATGGCCTTGTGCACCAACGCAGCCGCCACAGACGAATCCACGCCGCCCGACAGCCCGCAGATCACTTGCGCATCACCGACCAGCTCGCGGATCTTCGCGACTTCCTGCTCGATGAAATGGCCGGGCGTCCAATCGGGCTTCGCGCCGGCGATGTCGAACAGGAAGTTTTGGATGATGTCCGCACCGCGCACCGAATGCGCCACCTCGGCGTGGAACTGCACTGCGTGGATCGGTTTCGACTCGTGGCGGAACGCCACGACCGGGTTGCCGTCGCTCGAGGCCGTGAGCACGTAGCCCTTCGGCACCACTTCCACGTGGTCGCCGTGGCTCATCCATACGATGCTGCGTTCGCCCGCGTCGAAACCGGCGAATAGCCCGCGGTTCTCCTTCACCTGGATCTCGGCCCGACCGTACTCGCGGTGTCCCCCGCCCTTCACTTCGCCACCGCTCACGTGGGCGATCCACTGCATGCCGTAGCACACCCCAAGCACCGGGGCGACATCGAGAATGGCCGGGTCGAAGCTCGGCGCCCCCTCGTCCGTCACGGAGCTCGGGCCGCCCGAGAGGATGATCGCTGTCGGCTTCCACTCCTTGATCCACGCCAGCGAGCGCGTCGGCGGGTGGATCTCCGAGTACACGCGCGCCTCGCGCACGCGCCGGGCGATGAGCTGCGTGAACTGCGAGCCGCAGTCGAGAATCAGGATCCGCGAACCGTCATGCATCTCAGGTCTTCCACTCCGGG
Source organism: Pseudogemmatithrix spongiicola (assembly GCF_030623445.1). Lineage (NCBI taxonomy): Bacteria > Pseudomonadati > Gemmatimonadota > Gemmatimonadia > Gemmatimonadales > Gemmatimonadaceae > Pseudogemmatithrix > Pseudogemmatithrix spongiicola. The sequence continues at coordinate 1,795,714 of NZ_CP130613.1, forward strand.
CCATCCAGCTTGATGAACTCGACGTGCTTCGAGGCGAGGTCGAGGATCGCCGCCGACGGCGAACCGTACAGCCAGCCGCAGGCCTCGCCGGGGTTCACGATCAAGGTGTTGTTGCGCGTCTTCATCTCTTGCAGGTGCGTGTGGCCGTGCACCACGAGCGCATGCGCCAGCACCGAGCGCTCCACTACGTCCCCGATGTCGTGGACCACAAGGATCTTCTGGTCCGACAGCGTCATCGCGTGCGGCGACTCGAAGAGTTCCTGCCCCATCGCCTGCGCCGCCATCGCCCGCAGCCCCTCGGGATCGCCGTCGTTGCGGCCGAACACGCCGGCCAGCGCCACGCCGTGGTCCTGGAACGGCTTCAGGGAGAACGGCGAACAGAAATCGCCGGCATGCAGCACGAAGTGCACATCCCGGGCCAGCATCTCGCGCAGCAGCGCATCGATCGCCGGCACGCGGTCGTGCGTGTCCGCCATCAAGCCGATTCGCATCAGGTCTCCTGCCATTGGGGGGATTCCACGTCCTGCCGCACGAGGTCCGTGTAGTCCTCTGGCTGCGTCACGACGGCCCAGCGATTCCCATCGACCAGTACCTCGGCCGCGAAGCCCCGCGCGTTGTAGCGCGAGGCCATGGCCGAACCATACGCGCCCACGGTGTGGATGGCGAGCAGGTCGCCGGGCTGCACATCCGGCAGCGTCCGCGCCACCGCGAGGAAGTCCCCGCTCTCGCACACCGGTCCCACCACGTCCGCGGTCACCTGCCCCGTCACCGCGCCGACCGGCTCCACGTGGTGATACGCGTCGTAGTGCGATGGACGGATCAGCTCCGTCATGCCCGCATCACACACCACGAAATCCACGCCGCCGTTGTGCTTGCGGTACAGCACCTCGGTGACGAGCACCGCCGAGGCCGCCACGAGGTACCGGCCGTGCTCGACGAGCAACTCCACGTCCCCCAGCGCCGCGACCGCCTCGCGCATCACGGCTCCATAGGCGGCGAGGTCGGGCTCCCCCTCGTTCGGTGCGTAGGGCACGGGCAGTCCGCCCCCGAGGTCGAGGTACCGGATCGGCGCTCCCGCCGCTCGCAGCGTCTTGGCGAGCGCCACGAGCTTCTCCGCCCCCTCGCGATACGCGGCGTAGGAGTACAGCTGCGAGCCGACGTGCATGTGCAGCCCCTGCAGCGCGAGGCCCGGCAGCGCCATCGCCACGCGCGCCACGCGTTCCGCGTCGTCCAGCGGGACGCCGAACTTGTGCTCCTTGTCGCCCGTCGCGATGTACTCGTGCGCGGTCTCGACCTCGACATCCGGGTTCACGCGGATGCCGACGGCGGCGGTCGTCTTGAGCTCCACCGCCATCTCCGAGGCGAGATGCAGCTCGGCTTCGCTCTCGACGTTGAGCAGCTTCACGCCGACGGCGATCGCCTCGCCGATCTCGCGCAGCGTCTTGCCCACGCCGCCGAAGACGATGTCCGTCTGCGGCCGGAATCCCGCGCGAATCGCCTTGAAGAGCTCACCGCCACTCACCACGTCCACGCCGACGCCCGCGTCGCGGAGCGTGCGCAGCACGCCGCCGCTGGAGTTGGCCTTGGCGGCGTAGTGCACGCGGTGCGGAATGCCCGCCAGCGCGTCGTCGAGACGCCGCACACGCTCGCGCATTGTCTCCGCGCAATAGACGTACGCCGGCGTGCCCACCGCCTCGGCGAGCAGCCGCAGCGGCACGTCAGCCGCGTACAGCTCACCGTCGCGGCGGCCAAAACCCTGCGCCATCAGTACGCCTTGGCCCACACGACCTCGTGCTTGGCCGGCTCACCGGTGATCAGGCAACGCGCCTGCCCACCCGGCGTGCGGAACTCCGCGTCGGGAATGCAGCGGATCGTCGCCTTCGTCTCCTCCTTCACCTTGGCCTCGATGGCCGGGTCGCCGTTCCAGCCGGCGTAGATGAAGCCACCCGGGCCCTCGATGATCTGCTTGAACTCGTCGTAGCTCTTCACGCTGCGGTACGAGTTCGCCTCGCGGCGCGCCTTCGCCGCCGCGAGCAAGTCGGCCTGGATCTGCTCGAGGAGCTTCGCCACCGTCTCCGGCAGGCCCGCCATCGGCAAGGCCGCCTTCGCGCGCGTGTCGCGACGCGCCGAGAACACGCTCTGCTTCTCCAGGTCCTTGGGCCCGATCTCCAGGCGCAGCGGGACGCCGCGCATCTCCCACTCGTAGTACTTGGCGCCCGGCTTGATGCCGTCACGGTCGTCCACGCGCACGCGCAGGCGGTCGGTCGCGCCGCGGCCGGTCCACTCCGTGAGCTCCTGCTTCACGCGATGCGACGCCTCGACCACCCGGGCACGTTCCTCGTCGCTCTTGTACACGGGCACGATCACGACCTCGATCGGCGCCAGCTTGGGCGGCGTCACGAGGCCGTTGTCGTCCGAGTGCGTCATCACCAAGCCGCCGATCATGCGCGTGCTCACGCCCCAGCTGGTGTTCCACGCGAAGGCCATGTCGCCGTTCTGGTCCTGGAACTGCAGCTCGAAGGCCTTGGCGAAGTTCTGGCCGAGGTTGTGCGAGGTGCCGGCCTGCAGCGCCTTATTATCCTGCATCATCGCTTCGCAGGAGTAGGTGCGCAGCGCGCCGGCGAACTTCTCGCTCTCGGTCTTCTGGCCCGTCACGACGGGCATGGCGATCCACCCCTCCATGAAGGAGCGGTACACGCCGAGCATCTTGCGCGCCTCCTCCTCCGCCTCGTCGTGCGTGGCGTGCGCGGTGTGGCCTTCCTGCCAGAGGAACTCCAGCGTGCGCAGGAACAACCGCGTGCGCATCTCCCAGCGCACCACGTTCGCCCACTGGTTGATCAGGATGGGCAGGTCGCGATAGCTCTGCGTCCACTTCGCGAACATGTGGTAGATGATCGTCTCCGACGTCGGCCGGACGACCAGCGGCTCCTCGAGCTCCTTGCCGCCGCCGTGCGTCACCACGGCCGTCTCGGGCGCAAAGCCCTCGACGTGCTGCGCCTCCTTGCTCAGGAAGCTCTGCGGGATGAACAGCGGGAAGTACGCGTTCTCGTGGCCCGTCGCCTTGAACATGTCATCGAGGGCACGCTGCATGCGCTCCCAGATGCCATAGCCGTTCGGCCGGATCACCATCGAGCCCTTCACCGGCGAGTAGTCCGCCAGCTCGGCGCGCAGCACCAGTTCGTTGTACCAGTCGGAGAAGTTCTCCGCGCGGGTGGTCAGCTTCTTGTCGTCAGCCATCGTCTTGGTCAGCGCGCGCGCTGCGTCTGCAACCAGTGCCGCAGCGCCTGCATCGCCTGCGCGGCGCCCGAAAGCGCCGCACCGGCATCGACCGCGTGCGTCGCGGCCCCCGTCAGCTTGCCGAGCAGGCTCATCGCCTCCACGGCCCCGTCCTCGCGGAAATACACGACCGCGCTCGACCCCGCCTTGCGCGCGCCATCCACCTGATTGCGCGTCGCCTGCGACTTGTAGCGCTCTTCGTTCATGCCGTGGGCCACGGAGAACCCGGCATCGCGCAGCGCGCGCGCCAGGCGGAGCACGCTCGCGTACGGCGTATCGATCGCCCCGTTCCCCGCGACGATCGTGAAATCCACCGCATCCTGCTGCGGCTCCGGCCAGAGATTGCGCTCCGTCAGCAGCTCGCCGAGCACCACGTCGCCCATGCCGAAGCCCAGCGCCGGCAGGTCCGTGCCGCCGATGGCCTTGAGCAGGTCGTCGTAGCGGCCGCCGCCGCAGATGGCGCGTAGCTCGCCTTTCGCGTCGAAGAGTTCGAAGACGACGCCCGTGTAGTACGCGAGGCCGCGCACGATCGAGAGATCGAGCGTCACCCACGCGCCGATGCCCAGCGCCTCGCAGTGCGCCAGGTACTTCGCAAAGCGCGCGATCGCTTCGCGCGCCGCTGGCGCCTCACCGAACTCCCGCTGCACCGAATCGAACGTAGTGCCGCTCGCCAAGGCCAACACCCGCTCAATCGTCGCGCCGGAGACCCCGGCATCGGCGAGCTTCTGCGCGCTGACCTCGCGCGGCTGCCGCGCGATCTTGTCGAAGACCGCGAACACCGCGGGCCGCTGCTCGGCCGTCACGCCCATCGCCTCGAGCACGCCCGCCAGCAGTCGCCGGTCACTCACCCGTGCCCGCACGTCCTCATGCGTCAGCCCCAGCTCCCGCATGATGTCCACCGCCACGCAGAGCAACTCCGCGTCCGCGACCTCGCTGGCCTCGCCCACGATGTCCACGTTCAACTGGAAATGCTCGCGGAGCCGCCCACGCTGCGCGCGCTCGTAGCGGAACAGCTGCGGGATAGAGAACCACCGCAACGGCTTGCGCAGCGCATTGGCCTTGGCCCCTACCATGCGCGCGAACGTCGGCGTCATTTCCGGCCGCAGCGAGACCTCGCGGCCACCCTTGTCCGTGAAATTGTACAGCTGCCCGACGATTTCCTCCCCCGACTTCTTCGTGTAGAGGTCGAGGGGCTCGAGCGGTGGGCCATCGTATTCCACGAAGGCGTACTTGGACGCGACGGCCCGCCAGGCACGGAAGATGTGCGCTCGGCGGGCCAGTTCTTCGGGGTAAAAGTCGCGAAACCCGGGAAGTGCTGTCGAACTGCTTGCCATCCCGCAATTTACGCGGTCAGCGGAGACACCTGCAACCGCGCCATCGCGTCGCCGACGGTGTGAAAACTGCCCGTCACGAGGACGGTCGCGCCGCGCGTCGGTGCCACGGCCAACGCCCGGTCGAAATCCCGCTCCAGCTCGGCACGCCAGCCGCGACTCGCGCAGTACGCGAGGACCTCCCCGCTATTCCAGGCGCGGCTCGCCGGCGCCGTCGGCGCGTCGGTCAACACAAAGTGGTCCACGGCCTCGGCCAGCGCCGAGAGCATGCCCCGCCAGTCCTTGTCCCCAAGGACGCTGACCAGCGCGACTACCGGGCCCTCGACGGCCATGCCCCGCAGCGTCAGGGCCGTCACGGCCGAGCCATCGGGATTGTGCGCGACATCAAAGATCCACGCGCCGTGACGCGAGAACCGTCCGGGCAGGCGTACGGCCTGGAGCGCCGGCAGGGCGTCCTCGACGGGGCGCCACAGGTCCGGCGGCAGGGTGTCGAGCATCGTCAGGGCCGTCATCGCGTTCTGCGCCTGGTGCCTGCCGGCCAGCGCAGTCGAGACCCGTAACGTGCCGGAGGGCCGGATCCAGTCGAAGGCGGTCCCCTGCGCCGTCACCTGGATGTCTGTCGCCTGCCCCTCGTCCGCCACGACGCGGATTGGCGATGCGCCGTGTCGACGGCCCTCAGACGCCAGGATCTCCCGGATGCCTGCGTCAGGCTCCCCAATCACGGCGGGGCGCCCGGCCTTGAAGATGCCCGCCTTCTCGGGTGCAATCGCCTCGCGCGTCGTGCCCAGCCACTCGGTGTGGTCGATCCCGATGCCCGACACGCCCGCGACCATCGGCTGCACCACATTGGTCGCGTCCAGTCGGCCACCGAGCCCTGTCTCCACCACCGCCACGTCCACACCGGCGTCCACGAAGAGCTGGAAGCCCATCGCCGTGGTCGCCTCGAAGAACGTGGCGCCGCGTCGCTCGACGGCCGGCGTCCAGCGCTCGAGCCAGGCAGCGATCGCCGCGTCATCGACCGGACGCCCATCCACGATGAAGCGCTCGCGGAAGTCCACCAAGTGCGGCGAGGTGTACTTCCCCACCCGCAGCCCGCGCGCGCGCAGCGCGGCCTCGAGCATCGCGCATACGCTGCCCTTGCCGTTGGTGCCGGCCACGTGCAGCACGCGCAGGGCGCGATGCGGGTCCCCGAGCTCGGCGAGGAAGCCCGTCACCCGTTCCAGGCCGAGCTTCCATTGTCCGGTCGTGCGGGCGAACAGCGCGTCGAGCGCTGCCCGATACGCGGCGTCGCTCAGGTGGACGACCACCCTAGCGCCGCAGGTTTGCCGCTCATGTGCCGCAGCAGCGAACCCACGACGCGCTTGAGCTGGTGCCGATGCACCACGCGGTCCACCATGCCCTTCTGCAGGAGGAACTCTGCCGTCTGGAAGCCCTCAGGCAGGTCTTGGCCCAGCGTCTGCTTGATGACGCGCGGACCGGCAAAGCCAATCACCGCGCCGGGCTCCGCGATGATCGCATCGCCGAGCATCGCGTAGCTTGCGCTCACGCCGCCCGTGGTCGGGTTGGTGAGGATCGACACATACGGGATGCGCCGCTCCGCCAACTGCGCCAGCATCGCCGAGCTCTTCGCCATCTGCATCAGCGAGAGCACGCCTTCCTGCATGCGCGCGCCGCCCGACGCCGAGACGAGGATCAGCGGCCACTTCTTCTCCAGCGAGCGCTGCCCAAGCCGCGCGATCTTTTCGCCGACGACCGAGCCCATCGAGCCGCCCATGAACGCGAAGTCCATCACGCCGAGATGCACGGGCATGCCATCCATCGCCCCGCCCAGCGTCAGGATGGCATCGTGCTCACCCGCCTTCTCCAACGCCTTCTTCAGGCGTCCCTTGTACTCGGGGAACTCCAGCGGGTCCACGCTCTTGAGCTCGACGTCCTTCTCGTCGAGCGAGCCTTCGTCGAGCAGCAGCGACGCATACTCGTAGGCCCGGATGCGCCGGTGGTGGTCGCAGCTCGGGCAGACGTTGTGGTTGCGGGAGAACTTCTCGCGGATATCGGTATGCCCACAGGCCTCGCACTTGTCCCAGGCGTCTGGCGGAATCTCCAGGCGCTGCGGACGCGGCGGGCGGGGCTTCTTGTCCTTACGGAACCAGGCCATGGCTGAAAACTGGGGCCCCGTGACCTATATCACCAGCCCGTCGGCCTTCCCTCGGCCCTCGGCCGAGACCAGTGCCAGGATACCGATCGCCAGCCAGCACGAGAGCATGAACGAGCCGCCGTACGAGAAGAACGGTAGCGGGATACCCGTGATGGGCATGAGGCCGATCGTCATCCCGACATTCACGAGGATGTGCGTGAAGAAGACCGCCGTCAGCCCGAAGGCCGCCAGCGAGGCGAAGGGACTGCCCGATCGCGCGGCGATGCGCGTCGTGCGCAACAGCAGCACGCAGAACAACCCGAGCGCCAGCGCCACGCCGACGAACCCCAGCTCTTCGCCGACCACCGAGAAGATGAAGTCCGTCTCCTGCTCCGGCAGGAATGCAAGCCGCTTCTGCGAGCCGTCCGTGAGCCCTTTGCCGAGGAATCCGCCCGAGCCGATTGCCACCTGCGACTGGATCAGGTGATAACCCGAATTGCGTGGGTCGCTCGACGGGTCGAGGAACACCAGCAGGCGACGCTGCTGGTACGGATTGAGTTTGTCCCACAGGATCGGCGCGACGACGCCCATCGCCACGTTGGCCAACACCAGCGCCGAACTCTCGAGCCACGTCGGGCGCTTCCACGCCAGCAACGCGAGGAACAACAGGAACCACGCCCCCCACACGCCGGGCCCGAACGCCAGCACAAGCGAGATGCCTGGGCTCGCTGCCATCACGAGCAACGGCCACTGCACGCCGCTCCAGAAGAGCATCGCGAAGAAGATGCCGATGAACACGAGGCCCGTGCCCAGGTCGGGCTGCGCCATTACCAGCAGCCAGGGCACGAAGGCGACGAGCGCCGGACGCCAGAGATCGAAGAGACCCTTCGCCGCCTCGCGCTGCGCGCTGAGTACGCGCGCCATCATCAGGACCACCGCGACCTTCGCTAACTCCGATGGCTGTCCGAGCCGGACGCCACCAATGGCCAACCAGCTCTTGGTGCTCGCCGCCGTGCCAGCACCTTGGCCGATGAAGATCAGCAGCACGAGCAGCGCCGTGGCGCCGAGATACACCGGCAACGACGCCCACTCGAGGAAGCGCACGGACGTCCGCGTGGTGACATACGCGACCGAGATCCCCAGCATCGCCCACACGAGCTGCGTGCGCCACAACCCTTCGACGAAGCTCGGGACATCGGTCTGGCCCGCCGAGTAGACCATCAGCGTGCCGAATCCGGTCAGCGCGAGCGCGAGCGCGACCAGCGGCCATTCCGTCGGCACGGTGCGCGCCCTCACGGCCCCTCCGTGGTGCTCGCGAAGGTGGTGCGCTGCTTCAGGTAGAACTCGAACACCCGCGAGGCCATGCGCGCCGCGCGCGACCCGCTGCCGCCGAACTCCAGGAGCAACGCCACGACGATCTTCGGATCATCCGCCGGCGCGTAGCCGACGAACCAACTGTGGTCTCGCACCTGGTCCTGGGCGTTCTGCGCCGTCCCCGTCTTGCCGGCGATGGCGATGCCCTGCAACTGCGACGCGGCCGCGGTGCCGCGTGAGATCACGCCGGCCATCGCGTCCTGCAGCTGCTCGAGCTGCTGCGGCGTGATGTTGAACAGCTTGGCCCGCTCGGCCTGCCCGCGCACCACCTCCGGCCGCGCCGCCTCGCCGTCCGTTGCCAGCGCCGTGTAGAACCGCGCCATGTTCACGACCGTCTGCGAGTTCTCACCCTGGCCGATCGACAGGTTCAACGTGACCGCCGTGCTCCAGCCGCGCGGCCCGAAGAGCCGATCGTAATACTCCCGTGCCGGATCCGTCGGGAACACCGAGCGCGTCTCCGCCGGCAAGTCGATGCCCGAGCGCTCGCGCGCGCCGAGCCGCAGGCCGCCCGCCACGAGGTTCTGGAGGCCGATGCGCAGGCCCAACTGATAGAAGTACGTGTCGCAGGATTGCTCGAGGGCCTCGGCCAAGGTCACGTCGCCGTGGCCATCGCGCTTCCAACAGCGGAAGAAACGATTCCCGTACTGATAGCCGCCCCGGCACGGCACCTGCATGCGCTCGTCGATGCGTACCTGCCCCGCCTCCATCGCGATGATCGCCGTGTGCAGCTTCCAGATCGAACCCGGCGGATACGCGCCCTTGATCGCCTTGTTGTAGAGCGGACGGCGCGCGTCGTTCTGCAGCTCGTCCCAGTAGTCGCGCGGGATGCCGCCGATGAAGCGATTGGGATCGAAGGTCGGCGCGGAGTGCAGCGCCAGCACCTCCCCGGAATGCGGCTCCATCGCGACCACCCCGCCAATCAGCGAATCCGCGAAGAGCTCGTGCACGAAGCGCTGCAGGTCGAGATCGATGTTGGTGTACAGCGCCGCCGGGCGTTCCGGCTCGAGATCCGGGCGCGCCTGCTCGCGCACCACGCGACCGCGCGCATCCACTTCGATGAACCGCGCGCCCTCGCGCCCGCGCAGGCGGTCCTCGTACTGCCGCTCGAGGCCGTCCTTGCCCACCTGCTGCCCGGGCTTGTAGTCGGCGAACCGCGTGTCCTCGAGCTCGCTCTCGCTGATTTCGCCCGTGTAGCCCACGAGGGCGGAGACGGCCGGCCCGTCGGGATAATGACGGCGCGGCGCGCTCTGGATGATGAGCCCCGGGAACTCGACGCGGCGCTCTTCCAGCACGCTCACCAGCGCGAACGACGCGTCGGGGAACAACACCGTCGGGCGCGTGGGTTCGCGACGGAACCGACGCACCGCCGCCCCGACCTGCTCCGGCGACACGGACACGATCTCGCCGATGCGCCGCATCATCACGCGCAGCGAATCCTCGTTGCGCACCAACAGCGAAATCGAATAGCCCGGCAGGTCCTCGGCGATGATCTTGCCCGTGCGGTCGAGGATTATCCCGCGCGGCGCGGGCAACGGCACCTCGCGCAGGCGGTTCGTCTCCGCCTGCAACACGTAGCGCGCGCCCTGCAGCACCTGCGTGCGGAAGAACGAGCCGGCGAGAAAGAGGAACACCAGGAACAGCAGCGCCGACGCGACGCGCGCCCGTCCCTGCACGGCGTTCGGATGGAAACTCATCCGAACCGCCGCTCCGCCATGACGGGCCGCACGGCGCCGAGCACGAGGAGCCCGACCGCCGCCGTCGCCAGCGCCGACAGCGGCGTCCACGCGACCAGCTGCCATACCAGCGTCATCCCCGAGAGCCGTCCCTCGGCGAGCAGCGACACCCAGTCATACGCGACCTTCCCGAGGAACACGAACACGGCATTGAGCCCAAGCTCATCCGTGAAGAACGCCGCCTTCAGGCGCGATGCCAGGAAGCCCACGAGCGTCATCGCGAGCGCTCCCGCGCCCAGCGCTTCCGGCGTCATGGAGTCGATTGCCGTCCCGACGAGCAGGCCCGTGAGTGCCGCCACCCCCGGACGCACCCGCACCGCCACGAGCAGCACGCCGATCACGAGGAAGTCCACGCCGGCCCGCCAGTCGAGCAGCGGCCGCAGCGTGAAGTGCAGTGTCACGAGCAGCGCAAGCATCACCGTGAGCACGAGGCGTTGGGTCAGGTTCACGGCCGCGTCCTCGCGCTATCGGGCCGCGTCGCCGAGTCCGCGGCGAGCCGCGACGAATCCGCGGCCGCGCGAGCGGCCAGCGAGTCCCCGGCCGCACGCACGCGGCGCTCCAAGGCCTCCACGCGGGCACGCCACACACTCTCGACGCCCTCTGCCGAACGTTCCGGCAGCAGCACCATCACGCTATGCAGTTCACTCGGCCGTACGGCGGGCCGCACGAGGTAGCTGCGTGACCAGCCCGTCGATTCGCCGCGCAAAGCCCGCACCACCGTTCCGATCAACACACCGCGCGGGAACACCCCGCCGAGCCCGGAGCTGACCACGGGCGTGCCGAGGGCGATTGACGAGCGGTACGGCACCCCGTTCAGCTCGAGAAGCCAGCGATCCGCCCCTTCGCCCTCGTGCGCCGACACGATGCCGACGGCCGCCCCATCCGCCGTCGTCGCGCTGACGCGAAAATCCGGATGCGGCCAGGCGATCGCGACGCTTGTGCGCGCGTCGACCGCCTGCACCAAGCCCACCAAGCCCTCGGCGTTCACGACCGCGCTAAGGCGCTGCACGCCCTGCGTCGCGCCGGCCGAGAGCAGCAGCGTGTGTTCGTCGCCGGCGCCGCGGTCCACCAACGCCTCGGCGGGCACGAAGCCCCACTGCAGCGCGCGACCGAGCCCGAGCAGCTCGCGCAGCCGGGTGTTCTCCGCCTCCACGGCGGCCAGCCGCTGCGCACGAATCGCGACGCTGTCGTGCACGAGTTGCAGCGAGTCCTGCACCGCCAACGCCCGCCCCGTCTGCAGCGCGCGCGTCTGCAGCATGGCGAGGGGCCCGATCAGGTTTCCGCGGATCGCCGCGGCCACGCGATCGCGCGGTGTCGGCGGCAGGATGAGCAGCAGCAGCGCAACCAGCGCGCAGGCGATGGCGAGGACGGTATCGGCACGCGAATCTCCCCGGGAGGCGCGAGACACCGATGCCCGCGCCTCAGGTGCTCAGCACCGACCAGTACTTCGCCTCGTCATCGAGGATGCGGCCCGTGCCGCGCACCACGCAGGTCAGCGGATCCTCATCCACGTGGATCGGCAGGCCCGTCTCCTGCGTCAGGAGCACATCGAGCCCGCGGATCAGCGCGCCGCCGCCCGTCATCACGATGCCGCGGTCCACGATGTCACTCGCCAGCTCGGGCGGCGTGATCTCCAGCGCGCGGCGCACGGCGTTCACGATCTGCTGGATCGGTTCCTGCACCGCCTCGCGGATCTCCTGCGAGTGCACGCGCACCGTCTTCGGGATGCCGGAGACGAGGTCGCGGCCCTTCACTTCCATCTCGCGCTCCTCGCCGAGCGGCGCCGCGCTGCCGATCTGGATCTTGATCTGCTCCGCCGTCGGCTCGCCGATCAACAGGTTGTAGCTCTTGCGCATGAACTGCACGATGCTCGCGTCGAGCTCGTCGCCGCCCGTGCGGATCGACGTATCGCTCACGATGCCCGAGAGCGCGATGACGGCGATCTCCGTCGTGCCGCCACCGATGTCGATCACCATGTTGCCCGTCGGCGTCTCCACCGGCAGGCCCACGCCGATCGCCGCCGCCATCGGCTCCGCGACCATGAACACTTCCTTCGCACCCGCGCCGAGCGCGGAGTCGCGCACTGCGCGCTTCTCCACTTCGGTGATGCCGCTCGGCACGCACACGATCACGCGCGGCTTCACCTTGAACACGTGGTTCTTGATGATCAGCTCGAGGAAGAAGCGCAGCATCTTCTCGGTCACGTCGAAGTCGGCGATCACGCCGTCTTTCATCGGGCGCACCGCGATCACGCCATCCGGCGTACGCCCGAGCATGCGCTTCGCTTCGAGACCGACGCCCTTGATCTTCTTTGTTTCGCGATCGATGGCGACGACGCTCGGCTCGTTGAGCACGATGCCTTCGCCCTTCACGTAGATCAACGTGTTCGCCGTTCCAAGGTCCACCGCGATTGCGTTGGCCGGGAGGAAACCACCGTTTTGGAAGAACGGCCACTTCAGAGGCAAGGCAGGCTCTCGCACGTCCGGGAAATGCTCCCGGCGAAGCAGGGGGACAGGACAACTCCTTATGAGAACGGAAGTTAGTCCCCGGTCCCGCCCCCTACAAGGCGCGCGCCCTTAGGGAGCCCCGTTGTTCCGCTCGGGGAGCGTGAACCGGATGGGCAGCTGCACCACCTGGGCGACCCGACGTCCCTGCCGGGTCGCCGGGAAGAAGCGCGCCGTCACCAGCGCCCGCCGCACCGCATCCCCGAACAGCGGATGCGTGGCTGTCACGATATCCAGGGTCGACGACTGCACCTGGCCGTCCGCCATCACGACGAACTCCGCCAGCGCAAAGCCGGTCACCCCGGCGGAGAAGAGCGAGTCCGGGTACATCGGCTCGATCGGCAGCGACGGGTCCGGGCGGGCCGGCGTGTCCACCTGGTCTTCCGTGAAGACCTCTTCGCGCTCGACCATGGCGCTCACGGTCGACGCCGCGGAGCGTTCATTGCGTCCGCGTCGCTCCAGCCGCGGACGGATCTGGCCCTCCCGGGTCCAAATCACGATGGCGCCGCCCCGCTGGCCGCTCAGGCCCACTTGGTTGAACTCCGGGGGCATGGTCGCGTCGCCGGAGTAGACCTCCACCCCCAGGAACGTCTGCGGGTCCAGCAGTTCGATATCGATCTCACCGGCCGCCATGCGCACGCCGTCGAGGAAGACCATGGGCGGCACGCTCGAGCCGCGCAGGCGGACGTAGGTCCGGCCGCGCATCGTCTCGGTGCGCATGCCCGGGACCGTCCGGAAGAGGTCGCGCATCGTGAAGATGCTGCGGCGCTCGATCTGCTCCGCCGTCACGAAGCGCCCCTGGCCCTGATCCATGCGGCGGTAGAAGCCCAGGGCGTTGCCGCGCAGGTTCTCGCGACCCGAGACGATCACCGGCGCGAGCCGCTGCGGCAGCGCAGAGAGCTCGACCATCAGCTCCGGCGCCGCATCTGACGGCGACCAGAGCCGGCGCTCGGGGCGGTAACCGAGCCGGCGAAACTGCACCTCCTCATCGGCGCTGCGAGCCTGCGGAAACGCAAAGCGCCCGTCCGCGCCCGTCTCCGCCCGCAGCCCGCCGCTCCCCAGGCTCACCTGCACGCCGGCAATCCCCAACCCCAACGAGTCGCGCACCACCCCGCGCAACACCTTCTGCGCGTCCGCCGCCGCCGGCAGCAGCAGCGGCAGCGCGAGCAGCACGACCACCGCCCCCGGCACCGTCTTCCGCATCCCACGCTCCAAGGAATCCACCCTTGACCCTACCCCACCGCAGGCGCCGGTGCAACGGCAAGGCGGGGACCCAGCATCGCCAGGCCCCCGCGCTTCCAGCTTACAGCCTAGAGCTTGCAGCTGCCGTTACTTGATAAACTTCGAGGCCTCGTGATACTCCATCCCGAACGCCTCCGCGACGCCCTGGTAGGTCACCTTGCCGTCGACCACGTTCAGCCCCTTGAGCAGCGCCGGATCTTCCGCCAACGCCTGCTTCCAGCCCTTGTTCGCGAGCTTGAGCGCATACGGCAGCGTCGCGTTGGTCAACGCGAGCGTCGAGGTGCGCGGCACGCCGCCCGGCATGTTCGCCACGCCGTAGTGGATGATGCCGTCCACCGTGTACACCGGGTTCTCGTGCGTCGTCGCCTTGATCGTCTCGACGCAGCCACCCTGGTCGATCGCCACGTCCACGATCACCGCGCCCGGCTGCATCTTCTTGAGATCCTCGCGACGGATCAACTTCGGGGCCTTCGCGCCCGGCAGCAGCACGCCGCCCACCACGAGGTCCGCCGTCGCGATCGCCTCGAGGATGTTCGCGCGGTTCGAGAACACCGTCTGCACGTTCGCCGGCATCACGTCGTTCAGGTAGCGCAGGCGCGGCAGCGAGGTGTCGAGGATGATCACCTTCGCGCCCATGCCCGCCGCCATCTTGGCCGCGTTCACGCCCACCACGCCGCCGCCGAGGATCACGACCTTGGCCGGCGCCACGCCCGGCACGCCACCCAGCAGCACGCCGCGGCCGCCGTAGAGCTTCTCGAGGTACTTGGCGCCTTCCTGCACCGCCATGCGGCCCGCCACTTCCGACATCGGCGTCAGCAGCGGCAGCTCGCGCGACGCCAGCTCCACCGTCTCGTACGCGATGCAGGTCGCGCCGGACTCGAGGTGCGCCTTCGTCAGCTCCTCGTCCGCGGCGAAGTGGAAGTACGTGAAGATCGTCTGGCCCTTCCGCATCCGCGGCCACTCGACCTTGATCGGCTCCTTGACCTTGATGATCATCTCGGCCGACGCCCACACCTCGTCCGCGGTCGGCAGGATCTTCGCGCCCACCGCCGTGTACTGCGCGTCATCGAAGCCCGAGCCCAACCCCGCGCCCTGCTCGATGTACACCGTATGCCCCGCCGCCACCAATGCCTCGGCGCCGGCCGGGACGAGGGCGATGCGGTTCTCGTTGGTCTTGATCTCTTTCGGAACGCCGATCTTCATAAATAAGGCAGTTGAAAGTTATGAGTAGTGAGTTGTAAGTCACTGCACACAGCAACAGCACCCGGCGGAGTTTGGCAGTTCACTCTCAACTCCCAACTCCCAACTCGTAACTGCAGTTGTCAGGTCGGTCCTAGCCGTACGATCGTCTGCTGATCCACGCCGTAGAAGGAAGCGCAGACGTCAGCGACCTCCCGCATCGTGATCGCATCCACGCGCGCCAGCACTTCATCCAGCGGCCGATAGGGCTCGTCAAACAGCTCCACCGCCGCCGCCCGGTACATCCGCGCCGGCACGCTTTCCATCGACAGCGTGATCTGCCCCTTCAGCTGCTGCTTGCCCATCGCCAGCTCGTCCGCGGTGAGTCCCGCCACCTGCAACAACGCAAGCTCGCTGCGTACCGCTGAGATCGCCTCTTCAGCCCGCTCCGGCGCACATCCAAGATAAATCCCTTGGCTGCCCGCCGTGGCGTGGAAGCTCTGGAAGCTGTGCACGCTATACGCCAACCCGAGTTCCTCGCGCACCTTCTGGAACAGCCGCGAGCTCATCCCGCCGCCGAACAGCGAGTTCACCAGGAGCAACGCGTGCCGCCGCGCGTCGCGGTGCGGCACCGTCACGTTGCCCATCACCAAGTGCATCTGCTGGATGTCACGCTCGACCCGCTGCTCCGACGGCGCCACGGGCGCCACATCCGGCACGTCAAACAGCGCCAGCGGTCCCTGCCCCTTCAGATCGGCCCAGCCCGCCGCCGAGAGTATCGACAGCAACTGCTCGTGCGTGACGTTGCCCGCCGCCGCCACCACCACGTTCTCCGGGCGATACGCCCGCGTGTGCAGCGCGCGCAGGTCGGCCACGGTGAACGACTCCACCGTCTCCGGGGTCCCCAGGATCTGGAATCCGTGCGGATGGTCCCCGAACAGCGCCGTGTTGTGCACTTCGAAGACGATGTCGTCGGGCGTATCCTCGACCATCGCGATCTCCTCTAGGATCACGCCGCGCTCCAACTCCAGGTCCTGCTCGCGCAGGGCCGGCCGGAACATCAGGTCGAAGAGCACGTCTGCCGCCTGCGGGAGGTGCTCGTCGAGCACGCGCGCCTGGTAGCTCGTGTGCTCCCGCGCGGTGTAGGCGTCGAGCGATCCGCCCAACGACTCCAGCGACAGCGCGATCTCGCGCGCGCTGCGCCGCTCGCTGCCCTTGAACACCATGTGCTCGAGGAAGTGCGAGATGCCCATCTGCTCGCGCGTCTCATGCAGCGAAGCCGCCCGGACCCAGGCCCCCAAAGCAACCGACCGCACTCCCGGCATATGCTCCGAGAGTACGGTCAGTCCATTCGGCAGGACGGTCCGCTGGACGCCCGTCTGAGGGGCGGTCACCACGGACGGCTGGCTCACTCGCGGCCGCGGCCTCCGCGCCCGCCGCGGTCGCCACGCGGGCGATCGCCACGGTCACGACGCTCGCGGCGCTCGCCGCCCTCGCCACCTTCCGACGACGCGCCTTCGCCCTCGGCCGCCGAGTCGGCGCCCTCCGGCTTCGGCAGCAGCGCCTTCATCGAGAGGCGCAGACGGCCGCGCTCGTCGCGGTCGATGAGCTTGACCGTCACGGTCTCGCCCTTCTTCACGATGTCTTCCGGCTTCTCCACGCGGTGGTGGCGCATCTCGGAGACGTGCAGCAGGGCCTCGGTGCCCGGCATGATCTCGATGAAGGCGCCGAACGCCGTCACCGACTTCACCGTGCCCTGGTAGGTCTCGCCCACCACCGGCTCGGCGGTGATCGCCTGCACCATCTGCTTCGCGCGCTCCATCGCCTCGCCGCCGACGGCGGCGATGGTGACCAGGCCCGAGTCGTCCACGGTGACTTCCGCACCCGTCTCGTCCTGGATGCCGCGGATCGTCTTGCCCTTCGGGCCGATGAGATCGCCGATCTTCTCCGGGTTGATCGTCATCGTCACGATGCGCGGCGCCCACGGCGACAGCTCCGGACGCACGGTCGGCAGCGCCTTGTTCATCTCGCCGAGGATGTGCAGGCGGCCTTCCTTGGCCTGCGCCAGCGCCTCGGTCATGATCTTGAGGTCGAGCCCCTGGATCTTGATGTCCATCTGGATGGACGTGATGCCGGTCTCGGTGCCCGCGACCTTGAAGTCCATGTCGCCGAGGTGGTCTTCGGTGCCCAGGATGTCCGTGAGGATCGCGTACTTCTTGCCTTCCTTGATCAGGCCCATCGCGACGCCGGCCACCGGCGCCTTGAGCGGGATGCCCGCGTCGAAGCAGGCCAGCGAACCGCCGCAGATCGACGCCATCGAGGACGAGCCGTTCGACTCGAGGATCTCCGACACGATGCGGATCGTGTACGGGAATTCCTCGAACGGCGGCAGCACGCCCTGGATCGCACGCTCGGCGAGCGCACCGTGGCCGATCTCGCGACGGCCCGTGCCGCGCATCGGCTTGGCTTCGCCCGTCGAGAACGGCGGGAAGTTGTAGTGCAGCATGAAGGACTTCGTCGACTCCTTCGGCTCGTCGATGTTGTCCATGCGCTGGACGTCATTCGCCGTACCGAGGGTCGCGACCACGAGCGCCTGCGTCTGGCCGCGCGTGAATAGCGCGGAGCCGTGGGCGCGCGGCAGCACCGACGTGTCGATCGAGATGTCGCGCACGACGTTCGGCTTGCGGCCGTCGACGCGCAGGCCGGTGCTCAGCACCTGGTCGCGCAGCGCGTTGTACTCGATGTCGCCGACGATCATGCCGACGAGGCCGTGATGCTCCGGCGCGAGGACCTCGGCCATCTCGGCCTTGACCTCTTCCTTCACCTTCTCGACGGCCTGGATGCGCGTCGCCTTGTCCTTCTGGTTGATGGCGGCTTCGATGCGCTTCTCGGCGGCCTTCGTCACCGTCTTGCGCACGTCGTCGGGGATCTCCGTCCCCTTCCACTCCATCTTCTCGACCTTGCCAGCCTTCTTGAGCAGCTCTTCCTGCATGCCGACGAGCTCGGCGAGGCCCTTCTGGGCCACCTTGAGCGCGTCGACGATGTCGGCTTCCGAGACTTCGAGCGCGCCGCCCTCGACCATCATGATCGAGTCATCCGTGCCGGCGACGACCATGTCGATGTCCGAGAACTCGAGCGCCTGGAACGTCGGGTTGAGCACCCACTTGCCTTCGATGCGGCCGACGCGGACGCCGGCGATCGGGCCCGCCCACGGAATCTTGCTGGAGGCCAGCGCGTAGCTCGTGGCGATGAGGCCGAGCACGTCGTGGTCGTTCTCTTGGTCGGCGGAGAGGACGTAGATCACGACCTGCACTTCGTTCTGGAAGCCTTCCGGGAACAGCGGCCGGATGGAGCGGTCGATGATACGGCAGGAGAGGATCTCTTCATCGCGCGGACGACCTTCGCGCTTGATGAAGCCGCCCGGGATCTTGCCCGAGGCGTACATCTTTTCCTTGTACTCGACCGTCAGGGGGAAGAACGGGAGGGGGCTCTTCTTGTCGCTGACCGTGACGGCCGCGAGGAGGACGGTCTCGCCATAGGTGACGAGGGCCGAGCCGGCGGCCTGCTTGGCCATGCGCCCGGTCTCGATGATGAGGGGGCGGCCAGCGAAGGTCCGCTCAATACGATGCATCATAGTCTTTTTGGTGTCCGCGTGCCCGGGATGGGCGATGACACACGAAGCGCGCGATCCGCGTCAGTGCGGTCGCGCGCTCGTGTGAGTGATGCGCTTAGTAGCGCAGGCCGAGATCGGCGATGATCTTGCGGTACGCCGCAATGTCAGAGCGCTGCAGATACTTGAGCAGGCGCTTGCGCTGTCCGACCATCTTCAGGAGACCACGGCGACCGTGGTGGTCCTTGTGGTGGGTGCGGAAGTGCTCGGTGAGGTAGTTGATACGCTCAGTGAGAACCGCAACCTGCACCTGAGTCGAGCCCGTGTCGGTCTCGTGCTGGCGGTTCTTCTCAATCACCGCCGTCTTGACAAACGCCATCAGAAATCCTTGCCTGCGCTGCGCAGTGCTGTGAGTGCCTAATCTGTGGTAGCACAGAAACTTAGGCCGGCTGTCCGGGCATGTAAAGGGGCGCGGTCCTCCGGCCTCTGGTCCCGCTGCCGAAACTTCGCGGCGACCGGTTGCGTCATATCGATAAACGATATACCGTTTATCGATAACCAACCTCGCCACCATGAAGCTCTTCGCCCCCGCCCCCTCCAACGCCGTCCGCCTCGCCTGGCGGGCCCTCGGCCTCCTGACCCTCGGCAACGGGGTCTATGCCCTCTTCGTCCTGGGCATGGGGCTCGCGCTCCTCATCGCCCCGGACGCCACGATGACGGCCATCGGCGTCCGCGAGGACGTCGACCGCAGCCGCATCCTCCCCGCCATGCGCGTACTGGTGCTCATCGGGCTCGCCGGGGCCTACCTCGTGCATCGGCTGCTCAAGACCCTGCGGGCCATCGTTAGCACGATCGGTGACGGCGACGCCTTCGTGGCCGCAAACGCCGACCGGCTCGAGACGCTCGGCCGCCAGCTCATCGGGCTCGAGCTGCTGCACCTCGCCGTGGGCCTCGTGACCTCGCTCGGCTCCACCGCCCAGCAACCCCTCGACGTGGACTGGAACTTCTCGGTCACGCCCTGGCTCACGATCCTGCTGGTCTTCGTGCTCGCGCAGGTGTTCCGCGAGGGGGCGCGCTTGCGCCGCGAACTCGACGGCGTGGTCTGACCCATGGCCATCATCGTCCGGCTGGACGAACTCCTCGCTGACCGCGGCATGACGCTCACCGAACTCTCGCAGCGCGTCGGCATCACGCTCGCCAACCTCTCGGTGCTCAAGTCGGGCCGCGCGCGCGCCGTCCGCTTCTCCACGCTCGCCGCCGTCTGCGACGCCCTCCAGTGCCAACCCGGCGACCTGCTCGCCTACGACGCCACCGTCCCTGACCGCGAGGATGACGATGCCTGACCTCCGCACGCCCCTGCTCCGCTTCCTGCGCCCCGACCACGCGCGCTGGGACGGCGTGCGCCCCATCCAGGTGGCGACGCTCCGCCTCTTCTACTTCCTCATGGCCGCGTTCGTCGCGACGGACGCGTGGCGCGGCATCCTGACCCACACGGGCCCGTGGGATCCCGTGCGCGCCGTGGCCGTCTGCGTGTGGGCGGCGTATCCCACGCTGGGCATCCTCGGGCTGTGGCATCCGCTGCGCATGCTGCCGTTGATGCTCTTCATGGTCAGCTACAAGACGCTTTGGCTCGCCGCGGTCGCCTTCCCACTCTGGCGCGAGGGTGAGCTCTGGGGCACGCCGACCGGCGACATGGCGCAGGCCTTCCTCGCCTTGCCGGTGGTGCTGCTCGCGATCCCCTGGGGCTACGTGTGGCGCGAGTTCGTGCGGCCGCCGCGCCGCAGCCCCACCTCGGCGGCGCTCCCGTGAACTGGCTGCACGCCCTCGGGCGCAACACGCACATCGCCATGGGCACGCTGGGCCTCCTCTCCGGCGCGCTGGCCATGATGCTCCGCAAGGGCTCGCGCACGCACGCCCGCGTCGGCCACGTGTTCTTCGTCTCGATGACGCTCATGGCGAGCACGGGCACCATCCTCTCGATGGTGCCGGAGCTCGACCGAGTGAACATCGCCGGCGGCTCGCTCGCGCTCTACCTCACGATCACGGCGTGGGTCACGGTGGAGCGCCGCCCCGGCAGCGTGGGTCGGGCCGAATGGCTCATGGCGGCGGCTGGTGCCGGCGCGGCCATCCTGCTCTTCTCGTTCGCCGCTCGTGCGGCTGGAATCCCGGCCGAGGCGGGAGCGGTGCCGTTCTTCTCCGCCTTCGGAAGCATCCTCGCGCTCAGCGTGGCCGGAGACGTTCGGCTCATCCGGCGCGGCGGGGTCCAGGGCCGCGCCCGCACCACACGGCACCTCTGGCGCATGTGCACCGCCATGCTGCTGGCCACGCTCTCGCTCTTCCTGGGGCAGCCGCAGGTCTTCCCCGACGTGCTACGCGAGCGCGGCCTTCTCGCCGTGCCGCCCGCGCTCGTCGTCGCCGCGCTGCTGTACTTCCTGGTTCGCGAACGTGCGCGAGCGCCGCGTGCACTCCGCGCGCGCTAGGCTCGGGTCAGTCGCCGGCGCCGAACCAGCCGGTGACCAAGCGCTTCAGGTCGTTGAACGTCACGGTCACGAACAGCAGCAGGATCGCCGCGAGGCCGATGCGCGCGTACCACTCCTTCACGACCGTCGGCAGCGGCTTGCGGATGGCGCCTTCCACCAAGTTCAGGACGATCTGGCCGCCATCGAGCAGCGGGATCGGCAGCATGTTCAGGATGGCGAGGTTGATGCTCAGGAACGCCACCAACGCCCACATGTTCTCGAGCCCCGACTGAGCGGCCGTCACGCTGGCCCGCGCGATCTCCACGGGACCGCCGAGCTGGCTCACCGACACATTGCCCTTGAACAAGCCGCCGAGCACACCGAGCACGCTGGCGCCCATGTCCACGGTCGCATTGACGCCCGCGACCACGGCCGCGCCAGCCGCCATGGGCTCGCGCTGCGCCGTCCCGCGCGGGCCAACGCCGATACGGCCGACGCGCCGCAGTTCACCCGTGGAATCCGAGGGAATCTCCTGCGCCTCAGGGGTGATGGTCAGGCTCAGCGTCTCGCCGCCACGCACCACCGTGAACGTCAACGGTTGCTCGGGCGCGGCGCTGACGCGCGTCAGCACCTCATCCCAACGCTTGATGGTCACGCCATCGATCGCCGCGATGCTGTCGCCGCGCTGCATGCCCGCCCGCGCCGCCGGACGCTCGGCCACCACGCTGTCCACCACCGCCGGCAGATAGCCGCTGCCGTAGTACATGAACACGCCCGTGCTCACGACCACCGCGAGAATCACGTTCATGACCACGCCGGCGACGAGGATCACGAGCTTCTTGTAGAGCGGCTTCGACTCGAACCAGCGATCGGGCGGGATCGGCTTCGGCCCGTGCGGGATCATCGAGTGCTCATCCCAATGCTTGCTCCGCTCCACGGGCGCCCCGTCGCCGCGCAGCTCGGGTCCGCCCTCGAGCGTCGAGGCATGCTCGTCTTCCTGCGAGGCCATGCGGACGTAGCCGCCGATCGGCAGCGCGCTGATCGCGTACTCCGTCTCGCCGCGGCGGAAGCTCCAGATGGGGCTGCCCCAGCCCAGCGAGAAACGCGGCGCATACACGCCGGCCCACTTGGCGGCGAGGAAGTGCCCGAGCTCGTGCACGAAGATCACGAGCCCGAGGACCAGCAACGGTGCGAGCCAACTCAGCATTACGCCAACTCCTGCACGATGCGCCGCGCCGCGGCATCCGCGGCGAGCAAGGAATCTCGATCATCTCCGCGCGCGCCGGCCAGCTGCGCCAACGCGCGTTCGATCGCGACGGGAATCCGCGCGAACATCAACGAACCATCCAGCACCCGCGCGACCGCCGCTTCGTTCGCGGCGTTGAACACGGCCGGTGCCGCCCCGCCCTGCTTGCCCGCGGCAATGCCGAGCGACAGCGTGGGAAACACGTCGTGCCGCACCGGCTCGAAGGTCAGCGCCGGATGCTTCACGGGGTCGAAGCGTGGTACCCCATCGTCCTCGAGCCGTTCGGGATACGTCAATGCATACAGCACCGGCAGCTCCATCGAAGGAACCCCCATCTGCGCCAGGACGCTCCCGTCCTCGAACTCGACCATCGAGTGAATGATGCTCTGCGGGTGCACCACCACTTCGATCTTCTCGTACGGCACGCCGAACAACACATGCGCCTCGATCACCTCGAGCGCCTTGTTGGCCAACGACGCCGAGTCGATGGTGATCTTCCTGCCCATCGCCCACGTCGGGTGATTCAGCGCCTCGGCGATGCTCGCGTTCTGCACACGCTCAGCGTCCCAGGTCCGGAATGGGCCGCCGCTGGCCGTGATGATGAAGCGCTTCACGCCCTGCACGGGCAGCAAGCCCTCTCCGCTGCCCCCGACACGTCCCGCGAGGCACTGCAGCAGCGCCGAGTGCTCGGAGTCGACCGGGATCACGCTGCCGCCGTGGGCGCGGGCCGCGCGCTGCACCAGCGCACCGCCAATCACCAAGGTCTCCTTGTTGGCCAGCGCCACGCGCTTGCCGGCGGTCAACGCGGCTAGCGTGGCGTCGAGCCCCGCGGCGCCGACCACGGCGTTCAAGACGACGTGCACATCCGGATGCTGCGCGGCGTCCACCAAGCACTGCGCGCCGCTGCCCCAACCCTGCGGCAGCGCCGCGCCCTTGGCGTCCACGAGCCCCACGTACGCGGGCGCCCAGCGGGCCACGGCCTCAGCGAGGCCGTCCCGATTGCCGTTCGCGGTCAGTGCGGCGAAGCGGAAGCGCTCGGGATGGCGCGCCACCACGCGCTGCGCCGTCTCCCCGATGCTGCCCGTGGCTCCGAGCAGCGCGATGCCGATCATCGCGCCACCACGAGCAACTGCTCAAGCATCACGTAGGCGATCGGCACCGTGAACAGCAACGAGTCCGTGCGGTCGAGGACGCCGCCGTGGCCGGGGATCAGGTTCGAGCTGTCCTTCAGCCCTGCCTCGCGCTTCAGCATGCTCTCCACGAGGTCGCCCACCTGTGCGGCCAGGCTCATGACCGCCCCGAAGATCACCACGCCCACGAGGGTGAGCCCGAGCCCGGCGTACGGCTTGAGCACGAACTGCGAAATCAGGTACGTGCTGACGATCGTCGTGCCGAGCGCGCCCCACGCACCCGCCCACGTCTTCCCGGGACTCACCGTCGGCATGAGCTTCGTCTTGCCGAGTTTCTTGCCGAAGAAGAACGCGCCACTGTCGTTCAGCCAGGTCAGCACGACCGGCAGCGCCACCAGCAGCGACCCCGCCACTGCGGTGATTGCGAAGCGGTGGTAGCGCAGCGCGTACACGAAGGCGAGCATGCCGCCGGTGTACCACACGCCGAAGAGCGTCGTGGCCACGGATTCGATCGGCTTCCCGGCGCTCCCGCGCGTCCACAGGGCGATCGAAAGCAACAGCGGAATGAGCATGGCGATCCATGCGATGCCGGGCACGGCGTACCCGAGCCGCAGGGCGTGCAACGCGAGCGGAATCAGCGCCGCGAGGACAATCGTCCACTTGCCCATCGGCCGCGCCCCCGCCGCTTCCGCGAGGCGCGCATACTCCCAGGCGCCCAAGGCACTCGCGATCGAGAGCAGGACGGCCAACGGCGCGTCCCCGATGTAGACGGCGCCAGCGACCACCGGAATGGCGGCGACGGCAAATGCGATGCGTTTCGCGAGCTCGCTCACGCGGGCCTCAGACGGCGACCTTTCCGAACCGGCGGTCGCGCTGTTGGAAGTCGACGATGGCCTCGTACAGGTTGGCACGCGACCAATCCGGCCACAGCACGGGCGAGATGAACAGCTCCGCGTAGGCCACCTGCCAGAGCAGGAAGTTGCTGATGCGCCGCTCGCCCGACGTCCTGATCAGCAGGTCGGGGTCCGGGCAGCCCTGCGTGTACAGGCGTGCGCTGAGCGCCGCCTCGTCCACGTCCTCGGGCGCCAAGCGCCCTGCCGCCACGTCCTCGGCGATCAACCGCGCCGCGCGCGTCAGCTCGGCGCGCGACCCGTATGAGATGAACAGGTTCAGCGTGAGCTTGGTGTTGCCCGCCGTCTGCGCCACGACGCGGTCCACCGCCGCCTTGGCGGCCGAGGCCAGCCGCGAGAGGTCACCGAGCATCTGCACCTTCACGCCCTGGCGGTGCAGCTCGTCGGCTTCCTTCTGAATGTATTCCTCGAGCAGCGACATCAGGGCGTTCACTTCGCCCTCGGGGCGCTGCCAGTTCTCCTGGCTGAACGCAAAGAGCGAGAGCGCCTCGAGGCCGACTTCGAGCGCGCCCTCGACGACCTCGCGCACCGCCTTCATGCCGTTGCGGTGGCCGATCGGCCGCGGCAGCATGCGCTCCCGCGCCCAGCGGCCGTTGCCATCCATGATGATGGCCACATGCCGCGGCACCACGCCGTTGAGGCGGATCTTCGCGAGCAGCTCGGGAGCGGTCATAGACCGGAAATCGGAGCCCGAGGGCTCAGACCTCCATAATCTCGGCTTCCTTCGCCTTGAGCGCCGCTTCGATCTTCGCGATCTCGTCGTCGTGGAGCTTCTGCAGGTCCTTCTCGGCGTGCTTCACGTCGTCTTCCGAGACGCCCGTGAGCTTCTTGAGGGCATCGCGGGCCGCCGTGCGCGCGTGTCGCACCGCGATGCGGCCGTCCTCGGCGTACTGGTGCAGCAGCTTCGCGAGCTCCTTGCGGCGCTGTTCATTCATCGCCGGCAGCGGCACGCGGATGATATGGCCCTGCACCGACGGATCCAGCCCGAGATTGCTCTCGCGGATCGCCTTCTCGACGGCCTTCACCTGGCCCTTGTCGAAGGGCGTCACGAGTAGCAGGCGGGGCTCCGGCGCCGAGACGTTCGCCACCTGGTTCATGGCCATCCACTGGCCGTACATCTCGACCTTCACGGTGTCGAGCATCGACGGGTTCGCCTTGCCCGAGCGCACGGACGAGAACTCGCGCTTGGCGGCCTCGACGCCCTTGTCCATCGCGACTTTGCAGTCCTTCAGGATGTTCTGGATCATGAGACGAGGGTCCCCACGGGCTCGCCCCGCAATGCAGCGGCGACGATACCCTTGGTGTGGATGTTGAGGACGATGAGCGGGAGCGCGTTCTCCTTGCAGAGCGTGATGGCCGTGTGGTCCATCACCTTCAGCTCCTTGCTCACGACGTCCGAGAATGAAATCGCATCGAACTTCTGCGCCGACGAGTCCTTCTTGGGGTCGGCGTTGTACACGCCGTCCACGCTGGTCGCCTTGATGATCACGTCCGCCTTCATCTGGATGCCGCGCAGCACGGCCGCGGTGTCCGTCGAGAAGTACGGGTTGCCCGTACCCGCCGCGAAGATCACCGCGCGGCCCTTCTCGAGGTGGCGGATGGCGCGGCGCCGGATGTAGGGCTCGGCGATCTCTTCCATGCGGATCGCCGTCATCACGCGCGTATCAAGGCCCTCGCGCTCCAGGACATCCTGGAAGGCGAGGGCGTTGATCACGGTGCCGAGCATGCCCATGTAGTCCGCGGACACACGGTCCATGCCCATCTTGGAGATCTGCGACCCGCGGACGATGTTGCCGCCGCCGATCACCATGCCGATCTGCGCGCCCATCTCGCTGATGGCCTTCACCTGCCGGGCGAACTCCCGAATGGTATCGAAGTCGAAACCGAAGCCCTTGTCTCCGGCGAGGGCTTCGCCGGAGAGCTTGAGCAGGACTCTGGGGTACTTGAGCGCCATGCGGGAGTGTGGGTCGGGGTGGCTTAGCTCTCGCCCATCTTGAAGCGCACGAAGCGCTTCACGGCGAGCGGTTGGCCGGCCGCCTTCGCCGTCGCCGCCACGAGGTCGCCGACCGTCTGCTTGTCGTCGCGGACCCAGGGCTGGCCGAGCAGCGTGACTTCGCCCAGCAGCTTCTGGATGCGGCCCTCGACCATCTTCTGCGCGATGGCTTCCGGCTTGCCGCTCTCGACGGCCTGCGCCACGAAGATCTCGCGCTCCTTGGCGAGGAACTCCTGGCTGACGCCATCCTTGTCGACCGCGATCGCCACGACGGGCACGCCCGCCGCCACGTGCTCGGCGACATGCTTGCCGAGCTCGTTGGCCTGCTCACCCTTGCCGCCCGCGATCTCGACGAGCACACCGGCCTTGCCGTTGAAATGCAGGTACGAGCCGGCGACGCCGCTGGTCGCGAAGCGCGCGATGCGACGCAGCTCGACCTTCTCACCCGTCTTGGCCGAGGCCGCCTTCACGATGTCGCCCACCGTCTGCGCCTTGTCGAAAGCCCACGGCGTGGAGAGGTACGCACCCTCGGCGCCGACGGCGACGAGGCCGTCCACCGCGGCGTCCTGGCCGAGGTGCTCGGCGAGCTTCTTGGAGAGCGCGACGAACTCGTCGTTGCGACCCACGAAGTCCGTCTCGCAGTTGAGCTCGATCATCGCGGCGACGGTGGCGTCGGCGTTGGTCCAGATCACAATCTGGCCCTCGGACGCGGCACGGTCGGCGCGCTTGTCGGCCTTGGCGATGCCCTTCTTGCGGAGGATGTCGACGGCGAGGTTCATGTCGCCGTTGGCCTCCTCGAGGGCCTTCTTGCAATCCATCATGCCGGCGCCCGTGCGGGCACGGAGCTCGGCAACATCCTTGGCACTGATCTGCGTGGCAGACATCGGAATTCTCAGGTAGGGATACTCAGGTGTGACGTCGCCGCCGGGAGCGAGCTGCTACTCGACCGGCGGCGACCGAAAGATACGTCTGGACGCGGGGTCGGACCAATCCGAGCCGCGGAACGGCCGCTTACTCCGCGGCGGGTTCCCCGGCCTCGCCACCCTCGGCGCCGCCCTTCAGGCGCGCGGCGATGGCTTCCGGCTTGGCGCGACGACGGCGCGGACGGCCGCCCTTGTCCTCGCCACCGCGGCCACCGCGATCGCCGCCGCGGCCACCGCGGTCACGGCCTTCGCGCTCGGTGCCGCGCTCCGACGAGTACGTCGTGGCTTCGCCCGACTCCTCGACCTCGTTGCGCACCGGGGCTTCGCGACGGGCCTCGGCGATCGCATCGCCCAGGGCCTTCGTGATCAGCTCGACCGAGCGGATCGCGTCGTCGTTGCCCGGGATCGGCGCCGTGATGAGGTCCGGATCGGCGTTCGTGTCGCAGATGGCGACGATCGGGATGCCCAGCTTGTTCGCTTCCTCGACGGCGATGCGCTCCTTCTTGGCATCGATGACGAAGAGCAGGCCCGGCAGGCGACCGAGGGTCTTGATGCCGGAGAGATTCTTCGCCAGCTTGTCGCGCTGGCGGGTCATCATCAGCTGTTCCTTCTTCGTGTAGTTCTCGAAGGCGCCGCCCTCGACCGAACCCGCCTCGAGCTCCTTGAGCTTGCGGAGCTGCTTCTTGACGGTGGCGAAGTTCGTGAGCAGGCCGCCGAGCCAGCGCTCGGTGACGTGCATCGAGCCCGAGCGCTCGGCTTCCGCCGAGACGATCGCCGCGAGCTGCTGCTTGGTGCAGACGAAGAGGACCTGCTCACCGCGCATCACGACCGAACGGGCCAGTTCCTTGGCCTTCTCGATCTGGGAGACCGTCTTCTGGAGGTCGATGATGTGGATCCCATTGCGCTCCGCGAAGATGAAGCGGCGCATCTTGGGGTTCCAACGGCGGGTCTGGTGGCCGAAGTGGACGCCGGCCTGGAGGAGATCGTTGATGCTCGGGCTAGACATTGTGCTGTACTCGGTGGTTTTGGAGACGTTGCCTTGCGTCGTTGCCTTCCGCTGACCTCGCCACGTTGGCGCGGCACCCAGGGTTGGCTCGGCTTGGCTGAGAGATGGGACCGCTTCCTACGACCTACAACTGCAGTTACGAGTTGGGAGTTGTGAGTTGAGAGGGGGTTTCTGCCAACTCCCAACTCACAACTTCCAACTTTGGTGAGCTTAGCGCTTGGAGAACTGGAACTTCTTACGCGCCTTCGGACGGCCCGGCTTCTTACGTTCGACCGCGCGGGCATCGCGGGTCAGGAGGCCGAGGCTGCGGAGCTTGCCGCGGTGCGCTTCGTCGATCTTGACGAGCGCGCGCGAGATGCCGAGGCGGAGCGCGCCGGCCTGGCCGGTCTGGCCGCCGCCGGTGAGGTTCGCCTTCACATCGTAAGCCCCGAGCGTGTCGGTGGCCGTGAACGGCTGCTGGATCGCCGTCACGAGCGCCGGGCGCGGGAAGTAATCGCCGAGCGTGCGGCCGTTGAGGTCCCACTTGCCGGTGCCGGGCGTGAGGTACACGCGGCAGACGGCTTCCTTACGGCGGCCAATGGTGTGCGTGGTGTTGGTCGTCGACATGGGTTACTTGGCCTCGGCCTTCGGGAAGGTGAGCGACTCGGGCTTCTGGGCGGCGTGCGGGTGCTGGGCATCCGCGTACACGCGCAGCTTGAGGCGCAGCTTCTGACGGCCGAGCGCCGTCTTGGGGAGCATGCCGAACACGGCCTTCTCGATCACGCGCTCCGGGTGCTTCGCGAGCATCGTCGAGAACTTCGTGTAGAGCTCATGGCCCATGTAGCCGGTGTGGCGGAAGTAGTTCTTCTGCTCCGCCTTGCGGCCCGTCACCTTCACCTTCGAGGCGTTGATGACGATGACGTTGTCGCCCGTGTCCATGTGGGGCGTGAAGATCGGCTTGTGCTTACCGCGGATGATCCGCGCGATTTCGGTCGCGAGGCGACCGAGGACCATTCCCTCGGCGTCGACGATGAACCACTTGGGTTCGATGTCGGCGGGGGTGGCCGTGAACGTGCTACGCATTGTGAAAACCAACTAGAGAGGTACTGCGCCTCACCGGTGCGGGATGCAACCCGGGTCTCGGCACCCATTGAAGGGTTTTTGGGACAGACTCCAAATATGGGCGGGAGAGGGACTTAGGTCAACGGGGGCCGCCTAGCGGGACAGACCGGCTCCGAACTGCAGTTGGGAGTTGGAAGTCGGGAGTTGTCAGTAGCTGCAGTTCCCTTCCAACTCATAACTCCCAACTCGCAACTGCAGTTTTGAGGCTTAGCCCTCCAACTCCACTAGGACGGTCCCCTTCTCCACCGCCTTGCCCGCCTGGGCGTGCACCGCCTTGACCGTCCCCGCCACCTGCGCCCGAAGCTCGTTCTCCATCTTCATGGCTTCCATGACGACCACCGGCTGGCCGGCCTCGACCCGGTCCCCCGGCTGGACGTGCACCCGGACGATCAGCCCCGGCATCGGCGCCACCACCGGGGCCGGCCCCTGCGCCCCGGCAGCCGCCGCGCTCAGGTCGCGAATGGCCCGGGCCCGTTCGTCCAGCGCGTCCAGCTCAAAGCGCCAGCCGTCGATCCACAGGACGTAGCGGCCCTTGGGTCCCTCACGCTTCACGACGGCCTGGTACTGCTTGCCACCGATGTTGACGACGTGCACGGGCGAACCGGGCACTTCGAGCAGGGCCGCGGCGGCGCTCTGACCGGCGTAGCTCGCCTGCCCGTCGATCAAGTCCAGCTCGTGACGGTCACCGGCGATTTCGACGATGTACTTCATGGGGACTCCGGGCGCAGTTCGCACAGCGTCTCGACGTGCGCGGTCTGCGGGAAGAGGTCGTAGCACTCGATGTGTTGCACAGCCCAGCCGGGGAGGCGCGAGACATCGCGCGCCAAGGTGGCGGGGTCGCAACTGACGTAGATGATGGCCTTCGGCGGAGACTTGAGCAGCGCGGCGGTCACCTTGGCATCGACGCCGCTGCGGGGCGGATTGAGGATCACCACATCGGCGGGAAGGTGCGCGGGGAGCACGTCTTCAACGCGCGCGGCGATCGCGCGCGAGCCGTTCGCGAGGCGCGTCGCGAGGCGCGTCGCCGCGTAGGCTGTTGCGTCTTCGTCAGCCTCGATGGCCACCACCCGCACGCCCTGCGCCGCGATGGCCGCGGCGGTATCCCCCGCGCCGCTGAACGCGTCGATCACGCGCTGCGGCGCATGCGCCATCACGCGCTGCACGACCACCGCATGCAACGCCTCGGCCATCTCCGGATTCACCTGTGCGAAGCTCGCGCCGGGTTCGTTCGCCGGGCGACGGTCCGCCACCAGGCGACGACGCTTCCCCTCCGCCTGCCACCACACGGCGGCGAGCGTCGGCACCGCGTCGAGGAACGCCGAGAGTTCCGACCACTCCTTGCCGCCTTCGAGCACGAAGTGCGGCCGGTCCTGGATCACACGCACGGTCCCACGCAGTCGCGGTTCGTCGGGCAAGTGCACCGCCGCAGCCATGACTTCGCGCCAGCCGGCAAGCACCGGCTCAGCGGTGATGAGGCAGTCCTCGAGCTCGAACACGTCCTCGGGATCGTCGAAGGCGCGGAGTCCGGCGTACCACTCGCCGCTCGCGCGCTTGCGCATGGCCAGCGTCAACGAGCGGCGGTACCGCCACGGCTCGCCGGCGTGCATCGCGGGGAGCGGGATCTCGCGCTTGCCGATCCGCTGGAACGCATCGCGCAGCATCGCGCGCTTCGCATCGCGCTGCGCCGCGATGTCCACGTGCTGCCACTGACAGCCCCCGCAGCGATCCGGGGCCTCGTAGTGCGCGCAGCGCGCGGGAATCCGCACGCTGCCTTCGCGCTCGACCCGCACGAGCCGGCCGCGGCCGACGCGCCCCTGCACGCTGACCTCGGCGACCACGCGGTCGCCCGGCGCCGTGCGCGGCGTGAACACCACGAGCCCGTCGTGACGGGCGACGCCGTCGCCGCCCGCCGAGATGCTCGCGATGTCCAGCGTGGTGAGCGTCACGCGCCGCGCAGCGCCTCGCGGCGGGCCTGCTCAGCCCAGCTCGCGCGCGACGGATCCGACGGCGCGGCCCCGGATGGCGTCTGCGCCGAGCCCGCGACACCCGTTCCCGGCCGGCCCGCACGGTCCTTCTGCGCGAACAGCGCGCCGGCGATCACCGCCACGCGCAGCGTGTCCGCCGAAGGCTTGCGCGCGAGGAGCTCGGGCAGCTTCGCCTCCAGCCACTGGATCGTCACGTTGCTCGTACGGTAGTCCTCATCGGCCATCATGCGGAGATGGAACTCGCGCGAGGTCTCCACGCCGTGGATCACCAGCTCGCGCAGCGCGCGTTCCATGCGCGCGATCGCCAGCTCGCGCGTCGGCGCGTGCACGATGAGCTTGGCGAGCATCGGGTCGTAGTTGAGCCCGACGACGGAGCCCGTGGTGATGCCGCCGTCCCAGCGCACCCCCGGCCCCGCCGGCAGCTGCAGGTGCGTGATGCGCCCCGTGCTCGGCAGGAATCCGTTGGCCGGATCCTCCGACGTGATGCGGCACTCGATGGCCCAGCCGTTGGGCTTGGGCGTCTCAAGGAACGGCAGCGTCTCGCCGCGCGCAATGCGCAGCTGCCATTGCACGAGGTCGATGCCCATCACGAGTTCCGTGACGGGATGCTCGACCTGGATGCGGGTGTTCATCTCGAGGAAGTAGAAGTTCCCGTGCTTGTCGAGCAGGAACTCGCAGGTGCCGGCGTTCACGTAGCCCGCAGCCTTCGCGGCGGCGACGGCGGCCGCGCCCATCTTCGCGCGCAGCTCCGGTGAGACCGCCACCGACGGCGCTTCCTCGATCATCTTCTGGTGCCGACGTTGGATGCTGCACTCACGCTCCCCCAGCGAGATGCAGTTGCCGTGTTGGTCCGCAAGCACCTGAATCTCGACGTGCCGCGGGCCTTCGATGTACTTCTCGATGTACACGGCGTCGTCGCCGAAGGCGTTCTTAGCTTCGCGCTGGGCGGAGCCGAGCGCGCCTTCGATCTCGCTGAGATCGCGCACGACGCGCATGCCCTTGCCGCCGCCACCGGCCGCGGCCTTGAGCAGCACCGGCAGGCCGAACTCCTGGGCGAGCTTCTTCGCCTCGGCGGCGTCCTTCAAGGCCTCGGTGGTGCCCGGCACCACCGGCGTGCCAGCCTTGATGGCCAGCGTACGCGCGGCCGTCTTGGAACCCATCGCGGCGATGGCCGACGCCGGCGGGCCGATCCAGATCAGCCCCGCGTCTTCGACGGCCTTGGCGAACCACTCACGCTCGGAGAGGAATCCGTAACCGGGGTGGATGGCATCGGCGCCGACCTGCTTGGCCACCTCGATCAGGTGATCGCCGCGGAGATAGCTCTGGCTGGCCGGCGCCGGGCCGATGTGCACCGCCTCGTCGGCGGCGCGCACATGCGGGGCACCGGCGTCCGCGTCCGAATACACCGCGACGCTCTGGATGCCCAGTTCGCGGCAGGCGCGGATGATGCGGACCGCGATCTCGCCGCGGTTGGCAATGAGGACCTTGCGCAGTTCCTTCACCACGGCTCCTTCCCTGCCTCGCCCACAGGCGCGCCGGAGAGGAACCGGCGCACGAACTCCAGCACCTCCATCACGAGTACGAATACCACGGCGCTCAGGATCGCCCGCGGGAGCGACCAATCGGTGGCGACGAGCTCGATCAGCGTGATACCCACCAATGAGCCCGCCCAGTAGCGCCAGGAGCGCGGCGCGGCGACGCGACTGACGGCGTAGCGCCACGCGGACGTCCATGGCATCACCGAGGTTGCGCCCTCTGCCGGGGCGTTGCGCGTCTCGCCCGTCATAGGGGGATGTTCCCGTGCTTCTTTCGCGGCATGGACTGCCGCTTGCCCTGCAGCATGTCCAAGGCGTCAATCAGCCGCGGACGCGTATCGCGCGGGTCGATGATGTCGTCCACGTAGCCGCGCGCGGCGGCCACATATGGATTCGCGAACTTGTCCGTGTACTCCGCTACGCGTGCGTCCATCGCCGCCTGCGGGTCCTTGGCCTCGGCGATCTCCTTCTTGAACAGGATCTCCACCGCACCCTTGGGGCCCATCACGGCGATCTCGGCCGTGGGCCAAGCGAGGTTCACATCGCTGCGGATGTGCTTGGAGCTCATCACGTCGTAGGCGCCGCCGTAGGCCTTGCGCGTGATCACGGTGAGCTTGGGCACCGTGGCTTCGCAGTAGGCGTAGAGCAGCTTGGCGCCGTGCTTGATGATGCCGCCATGCTCCTGCGTGACGCCCGGCAGGAAGCCCGGCACGTCTTCGAAGGTCACGATCGGGATGTTGAAGGCGTCGCAGAAGCGGATGAAGCGCGCCGCTTTCATGGAGGCGTTGATGTCGAGCACGCCGGCCAGCACGGCCGGCTGGTTGGCCACGATGCCCACCGAGTGGCCGCCCAAATGGGCGAAGGCGCAGACGATATTGCCCGCGAAGTCCTTCTGCACCTCGAGGATCTCGCCGTCATCCACCACACGACGGATGACGTCGTGGATGTCGTAAGGCTTATTGGCATTGTCCGGCACGACGTCCAACAGCGCCTCGTCGCGACGGTCCCGGGGGTCGACCGCGACGCCCTTGGGCGCGGCATCGACGTTGTTGCTGGGGATGAAGCGCATCAGCGTGCGGATGCCTTCGAGGCACTCGAGTTCGGTGCCCGCCGTGAAGTGCGAGACGCCGCTGGTGCCGCCGTGCGTGTCGGCGCCGCCGAGCTGCTCCATCGTCACGTCTTCGTGCGTGACGGTCTTCACCACGTTTGGGCCGGTCACG
This sequence comes from Pseudogemmatithrix spongiicola, assembly GCF_030623445.1. Lineage (NCBI taxonomy): Bacteria > Pseudomonadati > Gemmatimonadota > Gemmatimonadia > Gemmatimonadales > Gemmatimonadaceae > Pseudogemmatithrix > Pseudogemmatithrix spongiicola. The sequence continues at coordinate 1,829,606 of NZ_CP130613.1, forward strand.
AACATGTAGCTCGTGCCGCGTACCATGTACACGAAATCTGTGATGGCGGGCGAGTAGACCGCCCCGCCGGCGCAGGGCCCAAGGATGGCCGAGATCTGCGGCACCACGCCCGAGGCCATCGTGTTGCGCAGGAAAATGTCGGCGTAGCCGCCGAGCGAGACCACGCCCTCCTGGATGCGCGCGCCGCCCGAGTCGTTGAGCCCGATCACTGGCGCACCGTTCTGCACGGCGAGGTCCATGACCTTGCAGATCTTCCCCGCGTGGGCCTCGGAGAGCGAGCCGCCGAAGACGGTGAAGTCCTGCGAGAACACGTACACGAGGCGGCCGTGGATCTTGCCGTAGCCGGTGACGACGCCGTCGCCATAGGGCTTGGACTTATCCAGGCCGAAATCACTGGAGCGATGCGTCACGAAGCGGTCGAGCTCGACGAAGCTGCCTTCGTCGAGGAGCACCTCGAGGCGCTCGCGGGCAGACAGTTTGCCCTTGTCGTGCTGGGCCTTCAGGCGCTCGGCGCCACCCCCGAGTTCGGACTCGGCGCGGCGCTGCGAGAGGAGGTCGAGTTTTTCGCGCATGGACATGCGCGAAAGTTACTCGCCCTTCATGTTCCGTGCCCATCCGCGCGGACCGTCGACTCCCCGCCCCACCGCGTCCCCAGCGGCGGAGCCGACGAGCATCACGGCTTCACACGTAGCGTGGGCCAGCCGTCGAGGATGACGACGCCAAAGCGACCTTCCTCGCGATAGAGTTCGCGAGCGGCGAACGGACGGATGAACCGGATCTCAACCGAGCCGTCGAGCGCCCGAGAGTCGGGGCACGCCGGGAACCGCCGGACCGGCCCGAGGCGCCGTTCTCCGACGACGAGCAGCGGAGGGCGCGCGGAGTCCACCGCTTGCTGCACAACGGGCAGGCTTCCGGCGACGCAGTGTGCCAGCCGAATCGCGCTACTGTCCGGAGGCAGCCGATCCTGCGCCGACAGCGGCGCCGATCCGACCACTACGCAGGCAAGTACGCACAGCGGAATCCGGCTCGCATTGCTCATGGCTTCTCGCTCCCCGTCAGCGGGACGTCGCCCTGAAGTGATGTCCACGAGCACTCGCTTGTATCCAGCCGGTACGCTCGCAGCATGAGTCGTGGCCTCAGGGCATCGTCGTCCACGACGTGGTCGAGCACAAACAGCAAGTCGTCCTGCATCGCCGTCCAAGGGATGACGTCAGAGGAGACCGGGATCTCGGCATCCATGCACGCGCGTGACCGGTCAGGGGAGATCACGCCGGCGAACACTCGCGCCGAGAGCAGTCGGCCGGCAATCTCGGTGTCGTGATGGATCGTGACGACGGAACCGTCGGATCGACGATGCAAGCGCATCAGGCCGGACGCTGCACGGTACATCGCAGTCGGTGGGAGACTGACGTCGCTCAGGATGGCCGCGAGATTCGCGGGTACGCCACGCCTCGCTCGTGCGGGCAATGGCACCGTGTCCACGATGACGCCGTCGGCCGTCACTAGCAAGAGGAAAGGCGACGCGGCGAAGCCAACGAAGGCGGTGTCTGCCCACGCGACCACACTCGCGAAGCCGAATATCCCGTTCAACGGCTCGACCGTGAGATACGCCTCGGGAATGGCGACCAAGTTCGCCTGGACGGGCGTCGTGTCCGTCGCGACCAGCCCCGCGGCGTGCTCCACGGCGATGGCTCGCGCGTTGGCCGGATCGAAGATTCCGTACCACAGCCTTCCGTCGGCAGCAGCGAGACTGCCCAGCTTGCCAACGAAGGCGCGCGTCCCCAGCAATCGGCCGTCGTTTCGGTCGAACGTGGTGATCCGACGCAGCGAGACGTCCGTCAGCGTGAGTACCCCGTCCGAGCGAGATAGCATCGCGTCACCGATGCCGCGGAACTCGCCCGGACCTCGACCCGCGGCGCCATAGCGTCGGACGAAACGCCCGGCCGAGTCGAACTCGAGCAGCGTGTTCGCTACCGCGTCCGCGACGAGGATTCGTCGGCGATCATCGACGGTGAGTCCGGCGGTTCGACCCACGAATACGGCGTCGGTCTCCTCAAGCATGAGCGAGTCGACCAACACTGCCTGAATCGACCCGCCCGCCTCTGTTCCGCCTTGGCAGCCCAGCGAGGAGAGAACCAGCAACGCGCCGACGCTGGTGCAGCGGGCGCCACGAAGCTCTGGCAGGAGCCGACGCAGTCCCATCATGGACACCCGCGAAACTACTCTCCGCGTGCGGCCAGCGAGGCGCTACGGACCTGAAACACCGGTGAGGGCCGCCGCACTCTCGTGCCGCTGCCGTCCGCGCGACTGGAGAATGGTGCAAGCACCCTGTACTCACCATCGACCAGATTCTCCGGCACTGTGGTCGCGAAGGTTCTCGATCCGCCCGGCGGGACCTCCAACGGGGCCCATGTCAGCCTGTCCGGGTCCGACGACGGCTCCACGAGAGCCAGTCCGCCGGTGACGGGAAAGTACTCGTACGCCGGCGCCCAATCGTCCCCATCACGCCGCTGCAGGTCACTGTTGCAGACGCCGTTGTAATACCAACTGCGATCGGAACCGTTGCGCAGTGTCACCTCAATGCCGCCGCCCGGTGCCACTGACTCCGCCGACAGTTCCACCGTCAGGCCTGCAACCTCGGGCTCTGTGATCAATCCGCAGCCAGTAGCCACGAGGGGCGCGATCAGCGCGCCTGCGAGCCGGAGGGCGCGCCTAGGGGCGCCACTTCGAGACGAGATATCGAAGGGCATACAGAAGTTTACCTCACCACCTCCGCAAGGCGTCACGTCCCGAGAGAACGCGAAACGCCCCGACCGAGCCAAAACTCGAGCGTGAGCTCGACCATCGCCATCACGACCGGAGCCCCTTGGCGCAATGCGTAAGAACAGCGATCACTGAGGTAACGCACCTAGTCCGCTCGCAGCCAACGGTACACGGCACCGGTCGCATGTGGACCAGCAAGCTGTCGCCCTCCGTCCAGCACGTCGTAATGAACGACATCCTCGTACCCGCCACCGGAAGGGTAGCGGACAACGATTAGCCCATCTCGCCGTTCGATTCTGCCACGTGTCGTGCTGCTTAGCGGCTCAATCACATCTCCGTTCAGTTTCCGGAGCGCGGTCGAAGAGCGCATGAACGTGTCATCGGAGAAAAGAGTCAGGTGACTCTCCACCATTTCGAGCGTCCATACGTTGCCGTCTATGTCTCTAGTCTCGAAGAACGTCGCCGGCAGGTCAACGCCGGCGATGCTCGCCAAAACGTACCTTACTTCGCTGGGCGGACCGGAGAGCGCCGTGCACCCGACGAGCACGCCGGAACCGAGCGCGCAAACCAATGCAGTGAACCATGCACGCCAACGCCGCGCCGCATCGAGCCGAAGTACTGGCATCGCTCGATTCCCCTAGGGCGTGGCGTCATGAATGGTGGGGCCCAAACCGCCCCCAGTTACCGCTCGGAGCTCAGCTAGTACAGCGTTCATTGGACTGAACCCACCGTTGCCACGCCAGTGAATGCCGCGAGCGACCAAGGTGCCGTCGGACAACACTTCCACCACCGGTCCGCCGCTGTCGCCTGACGCCGACGCGTAAGTGGCTCGCGATTGGCAGAGAAACATCCGCCCGGTATCGAAGCCCTCGTCGTAAACCACGAAATTGGCGCAGGCTTGGTCCACGGTGCCGACGCTACGCCCAGTCGTGCGCCCGATCCGGTGGACGACCATTCCCACAACCGGATCGCCGCCCGCAACTACTTCACGTTGCAAGCCGACGTTCAGTTGTCCGAGGTTGGGGAATGCGACGCGTCCGTGCGCCCCGAGCGTAGGAGAGTAATACTGGAAGAGAGAAGCATCCGAGTATCGGCACAGGCGCCCAGGGGGACACATTGCGTCGGTACCGGCACTAAAGAAAGGCGGATCCGCGAGCTCGTTGGAAACGTTCTCGAAGGCGGTCGACTGGCCCATCGACATACCCGTCATTTGTCCAATGGCGCCGCAATGACTGTTGGTGACGAAGTAGCGATTCGCACTCAGGGTTCCCACGGCATCGCGGTGCACGATGTTGTAGCCAAGCGAACAGTTAAAAGCGGAGAAGCCTTCGCTGTACTGAATCTGCAGACCACCGATGATCGGCCTTCGTGTCGCCCGAAGACTCGTGGTGTCTCCGGATGCGCCGGACGGAGGTTCCGGGCACTCGATGATTGCTGTCATCGGATCACAGTCTTCCGCGTTCTGCGTGGACGCGGGCATCTCCAGCCCAGCGACATCATACTCAGCGACGTCGTACGCGTCGCGCGGCAGACCAAGCGCTGCCATACTGGCCCTCGCCCGACCCAGCGACGCCCCATCGCGGACGCCGACGACAATCCTGTTGCGCCGCTCGTCAATGTCCGTCATCACGACGCCTGAAACGGCAAATGCTGCAGGCATCACCATATCTTTGTACCAATCGTACAGCTCGCGGAAGTCGAAGCGCGCGTGCTCGACCCGAAGGCTCGCCATCTGGCCAGCCACCTGTGCCACTCGGGCCGCATTGCCGTTCGCTCCCCGCAGGAGCAGTTCCGAGATGCGTCCGCGGGCCTCCGAAGCGGCCTGGGAGTTCTTGAGCAGGACGACAGGGACTCCGCTCCCGTCGAAGTACATGCCAGCGAAGCCAGGTACCTCGTCGGCAATCCGAGCGTACTCGTCGTCGATTGTCAGCCGGGCGATAGAAGCTGGCGAGCCCTGGCTTCGAACCGCGCGTGCTTCACCCCGGTGCTCGGCTGGCGTAAGTGGACTGTCGGGCAAGCACCCTGCAACGACAAGTGCAATTCCAAGTACGAACCAGGCACCCAGCCTATTCCGGAGGGGGGGGCAGGACATTGTGCGCCTCGAGGGACGAGTTTCAGCGAAAGTGAAGTGTTGGCGCTAGTGCCGTCAAGGCAAACGTGAGAATTCCTTCCCGAGGACTCACGGAGGTTGAGCGTTCTGTCCGCGCCAAAGCGCCCCGGCCGAGCCAAGCTCGACCGGGGCGCCTCTTTCAACTCCCAACTCCCAACTCGTAACTGCGGTTACTCCTCGTCTGCCACGGCATCAAGGTCCGCCGGAATCGGAACGTTATCCTCATCTTCCGTATGCACCTTGGACGGCTCCGCCGGCCGCTCCTGGCCCGCCGGGATGTCCACCACGCCGAGCACGATGCGACGGTGGATCGGATCGACCTCGAGGATCCGCACATTCATCGCCATCCCTTCCCACGCCACGTCAGCAGAGCTGTTGACCTGCTGGCCGGTGAGGTTGAGGTGCGAGAGCGGCACGAAGCCTTCGATGTCGTTGCCGATGTCGACGACGACGCCCTTGTCCATCAGGCGGGCGACCTTGCCCGGGAGCTCGGTGCCGACCGGGAAGGTCTCACCGATGCGCAGCCACGGATCCTCGGACGCCTGCTTGAGGCCGAGCGAGATGCGCTTGTTCTCGGCGTCGATGTTGAGGATGACCACGTCCACCGCGTCGCCCTTCTTCACGACTTCCGACGGGTGCTGGACACGCTTCGTCCAAGACATATCGGAGATGTGGATGAGGCCGTCGATGCCCGGCTCGATCTCGACGAAGGCGCCGAACGAGGTCAGGTTGCGGACCTTGCCGTTGAGGCGCGTGCCGACCGGGTACTTGAGCGGCAGCACCATCCACGGATCCTGCTCGGTCTGCTTCATGCCGAGCGAGATCTTCTCTTCGGCTGAATCGACCTTGAGCACCACCGCCTCGATGGCCTCGCCGATCGAGACGAGCTTCGAGGGATGGCGGACGTTGCGCGTCCAGCTCATCTCAGAGATGTGCACGAGGCCTTCGATGCCCGGCTCGAGCTCGATGAAGGCGCCGTAGTTCGTGATGCTGACGACCTTGCCCGAGACGCGGGTGCCGACCGGGAACTTCTCGGCGACATCCTTCCACGGGTAGGCCTGGAGCTGCTTGAGGCCGAGCGAGATGCGCTCGCGCTCCCAATCGATGTCCAGGACCTTGACCTCGAGCTCCATGCCGATCTGGACCATCTCGCTCGGATGCGAGATGCGGCCCCACGACATGTCGGTGATGTGGAGCAGGCCGTCCACGCCGCCGAGGTCGATGAAGGCGCCGAAGTCCGTGATGTTCTTGACCACGCCCTTCCGCACCTGATCCTTGTTGAGCTCCTTCATCAACTTCTCGCGCTTGCCGGCCCGCTCGGTCTCGAGGATCACGCGGCGAGACACGACGATGTTGCGGCGACGCTTGTTGAGCTTGATGATCTTGAACTCGTAGGTCTGGCCGAGGAGCTCGTCGATGTTCGGGACGCGACGGAGCGCGATCTGCGAACCCGGGAGGAACGCGTCGACGCCCATGAGGTCGACGACCACGCCACCCTTGATCTTCTTGACGAGCGTGCCGGTGACCGGCTGGTCGGACTCGTACGCGACGCGGATCCGCTCCCACACGCGCATGAAGTCGGCCTTCTTCTTCGACAGGACGACGGAGCCCTCGGAATCCTCGAGGTGCTCAAGGAGGACTTCGACTTCGTCCCCGACCTTGAGCTCCGGCATGTCCTTGAACTCTTCGAGCGGGATCGTGCCCTCGGACTTGAAGCCGATGTCGAGCACGACGAGGTTCTCGCGGATCTCGAGCACACGGGACTTGACGATCTCGCCTTCTTCGATCGAGGCGAGCGTCCCGTTGTACATCTCCATCATCGCTTCGAACTCGTCGGACGAGAATTCATCCTCGTCGTAGAGCTCGGGGCGGCGGTTGGCGAGGGGGCGGAGCTGCGCGCGCTGGGCGTCGCGCTTCTGGCGCGCGATTTCCTCAGGGGTCAGCGTATCGACTGCGGTCATGACTTCTCCACACGCGGGGTGTTTAGGCTCGCCGCGGACGAGGTATGGGGTGAGTGTGACTGGCCCGGATTTCGGGCAAGCCTAGTAACATATGCCGTTTTGGGGAGGGCGTCAACCTCGAAAGCTATGACCTGCAACACCTTACGGCTCGGTCGCGCAACGTGCCGCTGCGACTCGCAATCGCAGGCATTGCCACCGCGGTCACGGCCCGCAACATTGACCCCATGTCGAAAGCCCCCGTGGACATGGCCACACTCACCGCCCTCAGTCCAGAGGAGCGGCTGCAGCTCATTGGCGAGCTCTGGGACTCGCTCAGCGTCGCGGAGATCGAAGCCCTCGCCCCAATCTCTGTGTCCTTCGGTGATGAACTGGAGCGTCGTGCGCGAGCCGTCCGTGAGGGGGCGGAGCCGCTGATCTCTCTAGATGAAGCGCTGCGACGAGCCCAAGCGGCGGACGAGTCACCCGGGTGACGAGAGTGCCAACCGCCGACATTCGATTCACAGCCAGAGCCGCGTCCGAACTGGGCGCGGCTTTTCGTTGGTACCGGCAAAGAAACGCTGTCGCCGCGGAGAAGTTGCTAAGTGAGGTGGCAGCAACCGTCGGCCGGATTGCATCGTCGCCTGGCTCGCACAGGTCGGTGCGGCACAACGTCCGGCGCGCATTCGTCCGCAGGTTCCCCTACGCGGTGTACTTCGAGAGCACCGATGCCAGCATCGTGATCCTTGGAATCGTGCACTTGAGACGATCGTCGGCGGAGTGGCCGCCCGGCACCAACTAGGCCGCGGGACGATCCGGCCCCGCGAGGGCCGCCCGTGCCAGCGCTACGATCCGCTCGACCTGCTCCTCTTGGGTGAGGTAGGTAGTGTCGATCAGCACCGCATCCGAGGCCTGCTGCGTCTGCGCCTCGTCCTTGGCGTCGCGCTGCGTCAGCGCATCGACTTCGGCCGCGATCTCCGCTTCCTCCGGCGCGCGCTGCAGGCGCTGCACCAGGCGGCGGCGCGCCCGCTCCCAAGGATCGGCGATCAAGAAGACCTTCACCCGCGCCTGCGGGAACACCGCCGTGCCCATGTCGCGCCCGTCGACGACGATCGGGTGGCCCTCGGCGGTCGCCTGGACCTGACGGTTCACCCAGGCACGCACGGCAGGCATCTGCGCCACCTGGCTCACATGTGACGTCACGTCCTTGCCGCGGATGACGAACTCGAGGTCCTCGTCGCCGAGGTGCGGATGGAAGGTCGTCTCGCCGGGGACGAGGTGAATGGGCGCCGCGGCGGCGAGCACGCTCGCCTCGGTCCAGCGGGCGCTCTCCGGCTCCGTGCGAAGGGCCGCGGCGGTAGCCGCGCGGTACAGCGAGCCCGAGTCCACGTGGCGGAGCCCGAGCTCGCGCGCGACCCACTTCGCGGTCGAGCTCTTGCCCGAGGCGGCGGGTCCATCGATGGCGACGACGAGGGGGCGGCGGCGGTCAGTCATGCGTGAGGCGTTGGAGATCGTCCCAGAAGCTAGGCCAGCTCACGGCGCAGCACGATGGGTCGTCGACAGTGATGGCGTTACCGGGCACGGCACCGAGCACGCCGAAGGCCATCGCGATGCGATGGTCGCCATGCGTGACCACGCGGCCCGTGAGCGGGCGGTCGCTGCCCCGCACGACGAATCCATCGGGCAGTTCCTCGGCGTAGACGCCGACCGCGCGCAGGCCGCTCACGACCGCGGCGATGCGGTCGCTCTCCTTCACGCGGAGCTCGGCGGCGCCGGTGACCCGCGTTTCGCCCGCCGCGCGCGCCGCGACCACCGCCAGAAGCGGTAGTTCGTCGATCAAGCTCGGCACTTCCTCCGGCGCAATCGAAATGCCCTGAAGCGCACCCGGACCGCAGACGACGGTCGCGACGGGTTCGCCGCCCTGCAACGCCTCGTCCTCGTAGCGGAGGAGCGCCCCCATCCGCCGCAACGCACGGAAGCCGCCGACGCGCCAAGGATTCACGTCGACGTTCTCGATGCGCACCTCGCGGCGGAGGGCGCCCAGTGCGGCGAGCCCGGCAATGAACGCCGCCGAGGACGGGTCGCCGGGGACGTCGACGTCGGCGGCGTCGAGGCGCGCGGCCGGCAACAGCGAAACGGTATCGCCCTCGACGCGCAGGTCCACGCCCCGGGCCTGCAACATCCGCTCGGTGTGATCGCGCGTCGGCACGGGCTCCTGCACCTCGACGGGCACGTTGCCCACGAGTCCCGCCAAGAGCACGGCGCTCTTCACCTGCGCGCTGGCGACGGCGGGACGCCACGTGACGCCCTGCACACTGCCGCGGTGGAGGCGCATCGGCAGGCCGCCATGCTCGGGCCGCGTGACCTCGATGCCCATCGCGCGCAGCGGCGCGGCGACGCGGCCCATCGGCCGCCGGCTCAGCGACGCATCACCCACGAACTCGGCGTCGAACCCCGCGCCCGCGACGATGCCCGCGACCAGGCGCGCCGTGGTACCGGAGTTCGCGCAATCCAACGGCACACTCGGCGGCTGCAGCCCACGCAGGCCCACGCCTTCGATGACTAGCTCCGATGCGTCGAGCGGCGGAATCGTTGCGCCGAGCGCACGCAGCACGCGCGCCGTCGCCTCGATGTCTGCGCTCTGCAGGATGCCCCGCACGCGCGACGTCCCGCGCCCCAGCGCGGCGAGCATGAGCGCGCGATGGGAGATCGACTTGTCGCCGGGAACGCGGATGCGGGTCACGGGCGTCCTAAGATTCGGCTCAGCGCAACCAGGATTCGAGCGCCGTCGCGAGATCCGTCTTCTCGTCGCGGTACTTCACGATGACGGGCGTCTGCAGCGAGAGCCCCTGCTCCGCCGCGAAGCCGCCCTTCACCGCACGGGCACCCGGCACGACCACCGCGCCAGCGGGAATCTCCAGCGGCGCATCCGCAGTGCCGCGGTAGACCTTCTCCTTCACGAGGTCGAACACGGGCGTGCCCCGCGTGAGCACCACGCCCGCCGCGAGCACGGCCTTCTCGCGCACCACGGTGCCTTCGTACACGCCGCAGTTGCCGCCGACGATCACATCATCCTCGATGATCACCGGCGAGGCGTTCACGGGCTCGAGCACGCCGCCGATCTGCGCGGCGGCGCTCAAGTGCACGCGCTCGCCGATCTGCGCGCAGCTGCCGACCAGCGCGTGCGAGTCCACCATCGTGCCGCTGCCCACGTAGGCGCCGACGTTGATGTACATCGGCGGCATGCACACGACGCCGCTGGCCACGAAGGCGCCGCGGCGCACCGACGAGCCGCCCGGCACGAGCCGCACGCCCTTGGCCACCGTCATGCGCTGCGGCGGATACGTGTGCTTGTCGAAGAATTGGAACGGGGAGTCCTTGCCTGAGAGCTCGACGATCTTGCCGGCGCGGAAGCCGAGCAGGATGCCGCGCTTCACCCACGCGATAGCCTTCCAGTTGCCCTTCTTGTCCTTGGTCGCCGAGCGCACGTCGCCGGCTTCGAGCGCCTCGAGCAGCGCGCCGACGACGGCCTCGGTCTCCGGCGGCTGCTTCTCCACTGCCAACGGGAACAGGCGCTCGACCTGCTGCTCGAGCTGTTCGGGCGTGAGCTTGAGCGTCACAGCGTCACCCCCGCGATGCGCAGCGCAGCGCTCATGCGCGCCTCGTGCTTGGCGTCCATGGCGACCAGCGGCAGGCGCAGCACGTTCTTGACCTTGCCCATCATCGCGAGGCCCGCCTTGATGGGAATCGGATTGCTCTCGATGAACGCCGCATCCACGAGCGGTGCGAGGCGATGGTGGATGAGCGACGCCGTGGCGAGGTCGCTCTTGGCGAGCGCGTCCGTGAGCTGCGCGCAGAGCTTGGGCACGGCATTGGAGATCACCGAGATCACGCCGTCGCCGCCGGCGGCCATCACCGCCAGCGTGAGGCCGTCATCGCCGCTCAGCACGCCGAAGCCCTCGGGACGGCCGCGCAGAATGGCGTCGATCTGCCCGGTGTTGCCGCTGGCTTCCTTCACGGCGCAGATGTTGGCGTGCTCGGCCAACTTCAGCGTCGTCTCGGCCGTCATGTTGCTGCCCGTGCGCCCGGGCACGTTGTACAGCACGACCGGCAGCGGCGACGCATCGGCGACAGCCGTGAAGTGCGCCACGATGCCGCGCTGTGGCGGCTTGTTGTACATCGGCGACACATGCAACAGGTGCGTGGCACCGGCCTTACCGAGCAGCTTCGACGCCTCGATGGCCGCCGCGGTGTCGTTGGACCCCGCGCCGGCGATTACCGGCACGCGGCCCTTCGCCGCCTCGGCGACGACGCGCACCACGCGCTCGCGCTCCGGCAACGAGAGCGTCACCGCCTCGCCCGTCGAGCCCACCGGCACCAGCCCGTGGATGCCCTCGGCGATCTGCCAATCGACCAGGGCGGCGAGTGCCGCTTCGTCCACCGAGCCGTCGGACTTGAACGGCGTGACGAGCGCGGTGATCGCACCGCGAAGGGGAGCGGTCATCAGATCACGTCTCCAAGGAAGTCATCAAGGGTGAACACGCCGCGCCGCCCCGCCAGCCACTTGGCGGCCGCCAGCGCGCCGGAGGCGAAGACGCGACGGTCGCGGGCCTCGTGCACGAGCCGCACCTGCTCGAAGGCGGCATCGAACACCAACTCGTGCGTCCCGGGCACATGTCCGGTGCGCACGCTGGTCACGGGCATCGCCTTACCCTGCGCGCGCTCGGCGACCATCGCGAGCATGCGGGCCGTGCCACTCGGCGCATCGAGCTTCTTGCTGTGATGCGTCTCGATCAAGTGCGCATCGAACCCCGCGCGGTCACTCGCAAAGCGCCGCGCCGCTTCTTCCACCACCTTCGCGAACAGGTGCACGCCCAACGCGAAGTTCGGCGCCCAGAGCAACGCGCCCTTGCCGTTGCGCACGAAGGTCTCGACCAGCGCCCGCTCGGCGTCCCAGCCCGTGGTGCCGCTGACGACCGGCACGCCCAACTCCGCGCACTGCCGCACCAGCGCGGCCGAAGCCTGCGGCTCCGTGAACTCAATGACCACGTCCGCGCCGTGCAGTGATTGTGCCGTGAGGCCGCGGGCCGTCTCGGCTTTGTCGAGCTGCGCGACCAGGGTGAACCCGCTCTCGGGCGCGAGCTGCGCGAGGAGCTTGCCCATCTTGCCGGCGCCGAGAATCGCGAGCTTGGTCATTAGGCCGCTCCGAAGAATGCCGCGTGCAGGCGCTGCATCGCCTCGTTCACCTGGTCGCCGTCGACGATCAGCGTGAGGTTGATGCCCGTCGCCGAGAGCGAGACCATATGCAAGCGCAGGTTGCCCAGCGCCTGCAGCGCCGTGGCCATCGCTTCGGTGTGCTCCCCGAGGCCCGCGCCGACGAGCGCGACGATGCCGCGATGCCGCTCCACCGAGACGTCACCGAAGGCGCTGAGCTGTGCCACCACGGCGTCGAGGTGCTGGTCGTCGTCGAGCGTCACGCTCACGCTGACCTCGGAGGTCGCGACCACGTCCACCGACGTGCGGTTCTGCTCAAACACCTCGAAGATCTTCCGCAGCGCGCCAGGCGTGGCCAGCATGCGCGGCGAGCGGATCTTCACCACGACGGTGCGCGTCTTGCCGGCGATGGCGCGCACGGGCGTACGCGGCGCGTCGAAGGTGATGCGCGTGCCCGTGCCCTCAGGCTTCCGCGAGTTGAACACGAACACCGGGATGCCCTGCTTCACCGCCGGCGCGATGGTGCTGGGGTGCAGCACCTTGGCGCCGAAGTTCGCCAGCTCGGCGGCCTCGTCGAAGCGGATGTGGCCGATGAGCCGCGCGCCGGAGACCACGCGCGGGTCGGCCGTGAGCATGCCGTCGACGTCGGTCCAGATCTCGATCGCCTCGGCGTCCATGGCTGCGCCGAAGAGCGAGGCCGAGAAGTCCGAGCCGCCGCGGCCGAGTGTGGTGGTCACGCCGGACCGCGTGGAGCCGATGTAGCCGCCGAGGACCGGGACCTTGCCGTCGCGCAAGAGTGGCGCGAGGGCCGCACGGCAGGCGATGGCGATGTCGTCGGTGAGCGGCTCGGCGCGGCCGAAGTCCTCGCTGGTGACCATGACGCGGCGGGCGTCTACATATACGGCAGGCAAGCCTGCCTTCGACATCGCCGCCGCGACGATCGGCGCCGAGAGACGCTCGCCCATCGAGGCGACGGCGTCGTGCGACCGTGGCGTGAGGTGGGCGAGCACCGACAGCGCCTCGGCCAGGTGCGCGAGTTCGTCGAACATCGCGCCCGTGTCGGCGGCGACCTCATCGTGGCTGGCGTGATCGCCGATCAGTTCTTCGATCGTCGCGAGATGCCGCGCGCGCAGTTCCTCGCAGATGGCCAGCGCGACGATGAGATCGCCCTTGGCGGCATGCTCGGCCAGCTCGATGAGTCGGTTCGTCGTGCCCGCCAGCGCGGACACGACCACCACCGGCTCGCGTTCGAGCTTGCTGCGCACGATGCCCACCGTGCGCGCAATCGCCGCGGAGTCGCCGACCGACGTGCCACCGAACTTGCAGACGATCATGCGCGCCCCGGCGGCGTCCAGCCGAGCCGCCCCGTCGCCACCAGCGCCTCGGCGTTGAGCACCGCGCTGCCCGCCGCCCCGCGGATGGTATTGTGCCCCATCGCGACCAGCTTGAGGTGGAAGATCGCGTCTTCGCGCACGCGGCCGACCGTGACGGTCATGCCGTTGCCGGCGTTCACGTCGCGGCGCGGCTGCGGGCGGTCCGGCTGTTCGGCCAGCACCAGCGGCTCGCGCGGTGCGCTCGGCAAGTTCAGGTCGGCGATCTCGCCCTTCCACGCGCGGATGACGGCAATCGCCTCGCTCACCGACGGCTTCTGGCGGAACTTGGCCGACATCACGACGGTGTGGCCGTGTTCGACGGGCACGCGGTTGGCGTGGGCGCTGACGACGAAGGGCGCCTGCGCGATGCGCGCGCCCTCGACGGTGCCGAGCATCTTCTGCATCTCGCGCTCGATCTTCCCTTCCTCGTCGCCGCCGATGTACGGAATGACGTTGCCGAGGATGTCGAGCGAAGGCACGCCCGGGTAACCCGCGCCACTCAGCGCCTGCATCGTCGCGATGAAGAGCTCGGTCAGCCCAAAGCGCTCATGCAGCGGCGCGAGGGCCATCGTCGCGGCAATGGCGGCGCAGTTCGCGTTCGTCACTACGCCACCGCTCCAGCCCTTGGCCTTCTGGGCGTCGAGCAGCGCGAGATGGCTGGCGTTCACTTCCGGAATGACGAGCGGCACGTCGTCCGTCATGCGGAAGGTCTTGGTGTTGCTGAGCACGAAGCGGCCGGCCATGGCGAACGCGGGCTCCACGGTGGCCGCGGCGTCAGCGTCCATCGCCGAGAACACGATCGTCGCGGACACCTGCGTCGGATCGCAGGTGGTCACGATGAGATCCCTCACCTCGTCGGGCATCACGCCTTCGATCCATTTCGTCGCATCCGCATAGCGCTTGCCTGCCGAGCGGTCCGAGGCCGCGACCTCGGCGAGCCGGAACCACGGGTGGCCGGCGAGCAGGCGGACGAAGGTCTGGCCCACGGCGCCCGTGGCACCGAGGACCGCGACCGGCAGGCGGGAGTCAGTCACTGGCGTCATCCGTGCAGCAGGTGCTTCACGAGCGTCACGTAGCTGTCCACGCTGGCGCGCAGCTCCGTTTCCTCGATGTACTCGTCGGGCGTATGTGCCACGTGAATGGATCCCGGGCCGAAGAGCAGCGGGGTGCCCCAATTGCCGAGCAAGGGGATGTCGCTGGTGTACGCCATCGGCGCGGTCTTGAACCCCGGCACCGTGTGGAAGTGCTGCGCGGGGATGTGCGACCCGTACTCGAGCTCGGCGCGACCCTGCGCCCAGGGCTTGAGGACCTTCTTGATCTCGGCGACGTCGCCGACCAGGCGGAACATCATCTCCGCCTCGCAGGTACCAGGGACGATGTTGGCCTCGGTGCCGCCGCGGATCAGGCCCACGTTCACGGTGCTGGGGCCAAGGATCGGATCTTCCGGGAGCTTGAGCTGCTGCAGTTCCTGCAGCAGCTGGAGCATGGGAGTGATCGCGCTCTCGCCGAGGTGGGCGTACGCCGAATGGGCCTCGCGGCCCTTCGTGCGCACGATGACGCGCTGCGCGCCCTTGCAGCCGGAGGCGAGCACGGATTCCGTGGGCTCGCCGTTGATCAGCCACTTGGACGTGGCGGGCAGTTGGTTGGCGAGACGAGCGCCATCTGAACCACGCTCCTCGCCGACGACGAACAGCAGATCCACACGTTCTTCGCCGGCGTGGACGAGGCGATCGGCGGCGACCATCATTGCGGCCGCGATGCCCTTGGCGTCGCAGGCGCCGCGCCCGTAGAGCCGGCCCTCGGCGCGCCGCGGCGGCACGTACGGCGGTACGGTGTCGAGGTGCGTCGAGAGCGTCACGCCCCCGCCCTTCCGCGAGGCCCAGATGTTGCCGCGGCCCGGTGTGACCTCTTGCACCGTCACGTTCCAGTCGCGCGCGACGAGCCAGCGCGCGACGGAATCCACCGCGGCGCCTTCGTCGCGCGTGGTGGAGGGAATGGCGAGGAGTTCTGCGGCGAGCGCGACGACGTCGACAGGGGTGTTCATGGCTGGAGAAACTTACTCGTAAGGCGTAGCGTCTTGCAGAGCGACCGCCCCCCCTCTCGCCCTGCCGATGCCCTACGAAATGCTTGCCCTCCGGGCCATCCACATCCTCTGCGGAATCTTCTGGGTGGGCGGCGGGATCTACTCCTCCGTGTTCGCCGTGCCGGCCATCACCCGCTCCGGCCCGGCTGCCGGACCGATCATCGCCGAACTGCAGCGGCGCAAGCTGTTCACCATCCTCCCGCTCGCCGCGCTTGCGACGATGCTCTCCGGCGTGCGGCTGCTGTGGATCGTCTCCGGCAGATTCAGTGCGGACTACTTCCACAGCACACAAGGCCACACGTACGCGGCGGCCGGCGCAGCCAGCATCATCGGGTTCATCGTGGCGCTCGTTGTCTCGCGTCCCGCCTCGGTGCAGTTGGGGGCCTTGGCGGCGCAGATGGCGACGCTCGACGGCCCGGCCCGCCAGGCGGCCGAGGCGAGCATCGCGCGGCTGCGGGTGCGGGCGAACGTGAGCACGAGCATCGCCGTTGGACTGCTGACGCTCTCGGCCCTCGGGATGGCGGTCGCTCGGTATCTGTAGGCCCGGCCCCGCTTGTCGCTCCGCGTCGGGTACGATAGACTTGGGGGCACGCGGGAATAGCTCAGTTGGTAGAGCACAACCTTGCCAAGGTTGGGGTCGCGGGTTCGAGTCCCGTTTCCCGCTCTGATCGGAGCGACGCAGGACCGACGGGAGCGCCTCAGCGAGGCGCTCCCGTCGTGTTTTCGGCATGTTGAGGCGTGGCCGGGGTGGCGAAATTGGCGATACGCGAGGGACTTAAAATCCCTTGGAGGGCAACCTCCGTGTGGGTTCGATCCCCACCCCCGGCATGCGGGACCCCGGCGCAGGCGCGCGGGGCGGAACTCGCGGAACCCACGGCACCTTTGCGCTGAGCCGGGGTTACGACGGCGCAACAGCGGTTCGTCCCCTGCGGAGGACTCCCATGCGCGCCGTCCGATCGTTCGCCCTCGTGTTCGCCCTCGCCCTGCCCGTCGCCGCCTGCGTCGACGTCACGGGCCCGGACACGGTGATCGTCGAAGACCGCTGCGCGGCGCGGCGCGTGTATCAGCCCTCGACCGTCGACGCGGCCCTCACCGGCTACGACTGCCTCACCGACGACGCCACCGAGAGCTACGTCGACTACTACGAGCTCCGCGTCCACGAGACGACGTGGGTGGACCTGTACCTGGAGTCGACGGAGTTCGATGCCTACCTCATGCTCTTCGATGAGTGGGACGAGCTCGTGACCTCCGACGACGACAGCGGCGAGAGCGGCGACGCCTGGGTGACCGTGCGGCTGCCGCCGGGGCGCTACTACATCGCGGCGACGTCGTACCGCGGTGGTGAGACGGGCGCGTATCGCCTCTACATCGAGTAAGCGCCACGCGCCGGCGGGAACGGGGGTGATGCGATGCCCCGCCTCCGGCGCGCCGCTTATGTTTCCGATGTGCCCTCCCTGTCCGTTCTCCTCGGCGTCGCCGGCGGCGGCGCGATCGGATCCCTGCTCCGCTTCGGCGTAGGGCGGCTGCTGCCGACCGCTTCGACGGCGATGCCATGGGGCACGCTCGGCATCAACGTCGCGGGTTCCTTCGCGCTCGGCCTGCTCGCCGGCGCCTCGATGCTGCGCCCCGACGCGTCGCCGGCACTGCGCGCGTTCCTCGGAGTCGGGCTGCTCGGGGGCTTCACGACCTTCTCCACGTTCTCGCTCGAGACGGTCGTGCTGGCGCAGTCCACATCCCTGGCGAAGGCCACCGCATACGTCCTCCTCAGCGTCGGGCTCGCCGTGGTCGCTGCGGCGGCTGGGTTCTCGCTCACCCGTGCCTGAGATGACGGTGCGCCCGTTCGGCCGCTTCCTGTTTCCCGGGCCCACCGACGTGCGCCCGGAGATCCTTCAGGCGATGGCGCAGCCGATGCAGTCACACCGCGGCGAGGCGTTCCTGGCCCTCCACGCGCGCGTCGTGGCCAACCTGCAGCAGGTTTTCCGGACGACGCGGCCGGTGTTCGCGGTCTCGGCCTCCGCCACGGCGCTGATGGAGATGGCGATCCGCGGCGCGCCGGAGGGACCGATCCTCTCGCTCGTGAACGGCGCGTTCTCGGAGCGGTTCGCCACCGTCGCGCAGCAATGCGGCCGACGCGTGCGCCGCGTGTCGGTGCCATGGGGCGAGGTGCACCCGCTGGGATTGATCGAGCGGCACCTGGTCGAGGAGCCCTTTGCGGCGCTGACCGTGGTGCACTCGGAAACCAGCACCGGTACGCTCTGCGACCTGCGCGCGGTCACCGAGCTGGCGCATCGCTACGGCGTGATGTGCCTCGCGGATGCCGTGACCAGCGTGGGTGCGAGCCCCGTCGAGACGGACACGTGGGGGCTCGACTTCGTCCTGACCGGGTCGCAGAAGGCGCTGGCGCTGCCGCCGGGACTCGCGTTTGCGGTCGCGAGTGAACCGTACATCCTGCAGGCGGCGGTGGTCCCGGGCCGCGGACGTTACCTCGACCCGCTCGAACACGAGGAGGCCGCACTGCGCGGCGGACCGCCATCGACGCCCGCGATTCCGCTGTTCTACGCCGCGGACGCGCAGCTCCAGGACATCGCCGCCGAGGGCATCGAGGCTCGCTGGGCGCGCCACGCCGAGATGCAGGCGATGGTCGAGCGCTGGGTCAGCGATCGGCAGGCCGAAGGCATCGCCATCACGTTCCAGGCGCCGGCCGGGGCACGCAGCCTCAGCGTGAGCTGCCTCGCGCTCCCGCCGGATCGGGAGTCACGCGAGGTCGTCGCGGCCTTGGAGGACCGCGGCTTCACAATCGGCCGCGGCTACAGCCAGCTCAAGGACTCGACCATCCGCATCGGCCACATGGGCGACCTGCGGCCGGAGCACCTCGCGCCCTGTCTCGAGGCGCTGACCGACGTGCTGCGCGCCGCCCCGCGCTAGCGCTCCGCTACGGTCTCAGCCCGTACGCGTGCACCGTGTACCACACGGCGTAGGCCAGCAACCCGCTCAGGGCCGCGTCCCCACCGTATCCGAGCGCCGCGCCCTGCTCGTCCACGGATTCGGCGGCGAGTCCTTGGTACAGCGGCGCCACGCGCAGCCACTCGAGCGTCTCGCCGGCCTCGGGACCGAACAGACGGGCGATCTTCATCACCAGGCGATCCGTCTCCGGCAGGCGCTTGGCGGTGCGCCGGTAGAGCGAGTCGCTGCGCTCGATGCCCTCCCACATCGGGAGCCAAAGCGCTGAGCCAACCGGATCATCGTCGAGATCGTGCTTGCCGCCGAGGTCGGTGGCGGCGGCGAGTGTGGCCTTGGCCTCGCTGCCCACGCTGAAGTGACGCCGCAGGGCGGCGCGCACGGCGGCCGCGTTCTGGATGTCGGCGGCCGCTTCTTCGTCGAGGGTGCGCGAGAGCGCGTCCAGTGCATAGGCGACGACCGCGTTGCCGTGCAGCGTGAACGGCTGCGCCGCCGGACGGCGATCGAGCGTGACCTCGGTGTGGTACAGCGGATGCTGCTCGTCGCGGCGCGCGGCGAGGTCGTCGCTGGTGGCGTAGAGCGTGTCGGCGAGGATGGGCTCCTCGACGATCTGGTCGTCGCCGGTCTCGCGGATATAGCGCTCGGTGGCGACGGCGTACGACGCGCAGCCTTCGAGCGTGAAGCCGGGCTCGAAGAGCGTGCCGTCGAGGTAGTGGACGCCACGCCCCGGCGCGTAGCCGTGGAGCTCGCAGGCGCGGAGGATCAACTCGCGCGCCAAGGGCGCGTCCGCCAGCTGCACGGCGGGCACCGTCCAGGCCAAGGCTTCCCAGTCGCGCACCGTCACGCCCCAGGCACACCACGGCGCGCGACTGCGCACGAGGTAGTACTGCGCGTCGTCCAGCGCGCGGCCCACACCGTAGAAATACGCGAAGCAGAGATTGCGGTTGATGAGCGCGTCGAGCGAGTCCATGCCCGTGCTCTGCTCGAGCAGGCGCAGCGCGTCACGCGTGATGGTGAGCAGGGCGCGCCAGCCGCGGCGGCGCATCACGCCCACCGTCGCTTCGGCACCGTCGCGCTCGGGGCCGGCGGCGATGTAGAACGCCTGCTCCGTGCGTTCGCCTGCGCCGAGCGTGAGCGTGCGCGTGATGGCATAGCTGGGCGTCGCCGCCTCGGTGAGCGCCACCCGTGCGTCGCCGTCCGCGGCGAGGGCCAGCGCGGCGATGCCCGGCACCGCCACGCCGTCGAGAATGACCACGCCGCCCGCGGCCTCGCGGATGCGATGGGCGTCCTCGGCCGGCCGCGGCGTGCGGACACGCAGCTGCCGATGGCCCAGCGTGCCTTCGAGCCCGACCTCGAGCTGCACCGGGCGCTTGCCGCGGTTCTCGAACGCCAGCGTGTACACCGCGCCGGCGATGTCCGCGTCCTGGCCGAAAGGCGCGAACACGGTTCCGCGCACCACGAGGTCGCCCGCGATCGACGTGAACGTCGGCAGCCAATGCAGCGCGCGCTCCCAGGCGATGCCGGCGCGCGCGAGCTCCACCGGCGCGCCGTCCACGCGGATCACCGGCCGCGCCAGCGCCGGCCCCTCGCCCTGCACAAAGCCCGCCGCACCCGCGAACTCCACGGCAGACCGCGCTCCCCGGTGGAGGAGCCCGACGGCGTGGATGGCCCCGTCGTGCGGGTGGATGCACGGCAGCGAGAGCCAATGGTTGCCGGTGACCTGCCAGGGCACAGATGGCAGGGGGGCCAGCGCGGGATCGAGCGAAGATTGGAGCGTCATGACGGGTTCCGGGGACAGCGGGGTAAATTACCCGACCGATCCGCCATGCGCTCACTTTCGCTCGCCCTCGTCGCGCTGCTCCTGGCGCCTGTCCTGCCCGCTGCCCTGCAGCCGGCTGCGCTCGCGCAGCGCGTGCTGGGGCCGTCGCAGGACGCGACGACCATCAAGCGCGGGACCCTGCGCACGTCCATCACGGGCGAAAACATCCTCCTGCGCGGCCGCTGGAACCAGGGCGTGTCGCAGCCGCTCGGCGCCGGCCTCGACGCCCCGCTCGACGGCACGGTGCTCCGCGAGATGGCGGTGGTGCAGGACGTCTTGCAGTCCCTTGGTGCGCCAGACGCCATCGCGACGCTGGGGCACCCGCAGACGGACCTGCGCCAGCGCCTGGCCATCACGAGGCTCGGCTTCGACTACGGCATCAGCGACCGGCTGATGCTGCGTGTGCAAGCGCCGTTCGTGCGGGTGCGCGCCGAGGCACAAATGGGTCCGATGTACGGCATGATCACGATGGGGCCGAATCCCATCACCCTCGGCAGCGGAGTCGCCGCACAGAACCGCGCGGTCGTCGACGCGTACACCGCCGCCGCGAGTGCGCTGACGGCGCGCCGTGATGCCTGCACCGCCAACGCCAGCGCCCACCCGGAGTGCGGCAGCATCCTCGCCGCGGGCCCGCAGGTCGCGGCCACCATCACCCGCGCGAACCAGTTCGCCTCGGCGCTGGCCACGATCTACGGAGCCTCAGGCCTCGCCGCCGGCCAGCCGTTCGTCCCCACGCAGGGCAACGCCGTCGAGCTCGCCCTCGCCCAGGTCGGCAACGGCCTCGTCGCGAACTTCAATCAGTGGGGCGTCACCAACGTCTCGACCAGCACCGGCCTGCCCGTCGCGGCGCAGACGCCGATCACGGCCGACCAGCTCGCGGCCATCCTGCGCGATGCAGCCCCCGACGGACTCGAGGCGAAGGGCACGGGCAAGAGCACGCGGCAGAACCTCGGCGATGTCGATGTCGGCCTCACGTTCAACGTCTTCGACCGGGTGCCATCGGCCGCGGATACCGCGGCGCGCGGCATCGCCGTCCGCCAGAGCCTCGCGCTCACGTATCGCGTCGGGGGCGGGCACTACGACTTGCCCGAGGACTTCATCGACCTCGGCACGGGCAGTGGGCACGACGCCATCGCCCTGCACGCGATGACGGACGTCGTGCTCACGCGGCGCCTCTGGGCGACCGTCACGCTCGGCTGGGCGCAGGCGTTCGCCCACGAGCGGACGCTCCGCGTGCCGGTGATCGCCGGCGTGGATCTCATCGGCGCCGAGCAGCTCGCGCAGGTTCGCATCGAGCCGGCAGGCCTGCTCGACCTGCGCCTCGCCCCGCGCTACGTCCTCAACGATTACATCGGCATCGGCGGCGAATGGCGGTATCGCGTCCGCGGCGCCGACCGCGTGTGGCGCATCGACGACGGCACCGCGGTCACCACGCCGGTGCCCTACGGTGACGGCGGCATGCAGGCGCCCAGCGACAGCGACGAGCACCGCTGGGCGTGGACGTTCTCCTACTCCACGCTCGACTCCCGCCGCCGCGGCGTCGCGAGACTGCCCCTCGAGATCTTCTACACGCACGAGCAGTCGGTGGGCTCCAGCCGCGGTGTCGTGCCGCGCCGCTGGGAGGACCGGGTGCAACTCCGTTTCTACACGCGCCTCTTCGGACGCTGAGTCTCGCCGGCGCGGCCGCGCGTCGCCGCGCCACTCGCGGTCGCAGCACCAGCCGCCGCCGTCGCCAGCAACTCCCGCGCGTGCTCGCGGCTCGTCACGCTCTCGGAGTCGCCGCCGAGCATCCGTGCGATTTCGTCCACACGATCGGCTTCGACGACCACGCCGACGTCTGAGGTGGTCACGCCGCCCTTCGCCGCCTTCTGCACCACGATGTGATGGTGCGCGCGCGCCGCGATCTGCGGCAGGTGCGTGATGGCGAACACCTGATGGTGCGCCGCCACATCGCGCATGGCGTCGCCGATCATGAGGCCGGTGCGCCCGCCGATGCCTGCATCCACTTCGTCGAAGATCAGCGTGGGCACGTTGTCCAGCCGCGCGAGGATGGTCTTGAGGGCGAGCATCACGCGCGCCAGCTCACCGCCCGAGGCGACGCGCGCGAGCGCCCGCGCCTCGTGTCCCACGTTCAGTGCCACGCGGAACTCCACGTCCTCCGCGCCTGACGCACCGATCGTCTCTCGCGGCGCGAGGTGCACGAGCACGCGGCCGTCGGGCATGCCTAAGTCCGGCAACCGCGCTTCGACGGCCTTCGCCAGCGCCGTCGCCGCGGCCCTGCGCTTCTTGGTGAGCGCCGCCGCCGCCCGCTGGAGCGCAGCATCGGTCTCCTGCACCCGCTGCTCGAGGCCGCGCATGTCGAGCGACGCCGTGTCCAGCAAGTCCAGTTCCGCGCGCGCGTCCTTGCCCGTGCGCATCACGGCCTCGATGCTGCCGCCGTACTTCTTCATCAGCCGGAACAGCAGGTCACGCCGCGCATCCACCTCGGCGAGGCGCGCCGGATCGTGCTCCACCGTCTCGGCGTACGCCTGCGCTTCGCGCGCGAGTTCTTCCAGCGCGTACCAGGCGTTGTCGTAGAGCTCCTGCAACTTCGCCGTGCTCGGGTCGATCTTCTGCAGCGCCGCCAGCGGCTTCTGCAGGTGCCCCAGCGCGCGCATCGCTTCGGCGTCGCTTTCGACGGTGCCCGTGAGCTCGCCCACCAGCTGCTGGAGCTCCTCGGCGTGCGTGAGACGCCGCGCCTCTTCGTCGAGGCGCTCGTCCTCGCCCTCCTTGAGCTGCGCCTCGCCGATCTCCTTCGCCACGTGCGACAGCCAATCCGCGCGCTTCGCCGCGTCGTCGCGCCGGGATTGCAGCGAGGCAATCGCCTGCCGCGCGGCCTCCGCCTCGCGCCAGGCCTCGGCCACCGCCTGCACGTCGCGCTCCGCTTCGCCGAAGGCATCGAGGATATGCCGCTGTGCCTCCGGCTCGAGCAGCGCCTGCGCTTCATGTTGCCCGTGCACGTTCACCAGCGTGCGGCCGATCTCGGCCAGCACGCTCGCCGTCACCGGCGAGCCGTTCACCCAGGCCCGCGCACGGCCGCCACCCGACGCAACCTCGCGCTTCAGGACGAGGATGCCGTCCTCGCACTCGATGCCGCGTTCGTCGAGCGCCTTCAGCAGGTCAGGACGGTCGTGGAGGTCGAACACGCCCTCGACCGTCGCCTTGTCGGCGCCCGTGCGCACGAGATCGCTCGAGGCCCGCTCGCCGATCAGCAGGCCCAGCGCGCCGACGATGATGCTCTTGCCGGCGCCGGTCTCGCCCGTGAGCACGTTGAAGCCGGACGCGAGCGGCAGCGTCACGGCGTCGATGATGGCGAGGTTCTTGATCCGGAGTTCGGTGAGCACTCAGCCGTCGCGCGCCGGCGGCCCGCCCCACCCGAGCTTGTGCCGGAGCCGCGTGAAGAACGTGACGTCTGCGAAACGCACCAGCTTCACGGGCCGGGCGCTGCGCTGCACCGTCAGCAGGTGTCCCGGCGGGATCGCGATGCCCACCTGCCCGTCCGCGGTGAGCAGCACTTCGTCCTGCTCGTCATCCATCGTGATGCGCAGCGTCGTCTCGGGCGGGAAGATCGTCGGACGGATGGCCAGCGTGTGCGCGGCCACCGGCGTGACGATCAACGAGTGCAGCGTCGGCACGACCACCGGGCCGCCCGCCGAGAGCGAATACGCCGTGGAGCCGGTCGGCGTCGCCACGACGACGCCGTCGGCCGCGAGGTTCGCGATCGGTTCGTCGCCGGCGGACAACTTCATGCGTAGCACGCGCGCGTAGCCACCCTTGTGCACCACCACGTCGTTGAGCGCGCGCACTTGGATGCCCAGCGCGCCCGACGGCGTCCACGTGCGGGCTTCGAGCGCCATCCGCGCCTGCACGTTGTGCCCGCCCGCGGCGAAGCGCCGGAACGCCTCGGGAAACTCTTCGCCTTGGCAGGTGGTGAGGAAGCCCAGCTTGCCGAGGTTCACGCCGAAGATCGGCACGTCGGCGCCACCGAGGAAACGCGCGGCCCGAATCAGCGTGCCGTCGCCGCCCAAGGTGATGAGCGTGTCGATCTGGCTCGGATGGCCCAGCCGCGTCGCGCCGGATGGCGCGATGGCCGCGAGTTCCCCTTCGTACGCCAGGCTGTAGCCCATCGCCGTGGCTTCGCTGGCGAGGAACCCGAGGATCTCCTCAAGTCCCTCGTAGCCGACGTGCCCGACGACGCCGAGCCGCGTTGTCACCCCGCGAGGGCCTCGGACTCGCGCAGCGCGCGCACCTTGGCCGCGATGCCGGCGGCGTCGAGGCCCACCTGCGCCAGCTGCTTCGCGCGCGACGCCGCGTAGATGATGCGGTCGGGCACGCCGTGCGCCACGACGCGCACGCCCGGATCCATCTGGTTCACGACCGCCGCCATGTACGCGCCGAAGCCGTTCACCACCGTGCCCTCCTCGACCACCAGCAGCTGCTGGTGCGTGGCGAGCAGCGCCGTGAGCGTGGTCGCGTCATGCGGCTTGAGATAGCGGCAGTTCACCACGGTCACGCTCAATCCCTCGGCGGCCAGCGCCTCCGCGGCCTTGAGCGACTCCTGCACCATCGTGCCGACGGCGAGAATGGCGAGACCCTCGCCCTTGCGCAGTACTTCCCAAGTGCCGTGCGGCACCGCGGGAATCTCCTTCGCATGCGCCGGCACGTCCGGCGACAGATCGCGCGGATACCGGACGCAGAACGGCCCGTCCGTGTGCGCGAGGCCGCTGCGCAGCAGGCCGACGAACTCCGTGCCGTCCTTGGGCGCGGTCACGACCATGTGCGGCACGGCGAGCATGTACGCGATGTCATAGAGCCCCGCGTGCGTCTCACCGTCCTCGCCGACCAAGCCGGCGCGGTCCATGCAGAACATCACCGGCAGCGACTGGATCGCCACGTCGTGGATGATGTTGTCGTAGCCGCGCTGCAGGAACGTCGAATAGATCGTCACCACGGGCTTGATGCCCTCGGCGGCCATGCCGGCCGCGAAGGTCACGCCGTGGCCCTCGGCGATGCCGACGTCGAAGAAGCGCGTCGGATGCGCCTTCGCCACCGTGCCCGTGCCCGTGCCGCTGGGCATGGCCGCCGTGATGGCGATTGCCTTCGGGAACTCCTCCATCAACTCGGCCAGCGCCTTCCCGAACACCGCCGTGTAGTTCGGATTGCCCGTCGCGGCCTTCAGCTGCTTGCCCGTCTGCGGATCGTGGCCCGGCGGCAGTGCATGCCACTTTTCGCCGTGCTCGCCGGCCGGGAAGCCCTTGCCCTTCTTGGTGATCACGTGGACCAGGCGCGGGCCCTTGAACTCGCGCACGGCCTTGAACGTCTCGACCAGCTGCGGGATGTCGTGACCGTCGATGGGCCCGAAGTAGCGGAAGCCGAGTTCCTCGAAGAGCACGCCCGGCGTGAGGAAGGCCTTCACGGATTCTTCCCAGCGGCGCAGCAGCGAGCCCGCTTCCTTGAACGGCCCCTTCGCGTGATCGGCCAGGTCGCCGATCTTGTTGCGCAGGCGGTTGTAGATCGGGTTGCGCTGCACCTGCGTGAGGTACTTGTGCATCGCGCCCACGTTCGGCGCGATCGACATCTCGTTGTCGTTGAGCACGACGATGAAGTCGCGATCCGAATGCCCCGCGTTGTTCAACGCTTCGTAGGCGAGGCCCGAACCCAGCGAGCCGTCGCCGATGATGGCGACGACCTTGTTCTTCCCGCCCTTGATGTCGCGCGCCGCAGCCATGCCCAGCGCGGCGGAGATCGACGTCGCCGCGTGGCCCGCGCCGAAGGTGTCGTACTCGCTCTCCGTGCGCTTGAGGAAGCCCGAGAGGCCGCCCTCCTGGCGCAGCGTGTGCATGCGGTCCTTGCGGCCCGTCAGCACCTTGTGCGGATAGCCCTGGTGCCCCACGTCCCAGACGAGCTTGTCGTCCGGCGTGTTGAAGGCCGTGTGCAGCGCGATCGTGAGCTCCACGACGCCGAGCCCGGCGCCGATGTGGCCGCCGGTCACCGAGCAGGTCGCGATCAAGAACTCGCGAATCTCCTGCGCGAGGGTCTCCAGTTCGGCAGGCGTCATTCGCCGGAGGTCGGCGGGATCCTGCACGCGGTCGAGAAGGCTCATATCAACGAGTGGGACTGGGAAATGGGGGTGCCGTACGATATACCGCTCACGAACGCCGGGCCACGATGAAGCGCGCCAGGAACTCCAGCTCCGGCGTCAGCGCCTCGTGCTCAGCCAGGCCCTTGCAGGCCTCTTGGACCAACGCTTCGGCGCGCGCCTTCGCTCCCGCAATACCCAGCAGCGCGGGATACGTGCTCTTCTTGAAGGCGAGATCCTTCCCCGCCGTCTTGCCGAGTTGGTCCGTCGTCGCCGTGATGTCGAGCACGTCGTCGGCGATCTGGAACGCCAAACCGACCGACGCGCCGTAAGTCGCGAAGGTCTGCAGCAGCGCCGGAGACGCACCGGCCGCAATGCCGCCGATCGTCATCGCCGCTTCGATCAAGGCGCCGGTCTTCCAGCGATGGATGCGCTCGAGTTCCTCGAGATTCAACTCGCGCCCTTCGCCTTCGAGGTCGAGCAGCTGCCCGCCGATCATTCCCGTCGCGCCTGAGGCCTGCATCAGCGTGCGAACGATCGCCCCGCCCTGCTTGGACGTGAGGCCGATGTCCATCGCCGCATCGAGCGCGACGCGCGCCGCCAACGGCACCATCGCCATGCCGGCCGCCGTCGCCGCCGGCACGCCGAAGACCTTGTGCACGGTCGGCCGCCCGCGCCGCATGTCGTCGTCGTCCATGCAGGGCAGGTCGTCGTGCACCAACGAGTACGCGTGCACCACTTCGACGGCGGCCGCGAGCCCGGACACGTCCTTCTTGCCACCCGCCGCACGATGCGCCGCCATCACGAGCACGGCGCGCAGGCGCTTGCCCTCGCCCTGCAGCGCGTAGCGGATGGAATCGGACACGGCGCCCTTCTGGTCGCCGAGGTAGCGCAGCTGCAGCGCGTCGAGCGCACGTGCCACCGCCGCGCGATCCGTCCCGAAGTCGATCGGCGTCACGCCCGCTTGGGTCATGCCTTGGTCCCGAACACGCCGTCCGCCTGCTCGAGCAGCGTGCGCACCTTGCCCTCGGCGTCGGCAAGCGCCGCCGAGGCCTCGCGCAGGCGCGTGATGCCTTCCTCGAAGAGCTTCAACGCGTCTTCGAGTGGCAAGTCATCGCGATCGAGCGCGCCCGCGATCTGTTCGAGGCGCGCCAGGGATTGTTCGAAGTTCATACCGCTCATGCGTCCGTCCGCAGATGGGGGGCATCGGCGTGCACCGCGTCCGTCGTCGCCCGGACCCGGCCATCCTTCACCAACAGTTCAAACTGCGCTCCCGGGACAAACGCCGCGAGCGTCGTCAAGGTTCGGCCCTCGGCGTCGCGGGCCACCGAGAAGCCGCGCTGGAAGACCTGCAGCGGACTGCGCGCCTCGAGACCTGCAGCCAGCGCCGCCACGCGCGCCTTGCGGCGCTCGACCAGGCGCGGTGCCGACTGCGCCAAGCGCTGCGCGATGCGCTCCGTGCGGGCCCGGCGCCGCTCGCTCACCAGCTGCGCGCGCTGCGAGAGGCCTTCGGCACGGCGCTGCAACTCGCGGCGGCCGACCTCGATGCGATCCTGCAGGCCATCGGCCATCATGCCCGCGAGCTGCTGCACGATGTCGCGCAGCTCGTCGAGCAGCGGCACCGCATGTTCGGCGGCCACACTCGGCGTGGCGGCACGCAGGTCGGCCACGAGGTCGGCGATCGTCGTGTCGGTCTCGTGTCCGACCGCTGAGATCGTCGGGATCGCGCAAGCGGCGATCGCCCGCGCGACGGATTCGTGATTGAAGGCCCAGAGGTCCTCGCGCGAGCCGCCGCCGCGGCCAATGATCAGCACCTCGGGCAGCGGGATGCCGTCCACAGGCGCATCCGCGTCGAGCAGGCGCCCCAAGCGATCCAGCGCCGCCACCAGCGACTCCGGAGCGCCCTCGCCCTGCACCAGGGCCGGGATCAACAGCACATTGACGCCCGGATGCCGACGCGCAATCACGGATTGGATGTCGCGCAGGGCGGCGCCTTCGCTGGACGTGATCACCGCCACCGTGCGCGGCACACGCGGCAACGCCCGCTTGCGCGACGGATCGAGCAAGCCGTCCTGCTCCAGCTTCTTCTTCGTCTCGTCGAACTGTCGCTGCCACAGGCCTTCGCCGTCGGCGGCCATCTGCGTCACGGCGAACTGCATGTTGCCGCGCTGCGGATACACCGTGAGCTGGCCGAAGGCCGTGACCTGGTCGCCGTCCTTCGGCTTCGCGGGAATCTTGAAGGTCGCGCCCTTCCACACGACGGCGCTCACCGCGGCGTCGGCGTCCTTGATCGTGAAATACCAGTGGCCGCTGGGATAGCTCTTGAAGCCCGAGACCTCGCCGCGGATCCACAGCTTGGGGATGCCACCTTCGAGCAAGTCCTTCGCCGCGCTCGTGAGATCGAGCACGGAGATGGCTTCCGCAGCGGTGGCGCCGGGGTGCGTCACCTCAGCGCGCGCCCTCAGGGGTTCCCGCGAGGGACAGCTGCGCCGCGCGCACCGTATTGGCAAGCAGCATCGCGATCGTCATCGGCCCTACGCCACCCGGCACCGGCGTGATCTTCGAGGCCCTCGCGGCGACTTCGTCGAACTTCACGTCGCCGACGATGCGATAGCCCCTCTTCTGCGAGGCATCGTCCACGCGATTGATGCCCACGTCGATCACCACCGCGCCCGGCTTCACCATGTCGGCGGTGACCATCTCCGGCTTGCCGATGGCCGCAATCAGGATGTCCGCGCGCCGCGTATGCTCGGCGAGGTTCTTCGTGCGCGAATGACAGATCGTCACCGTGCAGTCGGCGCCCTTCCCGCTCTGGATGAGCAGCGCGGCCATCGGCTTGCCGACGATCGTGCTGCGGCCGAGGATGACCGCTTCCTTGCCCGAGGTCTCGACGCCCGCCTCCTGCAGCATCACCTGCACGCCGGCCGGCGTGCAGGGCGCGAAGCCGTCGGCATCGCCGATCAGCACCTTGCCCGCGTTCACCGGATGGAAGCCATCCACGTCCTTCATCGGATCGATGCGGCGGATCACCTTCTGCGCGTCGATGTGCTTGGGCACCGGCATCTGCACGAGGATGCCGTGCACCGCCGGATCGGCGTTGAGCTTGTCGATGACCGCGAGCAACTCGGCTTCTGGCGTCGAGGCGGGCAAGCGAATCGTCTCGCCGTTCATGCCCGCTTCCTTGCAGGCCTTCTCCTTGGCGCCCACGTAGAACGCACTCGCCGGGTCATCGCCGACGAGCACGACGGTGAGCCCCGGCGTGACACCCTTCGCCTTCAGCGCCTCGGCGTCCTGCGCCACCTTGGCGCGGACCTTCGCGGCAATCGCGACGCCATCGATCCGTTCAGCGGGCAATGTTCGTGCTCCTCTTTTCGCGGATCGCCACGACCTTGATCTGGCCCGGATACTGCAACTCGGACTCGACGCGGCGTGCGATCTCCTCGGTGAGTGAATCCATGCGGGCGTCATCCACGTTGTCGGGATCCACGATGACGCGGACCTCGCGGCCCGCCTGGATCGCGAACACGCGGTCCACGCCCTTGTAGCTGCTGGCGATCTTTTCCAGCCCTTCGAGGCGCTTCACGTAGGTCTCGAAGGCCTCGCGGCGCGCGCCAGGGCGCGAACCCGAGATCGCGTCCGCGGCCTGCACCAGCACCGAGACTTCGCTCTCGTGCGGGACGTCGTCGTGGTGCGCGGCGATGCAGTTGATGACCATCGGGTTCTCCCCGTACTTGGTCGCCACTTCCACGCCGAGCTGCACGTGCGTGCCCTCGTGCTCGTGCGTGAGCACCTTGCCGATGTCGTGCAACAGCGCGCCGCGCTTGGCCATGGCGACGTCGAGTCCCAGCTCGGCGGCCATCATGCCGGCCAAGTACGCCACTTCCTTGCTGTGCGCGAGGATGTTCTGGCCGTAGCTCGTGCGCCACTTCATGCGGCCGATGAGCTTGATCAGCTCCGGATGCAGGCCGTGCACGCCCACTTCATAGGCCGCCTGCTCACCCGTCTCGACGATGCCGGCGTCCACTTCCTTCTTGGACTTCTCGACGACTTCCTCGATGCGTCCCGGATGGATGCGGCCGTCGGCCACCAGTTTCTCCAGCGCCAGCCGCGCGACTTCGCGGCGCACGGGGTCGAAGCAGCTCACGACCACCGTATCCGGCGTGTCGTCGATGATCACGTCCACGCCCGTGGCCAGTTCGAAGGCGCGGATGTTGCGCCCTTCGCGGCCGATGATGCGGCCCTTCATGTCGTCCTTGGGCAGCGCCACGGCGCTGGCCGTGATCTCCGCCGTGTGCTCGGCGGCGATGCGCTGCACCGCCAGCGCCACGATCTTCTTGGCCTCGCGGTCGGCGTTGCGCTTGGCGCTCTCGCGGATCTCGCGCAGCTTGTTGGCCGCGTCGGCCTGCGCCTCGTCCTCCAGGCGGCGGATGAGCTCCGACTTGGCAGCGTCGGCCGAGAGGCCGGCCAGTTGCTCCAGCCGGCGGCGCTCCTCGCCCACCATCTGGTCCAGCTCGGCCTGCTTCTCCTCGAGCTGCTTCTCGCGGCGGCCCAGTTCGGAGGCCCGGCGGGCGACTTCCTTCTCCTTGCCGTCCACCATCTCGAACTTGCGGTCCACCTGCTGCTCGCGCTCGGTGACGCGCTTCTCTTCCTTCTCGATCTCGCTGCGGCGCGTGCGGGCCTCGGACTCCCAGGCCTCACGGACCTTCATGACCTCTTCCTTGCCGGAGAGGACGGCTTGTTTGCGGGCGGCATCCGCCTCGCGCTCGGCGTCGGCCATGATCTTCTTGGCGACCTGGTCGGCGGCTTCGCCGGCAGCGCGTCGGGCGGCGTCTTCTGCGGCACGCCCCGTCTTCTTTCCCATCACCCACGCGATCGGCGTCCCGACGGCGAACAGCACGCCAAGGGCGATCGTCACGTACAACGGCACGGTCATCGGTTGTCTCGTATGCGCAAGGCGGTCCTCACTGCGACCGCGTCCGGAGGGAGGGCGCCGCAGGCTCGCGGGAGACAACTCGCATCTGGTGTTGGACCGGCCGGGCCGGCGCCGGCGTAGGGCGCGGGTCGGGACGGGCTAACTGCCGGACGGACTTGCACCTACGGGCTTCGCGCCCACTCGTATCGCAAGCTACGGACGCGCTGCGGAAATCGCAACGCGGCGCGGGGTCTGCCGATACTCTCTTGCGCCCATCCCTGTCAGTCCGTCCCTTACAATCCGTGCCCCTGCCCTCCGGTCCGCCATCCGAACTGCCCGGCCAGCCCCGGCCGTCCGAGGCCGAGACGCTGCGCGTCCTCGAGCTCGGCTTCGAGCTCGCGGTCACCCCTACCGCCGTGCTCGACGGCGAGGGTCGCTATCTGCGCGTCAACGAGGCCTTCGCCCAGCTTTTCGGCCATCCCAAGGCATGGTTTGTCGGACGCTCCTTTCTCGAGATCACGCACCCCCTCGATGTCGAGCGGGACCGGGGCTTCATCGACCGGCTCCGGGAGAAGCACGTGAACCGGGCCACCGTCGAGAAGCGCTATCGTCGCGCGGATGGCGCGCTCATCTATGCGCAGACCTCCGTCGCCGTGCTGGAGCGCGACGGCGACCGGCCGACCCTCCTGATGTCGGAAGTGCAGGACATCACCGCCCTGCACACGGCGCTCGAAGCCCTCCGGTCCAGCGAGGAGCGCCTCGCGTACGCGCTCGATGCGTCCAACGACGGGCTCTGGGACTGGGACGTCCCGACGGGACGGCTCTTCTTCAACGCCCGCTGGGCAGAGATCTTGGGCTACGACCCGGACGAGCTCGACCGCCACATCTCGACATGGGAAGGACTGATCCACGCCGAGGACCGCGAACGGGCCGACGCCGCGTTGGTCGAGCACATCGCCGGCCGCACGTCCGGCGTCGCCGTGGACCTGCGCATGCGGCATCGCGACGGACACTGGGTCTGGGTGCACGACCGTGCGAAGATCGTCGTCCGGGACGCGAATGGCAGTCCGCGGCGGATTGTCGGCACGCACTCGGATATCTCCGCGCGCCTCCAGGAGCGGGAGAAGCTGGCCGCCCAGAAGGCAGTGCTCGACACGGTGCTCTCCAACATCCCGATCGCCATCGACATCGTGGGCGCCGACGGCAAGGTCGAGTATGTGAACGCGCATTGCGAGCGCCTGCTCGGCTGGTCCTTCGAGGAGATGCTGCAGGTGGACCTGATGGCTGAGGTGTACCCTGACCCCGCGTACCGCGCGCAGGTCCTCGCGTCCTTCGACGACGGGTCGGCCGAGTGGCGCGACTGGCAACTCCGCACGCGCGACGGACGCACGCTCACCACCTCATGGGCGAACGTGCGCCTCGCGGACGGGCGCGTGATTGGGATGGGCACGGACGTCACGCAACAGCGCGCGGCGGAGGCCATGGAAGAGCATCTCGAGCGGCAGCTCCAGGAGTCGCAGAAACTCGAGAGCCTTGGCTTGCTCGCCGGTGGCATCGCGCACGACTTCAACAACCTGCTCGTTGGCGTGATGGGCAACGCCAGTCTCGCCGAGGAGACGCTGCCCCCCCACTCCGAGGCGCGCGAGCTCGTCACGGAAGTGCGCCGCGCCGCCAGCCGGGCGGCCGACCTCACGCGCCAACTGCTCGCCTACGCCGGGAAGGGTCGCTTCGTCGTCGAGCCGGTGAACGTGAGCGCGTTGGTGACCGAAATGGCGAGCTTGTTGCGTGCCGCGGTGAGTAAGCGGGCGACGTTGCAGCAGGACTTAGCGTCCGATCTTCCCGCCGTGGAAGCGGATGCGACGCAACTTCGCCAAGTCGTGATGAACCTCATCACCAACGCCTCCGACGCGCTGGGAGATGCCGACGGAAGCATCGCCCTGCGCACGAGCCTGCAGGAGCCGGACGCGGCCGTGCGGGCGAGCGTCGCCGGCGGCACGCCGCTGGCCGAGGGCCGGTATGTGTGCCTCGAGGTCGAGGACAGCGGCGCCGGCATGGCGCCCGAGACCTTGGCGCGCATCTTCGATCCCTTCTTCACGACCAAGCAGACCGGACACGGCCTCGGCTTGGCCGCGACGCTGGGCATCGTCCGCGCGCATCGGGGTGGGATCCGCGTCGAGAGCCGCGCGGGTCGCGGGACGCTGGTGCGGCTCTACCTCCCGGCGCTCGCATCCACCGTGCGCCACAGCCCAACGCCGCAGGTGGGAAGCGTCGCCGCCCTGCGCGGCTCGGGGGTCGTGCTGCTGGCGGACGACGAGGAGTCCGTGCGCACCGTGGCGCGCCGCAGCCTCGAGCGGAGCGGCTTCACCGTCGTCGCCTGCGCCGACGGCCTCGAGGCGCTCGACCACTTCCGCAAAGACCCAGGGCGCTGGCGCGTCGTCCTGCTGGACCTCACGATGCCCGGGCTCGGCGGCCAGGAAACCCTGCTCGCGATGCGCGAGATGCGCGCTGATCTGCCGGCGCTGCTCTGCTCCGGCTACGCGAGCGAGGAACTCAGTCCGCGCATCCTCGGCCTCGACGGCGTGGGGTTCCTGCAGAAGCCATTCTCGGTTGCCAGCCTCACGGCCGCAATTTTCGAGCTTTGCCCGCCCACCGTACCGCCTGAGCGCCCGTAGGCAGACCTCAGCCGACGATCGGCTGCTCCCCCGTCAGCGTCACCCGCTTGGCCGGCGGCAGCCAGCGCCGCAGCTCCCCCGAGAGCGACCGCATCCGCCCGGCCACCTCGGCCGACTTCTCGCGCTCCTTGAACAGCTCGTCGGTGATGCTCATCGCCGCCAGGATCGCCGCCTTGCCGGGGTCGGTGATGGCCGGGTTCTCCAGCACCTTCCGGATCGCCGCATCCACGTGCGCGGCGATCGCCCGCGTCACCTCCGGCGGCACGGCGCTGCGGATCGTGTATTCCTCGCCGACGATCTTCACCCGCGTCGAATGCGTGCTCACCCCTCGCCTCCCAGCACATGTTGCTGGCGCAGGAACCGCGCCCGGTCGAGCATCGCCTTCGTCTTGGTCGCCGCCTCCTCGAGCCGCGAGCGCAACTTGGCGTTCTCGGCCTCCAACTGCGCCACGCGTTCCTCTGCGGTCGCGTCACCCGCCGCACTCGCGCCCAGGTTCTTCAGCCGCGCTTCCGCCGCATGCGCGCGCTTGCGGAACGCCGAGAGTTCCTCGCCCAGGTTGCGGACGAGCGCTTCGAGCTCCGTGAACGCGAGCTGCGTGGGGGAATCAGGCACGCGGTCTGACACCGAGCGTCTCCAATGCCTTGAGGAGCTGGCTGCGACGGCCTTCGAGTTCCTTCTCCCGGAGCGTGCGCTCCGGATGCCGGAACGTCAAGCGCCAGGCCAGCGAGCGCGTGCCCTCGGGCACGCCCTTGCCGCGGAACTCATCGAACAGCACGACGCGCTCGAGCAAGTCGCCGCCCGTGCTGCGCAGGCTGCGCTCCACCTCACCCGCCGCGACGGCGTCCGGCACGAGCAGTGCGAGATCGAACTCCGCCGCCGGCTGCGTCGGCAGCGGCACGAAGCGCTGCGGCGCGCGCGTGCCCTGCACCAGGGCGGCGATCCCGCTCGCCGCAGCCGTCGTGCCGTGGGCGTGGGCACCCCGCGGCGCGACGGACGCACTCGAAAGCTCACCGAGCGACAGCTCGACGCCGAACGCGGGGCTGGCCCATACGGGCGCATCGAGCGCGACGCGGCGCACTTCGCCCACGAGCAGCGCACCGACCTTCAGGCGCCACAGCACGGCGTCTTCACCGGTCTCGAACGACACCGTCGCCCCCGGATACGCCACGCGCGCCAACTCCTCAGCCAACG
Organism: Pseudogemmatithrix spongiicola; assembly: GCF_030623445.1. Lineage (NCBI taxonomy): Bacteria > Pseudomonadati > Gemmatimonadota > Gemmatimonadia > Gemmatimonadales > Gemmatimonadaceae > Pseudogemmatithrix > Pseudogemmatithrix spongiicola. The sequence goes on from NZ_CP130613.1 coordinate 1,864,756, forward strand.
CCTTTGCGTCCCAGGCATCGAAGGCCGGCGGCGCGGCTTCCGTGAAGTGCGACGGCCGGCGCTGGCCCATCACGAGGAGCGCGGCGTGCGTCGCCTCGCGGGGCAGTTCGCCCGCCCGCGCGCTGAACACGTTGCCCACCTCGAACAGCCGCACGTTGCCCTGCATGCGGTTGAGGTTGTACTCGGCCCGCCGCGCCAGCGTGTCGAGGATCGACGCCCGCAGGTACGGCTCGTCCTCGGCCAACGGATTCTGCACGCGCACGAGTGACGTCGAGTCGCCCTGCCCCGCGCCTGACGTGAACGGCAGCGGACGCACCTCGTGCAGCCCTGCGGCGACCATCGCATCGCGAATGCGCCGGTACGCCGTCCACAGCGGATGGTCCGGCACCGTGCCCGGCCGGTGGCCCGTGAGCTCGTCCGGCAGGCGATCGAAGCCGCGCAGGCGCGCGATCTCCTCAATCAAATCCACATCACGCGCGACATCGTGCCGCCAACTCGGCGGCGTGGCGCGCAGCGTGTCACCATCGACGACCACTTCGAAGCCGAGACTGCCGAGGATGCGCGCGCACTCCTCGCGCGGTACGGCATCACCCAACACGCGGGCTACCCGCGCCACGCTGAGCGTGACCGGCGTCCGCGGCGCGGGCGCGCGCCCCACGTCGATCAACGCCTCCACATGCCCGCCGCTCACCTGGGCGAGCAGCGCCGCGCCAAGCGCGAGCGCCTGCGGGACCATCGCGTCGTCCACGCCGCGTTCGAAGCGGTAGCTCGCGTCCGTCGAGAGTCCCGCCTTGCGCCGCGTGGCGCGCACGCGTGCCGCGTTGAAGGTCGCGACCTCGAGCACGATGTCCGTGGTACCCTCGGTGACCTCGCTGTCCTTGCCGCCCATCACGCCGGCCAGCGCCGTCGCGCGCGCGGTGTCGGCGATCACCAGCATCTCGGGATCGAGCTTGCGCGTCACGCCGTCGAGCGTGACCAGCGTCTCGCCCGCCTTGGCCCGGCGCACGACGATGCCGGCCCCGCCCAGTTTGGTCTTGTCGAACGCATGCATAGGCTGGCCGAAGCCGTGCAGCATGTAGTTCGTCGCGTCCACGACGTTGTTGATCGAACGCCCGCCCACCGCCTCGATGGCCTCGCGCAGCCAGTCGGGGCTAGGACACACGGTCACGCCCGTGATCACCGCCGCCATGTAGCGCGGGCAGTCCCCACTGTCTTCGACGCGCACGCTGATGCCGCCCGCGCTGGCCTCGCGCTCACCCTGCGCCAAGTTGTTCGCCGGCGTCGGCAGGTCGGCCAGCTCCGTCGGCGCCGCGAGCTTCGCGCCCGTGAGCGCCGAGAGCTCGCGTGCCACGCCGAGATGCGAGAGCAAGTCGGGACGGTTCGGCAGCACGTCGAGCTGGATGCGCACGTCGCCGAGCGGCAGCACGTCGAGGAACGGCGTGCCCGGCGGCGCGTCCGTGTCCAACGTGTAGATGCCATCGTGATCGCTGCCCAGCTTGAGCTCGTCCGCCGAGCACAGCATGCCGTTGGACGTGAAGCCGCGGATCTTGCGCTTCTCGATCTTCAGGCCCGTGGGAATCGTCGTGCCGCTGCGCGCGAACGGATACTTGTTGCCGACAACCACGTTGTTCGCGCCGCAGATGACCTCGAGCAGTTCGCCCGAGCCGTCATCCACCTTGTTGAAGCTGAGCTTCGTGTCGGGGACCTTCTCGCTCTGAATAACTTGAGCTACGACAATAGACGCCAGGTCCGCGCGCAGCGCCTCGAGCCCCTCCACCGTCGCGACATGCGCGGTGAGGAGATCGCGGACCTGCTCCGGCGTCTTGCCGTGCGGGACGAAGCGGGAGAGCCAGGCGTGGGAAAGGTTCATGTCAGGGCACTCACTTCCCGAACTGGTCGAGGAAGCGCACGTCGGAATCGTAGAGGATGCGGATGTCGGGGATGCCGTGCCGCGAGATGGCGGTGCGCGCCGGGCCCATGCCGAAGGCCCAGCCCGTGTACTTCTCGCTGTCGAGGCCGGAGTTCTCGAGCACGGCCGGGTGCACCATGCCCGAGCCGAGGATCTCCACCCAACCGCTGTGCTTGCAGACGCCGCAGCCGGAGCCGCCGCAGACGCCGCACTGCACGTCCATCTCGGCGCTCGGCTCCGTGAACGGGAAGAAGCTCGGCCGGAAGCGCGTCTTCGTCTGCGCGCCGAAGTAGCGCCGGGCGAAGTGCGAGAGCGTCGCCTTGAGATCGGCGAAGCTCACGCCCTCGTCCACGACCAGACCCTCGATCTGCGCGAACATCGGCGCGTGCGAGGGATCGAAGAAATCGCGCCGGTACACGTTGCCCGGTGCGAGGATGCGGATGGGCGGCGCATACTGCTGCAGCGTGCGCACCTGCACCGGCGAGGTGTGGGTGCGCAGCAACTGGTCCTGGGCCAGGTACAGCGTGTCGTGCATGTCCATCGCCGGATGGTCGGGCGGGAAGTTGAGCGAGCCGAAGTTGTACCAGCTCTGCTCGGCTTCCGGGCCCAAGGCGATGGTGAAGCCCAACTCGCGGAAGATCTCGACGACCTCGTCGATGACCAGCGACACGGGGTGCACGGTGCCCTGCCACCGCTCGCGGGCGGGCATCGAGAGGTCCAGCGACGGACCGGAGGACGCGGCCTGTGCGGCGAGCTGCGCGCGGCGCAGGTCCAGCGCTTCCTCGAGCGCGACCTTGAGCTTGTTGGCGCGCGCGCCGGCTTCGCGACGGTCGTCCTTGGGCAGCTCGCCGAGCGCGTTCATGAGCGCGGTGAGCGCACCGGCCTGGCGGCCGACGAGCGCGTTGCGCGCCGCGGTGAGCGCGTCCGCCGAGTCGGCGGCGGCGATCTGCGCGGGGGCCTGCGCTTCGAGGGCGCTCAGCTTGTCGAGGTATTCCGAGAGCGTCATTGGAGAAAACTTAACGGGGAGAGCCGAGCGACGAGACGGAAAAACGGGCGGGTGGCACCAGCGCCACCCGCCCGTTCCCGTCACCCGTGGGGGTGCCGATTACTTCGCGGCCAGCGCAGCCTTCGCCTTGTCGGCGAGCAGCGTAAACGCCGCCGCATCGTGCACGGCGAGGTCGGCCATGATCTTGCGGTCCACTTCGATGCCCGCGGCCTGCACGCCGCTGATGAACGTCGAGTAGGACATGCCGTTCAGGCGGGCGGCCGCGTTGATGCGGACGATCCACAGCTTGCGGAAATCGCGCTTCTTCGCCTTGCGGTCCCGGTAGGCATAGACCCACCCGCGCTCGACGGTTTCCTTCGCGGCCTTCCAGAGCTTGGAGCGGCCACCGAAGGCGCCCTTCGCGTGCTTCAGGATCTGCTTCTTGCGCTTCAGGCGCACCGGGTTGGACTTGACGCGTGGCATGGTCTCGTCTCCTTAGGCCTGCAGCAGGCGCTTGAGGTTCTTCGCCTCGCCGTTCGTCGCGACGGTCGTCGGACGACGGAGGTTGCGCTTCCGCTTCGAGGTCTTCTTGGTCAGGATGTGGCTCTTGTAGGCCTTGAGCCGGCGCACCTTGCCCTTCCCCGTGACGGAGAAGCGCTTCTTGGCGCCCTTGTGCGACTTCATCTTCGGCATATATCCGCCTTTCTCACTTCGGCGTGAGGATCATGGTGAGGGCCTTGCCTTCGAGCTTCGCCGCCGTCTCGATCTTCGCGACGTCGACGAGCGCCTGGGCGACCCGTTCAACGACCGCCATTCCCAACTCGGGATGCGCGATCTGCCTGCCACGGAACATCAGCGTCACCTTCACCTTGTTGCCGTCTTCGATGAACCGACGCGCCGCGTTGGTCTTCGTGTCGAAGTCGTGCTTCTCGATGCCGGGACGGTACTTCACTTCCTTCAGCTGGATCACGTGCTGCTTCTTCTTCGCCTGCCGCGCCTGCTTCGCCATCTCGAACTTGTACTTGCCGTAGTCCATGATGCGGACCACCGGCGGGCGGGCCATCGGGGCGACCTCGACCAAGTCGAGTCCGGCCTCGTCGGCCATCTTCAGCGCGACATCCACTTCCAGGACCCCCAACTGCGATCCATCGGCGCCGATCACGCGCACCGGCGAGATGCGGATCTGGCGGTTGATACGGGGGCCACGCGGCTTTGCTGCGGCTGCTTCCTGGATACGACGGCTCCTGACGAAGGGGAAAAACAGAACGCGGACCCCGCACTCGGAGTCCGCGTCAAATGCACAACGCCGCACGAGAGCCCTCGTGCGGGGTGGCTTGTCGGGACTCCTGCAGCACTTCTCCCGTGAATCGTGCACCGGGAAAGGCCAGAGGGTGGCACCGACGCCCGTCGGTGCGCTTGCTGGATTGTCCGGAAAGCTATGGGCGCGCGCGACTTAAGTCAATCGCGCAGCGTGATGACGGCTCCCCAGCCAGCTGGAAGACGGGAGACGGCGGTACGGGCGGAGGGGGGCCGACGGGATACGGGATACGGAAGAGGTGGGGGAGGAGGCACATGTTGGCCAACTTCTGCCCTCTTCCCCCCATCTCCCCCATTCCCGTCTCTCCATCCCCGCCCGTACCTCCGTCTCCCCTCTCCCACTTCACGGGAGAAGGGCGAAGCCCTTCTCCGTCTCACCAATCTTCCCGAACGCCACCACCGCATCGTGCTCAAAGATGACGAGAGACGAGAGACGAGAGACGTCCCGCCACAGCGCCCGCTTCGACTCCAGCGTCACCAACGGCTCCACATCGTATCCCATGATCCACGGCAACGGCACATGCGCCGCCGTCGGGCACACGTCTCCCAGGAACACCGCCGTCTCCCCCGCACTCTCCAGCACGATGCTCTGGTGCCAGGGCGTATGCCCCGGCGTATGCCGCATCCGGATGCCCGGGACCAGCTCCACGTCATGCTGCACGAGCTCCAACTGGCCTGACGCCGCGAGCGCGTCCCAGTTCCGCGGGAAGTAACTCGCCGCCGTCCGCTCGTTCGTGTGCGTCGCGTAGTGCATCTCGCCGGCGTGCACCAAGTAGCGCGCATTCGGGAAGCTCGGGACGATCGCGCCCGACGCATCCCGCGCCGTGTTGCCGCCCGCGTGGTCGAAGTGCAGGTGCGTGTTGATTACGACCTGCACGTCCTCGGGCGCGTACCCCGCAGCGGCCAACGCGGCCTCGAGCATCGTCCGATGCCCCGGCACCGTATTCTCGATGCCATAGATGCCGAGGAACTTCTGGTCTTCCTTGTTGCCGAGCCCCGTGTCGATGAGCACGGGACCGGCCGTCGGATGTTCGACCAAGAGACACCGCATACCCAGCGGGATGCGATTACGCGCGTCGGCCGGAATGCGCTTCTCCCAGAGCGGCTTGGGCACCACACCGAACATCGCGCCGCCGTCGAGCTGCTGGCCGCCGGCCTGCAACGCGTGAATGGTCCAGTCGCCCAGGCGGCGCTGTTCGTATAGGGGAGTCGGGGCGGTCATATCGGACAATCTACTATCGCCCCGCTGGCGATCGGCGGTGTACCTTGCCCCCGATGCCGCACGACACGGCCCTCATCGTCACGCTCGCCATCGGCTTCGGCGCCGCCTTCGTGCTTGGGCTCGCGGCCAAGCGCATCGGCCTCCCGCCGCTTGTGGGCTACCTCATCGCTGGCATCTTGGCGGGTCCGTATTCTCCCGGGCCGAAACCCGACCCCACGCTCGCGCCGCAACTCGCGGAGGTCGGGGTCATCCTGCTGATGTTCGGTGTGGGCATCCACTTCTCGGTGGATCAACTCATCGCCGTGCGCCGCAGCGCCGTGCCTGGCGCCCTGCTCCGCATGGGGCTCATCGGATTGCTCGGATTCCCGCTCGCGTGATGGTGGGGGTGGTCGCCACTCGCGGGCCTCGTGTTCGGGACCACGCTGTCGGTGGCCTCGACGGTCGTGCTGCTGCGCACGCTCGAAGAGCGCAACGCCGTCGACACCACCGAAGGACGCCTCGCCATCGGCTGGCTGATTGTCGAAGACATCGCGATGGTCCTCGTGCTGGTCTTGTTGCCGGCCGTCGCCGCGCCGATCGGCAATGCACCGCTGGGGTTGGACTTCGTCGACGGGAAACTCGGCGCCGCCCTGCTCATCACGCTCGGCAAGGTGGGACTGTTCATCGCGCTGATGGTCGTCGTCGGGCGGCGCGCCGTGCCGCGGCTCCTCGAGCATGTGGCGCGGCAAGGCTCGCGCGAGCTGTTCACCCTTGCCGTGCTCGCGGTCGCCATCGTCTTCGCCGTCGGTGCCGCGGCCGTCTTCGGCGTGTCCTTCGCGCTGGGCGCCTTCTTCGCCGGTGTGGTGATCAGCGAATCCGACCTCAGCCACCAAGCCGCGTCCGATGCCCTGCCGCTGCAGGATGCCTTTGCGGTGCTGTTCTTCTTCTCGGTGGGCATGCTGGTCGACCCCCAACATGTCTTCGACACGCCAGGGAAGCTCGCCGTCGTCCTCGGCGTCGTGCTCGGACTGCGCTACGTGATCGTCGCAGGATTCCTGCTCTGGCAGCGCCATCCCCTGCGCCGTGCGCTGTTGGTGGCGGCAGGACTCTCGCAGATCGGTGAGTTCTCGTTCATCCTGGCCGCGCTCGCCGTCTCGCTGAACGTGCTGCCGCGTGATGCCGAGCAGTTGATGCTCGCCGCCGCGATCATTTCGATCACCGTGAATCCGCTCATCGTCGGGGGCACGCGGCGCCTCGAGAACTTCATCCACCGCCGGCCGCGGCTGCGGGACGTGCTCGAGCGCATCGGCGACGCCGACCCGTTGCGCGCACTGCCCGTCGATCCGGAGGCGCCGCTGCGTGACCACGTGGTGCTGGTCGGCCACGGCCGCGTCGGGTCGGTCGTGGCCTACGCACTGAGCCAGGCCGAAATCCCGTACGTGGTGATCGAGCAGGACCGCGCGCTGGTCGAGCGCCTGCGCGAGGAGGGCGTGCACGCCATCTTCGGCGACGCGACGCGCGCGCTCGTGCGCGAGCAGGCACACTGCGCGACGGCGCGCTTGCTGATCGTCACCACGCCCGACCCATTCCAGGCACGGCACATCATCAAGAAGGCGCGAGAGCTCCGTGCCGACCTGCCAACGATCGTAAGAACGCACTCCGAGCAGGAACGCCGGTTCCTCAAGGCGCAGGACGTTGGACGCGTGGTCATGGGCGAGCAGGAAATGGCCTACGGCATCGCGCACTACGCGCTCATGCAGATGGGCCGCAGCGATGACGAAGCTGACGAGCGGATTGCCGAGCTGCGAGCTCTGGAGTGACGCTGGCATTCGTGCGCCGGTCGGGGGCGCGCGTCGCCCTACGGGACCTGACCTCTTCGCGCACGGTCCCTACGGGCGACTCGCGCCCCCGCCCTGACTAGCGTCGCGACGACGCGGGGAGCGACGATCGGCGCTGTGCTGCCAAACGCCACGAACGCTCGGTGCATCGCTCATGCGCACCGCTCGCGTCCGAGAGCGAGGACGAGCCTGAGGCCCGTGAGAACCCAAAGACCGAGCTAATGCGTGCAGGGCGGAGGCGGGGCCTGCCCGAAGGGACCGTGCGCGAAGCGGTCAGGTCCCGCAGGGCAGGCCCCGCCTCCGACCCAGCGCGACGAGACCAAAGCGCGACGGGACTTAGAGCGCGACGAACTAGGCGCCCTCAGCCCCGTCCGACGCACCTGGCCAAGCCGTGCGCTTCCGCCGAGCAGTCCCGCGCGAGAGCAGCGCGTCGAGATCGCCCCACGTCTGCACCCCGCGATGCGACGCATCGCGCAGCAAGCCGCGCAGCACCTGCGCCGTCGCCAGCGCGTCTCCACTCGCCCGGTGGCGGTCGGCGATCGTCACGCCGTAGTGCGCGCTCACCACATCGAGATTCCGCCGCGGCAGGTGGCTCAGCAGCCGCCGCGCGAGTCGCACGGTGCAGAGCTGACCCGTCACGAGGCTCCCCAGTGGCGTCGGCGCGACCCGCGAGAACTCGGCGTCCAAGAATCCGAAGTCGAAGCTCGCGTTGTGCGCCACGAACACGCGGCCCACGAGGTGCGCCGCAAACTCGCCGGCGATGTCCTCGAAGCGCGGCGCCTCGCGCACCATGGCGTCGGAGATGCCCGTCAGCCGCGTGATGTGCCACGGAATCGGGCGGCCGGGGTTGATCAGCGACTCAAAGGCGACCTCGACCCGGTCGCCCTCGACGTAGACCGCCGCCACCTCGGTCACGCGATCGACGCCCCAAGGCTGTCCGCCGGTGGTTTCCACGTCGACGACGACGTACGGGAGCGTGTGTAGGTCCACGCGGGCAATCTAGCGCGACCGAACGCGGACCGAAGCGCCCTGGCCGCGCGTCACCCGTCCACGACTCCCCGCCGCCCTCCGCCAAAGACCGCAATCCCGAATGCGGTCCAGCTATTGAACTTCGCGCCGCCGTCGCACTACATTGTGAAAGATTTCACAAAGATATGCACTCACCTACCAAACACATCGCCGAATCCACCGTCCGGCGGCTCTCGCTCTACCTCCGCTTCCTGGAGGAGTTCGAGTCCCGCGGGCAGACGACTGTGTCCAGCGGTGAACTCGCGCGCTCCGGCGGCACGACCTCCGCCCAAGTCCGCAAAGACCTCTCCTTCTTCGGCTCCTTCGGCAAGCGCGGGCTCGGTTACGGCGTCAAGGATCTCATCCACTCCATCCGCGAGATCCTCGGCCTCGAACAACCGTGGCCGGTCATCATCATCGGCGCGGGCAAGATCGGCGCCGCCCTCGCGCAGTACCGCGGCTTCACGTCGCGCGGCTTCCACGTCGTCGGCGTCTACGATCGCGATCCCGCCAAGACCGGCATGAACCTCGGCGCCCTCTCCGTCCGGTCCGACACCGAGCTCGAACGCGACATCGCGCTCCACAAGCCACGCATCGCTGTGCTGGCCGTTCCCGGCGAGGCGGCGCAGGCCATGGTCGACCGCGTCGTCAGCGCGGGCATGCACGCCATCCTGAGCTTCGCGCCGGCGCCGCTGCATGCGCCGCAGGGCGTCACGATTCGCGCGGTGAACATGGCGACCGAACTCGAGATTCTCGCCTACTCGCTCACGCACGGCGTCTGACGCCGCGCGGCACGCGCCGCACGGTTAGCGACGCGCCCGCAGCACGCGCAGGAACTCCAGCACACCGAGGGTCTCCGGCCGCGCCGCTGGGTCCACCCCCGCCGCGCTGAGCAGCGCATCCGCCGCGGCGGCATCGAGGTCGAACAGCGTCCGCACCACGCGCCGCATCTGCTTCCGCCGCAGCCCGAACGCACCCTGCACCAGCAGGCGGAACGGCTCCTCTTCCTCTGGCGCCAGCAACGCCTCGGCGCGCGGCACGATGCGCAGCACGGCGCTCTCCACCTTCGGCGGCGGATTGAAGCTCTTCGCCCCCACCAGGAACAACCGCTCGGCCTGCGCCAGCGCCTGCACGTTCACGCTGAGCGCGCCGTAGTCGTCGCTGTCCGGCGCGGCGACCACACGATCCGCGACTTCCTTCTGCACGAGATACACGGCGCGCGTCGGACGCGGGCGTTGCATCGCGTGGAACAGGATCGGCGTGGTGATGTTGTACGGCACGTTGCCGGCCAACAGATAGGGACCGCCGGCCAGTGCCCCGAGGTCCTGCTCGAGCACATCGCCCTCGATGAGCGTGAAGCGCGGCTCATCCTTCCAGCGCTCACGCAGGATGGGCGCCAGCTCACGATCCAGCTCGATGGCAATCACCCGCCCTGCGCGCTGCAGCAAGTGTTCCGTGAGCGCGCCGCGGCCGGGACCGATCTCGATGACCGTGTCCTCGCGCGTGCACGCCAGCGCGTCGGCGATGCGGCCGAGTAGCCGCGGATCGGTCAGGAAGTGCTGGCCGAGTCGCTTCTTGGGGCGCGGGAGGGCGCTCACGAATGCCGCAACACGACGACGGCCTGGTCGTCGTGCGGCTTTGCGCGGCCCATGTGCCCTTCCACCAGCGCGAACACGCCGTCGACCACGCGCGACGGCACTTCCTTGCGCCGCGCCCGCAACACGTCGAGCACCGCGCGCTCGCCCAGCGCCTCGCCGCGCGCGTTGCGCGCGTCGGTGATGCCGTCCGTGAATAGCGCGAGCACATCATGCTCGGGATCCCAGGCGCGCTCGGCGACGTGCAGGTCTTCCGGCCCCAGCCCGAGCGGCGGATCTGTCGCCTCGAGCCGCTGCGGCACGCCGTCGGCGCCCACCGTGAACGCGTGCGGATGCCCGGTGTTCGTCCAGCGGATCGTGCGCGCCTCGCGGTCCACCACGCAGTAGCACAGCGAGAGGAACATCTCGGTCTCGCGCAGCTCTTCGTCGAGCGTCGCGAAAATGGCCGTCACCGTCTCGGCCGGATCGGCCGTCGTCTGCGCATGGATGGCGCTCGCGCTCATCACCAGCGCCATGATCAACGCGGCGCGATACCCATGGCTCGACACATCGCCGACCAACACGCCGATGCGCCCGTTGCCGAGGTGGAACAGGTTGTAGAAGTCGCCGCCCACCCCCTCGGCGGGCTCGACGCGCACCGCGCACAGCGCTTCCGGCGCGACCACCTCGCCCGACGGCAGCAGCTTCATCTGCAGGTCATGCGCGAGCCGCATCTCGCTCTGCAGCCGCTCCTGGTCGAGACTTGCGCGCACGAGGCGTGCGTTCTGGATCGCCGTCCCGATCTGCGAGCCCACGGCCGACACCAGCTTCTCGTCGCCGGCCGTAAAGTTGTCGCCGCTGCGACGCCCGCTCAGACACACGACGCCGAGCGGAATGCCGCCTTCAGGCGTCGTCCACGTGATCGGCACGGAGAGCATCGCGCCCGAGCGGAACGGCGCCTCCAGCGGCGACTCCAGCACCCCGGCGTTCACGAGCAGCGCATGCCGCGTGCGGAACACGCGCGCCGAGACGGCAATCGGGTCGTCAATCGGAATCGGCACCGCGGGACCCGCCGTGACGCTGCGCAGCGACGTCACCGGCCGCAGCAGGCCCGCCGCCGCATCGTGCACGAGCAGCGCGCCGAAGTCGGCGCCCACCGTATCGGACACCTCGAGCAGGATGGTGCGCGCCGCATCATCGAGCGTCACCGTGCGGCCGAGGATCTCGCTGATCGAGTAGAGGAGATTGATCTCCTCGTAGCGTTCCATGAGCTCGTCGGCGGCGTGGCTGGCTTCCCAGCGCGCCTGCAGCAGTTCGCCGAGCACGGGCACGAGCACGCGCAGCCAGCGGCGCACGTCGCTGTCGTCATCGGGCACCGGCCCGATGCCCAGCCAGGCGCGCGTACGCCCCGGCACACGCACCACGAGCTGCGCGCCGAGCGCCGTCTCGCGCAGGCGGGGCTCCGGCCCGGTGATGTCGGCGAAGCCTTCGGGGGGCGTGACGTCGCCGCCCGAGGTCGCCGCGACTTCGACCGTCGCACCGGGTGCCGCCTGCGTCCACAGCGTCGCCCCGCAGCCATAGGCCTCGGAGAACGCGTGCAGGGCAACGCCGATGTCGCTCATGCGGCGTGGCCCGTGCGGCCGGGGTGACGCACCGTGAGGCGCACGACGTTCCCCTGCGCCGCGCCCACCACGCGGAAGTTCTCGACGCGCTCCACCAGCGCGCGCATCAGGAACAACCCGCGTCCGCTGTCGCGCTCGAGGTTCTCCGGCGTCGTCGGATCCTCCGTGCAGGCCTCGAGGTCGAAGCCCTGCCCTTCGTCCTCGACCTCGACGATCACCACATCATCGCGCACCTCGACGCGGACGCGCACTTCCTTGCGCGCGTCCTCGCCGTTGCCGCAGATGATGGCGTTCGACAGCGCCTCGGTGAGCGCCACCTTGAACTTGTTGCCCAGCGCGCGCACGTCGACCGCGCGCGTCGCGCAGCTGCGCAGCACCTCCTCCACGACGCCCTCGATCTGCTGCAGCTCGCTCGGGATCCGCAGGTCCAGCGTCAGCGACCCGGCCATTCAGAACGTCTCGAGCGCGCGTTCCCGGCTATCGGAGATCTGGAACAGCGTGTCGAGCTTCGTGAGCTCGAACAGCGTCTGCAGGTCGTCGTTGAGGTTGGCGAGGCGGATGTCGCCGCCGAGTTCGCGCAGGCGCTTGGCCAGCGAGACCAGCACGCCGAGGCCGGCGGAATCGATGTAGCCGGTGCGGTGGAAGTCGACGAGGATCTTCCGCGCGCCCGTCTCGGCCTCGTCGAGCACCCGCTGCTTGAGCTCCTGGCGGTTGCTCACGATCAGCTGGCCCTCGATCTCGACGATGACCACTTCACCTTGGCGGGATACGTGCAGGGGCATGTCCGGCTCGTGCTGGGGTAAGGGGGCTGGGGACGCGTCTGTAACTTAGCGTCAGAACTTGGTGCGCAACGCCGCCGCGACGGCGGGATGCACGAGCTTGTCGATGTCGCCGCCGAAGCGCGCGACCTCGCGCACCAACGACGAGCTGATGTAGCTGACCTCGATGCTCGGCACCATGAACATGGTCTCGAGCTGCGGCGCGAGATGCCGGTTCATGAGCGCCATCTGGTACTCGTACTCGAAGTCGGCGACGAAGCGCAGGCCGCGGAGGATCACCGTCGCGTTGTTCGCCTTGGCGAAATCGACGACGAGGCCCTTGAAGGCCTTCACCGTCACGCGGGGGTCGTGGTCCACGGCGGCCGCGATCAGCGCCACGCGCTCGTCGTCGGTGAACAGCGGCTGCTTGGCGACGTTGACGGCCACGCCGACGACGAGACGGTCCACGAATTGCAGCGACCGCTTGATGAGGTCGCTGTGGCCGTTCGTGATGGGGTCAAAGCTGCCGGCGTACAGCGCGGTCTTCGGCATCAGGCGGAGAGGCGGTAGATGGTGATCGCGGTGTCGCCGTAGCGGCGGCGGTCCGTTGTCGCGCCCGCCGTGGCGTCCGGAAGCGACACTGCGGCGGAGTGTTCAAGGCAAAAGATGTCGGAGAACGGGTGTTCGAGCCAGATGGAGGCGAGGCGGAGTGCGGTGTCCGTCGCGTACGGGGGGTCGGCGAGGGAGAGGGTGTACGGCCTTTCAACTGCCCGTTGGGAGTTGGAAGTTGGGAGTTGGGAGGTGAACTGCACAGCGTCGGCGAGGTGGACGGTGCTGACGGCTTCGGCCTTCAGGGTTGCGATGTTCGCCTTGAGCACCTTGGCCACCTTTGGGTCCTGCTCGACGAAGTCACAGTGCGTCGCGCCGCGGCTGAGACACTCGAGGCCGAGGGCGCCGCTGCCGGCGCAGAGATCCAGCACCAGCGCGTCGGGGATGTGGGGCTGGAGGATGCTCATCCAGGCCTCGCGCACGCGGTCGGCGGTGGGGCGCACGCCGCTCTCCGGCACCTGGATGCGGCGGCCCCGCCATCGGCCGGCGATGATGCGGAGTTCAGCCATCGCTCGGACGCAGGTCGAGGATGTTGGCCTGCAGCGTGCGGGCGTTGCGGAACTCGTTCATCTCGAGGCGATACACCATGTCGACGCGCGCGTCGCGGCCGAGGGCGGCGGCGCGGTGGGCCATGCCCCAGCCGATCGCCTCGCGCGGGCCGCCGTCGCTCTTTAGCTCGAGCTTCAGGCCGTCGCTGCCGACGCTGCGTGCCCCGCCCTTGAGCTGCACGCCGCGCGAGAGCAGCACGGGGCCGGGATTGCCCATGCCGAAGGGTTCGAGGAATCGCAGGGCCTCGAGCAGCGTCACGTCGGCGTCGTCAATCCGCATCTCCAAGTCCGGACGCAGCTCCGGATGTAGCTGGTCCTCCGTGAGCGCGGCAGCCGCCGCTTGGTCGAAGCGCGCGGCGAACTCCTCGATGCGGTCCGCGGCGATCGTCAGACCTGCGGCCGCGCGGTGGCCGCCGTACTTCTCCAGCAGGTCGCCGCAGGCCGTGAGCGCCGCATGCAGGTCAAAGCCCGGCACCGACCGGCCCGAGCCCTTCCCCACGCGCACGCCGCCGTCGGCGTTGACGGCGATCATGAACGTCGGGCGGTGCGTGATCTCCACGATGCGCGATGCCACGATGCCGATGACGCCGGGCTCCCAGCCCTCACCGTGCAGCACGATGCCTCGCGCGGCGGCGACGTCGAGATCCTCCAGCTTCCGCTGCGCTTGCTCGAGGATGCCGCGGTCCAGCGCCTGCCGCTCGTCGTTCGCGCGATTGCACTGCGCCGCGAGGTCCATCGCCCTGCCGTCATCCTCGGCCAGCAGCAGGTCCACGCCGATGCTCGCGTGCCGGATGCGCCCCACCGCGTTCAACCGCGGCGCGACCACGAAGCCGAGTCGCCCCGCCGTGAGTCGCTTGTCGTCGAGCCCCGCCGAGCGAATGAGGGCGCGCAAGCCACGATTCCGCAGGTCGCGCGCACCAGCCGCCGGTGTGCGCCCCATGCGCTTCAAGCCTTCGGCCACGAAGATCCGATTGTCCCCCACCAGCGCCGCGACGTCCGCCACCGTCGCCAGGGCCACGAGTTCCAACTGCGCCTCCAGCAACTCGCCGAGCGAGGCGCGCTCGGCCTCCGACACATCGGCGCCACGCAGCGCCAGCACCGCGGCCATCAGCTTCCACGCCACACCCACCGCCGCCAACGCCCGATCCCCGCGCAGCTCCAACTCGGACTCCCGCTGCGGATTCACCACCGCAAACGCCGTCGGCAACTCAGGCATCGGGCGATGATGGTCCGTCACGATCAGATCGATGCCCTGCGCCGCGAGCTCACGCGCCGGCCCCAGCGCCGTCGTGCCGCAGTCGCAGGTGAGCACCAGCTTCGCCCGCACCTCGACCGCCCGCCGCACGCCCGCGGCTCCCAAGTCGTAGCCGTCCGTCTTGCGATCGGGAATGAACGGCTCCACCTCTCCGCCCATCGCGCGCAGCATCTTCGTCAGCAGCGCGGTCGAGCAGATGCCGTCCACGTCGTAGTCGCCGTGCACGAGGATGCGCTCCCCCCGCCGTAGCGCCGTCACGAGCCGTTCGGCGGCGCGCGCGAGGTCGGTCAGTGCCTCCGGCGGCGTCAGCTGCGCGAGCGAGGGCGCCAGCAACAGCCGCGCATCGTCGATCCGCCGCACGCCGCGCAGCACCAGCAACCGCGCCACCGCCTCGGGAATCGGCGGCGGGGCCGCGCGCCCCAGCCGTTCCTGTGCGATGCGCTTCTGCTCGTTGCCCGCGCGGAGCTCGGCGTAGAGCGCCGCCACGGCTGCCTCATCCGCGCGCGGCACGTCCCGCCAGCGCGCCGCTGGCCGCGCCCGACTCACCCGGCCCTCAGGCCTGGTAGTACATCATCACGCCGCACACTTCGCAGGGCTCGATCGCCCCCGACGACAGCATCGCGTGACGCCGCTGCATGGGAATCGACGTATCGCAGGCCCCGCAGGCCGTGCCGCTCAGCGCGACCACCACATGCACGCGCTTCTTGTTGCGCAGGCGATCGTAGCGGGTGCGCAGCGCCGTCGGCACGGCCTTCGCCGTCTCGGCACGCTTCGCCGCCGCCGTCGCCAGCTCGCCCTCGAGCGCCGCCCGCTGCTCGGCGACCTCGCCGCGCGCCGTCGCCTGCTCCGCCTCGAGCGCGGTGAGGTCGTCCTTGGCCGCCTTCAGCGCGCCACGCATTTCCTCAAGCCGGCGGTTCAGCGCCAGCAGGTCGCTTTCCTCGCCGGCGACGATCTTCTTCGCCTGCTCCATCTGCGCCGCCGCGGCCGTCGCCTGCCGGATGTTGGTGACCGCGTCGAACTGCGCTTGGTTGCGCTCGATCAGCTGCCGATGCTCGGCGATCTTGTCGCGCAGGAAGGCCTGCTTCTTCTCCTCGGCCGAGACCAGCCCCTGCTGCCGCTCGACGGAGTCGGCGAGACGCTTGCGGCGCGCGTCGAGCTCGGCGATGCGAGGGGCGAGCGCGTCGAGCTTGGTCTCGATCTCGTGGATGATGAGGTCGTCGGACTGGAGGGCGAGGAGCGAAGTGATATCAGACATTATTCGAAGGGCTGGGAGACGGGAGACGAAAGTACGGGCGGAGATGGAGAGACGGGAATGGGGGAGATGGGGGGGGAGATGGGAGACGTGCGTGTCGGTGAGGGCCTGAGGGGCGCACAAGAGCATCCTTTCACCTTCTCACCGCCCCCCAGCGTGGTACACCGAGTGCTCGCTTCTCTTCGGTCAGCTTGTTGATCTTGGCGATGATTACGTCCTTCTCGGCTTCATCCGCCAACGGAAGTATCGACTTCAGCTCCGCGACGCGTGCATCCACAGAACGCCCGCGGAGTTGTCGCATCGCATCGGCAATGCTGCGCTTGGCGTCCACCACCGCGTCCGCCTCGCCGCGCAGCGTTTCGTACACATAGATCTCGCGGGCGTCGAGCCCACTCGTGAACTGCTCCGGATCCGCGTCGGCGCCGTGGTGCATCGCGGCGGCATACAACGCCGCGTACACCGGATCGCGCAGCACGCTGCCTTGGTCCTCGGCGAATGCGTCATCGCCCGCGCCTTCGGGGAGCTCCTCCATCTCGAGCTTACCCAACTCCTCGGCGATGAGGTCCTGCCAGATCGGTTGCGTGAGCAATACGCGCAGCAGCGTCTGCTCGGCGTTCCCCTGCTCCACCGGCGAGCGATACGGGCCGCGGAAAACCGCCGGCGCAGCCTCGTCGCCCGGCGGGGGCGCATCGGCGTCACGGTCGCGGAACTCGCCGCCACTGCCCGCGCCTCGCGGATACTGGCCCGCAACACTCGCGCGCGCCGCCTCCGCCGGACGGCCAGTCGTGCGCGTGCCGCGCCGCACGGCGTGCAGCTCCTGCAGCAACACCTCGCGCGCAATCCCTGCCGCCTCGGCGGCGCGCGCCAAGTAGAGATCTCGCGTAATCGGATCGCTTGCCGCCCGGATCGTCGGCAGCAGGCGGTCCAACGCACGCCGCTTGTGCTGCAGGTCGTTGAACCAGCCGGCCCGCTGTAGCAGTTGCACCTTGCGATCGAACACGTCCATGGCCTGCTCGATCAGCGGCGCGATGCCCGCGATGCCCTTGGCACGCACGAAGGTGTCCGGGTCCTCGCCCTCGGGCAGCGTCACCACGCGCACCTCGAAGCCCTTCGCCAGCAGCACGTCCGACGCCCGGAACGTCGCCTTCTGACCCGGACCGTCCGAGTCGTAGAGCAGCACGGCATGCTTCGTGAAGCGTGAGAGCAACTCGGCTTGGCCTTCGCCCAGCGCCGTGCCCATCGGGGCCACCACATGCTCCACACCGGCATCCACAAGGCGCAGCGCGTCGAAGTAGCCCTCGACGATCACCACGCGATCCTCGCGCCGGATCGCATTGCGTGCGGCACCGAGGTTGTAGAGCACTTTGCCCTTGCTGAAGATCTCGCTCTCAGCGGAGTTGAGATACTTCGGCTCGCCGGGCCCGAGCAGGCGGCCCCCGAAGGCCACGACCTTGCCGCCCTGCTCGAGGATCGGGAACATCAGTCGGTCGCGGAAGCGCGGACGGATCTCGTCGCCTTCCTCGCGATGCACGAGGATGCCGGCAGCGATCGCGCGCTCTTCCGGCACGCCGAGTCCGCGCAGATGCTCGCGCAGCGCGTTGAGGTCGCGCGGCGCGTAGCCTAAGCCGAAGCGCTCGGCCGTCGCGCGGCTCACCTCGCGCGAGGCGAGATACGCCCGCGCCTCGGCGCCCGCCGGCGTGTCCCAGAGCTGTCGCTGGAAGTACTCGGCCACCGTGCCGTGCAGCTCCCACAGCGGCTCGCGCGGATCGGGCCCTTCGCGCTTGCGCTGCACCTCCTGCACCTCGATGCCGCTCTTCGCACCGACGTACTTCACCGCCTCGACGAAGCTCATGCCCAGCCGCTTCTGCACGAAGGTGAACACGCTGCCCTTCTCGCCGCAGACGAAGCAGGTGTAGCCGCCGCGCGGCATCACCGAGAAGTTCGCGTTCGTGCCCTGGTGGAACGGGCAGGGCCCGCGCCACACGCTGCCCGTCTTCTTGAGCTTCACGTGCTCGCCGATGATGGCGACGATGTCCGCCGCCGCGCTCACCTGCTCCACTACCTCGTCGGGGATCACGCGAGCTCCGCGACAGTGACGCCGGCGCCGCCTTCGTTCCAGGCGCCGAGTCGGTAGGCTTTCACGCGCTTGTCGCCCTTGAGCAGTTGGTTCACGCGCTCGCGTAGCGCCCCCGTGCCCTTGCCGTGGATGATGCGCAGCGCGTGCAGGTCCGCGCGGTGCGCGGCGTCGATGGCCTGCACGATGGCATCGTCCACCTCGTGCACGCGCATGCCGCGCAGGTCCACTTCGGGCTTCGCCATCACCTCGGGCACGTCGATGATGGCGATCGGCACGGCGGCATCCTTCAGGTGCCGCTGCGACACGCGCCGCAGGGCGCTGAACGGCACGGTGAGCTTGAGCGCGCCCACCACGACCACGGCATCATCGCCGCGGCGCTCGATCAACTTGCCCGTCTTGCCGCCCAGCGTGGCGACCTCGACCGCGTCGCCGGGTTCGATGATCACGCCGCGCTTGTCGCGCGGCTTCTCGCCCGCGATGCCCGCCGCCGCCTCTGCGGCCTCGCGCGCCTTGAGCAGTGCGTCCTGCGCGGCGCGTTCCGCGGCGTCGAGCGCATCGAGGGCCTCGCGTTCGCGGTCGGCGCGCTGCTCCATCGCCCGCCGAGCCTGCAGCGCCGTCTCGTCGATGCTCGCCGCGCCCGCCGCCTTGAGCTCGCGGATCGTGCGCTCCACTTCTTGGCGCGCTTCGAGTAGGTAGCGCCGCGCATCCTTGCGCGACTCGCGCTCCAGCTCGCGCTCCTTCTGCTTTACCGTCGCCTCGCGCTCAGCGATGCGCCCCGCGCGCTGCTGCAGGTCCGCCTGCTGCTCGGCGACCTCGCGCTCACGCCGCGACAGCGCCTCGGCCCGCGCCTCGACGTCGGCGAGCAGCGCGGTGAGATCGCGCTCCATGCGCGGCACGCGCTCCTCGGCCCGCGCGAGCACCTCGTCGCTCATGGCGAGGCGCCGCGCGATGGCGAGGCCGTAGGAGCGGCCCGGGATGCCCTTGATGAGGCGGTACGTGGGGGCCAAGCGCTCGGCGTCGAACTGCAGCGAGGCATTCACCACGCCCGGCACTTCGCTGGCCAGCTCCTTGAGCTGCCCCAGGTGCGTGGTGGCGATCGTCGTCGTGCCGCGGCGCGTGAGCGCTTCGAGGATCGCGCCACCGAGTGCGGCTCCCTCGAGGGGATCGGTCCCCGACCCCAGTTCGTCGATGAGCACCAGCGCATCGGCCGACGCGTGATCGACGATCTCCTTCAGGTGCTTCAGGTGCGCGCTGAACGTCGAGAGCGAGGCTTCGAGCGATTGCTCGTCGCCGATGTCGGCGAACACGTCGTCGAAGACTGGGATCACGCTCTCCGCGCCCACGGGCGCAGGAATCCCGCACTGCATCATCAGGGCGATCAGCGCGAGCGCCTTGAGCAGTACCGTCTTGCCGCCCGTGTTGGGACCGGAGACGAGCAGCGTGCGCTCGCTTGGGTCCATCGCCAGCTCGAAGGGCACCACACTGATGCCCTGCGCCAGCAGCAGCGGGTGCCGACCGTCGCGAATGCGCCAGCCCTCGCGCGCGGGTGCGAGCTCGGCGTCGCTGCACTTGGCAGCCAGCGCGTAGCGAGCGCGGCCATAGAGCGCATCGATCGCGACCAGCGCATCCCAGGCATCGGCCAGCGCCTCGCGCTCGGGGCGCAGCAGCGCGGTGAGTTCCTGGAAGATGCGCTCGCATTCCTGGCGTTCTTCCGCTTCGAGCTCGCGGATGCGATTCCCCGCCTCGACCGCCGCCGGCGGCTCGACGAACACCGTTTGCCCCGACTGCGAGCTGTCGTGCACGATGCCGCCCACCACCACGCGCCCTTCGCGGCGCACCGGGATCACCCAGCGTCCGTTGCGCAGCGTGACCGACGCGTCGTCCACGCGATGATGCGGCTCGAGCTTCGCCATCAGGCGTTCGAGCAGGCGCACGATCTCGCCTTCGGAGGCGCGCAAGTCGCGGCGGATGCGCCGCAGCGTCGGCGAGGCGTCGTCCTTGAGCTCGCCGTCTTCGGTGAGCACGCGGTCGAGCTGTGCCTCGAGCGCCGGCATGGCAATCAAGCGATCGGCCAGCGCCGCGAGTGGTGCGCGTGCCGCCGGGTGTCGCGCTTCGTCGCGCAGCGACTGTTGCGTGAGGCGCGACGAGCGCAGCAGCGTCCACGCCCCACGGAGTTCGACGCCATTCCACGCCGCCCCATCCACGCGCAGGCGCTGGAAGGCATTGCCCAGTTCGGGGATCGCCTCCGGCCGGAAGGGATTCTCGCCGACGATCAGCGCGCGCATCGCGGCCACGCGCGCGTGTTCGGCGTGCAGCGCGCCCAGCGCCTCGGCGCGGTCGAGATGCGTGCCCCCCACGCGCACCGGGCGCAGCCCGCTAATGCGCGCTGCGCCCGGACTGGTGGACGCGTGCCCCGCGACGTGATCGAGCAGTCGCGCGAATTCGAGGACGTCGAGTGCGTGGGCCTGGACCGTCACGGGGACGTCCCGAGCTCCTCGCGAACGATGCGGTTGAGGACGTTGCCGTCGAGCCGGCCCTTGAAGGCGGGCATCACTTTGCCCATCACGGCGCCCATTTGCTTGGCACCGCCGACGATGGCCGCGCGGACTGCCGCGCGCACTTCATCGTCCGTGGGCGCGGCGGGGAGGTAGGCCTCGAGGGCCTCCGCCTCCCGCCGCTCGGTCGCCGCCTGTTCGGCGCGACCGCCCTTTTCGAACATCTCCACTGATTCCCGCCGCCGCTTGATCGCCTTGCGAATCACCTCGACGACGTCGTCGTCGGTGGGGAGGCGCTTGATCGCGATCTCGTGATTGCGGATGTCAGCCAGCACGGTGCCCAGCAGCAGGACGCGTTCCTTGTCCTGCGCCTTGCGGGCGACGTTCAGCTCGCCCTGCAGCCGCGCCGCCAATGCTGACATCAGTTCGCGCGGGGGCGACGAGTCTTCCGCTGCGCGGCGTTGAGCTTCCGCTTGCGCTTCTCGCTCGGCTTCTCATAGTGACGATGCTTGCGCAGGTCCGCGAGGATCCCGGCCTTTTCGCACTTCTTCTTGAAGCGCTTGAGCGCGCGTTCGAAGTTCTCGTCTTCGTGGATGACGATTTCCGACAAAACTGATTCCCCCCTTGGTGGCGCTTCCGGCGCCTGATTGGGTTAGCCTTTTAAGCTACCGAATGGCAAGGGCTTAGGCAAGCTGGGAGAGGGGAGAGGGAGGTACGGGCGGGGGGAGGGAGACGGGAATGGGAGAGATGGGGGGGCAGACGTCTCACGTACCCGCCCCCGTCTTCCCCCCGTCTGCCTCATTGCCCTCTCTCCATCTCCGCCCGTACCGCCGTCTCCCCTGCCCCCGCCGTCGCTCGCACCGCCGCACGCACGCCCTCCCGAAACCGCTCCACCGAAAACTTCTCCGCCCACTCCTCACACCGCGCCGCCGTTACACTCCCCGCCGCGATCTCCGCCTCGAGCGCCCGCACGCCCTCCGCAATCGCCGTCGCCGTCTGCTCGCCGAAGAACACCCCACATCCCGGCCCGACCGTCTCCAGCGCCCCGCCCTTCCCGTACGCCACAACCGGCGTGCCCGCCGCCAGCGCCTCCACCGGCGCAATGCCGAAATCCTCTTCGGCAGCGAACACGAATCCGTCCGCCCGCTGCAACCAATCCCGCAGTTCGGCCCGCGGCAGATGCCCGAGCAGCCGCACATTCGGCCCCGCCACGGCCTTCGCCTTCTCCCACTCGGGCCCGTCGCCGATCACCACAAGCTCGCGATCAGGCAGAAGCCGAAACGCCTCCACGATGAGCGGAATCCGCTTGTACGGCACGAAGCGACTCGCCGTCACATACAGCCGAGTGCCCGCCTCCCCCTCAGCCTCTGTTCCCTCACCCCTTCCTCTCATCCCCTCGCTCTTCGCTCCTCGCTCCTCGCTCCTCGCAGCAAAGAACTCCGTCTCCACCGGCGGATACAGCACCCCGCTGTCCCGCCCCCACACCCGCTGGATGCGCGCGCGAATGAACTCCGAGATCGCCAAGATCTGCGTCGGCCGCGTCGCCGTGCGCCGGTCCCAGTCGCGGATGTACTTGAGCAACGCCCGCGCCGCCACGCCCTTCACCCCGCGCGAGAGTCCCGACTCCTCCAGGTACTGCTCCTGCAGGTCCCAGGCGTAGCGCACGGGCGAACAGCAGATGTTGAGATGCGGTACGCCCGCCGGCACCCGCACGCCCTTCGCCACCGCGTGGCTCACGCTGATCACGAGATCGTAGCCCGTGAAGTCGAGGCGCTCGATCGCCCAAGGCATCAACGGCAGCAACCTGCGATGCGCGCGCGTCGCGCCGGGAATCCGCTGCAGCGCGGAGGTCACGATGCGTCGCTCGCCGATCAGCGCCCGCAGCGACGGCACCGGATCGGCGACCAGCGTGAACAGATCCGCCTCGGGGAACACCGCGCACAGCTGCCCGGTGATCTCCTCCGAGCCGCCGTGCGTCAGCAACCACTCATGGACGAGCGCGACTCTCACCCGGGCGGCCACTTCATCTGGCGACCCGCCAGCACATGCAGATGCAGGTGATGCACCGTCTGGCCGCCGTCGTCGCCCGTGTTCACGACGACGCGATACCCCGATTGCTCCACGCCGAACTCCCGCGCCACGCGCTTCGCCAGCTCGCTGACCTCCGCCATCACGCTCCCATCCGGCGTCTCGGCGAGCGACGCGTAGTGCGCTCGCGGAATCACCAGCACATGCAACGGGGCCTGCGGCGCGATGTCGTGGAACGCCAGCGCCTGCGGCGATTCGGCGATGATCTTCGCGGGAATCTCACCGGCGATAATCCGGCAGAACAAGCAGCTCGCGCTCATCGATGTGCCTCCAGGTATGCGCGCCCGACGGCCACGCCGCTCACCGCGGCCGTCTCGAAGCGCAGGATGTTGCCGCCGAGCGACGCGACGAGGAACCCCGCCTGCTCAAAGGCCTCGCGCTCCCCTGCGTCGAAGCCGCCTTCCGGTCCGACGACAATCGTGAGCGCCGGCGTCGCCGCCTTCACGAGCGAGAGCATCGGCGGCGCGCCCGCATCGAGTAGGACTCCGACGCCCTCTGGCCGCGCGCTGATCGCATGCTCGACCGTCGCTTCCGGATAGATCGCCGGCAGCCACGCGCCTCCACACTGCTCGAGCGCATTCGCCATGCGCGCGCGCGTCTTCTGGTGGAACACCGGCCCCTCCCCGCGCGGGTTCACGTGCTTCGAGCGTTTGAACAGCACAGGCCGCCAACTCGCGACGCCGAGTTCCGTCGCCTTCTCGGCGAGCCAAAGCATCCGGTCCTTATCAGCGACGGGCAGCAGCAAGTGAATCGGCGTCGGCGGCTCGACGAGCTCCGCCTGCTCCACGGCGACGGTCGCGTGCCGCTTGGCTAGGGACGTGAGCACGCCCTCACCGCGCGTGCCCTGCCCGTCGAGCAAGCGTACGCGCATGCCGACCTCGAGTCGCCGCACGCGCATGTGGTGCGCCGCGTCCTCGCCGAGCGTGACGCTCGAGGGCGCGTGGAAGGGTTCGTCGAGGAAGAAGGCGGCGAGACTCACCAAGGGAATCTCGACGCGAATCGCGCGGCGCGCGAGGTCACGCGCGAACCGCCCTCACGCTCCACCACTGGTCTTCGGCGTCCTCAGCGTCGATGCGCCAACCGCCTGCCACCAAGGCCTCGAGCATCCGCTCGCGCTCGTCCCGCAGGATGCCGCTCAGGATGATGACGCCATCGTCGGCGAGCGTCATCGCCATCAGCGGCAGCAGATCAACCAGCACCGACGAGATGATGTTTGCAAGGATGACGCGCACCGGTGCGACGAGCGGCAGGAACACCGCGGCGTCGCCTTCGAGCGCGGCGACGCGATCGCCCACGCCGTTGCGCGCGATGTTCTCTTCGGCGTTGCCGGTGGCATCGGGATCGATCTCGATGGCATAGACACGCGCGGCGCCGAGCTTTGCCGCCGCGATGGCGAGGACCGCCGAACCCGAGCCCAAGTCGGCCACGCTGTCGCCGGCGCGGATCGCGCCCTGCATCAGCCGCACGACGCCGCGCGTGGTCGGGTGTTCGCCGGTGCCGAAGGCCATCGCGGGTTCGATCACGATGGTCGTCGCGGGATCACGGCCCTCGGCGAGCCATGGCGGGCACACGGTCAGGGCGCCGAGTGCATGCGCGGTGATGCGTTCCTTCCACTTCTCGGACCAGTCGGTGTTGTCGAGGGGTTCGAGGGTGGCGTCGAGTGCGGGGTCTGCGCGGCGGACGGCGTTGACGAAGCTTTGCGCGTCGGCGGATTCGGGGAGATGGGTGACGAGTGCGTCTCCGGATTCGTGCAGGCCTTCCGCGCCGGCGGCGAACATGGCGGCGGCGACGGGCTCACGTTTGGAGACGTGAGAGGGGGTGATGGAGCAGCGGGTCCAGAGAGGGGGCACGGGGGGCACGGGGAGGGAGACGGCGGTAGGGGCGGAGATGGAGAGACGGGAATGTGGGAGACGGGGGGCAGACGGGAGGGGGGCGAATGGCTTCGCGATCCTCTCTCAAGCATCTGCCTTGTCCCGTGTGCCCACACTTTCAACTCACAACTCACTACTCGTAACTGCAGTTGGGAGAGCCTCAGCTCACCCCAGCGCTTCCTTCATCTTCGCCCAGAACCCCTTCTCCCGCTTCTCCGGCGGCTTCGCCTGCACCTCATGCAACTTCTCGATCAACTTCGCCTCTTCCTTCGACAGCTTCTGCGGCGTCCATACCTGCACCCGCACGTGCAGGTCACCCGCGCCTGACGCGTTCACGCGAGGCAAGCCGCGCCCGCGCAGCACGAACACTTCCCCGCTCTGCGTGCCCTCGGGGATTCGCAGCGTAAGCGGTCCCGTCACGCCTGGCACCTCGAGGTCGGCGCCGAGCACGGCCTGCGGGTAGGTCACCAACACTTCGCAGTAGAGATCCTCGCCGTCGCGCTCGAAACGATCGTCCTCGAGCACCTCGAACACCACGATCACGTCGCCGCGCGGTCCGCTGCGCACGCCTGCGTTGCCCACGCCGCGCAGGTGCATGTACTGGCCCGAGGCCACACCGGCCGGCACCTTGAGCTCGATCGTGTGCTCGCCGCGCTGGCGGCCTTCGCCGCGGCAGCTCTTGCAGGGCGACGCGATCATCACGCCTTCGCCGCGGCAGGTCGGGCATGGCGCCACCGACACGAACTGCCCGAAGAAGCTCTGCTGCGCGCGGCGCACCTCGCCCTGGCCGTTGCAGGTCGTGCAGCGCGTGGGCTTCGTGCCTTCCTCCGCACCCGTGCCGGTGCAGCGCTCGCAGGGGTCGAGCAACTTCAGCTTGAGCGTCTTCGTCACGCCCGTCGCGACCTCGAGCATGGTGAGCTGGAGATCCACCTTTACGTCCGCGCCGGAGCGCGGGCCGCTCTGCTGCCGGCCGCCCCCACCGCCGCCGCCGAAGATGTCGCCGAGGCCGAAGTCGCGCATGAAGATGTTCAGCGCTTCGGAGAGGTCGACGTGGTGGAAGCCCGCCGCGCCGCCCATCCCGCCCTTCAAGCCGGCCTCGCCGTAGCGATCGTAGGCGGCGCGCTTCTGCGGGTCGCGCAGGACGTCGTAGGCTTCGGTGATCGCCTTGAACTGCTCCTCGGCTGCCTTGGAGCCCCCGTTTCTGTCGGGGTGGTACTTCATGGCGAGCTTGCGGTAGGCCTGCTTGATGTCGTCGTCGCTGGCTTGCTTGGCGACGCCTAAAGTCTTGTAGTAATCGGACATAGCTGCCTGCAATCTAGCGGGGAGACGGGAGAGGGCGGTACGGGCGGAGATGGTGATACGGGAATGGGGAAGATGGGGGGCAGACGTATCACGTGGCCTAGTTTCGGTCCATGCAAACATCGGACCGGGGCGGACTGCCTTTCGTGCAGACGCAGGAGGAATGGGAGAGGGGGCAGCCGGGGGCGATAACCCGAGACTTGCTCTGGAAGCTGCACGTGTATCGTGCGGCGCTCTTCCTGTTGCACGGGGCGGTGGCGGACGCGAAGGAGCTGCGACGGAATAGGCGATACGCAATCGCCGATCAGCTCGTGCGGGCGGCGGGCTCGGTGAGCGCCAACATTGCGGAGGGGTATAGCCGCTCCGGCACGGCCGACCGGGTGCGATTGCTCGACTACGCACTCGGCTCCGCGCGGGAGTGCATCACGTGGTACCAAGCCGCGTCAGACATCCTCCCTCTCCCCGTCCTCGAAGCCCGCCACGAGCTCCTAAGCCGCATCAGAGGAATGACACTCCGACTCATCACGTCCCAGCGCGGAAGGCACGCAGCTCCATTCCGACGCAAAATCGCTGACGGATAGCGAGAAAGGGCCGGGATAGGAAACACGGGGGAGAGACGTCCCACGTCTCCCCCCCGTCTCCCCCATTCCCCTCTCCCCATCCCCGCCCGTACCGCCGTCTCCCCTCTCCCACTCTCAACCGAGCAAATCCGTCACCAAGGACGACGTATGCGAAACAAGCGAAATCACTTTCTCATACGGCATCCGCGTCGGCCCAATCACCCCAATCACCCCAGTCAGCGACCCCGCCCGATACTCGGCCGTCACCAGCGTCAGCCCGCCGAGCAGCGACGTCCCATGCTCATCGCCAATGGAAATCGACACGCCTGGCTGCGCCGTACGCTGCCGCAGCACGCCCGCGAGTGCGCTCCGCGTCTCCGTGAGCGCGATCAGCTGCTTCAGCCGATTGCCCGACGCGAACTCCGGCTTCTCGGCGAGCACTGACGCCTGACCGAGCACGACGGCGTCCTCGTCGGCGGGCACCGCGACGTCAAAGAGCTGCTCCCCTTCCTGCACGAAGATGTTGAGCAACTCCGTCGCCCCTCCCGTCGGCGCGGCATCACGCAACCGCTCACCGAGAGAAGTGCGGATCTCCGCGAGCGAGAGTCCCCCGAGCCGCTCGTTGAGCACCTGCTGCACCTCGGCGATGGCGTTGTCGGCGATCTCGCCGGCAATCTCGATGAAGATCGTCCGCACCGCCCCACCCCGCAGCGTGAGCACGAGGATCAAGCGGTCGCTGCTCATGCGCACGAGCTCGAGCTTGGCGAGCACGGTCTGGTCGAGGCGCGGCCCCAGGGCGACGCCCAACTCCTGCGTGAGCACGCCCAGCGACTGTGCCGCGCGGCGGAGAATCGTCTCGATGGCCGAGCCGCGTTCGCCGATCTGCTCCGCGAGGCGATCGCGCTCCGGGACGGCCAGACTCTGCGCGGGCAGCGGCTGGCCCTGGTGCATCAGGCCGTCTACATAGAAGCGGTATGCCTTGTCGGTGGGGATGCGGCCGGCGGAGGTGTGGGGGTGGTAGAGGAAGCCTTTCTCCTCCAGGTCCGCCATGGTGTTGCGGATGGTCGCGGGCGACACGCCGAGTCCGAAGCGGCGGCTGATCGTGCGGGAGCCGGCCGGTTCGGCGGTCTCGACGTACGACTGAATGACGGCCTCGAGTACTTGCCGCTCGCGCGTATTGAGCTCGCCCATAGGCTTAACTTATGCAATATGAACGACTTGCGGCGCAAGTCCGAGATACGGAACTCGTCAGGGCACTAGTATCCTTCTTACATTGTTTTTACCAGTTATTTGGCGCCCGAAGGTGCGCGCCGCGCGGGCGGTGCTCGTGCGAGCGATAGCACGCGCGCGCGCGGCAGCTAGCTTCAGCGCGTGCCGACAATCACGTACTCCGCATGGGAGCAGTTTCCCGGGTGGTCGGGTGCCCCCGACTGGATTGCCGCACTCGTGCGGCGCCATGCCGCACGCCATGTCCTCGAGATCGGCGCGGGCGCGAATCCGACGTTGCCGCTGGACCGGCTCGCCGACCTCGGCATCGCGCAGTACACCACGAACGATGTGTCCGCCGACGAACTCGCCAAGGCGCCGCCGGGCTACGAGACCCTCTGCGCTGACTTCACGGACCCCGCTCTCGTTCTCGCGCGGCAGTACGACTTCATCTGCAGCCGCATGGTCAACGAGCACGTGCGCGATGGCGAGACCTACTTCCGCAACATCTACCGTGCCCTCACGCCCGGCGGCGTGACGGCCCACGCCTTTTCGACGCTCTACGCCCTGCCCTTTCTCGCGAACCGCCTGATGCCCGAGGCGGTATCGAGTGCGCTACTCAATCTGTTCGCCCCGCGCGACCGCCATCAACACGACAAGTTCCGCGCGTACTACAGTTGGTCGCGCGGCCCAACGGTGCGGCAAATCCGGCGTTTCGAGCGGCTCGGCTTCGAGGTCCTGGAGTACCGCGGCTTCTTCGGGCACCGCTACTACGAACACCGACTCGCGCCGCTCCATCGCGCCGAACTCGCGAAAGAGCGCTGGCTGCTACGGCACCCGATTCCGCAGCTGACCGCGTACGCGACCGTCGTCTTGCGCCGGCCGAGGTAGTCGCCTCACCCGGCGTGCCCGCACCGACCGCGCGATGCCAACCGCGCGATGCCAACCGCGCGATGCCAACCGTGCGATGCCGAACGTGCGGGGCCAACCGAGCGGGGCCAACCGATCGGCCGGTCGCGAGCCGCTCAGATCGCCTGCGCCACGAGCGCGTCCAGCCGCAACCACCCTGTTGGCGTCAGCCGCACGCGGCTCCCGACGAGCGTCGCCCAGCCGGCGGCAACCCATGGCGCCACCTTCGCAACCTCGTCCGGCCGCAGCTCCAGGCCGTCCCTCGTGCGCAGCCCGAGATACCAGCGCTCGGCGGCCGACGATTGCTCGGCGACGACCTCCCGCCCCTCCACCGGGTCCTCGCCCGCCATCGCCTGCCGCTGCCAGGCCGCGTAGGCGGTCGTATTCCAGCGCCGCTCGCGCCCGTCGAACCCGTGGGCGGACGGCCCCAATCCGAGGTACGGGACGCCGGTCCAGTACGCCGAGTTGTGTCGGGCGCGCCGGCCCGGCTTGGCATAGTTGGAGACCTCGTAGTGCTCGAACCCCGCCGCCGTCAGGCGCTCGTGGGCCTCCAAGAACTCCCGTTCGTAGCGCTCCTCAGGCGCCTCCGCGACCTCTCCGCGCGCCGTCCAGCGCCCCAACGGGGTGTGCGATTCCACGGTCAGTCCGTACACCGAAACATGGTCCACGTCCAGGGACACCGCCGCCTCAAGATCGCCTGTCCAGCTTCTATTGAGATGCTCGGGGACGGCGAAGATGAGGTCAACAGACAGCTCGCGGATCCCTACAGCCTTGAGCGTCGCGACCGCTGCCCGCGCGCCCTCGGGGCCGTGCCCGCGATGCATCCAGTCGAGCACGGACGGGTCGAAGGACTGAACCCCGAGCGACACCCGGTTCACCCCGGCTGCCACCCAGCGCTCGGCGGCCTCAGCCGTCACGTCCTCCGGGTTGGCCTCCAGGGTGACTTCGGCGTCGCTGAGGAATGTGGATAAGTCGACGTGATTGGCCCAGCGCGCCAGTCTGTGGATAACTTGTTCCACGCCTGGTCCGCCGAGCTTGGAGGGCGTGCCCCCGCCGAAATAGAGCGACTTCAGAGGCCCATCGGGGTTCCGGATCTGCCGCGTGACCAATTCCGCCATTATGGCGTCTACGTATTCGGAGACCGGCACCTCGCGCCGCACGGCGATCGAGAAGTCGCAGTACGAGCAGCGCCGTCCACAGAAAGGGACGTGCAGGTAGATGTGCTGGTAGTCGGTCACGCTGGGCGCGAGCAGGGGATTACCGGGCCGGATCGAAATCCCTGCAGAGCGGAGGGCCGCTGGCTGTCAGTGTCGCCACCTGACGCCAGACTCGCGCCACAACTGCCACGACGACGGTGGAATCCACCCGTTGAAAATGACTTAAAGTAAATTCTCAAACTATTGTATTTCATGTGCTTATAGAACTCTAGCGAGAATTTACAGAAAGTGCTTTGTGTAAGCGAGCGTGAACCAGATGCGGCAAATATCGCCTATGTTCCGTGCCGGTGCCAGAGGCAGAAATCGCCGAGCTGCTGGGAGTTCTGGCGCTGAGGAGATGGTTGGTCGGAGAGGTTGGGCGGGCGGGAGCAAGCGTGCGCGGTGCTGCCGATCATGGTCCAAGCGAGGCCAGCGCGTAGCCGCCGTCCCCCGCCCTGGCGGCGCCGAGCATCTCGAGTCGCAGCAGTGAGTTCGAAACCTGTCGTATTGACAGAGATGTAACCGCTGCGATGTGCTCGACGGGGGCCGGCTGCAGCTCGAGGGCGGCGAGGATCGCGCGGTCGGCTGGCTCCCAGAGTTCGGTCGCCAGGCGCCGGGCGCGTCCCGGCGCGGCGTCGCCGATGTTGGGAAATGTGGAAAATCCCATGACTACCAACAGATCTTCCACATCCAGAATTAGGTGGGCGCCATCGCGAGCCAGCTGGTTGGAGCCCGCCGCACGGGGGTCGTCCGCCAGTCCGGGGACCGCCCCCACTGACCGACCCAGCTGGGTGGCGACGGCGGCGGTGTTCAGGGCTCCCGACTTGTGCCCTGCCTCGACCACGATGGTCGCGCGGCACAGCCCGGCGATAATCCGGTTGCGGCGTGGGAAGCAGCCTGGGAAGGCTTTGGTTCCGGGCTCAACCTCTGACAACACGGCCCCATTTTCCTGGACAAGCTCGTGTAGCGTCCGGTGCCCTGCAGGGTATGGGACATCCACCCCAGTGCCTTGGACGGCCACCGTACGGCCTCCAGCGCGAACGGCGGCCGCGTGCGCGGCCGCGTCGATGCCGCGGGCGAGTCCGGAGACCACAATCAGCCCCGCGCGGGCCGCCCCGGCCGCCAGCCGCTGGGCCATTCGGATGCCATAGGCTGAGGCCTCGCGGGTCCCCACGATGGCCACGAAGCCCTCCGGGCCGACCTCCAGCACGGAGGGGTCGCCCAGCAACCACAAACCTTTGGGTGGTATCGAAAGCTCGCCCAGTTGGGCGGGCAGCTCCGCGGCGGGACACCACTGGGGGGTCCGCGCCGGGGCGGGAGTCACGCGCGGCGAGGCCTCAGGCCGCGAATCACGGCCACCTCAGGTATTGCCACTCGGCAGCTCCCCCGCCGCCTTCCGAAGCTCGAGCAGCCGGCTCCACCAGGCCGCCTTGAGCTCGTCGAGGCCGATGCGGCCAGCCGCCGAGATCGACCACTTCCCGAACGCCGCCGGTGCCTCGATCTCGGGCACGTAGTCCTCGCCGAGGAGGTCGAGCTTGGTGAAGACGACGCAATGCGGCTTGGCGGCCAGCTCCGGCGAGTAGTTCTGGACCTCCGCCCGCAGCTGGTCGTACTCGGCCTGCCAGTCCATCGCGTCGATGGGGATCATGAAGGCCAGGATGCGCGTGCGCTCGATGTGGCGCAGGAACTGGAGCCCGAGCCCCTTCCCTGTGTGGGCGCCCTCGATGATGCCCGGGATGTCGGCGACCACGAAGGTGCGCGAATCGGAGAGCTGCACGACGCCCAAGTTCGGCGCGAGGGTCGTGAACGGGTAGTCGGCGATCTTGGGCCGCGCCGCGGAGATAACGGAAAGCAGCGTGCTCTTACCCGCGTTCGGCTGCCCCACGAGCCCGATGTCGGCGATGAGCTTGAGCTCGAGCTCCAGCGTCTTCATCTCGCCTTCTTCGCCCGGCTGCCACTCGCGCGGCGCCTGGTGCGTGGCAGTCGCAAAGAAGGCGTTGCCCTTCCCGCCGCGGCCGCCCTTGGCGACGACGAACTCTTGCCCATGCTCGAGGATTTCGCCGAGGCGGATGCCGGTGTCGCGATCGCGGATCACGGTCCCCGGCGGTACCGGAAGCACGACGTCCTTGCCCGAGCGCCCCGTCTTGTTCGATCCCATCCCGTGCTCGCCGCGCTCGGCTTCCCAGTGATCCCGGTAGGTGAAGTCGAGCAGCGTGCTCAGGTTCGCGTCGCCGCGCACGATGATGTCCCCGCCCTTGCCGCCGTCGCCGCCGTCGGGGCCGCCCATGGGGGCGAACTTTTCGCGGCGGAAGGACGTGCAGCCGGAGCCGCCGGTGCCGGCGGTCACGCGGACGGAAACGAGATCGATGAACATGCGCGGAAGCTAATCGAGCGCGCCCCTCTCCCGTATCGTCTTCCCGCTTCCGGTGCGCTTGTCATGCTGGGAGAGGGGAGACGGCGGTACGGGCGGAGGGGGGCCGAGGTGATACGGGAGAGGAGAGACGGTGGGGAGACGGGCGACGTACGTGAGACGTCTACCCCCCATCTCCCCCATTCCCCTCTCTCCATCCCCGCCCGTACCGCCCTCTCCCCTGCCCCTATTTCCCCAGCACTCGAGCAAACAAGAGGCGCGCCCTCAGCAAATGGGCCGCCGGGACCACACCCTCCAGCGCGCCCAGCACCCCAGCAATCTCCTCAGAAGCTGACCCCGCATTCAGCGATCCGTACAGATGCGAGTGCAACTGCCGATCCTGCCCCATCGCCACACACGCCGCCACAATGCACAACTCCCGCAGCCGCAGCTCCATCCCCTGCCGCGACAGGATCTTCCCGTATCCCTCGACAATCATCCACTCGTCGAGCGACGGATGCAGATGCGTGATGTTCTCCCGCAGCTTCTGGTAGAACTTCCCGTAGACGATCTCGCAGGTCTGCTCCCCCTGCGTCCGCCATCTCCAGAGGCTCGGCTCCGGGATATCCTCACGGGCAGGCGCCGGCGAGCCGCTCACTTTGCGCCACTCGCGCATCGCGTTGAGCGAACGCGGGAATCCCGCCATCAGATAGCTCTGGAGGATGCACTCCTCCACCCACGGCGTCGGGACGTCGGCGTCGATGGCCTCTTGGCATGCCGTGCGGATTTCGGGCTCGGAGCCGGCGGCGATCACCGCCGAGAGCCGCACGAGGGCGGCGAGGTCCGCTGGGAGCGCGGGCACCGGCGTCGACCGTTGCGGACTCATGCGCGCAACGCGCTCCGTACCTGCCCCACGGACTCGCCGCGGGTGTTCTTGATCGGCCGCTCTACGAACTCGGCGAGGCGCGACGGCAGCGACTGCGGCAGCACGCTGAGTTGCTGAAGGGCCCGCAGCACGGCCACATGTTGGGCGCGCTGTGCGCCGTCCTCGACCTTCACCGCCAGGCCGATGCCCAACGAAGGCACCGTGACCGTGTGCACGCCCTCGGCGCCGACCTTGGCGATCACGGCGCCCTTGGTCTCCTCGAGCAGCACCGTATCGAAGCGCTCCGTGCCACCGATCAGGTGCGGATGTTTTCTGATGGCAGCGGCAGTGCGCGCCGGCAGCTCTTCGCCCGCATGCACCGCGCGGCCCCAGCGGGCGTAGGCCAAGGCCATGCGGTCCAGCGGCAGGGCCATCACGGCCACGCCGCAGCCATCCACGCCGAGCGGCATGTCGTCGAGCGGCACGCCGGTCCAGGCGGAGACCTCGCCGAGGCAGGCGCGCTGGACGGGGTGATCGGCAGCCTCGTAGCCCACAGTGGCCCAGCCGGCCGTCTTGGCGCGGGCGAGCATGGCGGCGTGCTTGCCGGAACAGTTGTTGTGCAGGCGCGTGGGGATGGCGCCGCTCTCGCGCAGGACTCGGGCGCCGCGCGTGGTCAACGGCTCGTGAGGGCCGCAGGCGAGGTCGCCTTCCTCAAGACCGATGGAGGCCAGCATGCGCTCGGCGATCGCCACATGCTCAGGTTCGCCGCCGTGCGAGGCGCAGGCGAGGGCGAGTTCCTCGTGGCCCCAGCCAAGCTGCTCGAAGCCACCGCTGGCGAGCAGCGGGAGCACCTGGAAGGGCTTGGCGCAGCTGCGCCACATCGTGACCAGGGCCGCGTCGCGGGCGGCGGCGATGAGCACATCGTCCGCGCCGATGACCGCGGCGTGCACGCGGTGCAGCGACTCAACGGTGTCGCCGCGGGTGATCTCGACGTCGAGGTTCAGGGCGAGCATGGTCCGTGCAAGCTAATCGGCGCGCTCGGCGAGCAATGCGGCCACGGCCGCGGCGACCCGCGCGGGGGGTACGTCAACAAGGCAGCGGTTCAACGCGCACGGCGCGTAGTCTCGCCCATCGTAGCAGGGGGCGCAGGGCAGTCCCGCGGCAGCGGAGACGACCGTGACCCGAGCCTGCGGCGCCACGAACGACGCCGGCGGTGTGGGGCCAAACAGCGCGACGGCGGGGGTATCGGTGAGTTGCGCGAGATGCAGCGTGCCCGAGTCGTGCGTGACGATGGCGTCGGCGGCAGCAATGCGATGCAGCAGTTGCTCGACGGAGTCCTGCCCGATCGCATTCTCGGCGCTCGGCACGGCATTAAGCACAGGCGCGGCGTCCTCGGCATCGCTGGGCGCGCCGATCACGCTGAGCCGGTAGCCCTCGGCGTGGAGCTGCGTCGCCAACGCCACCCAATGGGCGAGCGGCCAGCGGCGCAGCGGGTTGTCGCGCAGCACGTTGCGCGCGCCACCGGGGGCGAGTAGGACGTGGCGCGCGCGTGGACGCGCCGGAGGCGCACCGGTCGGCCAAAATAAGGGCGCAAACTGCGCGACCGCGTCTTCGTCCACGAATCGGGCATAGGCGTCGCCATGCCATTGCCCCTTGGGCGCGCCGTCGCGCACCACGCGAACGTCACGGATGCGCGCCCCGCGCAGCAACGCGGCGTACCGCGGGTCTGCGTGCGCCACCAACGCGAGGTCCCACGGCCCGCGACCGATCGCCCGCACGGCACGCAGTGCGGCGATCCAGCGCCGCACGCCGCGCCCCGCGAGCAGCGCATCGGCATCGATGCCGAGGACTTCGTCCACGCCGCGAAAGCGACGCACAAGGGGCACGAGGCCGTGCGCGGTCACCCAGGTGATGTGCGCCTCCGGATGGCGGGCACGGATGGCGCCCAGCATGGTCGAGGCCATGACGGTGTCGCCCATGGCCGCGAGTTTCACGATGAGCGCGCGCATGGGCTCAGGCACGGCGCGCGCGCACCACCGCGAGCAGCGCCTCACGCGTGTTGCGCGTGGGGTCCGCGAGGACGACTTCGAGGAGCTGCTTGAGTACGTCCCCCATGGCCTTGCCGGGGGCGACGCCTTCGCGCTGCAGGTCTTCGCCGTCGATCGCGAGATCGCCGATGCTCAGTGGATCGCGGAAGGCCACCCGCAGGGCACGGCGATACAGCGCGCGGCCGGCATTGGCCTGCACCGCCGTGGCCCCCTCGGCTTTGGCACGGGCCCAGAGGACACGCGCGAGGCTGGGCACCATCAGGCGGCCCACCTTCGCGACCGCGCGCCGGAGGTCCGCGTCACGCAACTCGGTGACTTCGGACCACCGGTGGTCCCCCGCCGCCTCGGCGAGACTGACGGCCGCACGCGCCTCGACATTGCTGAACTTGAGGTCCTTGAGGGTCTTCTCGAGCGTGCGCGGCGGCCTCACCCCGGGCTCCACGAACAGCGCCGCGAGGCGCAGCACGCGCCGCTCGTGGCGCCCCAGCGGGAGATGGTCAATCGCCAGGAAGCGCGCGCGAGGGGCGTCGGCGAGCGCGGGCACCAGCGCCGCGAAGATACCCGCCTCGCGATACCGCTCCAGCGTGACACTGGGGCGAGCGACCTGCTCCATCACCTTCTCCAACTCCTGCTTCACGCGCTCCATCGAGAGGCGGCCCAGGTGTGGCGCGCTGTCCTTGATCGCCTGCCAGGTGGCGGGATCCACCGCGAAGTCGAAGCGGCCCGCGAAGCGCAACGCGCGCAACGCACGCAGGCGATCCTCCTGCATGCGCTGCTGCGCGTCACCCACGCAGCGCACGATGCGGCGCTCGAGGTCCGCGCGACCGTCGAAGGGATCGCGCAGCGCCAGCGTCTCCGCGTGCACCGCGATGGCATTGATGGTGAAGTCACGGCGCGCGAGGTCTTCGTCGAGCGAGGCGCCGAACTTCAC
Source organism: Pseudogemmatithrix spongiicola (assembly GCF_030623445.1). Taxonomy (NCBI): domain Bacteria; kingdom Pseudomonadati; phylum Gemmatimonadota; class Gemmatimonadia; order Gemmatimonadales; family Gemmatimonadaceae; genus Pseudogemmatithrix; species Pseudogemmatithrix spongiicola. The sequence goes on from NZ_CP130613.1 coordinate 1,900,527, forward strand.
GACGGCGTGGCGGCCGTCAGTCTCGACATCGTGGCGAAACGTCGTGACCTCGTGCAGGACGCCGTCGCGGTCGAGCACGCCGACGGTGCCGAACTGGATGCCGACGGGGATGGTGCGCTTGAACAACTGCTGCACCTGTTCCGGACGGGCGCTGGTGGCGATATCCCAGTCGAGCGTCGCAATGCCGAGAAGGGCGTCACGCACCGCACCGCCGACGCACCAGGCTTCGTGGCCGGCGGCTTCGAGGGTGCGCGTGATGGCGCGGACGGCGGCGGGGGGCTGGAGCATCAATTACAAAGGTAGACGGCGCACGAGGGGTGGGCGATTGTCAGTCCTTGCTCGCCCCTCGAGTGCGGGCGCTGACGGCAAGCCCGACCAGCAGGATTGTGCCGCCGAGGAGCGTGCTCGGCGTGGGCAACTCGCGGATACCGGGAAGCAGGGCCGCAATCAGCGCGGCGCCGACGGGCTCGGCGAGCAGCGCGACGCTCACCACGTAGGCCGGGACGTAGCGCAGGGCCCAGTTGAATCCCGTGTGGCCCGCGAGCATAGGGCCGAGGGCGATCAGGGCGAAGATACCGAGCTCGCGTGGGGCATAGGGCCAAAGCGGCGTCGCCGTGAATGCCGCCGCGATCAACAGGGACACGAGGCAGGCCCCGTACACCAGCGCGACGTAGGGCCAGAGCGACAGCCGCTGCCGGAGCGACCGGCCGGCGAGGTAGTAGAGCCCGACGGTCAGCGCTCCGATCACCGCGAGTGTGTTGCCAAGCATCGCTGCGGAGCCAACGGCCTGCCCGCCATCTGCGGGAGCCGTCTCCGACCCAGGGGCGAGCGCGACCAAAGCGGCGCCAAGCAGGGCAATCGCAATGCCCATCAGCTGTGGCCGCGTCGGCCGTTCGTCGAGCCACAGGGCCGAGCCGGCCACGATGACAATGGGATGCAGATTCACCAGCAGCACGCTGGCCGCGATCGTCGTCAGACCAAGCGAAGCGATCCAGCTCCAGAAGTGCAGCGCGAGCAACGCCCCTGCCCCGCCTGCGATGGCCAAATCGCGAGTGCTGAGCCCGCGCCACTCGCGCCAACTGCCGGTCGCGAGCAGCGGCACAGCGAGGATCAACAGGGAGAGCAGGAGTCGCCACACCGCGATTGCCAGCGGCGGGGCACCCGCCAGCCGCGCGAGGGGCCCCGACACCGAGATTCCCGCAGTCGCCAGCGCGATGACGCCGAGGATGCGAGCAGGAGACGGCCGAGCGTGCACCGCGGGAAGTTGCGCGCGCGGCAACTCGGTTACTAGAGGGGCTGGTCGCCCGCGGCGCCCGAAGGGACCGTGCGCGAAGCGGCCAGGTCCCGCAGGGCGTCGCGGGCGACCAGCCAAGCCGGCAGAATACGCTCTCGCATCCCACGCGGCTAACGGCGAACTTTCAGGCATGGCCATGCACCGACTTGATTACGCCCGCCTGAGGCAACTCCTCGACGCCGTCGGTTCGAAGGCGCCGCGAATTGCCGTGCTCGGCGATGCCATGCTCGACCTCTATCTGAAGGGCGATGTGGACCGCATCTCGCCCGAAGCCCCCGTGCCTGTGGTCCGCGTCCGCGAGCGCCGCTACGCGCTCGGCGGTGCGGCCAACGTCGCCCAGAACGTGCTCGCGGTCGGCGCGCGCTGTGAGCTGGTCGCCGCCGTCGGCCGCGATACCGCGGGCGCGCAGCTGCGGGAGATGCTGGCCGATCGCGGTGCCGAACCGCATGGGCTCGTCGATTGCGACCGCCCGACCACGACCAAGACGCGCGTCGTCGCCCGCGGACAGCAAGTGGTGCGTGTGGACGAGGAGATCGACGCGGATCTCTCGGGCGACGAGGTCACGCGTCTCCTCGATGCCGTGGCCCGCGCCGTCGCCGCGGCCGATGCGCTGATCCTCGAGGACTACAACAAGGGGGTGCTCATCCCCGCGGTCATCCGCGCCGCCATCGACGCCGCGCGGGCGAAGCGTATTCCGGTGGTCGTAGATCCCAAGTTCCGCAACTTCTTCGAGTACCGCGGCTGCACCGTGTTCAAGCCTAACCGCCGCGAGTTGGAGAGTGCGCTTGGTGCGGCGGTCGATGTCAGTGCGCCACAGGCGCTCCCCGAGGTGCTCGCGCGCCTCGATGCCGACCATCTGCTCCTGACGCTGAGCGAGCACGGCATGGCTTTGATTTCGCGCGACGGCGGCGTCGAGCGCATCCCCACCTCGGCGCGGGAGGTGTTCGACGTGGTCGGCGCCGGTGATACCGTGACGGCGTACCTCGCGGCCATCCTCGCGGTCGGGGGAACCGCGTTGGAGGCGGCAATCGTTGCCAACTATGCGGCGGGCGTACAGGTCGGCAAGGCGGGGGCCGCCGTGGTGCTGCCCGCCGAAGTAATCGCGGCTGCCGGAGCGTAGCGATCAATAGGCGGCGGAGTCCCTGCGCTGCGCCGTCGACGTCAAGACCTCAACCCCACATGTCATGAAGCAGCTGCTCGTCGCGCTTGCCCTGCTTGCCCCCGCAACAGCGTCCGCACAGTTGGGCGCAGCGTTTGGCCTCAAGTCCGCGAATGGCGAAGAGACAGACCGCGCCAACTCGGACCGGAATGGATTGGAGCTCCGCGTGCTCTACGACGGTGCGTGGAATAACACTTGGGGCTGGCGTGCAGAGCTCGCCGGCGTCCAGATGAAGTACCAGCGCGACATTCCCGGCCTTGATCGCCGGCAGGTGTCTGAGAACGGCGTCGAGGCGGCGGCACTCCTGCGGGGCACGGCGCGCGATGGTGCCTTCAGCGGCTTGTACGCGCTGGGAGGCCCGGTGGCGTCTTACCGCATCAACTGCGGGGCGGAAGGCGGCTTCGTCACCTGTGACGAGACGCCGGACGGACAGGTGGGTTACGTGCTCGGGCTCGGCTTCGAGACGCCGGTCACGGCGCGGCGTGACCTGTTGTTTGAAGTCCGGTATGCGGACCGGATCGTCGCCGGAGCTGGTACGTCCGTCGTGACACTTGGCCTCGGTCTTCGCATCCGGCGCAATTGACGCGGGCACCGAAATGCCAAGCGGGCTCGGAGTCCGAGGACTCCGAGCCCGCTTGCGTTTAGAGCGATGCTAGAGACTAGAGACCCGCGCGGTAAGCCGCGCCCGAGAGGACCCCGCGCACCATCACGAGGCCGCCCGGCACGTTGGCAGGACCGGCGTTCACGGCGTTGTTGTACGCCTGCGTCGCGGCGGCGAGCGTCTGCCCGCTCGGGTTGGCACCAAATGCGACGAGCGCATCCACCAGAGCCCCGGCCTGGTTGTTCGACGAACCGCCGAAGGACTCCACGAGCGCGGAGCGGGCTTCCGGAGACAGTGTTCCACCGCTGAGCGCCGTGTTGAGCGCCTGCGCCGCTGCGGCGGACACCTGCACCGCGCCGCCTGGGCCGTTCACCGTCACGGTCCCGCCGCCGGCGGTTCCACCGCCGACTGCGACGACCGGCACGAAGACAATCATGCTGGTGACGCCAGGACCAGAACCCGGGCCGGGGCCGTCCGTCGTCGTCTGGGCTGCGGTCGGAGCCGCGGACACGGCGGCCAGAAGGCCGGCCGCAACGAGAGTGTTCGAAAGCTTCATGTGTGTGCGCTCCGTGTGATTAGTACTTCCAGGACATACCGGCGCCGAGGCCCAACCGGGCCTTGTCGCCAAACTCACCCGTCAGATCGCTCATCGTCGCCGTCATGACGAGCGGCAGCTTGCCGAAGGGCACCAAGGACAGACCGAGGTTGGTCGTGCCGCCGCTGAAGTCGAAGATCGCCGAGCTCCAGTTGTTCAGTTCGATGGACGACGACAGGAACAGGCCGACGCCGCTCTCGTCATTCTGCTGGGCGCTGGCGAAGCGGAACGAGCCATTGCCGACGCCGATGTTCAGCGAGCCGTTGCGGAAATACGGGCCGTCCTGCTTCACGGAGAAGGTCTTGGTCGCAGCCGCGTAGATAGACGGGTCCGCGTCTGTGCCGCCATTCAGCTCGATGTTGGCCACGCCGAGGCCCACGCCCCAGCCGCGCACGATCTTGTGCGCCTTCAAAGCCGCCGCCGTGCGCGAGCCGAAGCCGCTACGGAAGGTCGAGAGCGAGGTCAGCACAACTTCGAGGCCGACAACCTCGGACGAATTGAAGAAGCCACCACCGACGGACAGCGAGCCGTCAGACTCGCCGGTGCCAGGCGCCTTCGGAGTGAAACCGAAGCCGGCGAACACATCGCCCTGGTTCGGGCCGAAGCCCACCGGCGAGGAAGCCGCGATGCCCGGCGCGCTACGGCCGAACACGGCGGTCGCGAGCTGCTGCTGAGAGGGCACCGGCAGGAGGTACGCATCGCGCCCCTGAGCTTGCACCGCGCTGGGCAGCGCGAGCGTCACAGCGAGCGCGAGAACGGAAGGAACACGAAGGCGCATCTGGAATCTCCGATCGGGGAGCGAGGGGTACGAGCACACGTGTCCCAAAGGGGTTTGGGACGGTTGCACACGCCAAAGGTCGGGTGCGGCACGACGCCTGTCAAGAGCGGAACATCAACACGTTTGTCACTGGCTGCCCTAGGCCTCTTGGCTCTGGACAGGTCGCCCGCACCTCACGTCACAAACCTGCGCAACACGGGGTATTCCGCACTCCACTGACCACTCGTTGTGACGCCGCGCACCAACGACGCATGGGCCCAGCAGGATTCGAACCTGCGCGCGTCGGATTATGAGTCCGCTGCTCTAACCGCTGAGCTATGGGCCCGGGAACAGCAAACTACAAGAAGCGAAGAGCGTAGGGAAAGGCGGTCCCGCTTCCATTTCGGCTAGCGCCCGATACTTTTCCTCGTCTCGGGCGCGTAGCTCAGCTGGTTAGAGCGCTGCTTTCACACAGCAGAGGTCGGGGGTTCGAGTCCCTCCGCGCCCATTCGGTAGCCCCGCGTCGTCGAGCCCTTGTTTGCTCCGATGCCCGTCGCGATTCTTCGCCGGATGCCGCCGTTCTCCGCTACCGCGTCCCGTTCGCACCCGCTCCGAGTCCTCCTGCGCGTGGCGTGTGCCTGCGTCGCGCTCGGTGCACCGGCAGCGCGAGCCTCGGCGCAGGATGCCGTGCGGCCCGCCAGGGGCTGCCTCGCCCCGATGCCCGGCGTCACGCCGTTGGCCGGCGACCTGCCGCTCCATCGGACGTTTGTCCGAGCCGACTCGGCCGCACGCTTCGCGGGCTGCTCGGGCGATGACTTTCGCTTCAGCGGCTGGGAGGCGCGGCTCCTTTCGCGCTCCGGCGTGCCGGATGGCCGCGGATCGGGCGGCGCACCCGCCACCGTCGGCGCCACGCTTCACCTGCGTGCCGGAATCGAACTCCGGCTGGGCGCAGTCCAGCTCCGCGTCGCGCCTGAACTCGTCGCCGCCGGCAACGGGGACTTCCTCACATTCCCCGGGCGCGACGGCGCACGCTCCAGCCTCAGCTCACCGTTCTACACCGGCACTTTCTCCGCCGACCTGCCCTCCCGCCCAGGACTCGAACCGCTGCTGCGCGCCGACTTCGGCGAGAGCGGTATCTGGCTGCTGCGCCCACGTTTCGCGCTCGCCGTCACCACTGCCCTGCCCGACTGGGGCCCGGGCGTTGGCGAGGGCTTGGTGCTCGGGCGCTCCACCGCGGGGCTTCCACGATTCGAGACCGCGACCTGGCGTCGCGTCGGACCCGGCCTGGTTCGTGCCCGATGGTTCGCCGGCACGGCCGTGGAGAGCCGTTTCTTCGATCGCGCGCCGGACAACAACCAGCGCAGCGTGGCTGGCATGCGCCTCACCTATGAACAGTCCGGCTGGACCATCGGCGTCTCGCGCAACGTGATGCGAGCGCGCGGCGGCCTCACGCTTGCGCGCGCACTCAGCCCGCTCGCGCGCGTGCCCGCCGACTCGAGCATCGACTTGCTCGCCGCTGACCTCCTCTTTGCGGATCCGGCCTCGGGGACCCTCGCGTGGTTCGAAGGCCTGCGACAGATCCCGCTGCGGTCCTTCCGCGACTTCACGCTCATGCCCACCGAAGGGCTCGCCTTCCGCGTGGGCGCGTCACAGCGCATCGCACAGACGGACGCGGCGCGCTGGATCCTCGGCGCGGAAGCCGTACGCCTCGACCAGCCGCCACAGCGCGCGGGGCGTACGCCGCAGGACCTCTATACGCATCCCGTCGTCGTGCACGGATGGACGCATCGAGGCCAGCCACTGGGCTCGGGCCTCGGGCCAGGCGGACAGCGTCAGTTCCTGTCGCTCGACCGCGAGGGCCGGACCTGGCGCCTCGGCGGATTCCTCGAGCGCGTACGCTGGAACGACGACGCGATGTACCGCGAGTTCCTCGCCTACCAGAATCGGCACGACGTCACGTTGCAGTTCGGCCTACGCGGCGGACGACGGCTCGCGAGCGGGCAGCAGTTCGACGTTGCGCTGTCCGCTGGCCAGCGCCTCAACTACCTGTTCCAGAACGATCTCTATCTCGCCGGCTATCGCACCGACGATGTGCGCTTCGCCCAGCTGACGCTGAGTCTCCGCCCATGAGCCGCCCTTTCATTTCGGTCTGCATCCCGGCGTATAACCGTGCGGCGCTGCTGCCGCAGGTGCTCGACTCCATCGTCGCGCAGGACTTCACCGACTGGGAGTGCGTGGTCGCCGAGGATGTGTCGCGCGAACGCGAGGAGATCCGCGCGGTGGTCGAGCGCTACGCCGCGGCGCATCCGGGCAAGTTCCGCCTGCACCTCAATCCGCAGACCTTGGGCTACGACGGCAACTTCCGGAAGCTCGTCGAGCTCGCGCGTGGGCAGTACGTGTTCATCCTCGGCAACGACGACTTCGTGGCCGAGGGCGCTTTGCGCGCCGTCCATGCAGGCGTGCAGCGGCACGGCGAGGTGGGCGCGGTGCTGCGCTCGTACACGTTCTTCGTCGGCGACCCGTCGAACACGGTGCAGGTCAGCCGCTACTATCCCACCGAGCGCGTATTTCCGGCCGGGCGCAGTGCGATCCTCGCCTGCTACCGGCGCTTCGTGAGCGTGAGCGGTGTGGTGTTCCACCGCGACGCGGCGGCCGCGGCGGCCACGGCGGAGTGGGACGGCTTGCTGTTCTATCAGCAATGGCTCGTGGGCGCCGTGCTCGCCAAGAAACCCCTGCTCTTCCTGCCCGAGATCCTCGCGCACTTCCGACGCGGCGGTACGCCGGAGTTCGGCACGGCGGCGGCCGAGCAAGGCCGCTTCACGCCCGGCGTGCAGCCCTTGGATACACACCTCAAGTTGGTGGAAGCGCTGTTCACGATCGCGGACGGCGTCGAACGCGAGACGGGCTTGACGGGCATTGCCGAAGACATCCGCGTCGACTTCGGTCGCTACTCGTACCCGACGCTGCGCGAGTTCGCCGGGAGATCGCGTCCCGAGCTGTGGCGTGCGTATCGCGCGTTCAGCCGACTGGGCCTGAACGCCTCGCCCTGGTATCACATGTGGTTCGCGGCGCTGATGCTGATCGGTGTGCGAGGCATGGAAGCGCTCGCGCAAGTTGTGCGGCGTGTGCTCGGGCACACGCCGAACTTCACCGCAGCGGTGCGCTGAGCTCCCAGAGCAGCGGCAGGAGCAGGACCAGCGTCACAGCACCCCATCGCAGCGCCTCGCCCGCTGGCAAGCCGATGCGCCGCACGCCCATTGCCGTCATGATGGCGGCGTCGATCAGCATGCGCGCGCCCCATGCCGCCGCCGCGCCCGCGGCGCCGAACTTCCACACCGCGACGGCAAGCAGCACCAGGAACACCGGAAGCTCGAACAAGTGCAGGCGCGCCGCCGCGCGCGCTTCCCCGCCGGCCTGCAGTCCTGCGTAGGCGACTTGGGCGATGCAGTTGGCAAAGACCGTCGCGACGAACCACTGGAACACCGGCACCGCGTCGGGCGCGAACGCAGCGTTCAGCCACCAGCGCAGGATCGGCTCGGCGGCCATAACGAGCGCAAGGGCTGGCAGCGCGAGGATGGCGCCAGTCGCCCGCGTCGCGCGAGTCAGAAGACGCACGCTTTCCGCGCGATCGGCACGCGCGAAGGCGGCGGCCAACGCGGGCGCGAGTACAGGGCCGAGCGCTGCGGGGAACAGCCAGAGACGCATCGCGCCGTCGCCCACCGCCACATACCAACCCACGGTCGCAATCGGCGCGACCAAGGGCACGAGCAAGCGGTCGAGCGTCGTCAGCAGCGGCGTGAGCACGCCGCTCAACGTGATCCACGAGCCGGCCTGCCACAGGGCGCGGTAGGGCGAAGTCGGCGCCGCCTGTTCGACGGCGGCCGCATGCGCGGCCAGTGGTTCGGCGGTCTGCGCAGCCGCAGTGGAGCTTGCCAGGCGCCGCGCGTCGTCGCGCGCGATGAGCAGCCATTGCCCGGCCCAGTACAGCGCGCGGCCTGCGACGATCACCAGGGCCAAGTGCGACACGTCGCACGTGAACAGCGCCGCCAGCCAGGGCCCACCCCAGGTGACCACGCCCAACGGGATGCGAAACACGTTCACGGCGCCGAAGCGCAGTTCTCCCTCGAGCGCCGCTCGCAGCACAATGCCGTGCACGACCAGCGGCAGTGCGAGCGCCAACCAGCGCAGCGTACGCACGCCCTCGTCCACCAGATCCGGCGGCAACTTGAGTTGCGACGTGGCGATGGCCGGCGCGAGCAGCACGCCAAGCAACGCAATTGGCGCGCCGAAGGCCCAACTGAGTCGCCCCGCCGCACTGACGAGCGGCGCGATCTCCGCCGCCCGTCCACGCGCCCCGCGATCGGCCACAAGCAGGCTCACCGCACGTCCCAAGCCGAGATCGAGGATCGCGAAGGCCGAGACAGCCGCCCAGGTCAGCGATAACAGGCCGAAGCGCTCCGGTCCCAAGCGCCCTGCGAGCGCGGGCACCGCGGCCAAGCCGAGCGCCGCGGGCAGCAGCCAGCCCAGTCCATTGAGGACTACATGCCGCTGCAGGCGAGCGTGCGTGCTCACGCGGCCCGCATCACGGCAGCGGGATGAACTGCACGCCCGCGAAGTTCTGCGTGTCGGCCGCGACGGTACGCAGCGTGAAACTGCCGACCGTCACCGGCGCTCGGCCCTCGGGCCGCATCGTGAGCGTGCCGGTCACGCTGCCCGTGTCGGGCACCGGCGACCACACGAGCAGGCGCCCGGATCCGTTGCTCGTGCCCGTGAGCACGTCGCCGAACTGCAGCGCCAGCCCGCCCGTGCGCACGAACTCAAAAGGCGTCCAGGTCACGGCCGAGGAATCGGCGGCGCGGCGCACTTCAAATACCCACACCCAGGCTTCACCGTGGGCGAACAACCCAAGGTTGCGCACGTTCGAGGAATCGTAGGTGGTGAGTACGTAGTCGCGGTACACGTACGGCGCACGACCGTTGGGCGGTGCGAACGTGAGGTCGCCCACGACGCGCCCGCGGCCCAGAGGTTCGATGTCGAAGGTGAAGAATCCGCCCTCGCGCGACGTGGTCACGACCGTATTCTGCGTCAGTTCCAAGCCGCCCGTCCGCTGGAACGTGATGGTCGTCCCCGGGCTCGCCGCGTAGGAGCCGCGATCGATGACGTTTCCGCCGTAGCGATACGTGCCATCCACCTTGAACCACTCGCGGATGTTCGCCACGCGCAGGGCGTAATCCGCGACGAGCGTCGCGCCCTCGAAGCGTCGTGTGCCGATGGAGGGATGGCTGACGGTGAACGTCCCGCGGACGGGACCCGCGGCGGGCGCGGCACCCGCGAAGAACCGGTATCCCCCGCCCGCCGCCGTGGACACGATCTCGCCACCGCCAAGGTCCGGATCCAACTCGAAGCGCACGTCGGGATCCGCCACCATCACGTCGCGGAACGTGAACCCCATGATGTAGCCGAAGTACGGCCGGTCGAACCACACGCCAAGCTCGGTCGCGTCGCCCGTCAACTGCACCGGAGACACTGCAACGTTCGACGCGACGTAGCCCGAGTCGCCGCCGACCCGCACATCCACCGTCGGGCTTCCCGCTGGCAGCTCCAACACCCAGCGGCCCACCGTGTTGGTCACGGCGATGCGGCCCTCGGCCTCGACCTTCAGCCCCGCCACCGGCTCGTCCGTGCTGCGCGAGATGATGGTCCCGGTCAACACGCGCCGCTCCGGCCCGCCGCAGTTCGCGACGCCCGCGCAAGGGTCGCAACCGGTCAAGAAAATCACGAGCAGCGCGACGCCCGCGACGGCCGTCGTGCGCAGGCGCTGCGCCGTCGCCACTACACGCCCCCAGGCCAACCACATCGGCAGCATCAGCCAAGTACCCAACAAGGTGTTCGTGAAAAATGATTGAATCACGATCGCCACGGTCGCCGCCACTGCGCCGACGGCAAAGGCCCGCTGCGGCGGCGGCACACTGGCCGCGCGCCACGTTCGGCGCGCGACGCGCCAGAACGCGATCAGCATGCCCACGAAGGCCGCCAAGCCGACAACGCCCGTCATCACGGCGATGAACAGCAGGCCACCATCCATAGACACGTCGCTGCCGCCCACCTGCCGCCAGCCGTACGCGCGCTGCGCGTGCGACACGAAGTTGAAGCCCACGCCCAAGACCGGGTGATCCACCAAGAGTTGCAGACTGCGCAGCCAGGGAATCAAGCGCTGCACCGCCGACGCATCCACGCGCAACTTGTTGAACTCGGCCGCAAAGGGCAGCAGCAGCGGCAGCAGCGGCAATAGCAAAGCCGCGCCACCGAAGGCGAGCCGACGCAGGCCGCTGGGCACACCGCGGGCGAGGACGATTACGCCAATGCCTGCCAGGAATCCGAGGATCGCCGACCGCGACAACGTGAGCACCAACGCCACGGAGAGCAGCAGCAACTGCCCGCGATGCACCGGCAACCCCTCGGCCGCGCGCGCGATCACGAACAGCAGCCCGAAGGCCAAGAGGCCGCCCGCGATCTGCGGGTCAAACAGCGTGCTCACCAAGCGACGCCCCTGCGGGTCCGCGGGGATGTTCGTGAGCGCCGACATCTTGGGGCCGATGTCCGGGATGAACACCACTTGGAACAAGCCGAAGCAAGCGATCACCACCAACACCACGTTGAAGCGCTGCCAGGCGATCTCGCCCTCGCGCTCGGCGTCGGGGTCCGTCACGATGAGCAGGAAGTACCCCGCGTACATGGCCCAGCGCACCAGAAAGGCAGCACTGCCCACCCATGCGCCCATCCCGAGATCCCAGCGCGGGGCGGCCAGCAGCGTGGTGAACGCCGCCACGGCGAGGAATAGGAGTAGCCCCTTCGACACGGCGTCGAATCGCCAGCGACGTCGGCCACCGGGCAGCGTGAGGGCGAGGAGCAGCCAGAGCGGCAGCAGCGCGAAGTCGAGCAGCGAGATGGCGCCGGGGCGGCCGCCGAGTTCGATGAAGGGAATGCGCCCGAAGTTGCCAAGCGCGAGCGCCGGCGCCGCGGCGGCCAGGATGCTTCGGGTGCCGAGCCGCACTCAGGCCTCCGCGCGTGCCCCTGCGCTCCCCAACGGCGCGAGGGCCGCGAACGTGCCGAGCAAGAGGCCGACGAAGAGGCCGATGGCAAGCGTGGGCAGCGGCCGCGGGAAGCTCACGCGGCGCGGGACCACTGCAGGATCGATGACGCGCACGTCACCACCCTCCCCGAGGGCGGCGAGTCGCGCGTCGAGCAATTGGGCCTCGACCGCGAGGGCAAGCTTTCCGAGCGCTTCGATTTCGCCTTCGCGCAAGAGCAGCGACTCCGCCGCGCGCGGCAGGGTGGCCGAGCGGGCGCGCGAGGCGCTGAGCTGTTGGCGGAACTCGTCGCGCTGGCCGACCAGTGCGTCGGCGTAGGTGCGGGCGAGCGGCATCACCTGCGCGCGCAACTGGGCCAGCGCGGAATCCACAGCCACCACGCGCGGTGCGCGTGCCGTGGCATCCGCGAGCAGTAGCGCGCGCTCGGTGCCGAGGCGAGACATCTCCGAGACCAGGTCGTTCACCGCCGGCGAGCGCAGCAAGGCCGGGAAGCCGGCGAGTCGGCGGGGGTCGCTGGTGCCGACGTCGGCGATGAGCCGCTCGAGCGCTGCCAGCTCGGCTTCGGTTTCCGCAAGCCGCGCCTGCACCGCAATGCGACCCTCGACCTCGGCGCGTTCGGACAGCTCGAGCGACACCACCTTCCCGCCCTCTTGTGCGCCGCGCAGCGCACCCGCAGCCTCGCGCAGCGCACGGCGCACCGAGTCGGACTGAGCGCTGAGAAACTCCACGCGACGCTGATTGAGACCGCGGTCCACCGTGCGCCGACGTTCCATATAGCGCGCGGCGACGAGGTTCGGCACGGCCGCGGCGCTGAGCGAGTCGCGGCCCGAGTAGCGGATCTCCACCGTCTCGCCGCCGACCACCTTCACGTCGAGGCGGCGCGCGAGGTCGTCGATGGCGTCCTCGCGGTCCACGAGCGTGACGCGGGCATCGCCGACGTCCAGCTTGCGCGGGGCGAAGCGTTCGTCTCTGGGCAGCGGGACGTCGAGGCGGAAGCCCGGCGTGCGCCCGGCGCGCAATTGCAGGCGCAGCGAGTCCACCACGTCCGCGAGAAGCGCGCGGCTCTGGAGCAGCGACAGCTCGGTCTTCATGCGGTCGCCGGCGTTGCCAAGCGCCCCGCCGGCCAAGTCGGCGAAGGCGCCCAACTGCTGCCCGATGAGCGAGCTGGCGCTGGCCTCGGTGCGGACGACGAGCATGGCGCGGCCGGCGAAGCGCGCCGGCACGAAAAGGATGACGAGCAGCGCCAGCAACAGGCCCAGGGCGAGGCCGATGCCGATGCGGGCGATACCGCGGCGCAGCGCTGGGCCGATCTCGGCGAATTCGATGTCGGCGGTGCTCACAGGCTCAGCGCGATGAAGAGGGACACGGCGCTGGAGAGCAGCGACACGATGACGAAGGGATTGCGCAGCCACCAATTCTCGCGGGCGACGAGGACGATGTCGCCGGACTCGAGTGGTTGTTGCAGGGCCGCACCGGAGGTCGAGCGCACACGGGCGACCATCGCACCGCCGCGCCAGAGTTCAATGCGTCGGCGGTTGCCTTCGGGGCCGACGCCGCCGGCGAGGGCAATCGCCTCGGCGAGACCGACCGTGGCGTCCACGAAGAAGACGTCACCGCGGGGGACCTCGCCGGTGACGACGACACGCCGCAGCGCGGTGATGCGCACGTCGCGGCGGGCGAAGATGCGGGTATAGGCCCGTGATACCGAGTCTTCCGCGACCGACGGCGCCAGACCAGCCACGTGCAGCGGCCCCAAACGCGGCAGCACGACGTGACCGTCGGCGCGCAGCGGCAGCGTGTCCACGGTGTCGGCGAGCACGACGATGAGGCGATCGCCCGGCCGGATGGGCGCTTGCGCGCGGGCGACAGGCGCCGAGGCCGAGGCCAGCAGGAACGTGATCGTCAGAAGGGTGAAACGACGCATCGGGGAAGCGTAACCTGCGGTGGGTATCGTGAGCAACGCGTCGGCGCTCATCGCCGCCAGGTGAGGCCCGTGCTCACGACGGCGCTGTACGCGTCGCCGAACACGGGATGTCGGTTGAGGTCGGCGATGCCGCCTACGCGGCCAAAGTACTCGAGCCCGTGACGCCCCCGCCTGGTCCACTCAACCAGCAGCGACCACTCGCGGCGCAGGGCCTCCTCCGACACCACCAAGCGACGCTCGTTGGCGAGGTCTCGGGTGCCGGCGATCAGCGACAGCGCTCCGGCCCGCGATCCGCGCGTCAGCCGCAGCTCGGCCCCACCGGTTCGCTCGAGCAGCCGCGTGCCGAGCAGGCGTCCCCTGTTGGTGTGTCCTTGGCTCACGGGGGTGTGTTCATAGAAGGTCGCTTGCGGACGGAATACCTCGATCGGGGGAATGCGGCCGCTGGCGGCGTTCGCCTCGAGCGTCCACGACACCCCCGGCATTCCGGTCCAACGATGTCGCAGGCCGAAGAGCCATGCCGAGTTGTGCTCGAGCTCCACGGCGGCTTCGCGCGCATCGGTCTGTCGATCGTTCAGGCCGAACTCCGCCCAGACTTCAGTCCGCTCCCGGAGCCGGAGGCGTCCGAACAGCGCGAGCAACTGGTTGTCGGCCGCGCCGCCGCCGAAGGTCTGCGCGTCGAAGAACAGGGAGCCGAAGGGCGTGAGGAGGTCACCGAGCCGCGCACCGCCCCAGTCGCGGTGATAGAAGCGTGCCGCACCAAGCTCGAGCCGGCCGTCAATGAACGGTCGCCAGCGCCCCTCGAAGAAGGCCACGCTGCGCGAGCCGGCGCGTCGCTGGGGTGCCCAGGCGGTCTGCCCCGCCTGGCCGGCGGAGAGCAGCAAACTGAACGCGCCGAGCGGGGTCGTCACGGGAGCCGCGGTCCCGACTTCGAGCCGCGGGAAGCCCGGCGCATCGGCGGACATGAGGATCGCGTGCCGCTCGCCCGCCCCGACGACGCGCGAGGCGGACGTGAGGGCGACCCGAGTGCCGAGGGCTTCGACGACCAGCGCACTCTGCCCGGGATCGAGCCGCGCGACGCGCCCCGGGCCGAGCTGCTGCGGCAAGTCGATGCCCGTCGGCCGCATCGGGTCGGCGTAGGGATTGGGTGCGCCGGGTGCGCTGATGAGCCGAAGGTCACGATTCTCCGCCGACCAGAGCTCCGGCGCGACACGCAGCGAGATCCCTCGCCAGCGAAGCAGCAGGTCCGGCGACAGCACGGTGGTGAGGCCCCGCCCCGTCCAGGCCGCGCCGGCTTCCAGATTGCTCGGGAAGCCTGAGTTGTAGTGCAGACGGAGCGTGCCCGCGAGCTCGGTCTGCACCTGGGCGCGCAGTGCCGTCGGATGGAGGCAGAGACTGGCGGCGGCGAAGAAGAGACCGAACGAGGCACGCATGCGCGGGAATCTAGCGGCTGTAATCCAGGTCACGCTGCGCCGCACTTGTGCTAGGCCGCGCATCCTAGGTCACAGAAAGTCTCGCAAAAAGTCATTGTCCTGTTGCGCACCGCGCTGTACCTTCTGGCGTCCGACCTTGGATGCCCGAACTCACCTGCACCAGTGCATTGATGTCCGAGTCGCCACTCATCCAATCGCAGTCGCCAAGTACCCAGCGCGTTCCCACGTCCTCGCCTTCCGCCAGGACGCGCGGCACCGCCGTGGTCATCGGCACGGCGCGCGACGTCCCGCGCGCCTTGGAGCATCCGGCCGTGGGTGCGCAGTGGTTCCAGGTCTGCGGAGTGGTGACGGTCGCGGAGGATGAAGACGCCACGACCATCCGTGGGCAGTCCGACGCCCTGCACCAGTTGATCTCGTCCCACCGGGCCAGCGTCGTGCTGGTCGCCGGCCCGCTCGGCACCGCGATGATGCGCGCCGCCAGCGACATCTCCCAGCTGCACGGCTGCCGCTTGCTCGCCGTAATGCCCAGCGAAGTCGTCGCCGGGCACGAGCCGTTGGTGGTCTGGGAGGGCGACGCGCCGCTGGTACAGCTCGCCGCGCATCGCCGCACGGAGTGGCAGGCCCTGCTCAAGCGCAGCATCGACATCGTGCTGTCGGCGACGATGCTCGTGGTCCTCGCCCCACTGTTTGCCATCATCGCCGCCGCCATCGCGCTTGAGTCGCGCGGCCCGGTGTTCTTCCGGCACCGGCGCGTCGGCCTGCGCGAACGCGCCTTCCATTGTTTGAAGTTCCGCACCATGGTCGTGGACGCCGAAGAGCGCCTACGCCGCGACCCGCAGCTGTGGGCGACGTACCGCGAACACGGCTTCCGCATCCCGGACAATGACGACCCGCGCGTGACGCGCCTCGGTCGCCTCCTCCGCCGCACGTCGCTCGACGAACTCCCGCAGCTCATCAACGTCCTGCGCGGCGACATGAGCCTGATCGGGCCGCGTCCCATCGTGCACGAAGAGCTGGAGCACTATGCCGGCTCCGAGCGCTTGCTGCTCTCGGTGCGCCCCGGCATCACCGGACTCTGGGCCGTGTCGGGCCGGCATCGCCTGGCGTACCCCGACCGCGCCGCGGTCGAGCTCGGCTATGTCCGGACCTGGTCGCTGCGCGGCGACTTCGCGATCGCGATGCGCACCGTCAAGGCCGTCGCCGATTACGGAAGCGTCTCCGCCCAACGCTGACAGCGCGGAAGCGCTGGAGTATCTTCCCCGGATGGTCCGTCATTCGTTCGTCATCGGATTTCTCGCGGTCGCGCTCGCCTCGTCGGCGGCCGCCGCGCAACAGCGCATCCCGTCGCCGTCCGAGGCCCAGGCCCTGATGCAATCGCGTCCGGACCTCGCCAACCAGGTTCGGCAGCAGATCACCCAGAGCGGCATGACGCCGGATCAGATCCGCGCGCGGCTCCGCGCGGAAGGTTATCCCGAGAGCTTCCTGGACGGACTGCTCCCCGGCGGCAACGCGCAGGGCGTCAATGTCACGGACGACATGATCGCCGCCATCGGGCGCTTGGGGATTGCCAGCAGCGACGACGCCGCGATGCTCCGCACCATGCTGCGGTCGGGCGACAGTCTCTCGACCACGCGTCGCATCGAATTGCCGCGCGTGTCCGACGACTCGGTGCGCGGCCCGGGCGCCGACAGCCTCGCCTACCGACTCTTCGGACTCGAGACCTTCCGCAACGCGACCAGCGAGTTCATGCCGGTGCTCGACGGGCCGGTGGACGAGAACTATCGCCTCGGTCCCGGCGACCAGCTGGTGCTCATCCTCACCGGCGACGCCGAACTGGCCCACACGCTGGACGTCACCCGCGAAGGCTTCGTGATGATCCCGCAGGTCGGGCAGTTGAGCGTCGCGAACCTCACCATCGGGCAACTCGAGAACCTGCTCTACGCCCGCCTGCCCCGCTCCTACGCCGGCGTCCGCCGCGGCGCCGATGCGCCGACCAAGTTCTCGATCAGCGTCTCGCGCTTGCGCGCCATCCAGGTCTTCGTGACCGGTGAGGTCGAACGCCCGGCGAGCTACCGCATTTCGAGTGCGTCCACGGCGATGACTGCCCTCTACGCCGCCGGCGGCCCGACGTCCAACGGCTCGCTGCGGCGCGTCGAGGTGCGCCGGGCGGGCAAGGTGATCGGGGCGCTCGACACCTACGATTATCTCGTGCGCGGCGACAACGCCAAGGACGTGCGTCTCGAGAACGGCGACATCGTGTTCGTGACCACGCACGGCCCTCGCGTGCGCGTGATGGGCGAGATCATGCGGCCGGCGACCTATGAGTTGCTGCCGGGCGAGACGCTCACCGACGTGATCGGCGTCGCCGGCGGACTGCGTCCCACCGCCAGCGGCCTTCGCCTGCGGATCGCTCGCATCGTGCCGGCGGCGGAGCGCAGCGGGGCCGGACAGGTGCGCCAGGTCGTGGACGTCGCGGCGAACGCCGGCGCGCTGCCGGCGATCCCGATGGTGGCCGGTGACGAGGTCACGGTGCTGCCGATCGCCGAGCGCGTACGGAATCGCGTCGTCGTCCGCGGGCACGTGTGGAGCCCGGGAGCCCAGGGCCTGCGCCCCGGCATGACACTCGGCGAGGCCCTCCGCGCCGCCGGCGGCCCCAAGCCCGACGTGTACCTCGGCCAGGTGTCTGTGACGCGACTGCGCGCGGACTCGACGCGCATGGCCCTGCGGGCCATGCTGCGCGATTCCACCGGTGCCGTCGTCAATGACTTCGCCCTGCAGGAGGACGACGAGATCACCGTCTTCTCGCTGACGGAGTTCCGGCCGCCGCGCTTCGTCGCCATCGGCGGCTCGGTGCGACGCGGCGGGCAGTACCGCTGGCGCGAGGGCATGACCCTGCGCGACCTAGTGCTCGAGGCCGGTGGCCTCCGCGAAGGCGCCTACCTGCGCGAGGCGGAGGTGGCGCGGATCCCTGAGGCGCGCAACGGACGCACCACCGCGCAGACCATCCGCGTGCCGCTCGATTCCAGTTACTTGGCGGACTACGCACCGGGCCGCCCGTACATCGCCCCGCGCGGCGAGACGGCCGCCGGCTTCCGCAGCGCCCCCGAAGTCCCGCTGCTGCCCTACGACAACGTCCTCATCATGCAGCAGCCGGACTGGTTGACGCCGCGCTCCGTGGTGCTCTCGGGTGAGGTGCGCTTTCCGGGCCGCTATACCCTGGTCAGCAAGGACGAGCGCCTCAGCGACGTCATCCGCCGCGCCGGTGGCCTCACCGCCGATGCCGCGGTGGACGCCGCGTACTTCGCCCGTGCCGTGGCGCTGACCTCGTTCCGCGCCGACACCAGCAAGCTGCGGCGCGACTCGCTCGCGCTCGGCTCCCTCGTGCCGGACACGGTGGAACGCGCCCGCGTGGGTCTCGACCTCGCGCAGGCACTGCGCGAACGCAACTCGTCGGATAACCTCGTGCTCTTCGACGACGACTCCCTGCATGTGCCGGTCCAGCGCAGCACGATTGAAATCCGCGGCGCGGTGAATGCCCCGACGTCGATCACGGCGCAGGGCGGTGCGCGGCTCTCCTTCTACGTCCGCGCCGCAGGCGGCGCTTCGCTGGTCGGCGACGAGCGCAAAGCGTACGTGATCCAGCCCAACGGACAGATCCAGGCCCGGCGCCGGATCCTGCTCGTGCCAGTGGATCCCAAGCCGCGCCCCGGCGCGACGGTGGTGGTGCCCGCCCGTTCAACTGAGAACCGAGCGAGCGAGCGCATCGCAATGGTCTCCGTCATTGCGCAGACGGTCGCGAGTTTGGCCACCGTCTACGCCATCCTCCGCTAGCACTCATTCCAAGTGACCACTGTCTTTGTCACCGGGGGCGCCGGCTTCATCGGCTCCGCCCTCGTCCGCCAGTTGATCGCCGAGACGGCGCACCACGTCGTCACGATCGACAAGCTCACCTACGCCGGCAACCTCGCCTCCTTGGCCGAGGCACGGACGCACACTCGGCACAGCTTCGTGCAGGCCGACATCTGCGACGCCGCGGCCATGCGGCAACTCCTCGAGACGCACCGGCCTGCCGCCGTGTACCACCTGGCCGCCGAGTCGCATGTGGACCGCTCGATCGACGGACCCGGCGAGTTCATCCAGACGAACTTGGTCGGAACGTTCCAGCTGCTGCAGGAAGCGCTACGCTACTGGCGTACGCTCGAGGCCGCGGCACAGCAGGCGTTTCGCTTCCTGCACGTGTCCACCGACGAGGTCTACGGCTCGCTGGGCCCCGAAGGCCTCTTCACCGAGACCACCCCCTACGATCCCTCCTCGCCCTACTCGGCGAGCAAGGCAGGCTCGGACCACTTGGCCCGCGCCTGGCAGCGCACCTACGGCCTGCCGGTGGTCATCACCAACTGCAGCAACAACTACGGGCCGTATCAGTTTCCCGAAAAGCTGATTCCGCTCATCATCCGCAAGGCCACCGAAGGCGCGCCACTGCCCGTGTACGGCAAGGGTGACAACGTGCGCGATTGGCTCTACGTGGACGACCACGCCCGTGCGCTGCGACTGGCGGTCAGCAACGGCCGCCTCGGCGAGACCTACAACGTGGGCGGCCAGAACGAGCGGCAGAACATCGAAGTGGTGCGCGCCATCTGCGCCCTGCTCGACGAACTCCGCCCAGACGCTGCCGGCAAGCACGAGCGATTGATCTCCTTCGTGACCGACCGCCCGGGCCACGACCACCGCTATGCGATCGACGCCACGAAGCTGCGGCGTGAACTCGGCTGGGTACCGCAGGAGAACTTCGACACTGGTCTGCGCCGCACCGTGCAGTGGTACCTCGCGAACCGGCAGTGGCTCGACGACGTGACCAGCGGGGCCTACCGCGGTGAGCGTCTCGGGACGGGAGCCTCCAAGTGAAGGGCATCATCCTCGCCGGCGGCACCGGCAGCCGCCTCTGGCCCATCACCAAGGCCGTGAGCAAGCAGCTGCTGCCCGTGTACGACAAGCCGATGATCTACTACCCGCTGAGCACCTTGATGCTCGCGGGCATCCGCGACGTACTGGTCATCACCACGCCGCATGAGCAGGCGCTGTTCCAGCAGCTGCTCGGCGACGGTTCGCAGTACGGCATCAATCTCTCCTACGCCGCGCAGGCCGTGCCCAATGGCCTCGCGCAGGCCTTCGTGATCGGCCGCGAGTTCGTGAACGGCGAGCCCTCGGCCCTGGTGCTCGGCGACAACATCTTCTTTGGCCACGGCTTGGTGGACCAACTGCGCCGCGCCAACGAGGCGGCCACGCAGACGCCGGGCGCCACGGTGTTCGGCTATCACGTGGTGGACCCTGAGCGCTATGGCGTGGCCGAGGTGGACGTCTCGGGTCGCGTGCTGAGCATCGAAGAAAAGCCCGCGCGGCCGCGTTCGAACTGGGCAGTGACGGGCCTGTACTTCTACGACCGCGACGTCTGCGATATCGCCGCAGCGCTCAAGCCCTCGGCGCGCGGTGAGTACGAAATCACCGACGTCAACAAGGAATACCTGCGCCGCGGCACGCTGCGCATGGAGCAGCTGGGCCGTGGCTTCGCCTGGCTGGACACGGGCACCTACGACTCCCTGCTCGACGCCTCGGCCTTCGTGGGCACGCTCGAGAAGCGGCAGGGGCTGCGCATGGCCGTGCCCGAGGAGATCGCCTGGCGCAACGGCTGGCTGGACGACGCGGGCCTGCAGCGCGTCGGCGACGCGCTGGGCAAGAGCGAGTACGGCGCCTACCTGCTCAACCTGCTCAAGGGCGGCAAGTGAAGGTCACGGCGCTGGCGATTCCCGACGTGAAGTTGATCGAGCCCAAGGTCTGGGGCGACGCGCGGGGGTTCTTCTTCGAGAGCTATCGCGAAGACCGCTACGGCGAGGCCGGCATCGCGGGGCCCTTCGTACAGGACAATCAGTCGTACTCGCAGCGCGGCGTGCTGCGCGGCCTGCACTTCCAATGGCCGAACAACGTGCAGGGTAAGTTGGTCAGCGTCGTGCAGGGCGCCGTGTGGGACGTGGCCGTGGACATTCGCCGCGATTCTCCGACGTTCGGCCAATGGGTAGGCGCAGAACTCAGCGCCGAGAACCATCACCAGTTGTGGGTGCCGCCGGGCTTCGCGCACGGCTTCGTGGTGCTCAGCGAGACGGCGCTGTTCACGTACAAGTGCACGGCGCTGTACTCACCTGCCGACGAGGTGAGCATTCGCTGGAACGACCCCACGCTGGCAATCCAGTGGCCGCCTGCCATCGCCGAGCCTTCGCTGTCTGCCAAGGACGCGGCCGCGCCGCTGCTCGCCGACTTGCCCTCAGAGAAGCTGCCGCGCCTGCGGCGCTGACTAGCGCCAGCGATACCTCGCCGTCACGCCGAGCTGCACGTTGGTCTCGTCTGCCTTCAGCACGTAGTACTTGTTGTAGAGCTTGGCGATCGCCAGGGATCCACCTAGCTCCCAGGGGCCGCGGAACAGCAGCGCATCGGCAAGAAGGGCTGGCTCGGCCTCCTGTCGCTGAAACGCCGAGCCGCCGCTCTGCGTCGCGTAGAAGCGGTCGTTGTCGTACACCGTGCGCTGAAGCGTGACCCCTGCCCGCCCCCAGCCTGCCACGCGCGCGAGCTCCAGCGACACCTGCGAGCTTCCGGGCCCGATCCCGGCCCCCAGCACTTGGCCGCGCTGCGTGTAGCCCTGCCGCACGATGTGGTGCTGGTAGAACGCCGTGCGCGGCGCCCCGCGAGCGATACCCCACGCACACGTCGGCGCCACACTCGGCGAGGAGCTCCGAGCAGGCCGCGCCGATCCCGCGCGAGCCGCCGGTCACCACGGCTCGCTTGCCCTGCAACGAAAAGATTGACGCCGTCATCACGAATTACCGGACTTGAACAGTGAGCAAGGTGCCGTCGCCCTCACGATGAATCGACGCGCCGGCCACCAGCGATGCAGGGACAATCGTCGCGCGTCCCGCCGGCAGCGCATACCGACCACGGCGCGTCTCCAACACCGCGCCGGACTCTCGGACAAATAACAGACTCGCACCCTCGCCGCCCAATTCCCCAAGCGAAATCCGCCGGCCCACGAGGGCGTGCAGCACGAACGGCTCTGCGGAGAACACCAAACCACCGCCCGCCCTCGCCGACCCGCGGCTCCACTCCGGCGTCAGCGAGAGGTCCGCGGCCGCCGCCGCCTGGGCCAACTGCAGCTCGCGCGAGGCCTGACCCGTTTCCCGCGTCCAGTCGTACAGCCGGAACGTTGCGTCGCTGGCCGTCTGCACCTCGAATACCACCGCGCCTGCCCCCAGCGCGTGCACGGTACCCGACGGAATCATCACCGCGTCGTCGGCGGCGACTTCGACCGCATCCATCATCGCGCCGATCTCCTCACGCTCCGCCGCCTCGCGCAGCGCCGCAGCCGTCGAGATTCCCCGCGTGCCGACGAGGAACTTCGCACCGGGCCGAGCCGCCAGCGTGTACCAGGCCTCGGTCTTCAGATGCGCCCCGGGATGCGCCGCAGCATACGACGCCGAGGGATGCACCTGCACCGACAGGTTGCGCTCGGCGTCGAGCAGCTTGATGAGCAAGGGAAAGCGATCGACCTCGCGCCCGAGCAGGGCCGGCCCCGCCGCGCGGACTAGGTCGTTCAAGCTTCGACCTTCCCCCCAGCCGCTCTCGACCTGGCTCACCATCGCCTGCCCGCCTGCCCCCCACGGCGACGTCGCCCCGAGGTCGGCACAGAGCCAGGCCTCGCCAATCTGACGATCGCTGCTCGGCAGGCCGAGCATGGGCTCGATGGCGCGGCCGCCCCAGGGCTTGGGGACGAGCAACGGCGCGAGCGTGAACGGTCCGATGTCAGCGGTCATGCGTGGGCGACGTCCGCATCGACAGCGTCACAAATCGCATGCTGGATCGCCAGGTGCAACTCCTGCGCCCGATCTGTGCGCGTCGTCGGCACGATGATAGTCAGGTCCGCCATGCCCTTCACCTTGCCGCCGTCCTTCGCGGTCAGCGCGACGGTCTTCATGCCCAAGGCCTTCGCCGCCTCGATGGCACGCAGGCAGTTGGGCGAGTTGCCGCTCGTGGTATGCACGAAGAGCAGATCCCCTGCGCGCCCCAAGGCCTCGACCTGACGGCTGAAGATCTCGTCGAACGAGAAGTCGTTGCCCGCCGCAGTCAGCGCGCTGGTGTCGGTCGTCAGCGCCACCGCGCGCAGCGCGCGGCGCGTACGCAGGTAGCGGATGGTGTACTCGGTGGCGATATGCTGGGCATCGGCCGCCGAGCCGCCGTTGCCGGCAAAGAACAGCGTGCCGCCGCCGCGCAGGCATTCGCGCGTCATCTCCGTCGCCTCGGCGATCTGCCCAGCCAGCGCATCGGCCGCGCGTGCGGCCGTCTCACTCAAGTCGCGCAGATGCTGCACCGCGCTCATCACGGGATGCTGGCTCACAGGGCCATCTCCGCCACGCGTTGCATGGCCTGCGCGGCCCGCTCCGGCAGCGTGCCAGGCTCGTCGGCCGCGGCCTCGAAGGCCCAGGTCACGCAGGCGTCGGCAGCCAAGAGGTCCAGCGCCACCGCACGCCCGGCCTCGCCGTCCTTCAGCACATTGGCCAGCAGCGCCTCCCCGGCCCGCAGCAGCGCCTCCGCGGCCGGTAGGCTGGCCGCGGCCTCGTCAGCGGCCAGTACGGCCTGCACGCGGGCAATCAGCGCCGCTGGCGCGGTGCCGGCGTGCTGCGCCACGAACTCGGCGGCGGGCGTGGAGACGGATTCGGTCATCCTCCAAAGATATTGACTGGGCGGCGCTGGGCGCTATCGTATCGCAGCCCGCGACCGGAGGAGACACCATGAGCACCGTCACCATTACCACCGATTTCCAGGTCTCCATTCCGGAATCGGTCCGCTCGGTACTTGGGCTCGCGCCGCGCCAGAGGCTGCAGGCCTTCGCCGTGGACGGGCGCCTGTTGTTTGTGCCCGTGAAGCGCCCCGAAGCACTCAGGGGAATCGCCAGGGGCATCGACACCGCCGTGACTCGTAGCGACGACTTAGATCGGATGGCCCAATCCAGCGCCCGAGTTCGCTTGACAGAATAGGCCCGACGCCAGATGCTAGCGGCGTCCCCTCCACCCGGAGCGCGTGGGCATGGCACTCGATGGTCTCTCGGCGGTCGCTGCCGCCGCACTGGCGGGTAGTCTCGCGACCGAGCGGCTGGTGGTCGTCGTGAAGACGCTGATTCCCTGGCTCGCCGCCCCCGCGCAGGACACGGCGTTCACCTTCGGCAGCCGCGAGCAGGCCCGACGCCTCGCTGTCAACGCTATCGCGATCGCCGCCGGCCTCACGACGGCCTGGCTGATCGCCGGCGATGCCGCCTCCGGCCCGCGCGTGATCAACGTCGCCGAGGGACTGCAGCTCCCCTGGCCCGTCTTCGGCCTAATGATCAGCGGCGGCTCGGCGTTCTGGACCAGCATCGTGGCCTACGCCAGCGCCGCCAAGGACGTCCAGCGCGATCTGGCGCTGCGCAGCAGCCGGCCGTTATAGCCTATGCCGACGATCGTGTACCTCGTCCACGGCATGGGCTGTGGCTCGGCGGACGGCAGCGCGCCGAAGCCGGGCTCGGAGTGGCATGTGCCGGTGAAGGCCGCCGTCGAGATGATCTGCGACCGCTTCGGCTTGGCCAAGCGCGAATGGCTGGAGCCCAAGACGACCACGCTGCCCAAGCAGCGCGGGCATGATGCGCTGTGGTTCGTGCCCGTTTCGTACCACCGAGTGTTCGACGACTTCCGCGCCAAGTCCACGGACCGGCAGGCGCTGCTCGATTCGCTGAAGATTCCGAACCTGCAGTTCTTCGACCCCAGCAACCCGAAGAAGAACGAGTTCCTCTGGAAGAACTGCCTCGACGTGCTGCTCTGGTGGAGCGATCTCGTCGAGACGCGGCCATGGGTCACGGCCGAGATCCTCGAGAGCATGCGCAGCGTGGATGCGCTCAGCGACCGCTTGCCAAAGAGCACGCGCGTGCGGCGCATCGTGATCGCGCACTCGCTGGGCACCGCGGCCAGCACCTATGCGCTCCGCAAGGTGGGAAGCACGCCCGAGTATCGCGCGGCCCGCCGCGTCGAGCGCTTCGTCACGCTCGCGAACGTGGCGCCCTTCCTGCTCGATGAATCCACAGATGTGTATGCGGCACCAATGATCGCCGAGGATGACGATACGCTGCTGCAGGGTATGGTGAATGCGCGGCACGAGTGGGATCCCATCCCCTGGCTCATGCCTTGGCGGCATTGGCGCGTCGAGAACGCCGGCGAGTGGCGACCGCGCTGGGAGCAGGCCGTACAGTCGGGGCAGTTGCTGCAACCGGTCACGCGCGGCATCGTCGCGCCGCCGGGTAGCACGCCGTCCGCATTCGACGTCCACGCATTCTCCAATTACTTGCTGGCCCGCGAGACCGCGCCGCTGCTGGCCGCGATGTTCCGTGGCGGGGCCTACTCCAGCAGCGAGCTCGCGAAGATCGACTGGGACGGCGCGTGGAACACGCAGGCGGTGCAGTTCCGCTGCGCTGGCGATCCGCTCTGGGACGAGCATCTTCGTGAGGCCGTGGAGCAGTACGCCGACGAGTCGGACAGTCGCCAGACGCAGCTCGTCGCGCGGCTACTGCGTGCCGCCGAGATCCTCGTGGCACAGGCGGAGAAGTGCTGAGGCGCCGCAGCATCCTTTCGCTACTGCTCGGCGGCGCGGCGCTGCTCGGCGATGCTGTGTCGCTGGGCGCGCAGGCAGCGTCCGACGCCGCGCGCTGCGTCACCGGCGCCCTCGGCTTCGCGCGCAGCGATCCCGAGCTCCTGCACGACTGGGCCGACTCGCTGGCCTGGCCCTCGCCGCGGCTGTACCCGCTCAAGTACGGATCCACCGCTGCCGATGGCCTGCGTGCGCTTGCCCTCGCGGCCGATAGCCTCGGCGCACAACTCCAACGCCTCGCGCCGAGCGACAGCGCCAACATCGCCGCCGTGCTGGGCGCGCTCGCAGACGCCGAGCGCGCGCTTGGGAGCGACGCTTCGGCGCTGAGTGCCGCGACGGCGCGACTCACGCCCATCGCCTCGCTCACGGCATCGGACTCCGTGCGCATCGCCGGCAGGGGGCTCTCGCTCGCCGAGCCGGCGCGCGTGACGAGCACGGGGCTCTGCATCATCGCCGACGCGGCGTCGCGGTACTTGAAGGAACAGCAGTTGGCCGCGGCGCAGGAGCACGAGCGCATCATTTCGCGGGCGGCGGCCAATTGGGATCTCTACTCGCAGCAGGCACCGTCCATGACCCTGCTCGAGCGCTGGGGCGCATCCTGCCGCCTGTGGAAGCTCTCGCTCATTCTGGTGGGCGATCGCTGCGCCGCTGCCCTGCGCAGGGCTGGGCTGGAGTGGGCGATCGCGGCGCCAAGCTGGCGCAGCATGCTGCTGCACCCCCGCCCCTCCCTGCGGCCGATCTTCAGCGCCGACAGCGCCTACACCGCTGGCGCGCTACTCGAGGTGTACGGCGTCGTGCGCCACAGCTACGGCAAGAAGCGGCTCTGGACCTGGGGCGCCTCCTGGGCCATCACGCGCCCGCCCGTGGGCCGCGAGCAGTACGCCGGCGCCGTGTTCTACCTCGGCGCCGGCACGGCCAGCGTGTTCTGGAACGAGGGGCGTCCGCTGTGGATGGTCTCGCCGGATGTGCTGGGATGGTTCACCAGCACGCGCGCCGCGATGCGGCAGCTAGGAAGCGTGGTGCAGCCGTGACGCGGTCTCGCGCCGCGCCGCCGCGGGGACCTCGCTGGCCTCCGCCCAGTCGTTCCAGCGCGCCGTCGGCGAGCAGCACGTGCAGGTGCTCGTCCACGGCGCTCAGCGCCCCCGCTGCCGCCGCGGCGCGGTGGGCTGGAGATCGTCCAAGGACTGCGGCATGGGAGGCGTCGCGAAGAGACGCTCGAGCTCTTGGTCCACGCCAAGTGCCACGGCGAGCCGCACGAGCCGGGGCAGCGCAATCTGCCCCGTGCGCTCAAATGCGCGCAGCGTTTCCTGTGCGACCGCCGACCGCTCGGCGAGCGTGCGGCGTGACCAGCCGAGGGCTAGGCGGCGCTCCCGAAGGCGCTGGGCGATGCGGAGCGACAGGGATTCAATGGAAACGTCCATTAGTGGTACACATATACCCTTAACGCCATCAATAAGCAACTAAATGGTATATACACACCACTTACAAGCTAAACCCTTGTCTTTCTTCCGCGTACGGGAACCCGTCGACCTGCCGCCTGCGCAGAAACGGCAAGCAGAGCTTCGGGGTGCGTTGCGGCCACACGTAGCAGGACCTTGGCCGGCCCGTCCGGGACGCGCCGGCCCTGCTCCCAGTTCTGCAGCGTCGCGACGCTGATGCCGATCAACGCCGCGAACTTCCGCTGACTCAAGCCAAAGCTCGCGCGAAGCCTAGGCACATCATCGATCAAGTCCTCGACATACGTCACACGCGCGGGCTTCATCCGGCCAGCCTCCACCTCCTTCATTTCCCTGACGCTCCGCATCAGTTCGTCGAACATGTCCTTCCGCATCTCGTCTCTCCACGGTCACAGGTGGTCGATTTCTTGGCGCAGGGCGCGCAGTTCTTCACGACTGAGGTCGCTGCGATCGTTCTTCGCATACAGAAACAGCAGATGGACGGTCCCTCGTGCTCCGTGCCAGTAGTAGATCACCCGTGCCCCGCCCCGCTTGCCGCGACCGGTCAGCCTCCACCGCAGTTTCCGCAGGCCGCCCGAGCCGGGGATCAGGGCCCCGATCGTCGGCCGCGCCGAGAGTGCGAGCTGCAACAGGCGGTACTCGTCCTCAGGGAGCGCGAGACGCACCTGGCGCGAAAACACCGCGGACTCGATGATGCTGACCGTTGGAATGTACGTCAATGGCGTATATCCGTCAATGACGGACTCTGCGAGTGGGGACGAAAAAGGGGATCCCGGAGGATCCCCTATTCGCCCAGCGAGCGCGTCAGCACGGCACTGCAGCAGTCAGCAGTTCTTCGCGAATGAATCTCCGAGCTGCTCTCAGACCAGAAGCGCGGTTATTTCCGCTCGCGCTAGCCCGAGAACTGCCTCGCCCTGACCGTCTGGCACACCCGCCTGCGCCATGTGCTCCTTGCCGCCACCCTTGATGCCTGCCTTGGCACCAAGCGCCTTTACGATCGCGCCGGCCGAGAGCCCGCGCGCGCGCAGGTCATCGGTGATGACGACCACGAGCCCAAGCTTTCCGTCCTCGAAGCTGCCGAGCAGCGCCGCCGCGCCAGAGCCCAGCCCCTCGCGCGCCACGTCGCCAAGCGCCTGCAGATCCTTCATGGTCGGCACGTTCACCGGCTTCGCGACGAGCTTCACGCCGCCCACGAGTTCCGCGCCGCCGAGCAGGTCCTGCTGCGCCCCACCGCCCTTGAGCGCTTCGTCGAGCCGCTTCTCCAGCGTCTTCTTCTCGGCCAGCAGACCATCGAGCTTCTTGCCGATCACGTCCGCCGACAGCGCATTCACCTTCAACCGTTCCGCCAACATCACCAACGTCTGCTCACGCTCACGCAGCAGCGCGAAGGCCCCGCGCCCCGTCACCGCCTCGATGCGACGCACGCCAGCCGCCACGCCGCTCTCGCTCACGATGCGGAACAGACCGATCGTGCCCGTGTTCTTCACATGCGTGCCGCCGCAGAGTTCCGTGCTCAGGCCCGGGATCTCCACCACGCGCACCACGTCGCCGTACTTCTCGCCGAACAAGGCCATCGCGCCGCCGGCGATCGCCTCCTGGTACGGCTTCTCGACGATGCGCAGCTCCACATTCGCCCAGATCCCGTCGTTCACCATCTGCTCGATCTGCGCCAGTTGCTCGGCGTGGATCGGCCCGTGATGCGTGAAGTCGAAACGCAGGCGCTCCGGTGCCACCAGCGAGCCCGCCTGATGCACATGTTCGCCCAGTACGTGACGCAGCGCCGCGTGCAGCAAGTGCGTGGCCGTGTGATTGCGCTCGGTGTCGCGACGGCGGTCGGCCGGCACGGTGGCCGTGGCGAGCCCGAAGCGCACGTTGCCCGAGGGCACACCAATCGCCGCGACCTTGCCGTCGATCTTGCGCACTTCCGTGACATCCACCGACCAGTTCTCGCCGCGGATCTCGCCGCGGTCCGAGATCTGGCCGCCGGACTCCGCGTAGAACGGGCTCTCGCGCAGCATTACCGCGACCTGCCCGCCTTCGAGTTCCTTGATGCCCGTCACCGCCGTCGAAACAGTGGTGCGCTCATAGCCCACAAAACCCGACTCCGGCACCGCGTGCTCGGTGGTCCAGGTGGACATGTCGTTGAGCTCATCGGCGACCACGCCGAGCTTGCGGCTCTTGCGGTCTTCCTGGCTCATCTTGCGCTGCGCATCGAGCGCGGCTTCGAAGCCCGCGATGTCCACGAGGTAGCCACGCTCACGCGCCATCAGTTCGGTGAGGTCCACCGGGAAGCCGAAGGTGTCGTAGAGCTTGAAGACGTCATCACCGCTGATCGTGCCGCGAATCTTGTCGCTGCCCTGCGTGCTGCCCGTGGGCGCGAGCTGCTCGAAGCGCTCCAAGCCGCCTTCCACCGTCGCCAGGAAGCGCTCTTCCTCGGCCCGCGTGGTGTCGAGGATGTGCTTCTTGCGCGCCGCCAGCTCGGGGAACTGCTGCTGCATCATCTCGATTACGCGCTCGACCACGAGCACCAGCGTGGGCTCGCGGCGGCCGAGCAGCCAGGCATGGCGCACGGCGCGGCGGAGGATGCGGCGCAGCACATAGCCACGGCCTTCGTTGCTGGGGAACACGCCGTCGGCGAGCAGGAAGCTCACCGCGCGGGCATGGTCGGCGAGCACGCGGTAGCTGGCCGAGTCTTCGTTGTGGTAGGCGTATGACTTGCCCGTGACCTCAACCACGCGGTCGAGCAGCGGCTTGAAGAGATCGGTGTGGTAGTTGTTGGCCACGCCCTGCATCACGGCGGCGATGCGCTCGAGGCCGGCGCCGGTATCCACGCTGGGCTTGGGCAGCGGCTGCAGCACGCCGTCCGACTGACGGTCGAACTGCATGAACACGAGGTTCCAGATTTCCAAGAAGCGCCCCGCCTCGGCGCCTTCCACGAAGGCGTCGAGCGAGAAGTCTTGGCGATCGCGCTCGGTCCATTCACCCGTCGCGCCGGCCGGGAACTCGTAGTCCTTGGCCATCTGCGCCAGGTCCACGTAGATCTCCGTGCAGGGGCCGCAGGGGCCGGTGTCGGCCATCTGCCAGAAGTTGTCGCGCTCGCCGAGTCCGTAGACGCGGCTGGCGGCGATGCCCGTTTCCTTGATCCACAGCTGGCGCGCCTCGTCGTCGTCCTTGTAGACCGTGACGCGCAGGTGCTGCTTGGGGATCTTCAGCTCTTCAGTGACGAACTCCCAGGCGAAGCGGATCGCATCGCGCTTGAAGTAGTCGCCGAAGGAGAAGTTGCCCAGCATCTCGAAGAAGGTGTGGTGCCGCGCGGTGTGGCCCACCTGCTCGAGGTCATTGTGCTTGCCGCCGGCGCGGACGCACTTCTGGCTGGTGGTGGCGCGGCGATTGCCCTCCGGGGGCTGCTCGAGCCCGAGGAAGACCTTCTTGAACTGCACCATGCCCGCGTTGGTGAACAGCAAGGTCGGGTCGTCGCCGGGCACGAGCGAGGAGCTCGGGCGGACGGCGTGGGATTGGCGCTGGAAGTAAGCGAGGAAGCGGGCGCGGATGTCGGCGGCGTGCATAGATGTTGAAAGCTAGGCTCCCTGTGGGGGCCTGTCATCCGGCACGGCAAAATGTGCAGGTCAAGACTCGTCGGAACTGCAGTGAGTGATTAGCCTTCCCGAGAGTGCCGTGGCGCAGCGACGGCAGCTTGCGTTCCCCCTGACCCTGGTTAATGCACGAACGCGACGACGATCGGCCGCTGGTCTCGGTGCTGATTGTAAACTTCAATGGTCGCCACATCTTGGAGGCCTGCCTGCGGAGCGTCTCCCGCCGGCTCTCGGTGCCTCACGAGGTGATTGTCTGCGATAACGGATCGGTGGACGGCAGCGTGGGGTTCTTGCACGCCGCCTTTCCATCCGTCCGCGTCATCGCGCGCCCGCAGAACGAGGGATTTTCCGTCGGGAACAACGTGGCCGCTGCCGCGGCGCGTGGCGAGTACCTCCTGCTGCTCAACACCGACACGATTCTCGAAGACGACCTTGCGCCGCTCGTCGAGATGCTCGCGGCGGACCCAAGCGTCGGCGTCGTCGGCTGCCGGCTGACCTACGCGAACGGTGCGTCAGCTTCCCTCTGAGGTAGACAGTCGGAGTTAGACTTGGGACGGTGCTCATGGAGGAGACATGCGCCGTTCGAAGTTTACCGAGTCCCAGATCGTGGCGGCCCTGCAGGAGGTCGAAGGCGGGATGCCCATCGCTGAGGTGATCCGGAAGCACGGGATCAGCCGGGCGACCTTCTTCACCTGGAAGTCGAAGTACGGCGGGGCGACCGTGGCCGAGCTCAAGCGCCTGCGGGAGCTCGAGGCCGAGAACGTGAAGCTCAAGCGGATGTACGCGGAGCTCGCGCTCGAGAACGCGGCCATCAAGGACGTCCTCAGTCGCAAGCTGTAGCGCCGCCCGCGAAGCGGCAGGTGATCGCGATCCTGGTAGAGGAGCACGGGCTGTCCGTGCGGCATGCCTGCCAGGTTGCGTCCCTCTCGCGGGCGGCGTACTACCGACCGCCGCCGGACCGGCTGGACCGCGACGCCGCCGTGATCGCGGCCCTCACCGCGCTCGTCACGGAGACGCCGCAGTGGGGTTTCTGGATGTGCTTCGACGCCCTACGGCTCGCGGGGCACCGCTGGAACTGGAAGCGCGTGTATCGCGTGTACTGCGCCCTGAAGCTGAACCTCAAGCGCCGGTCGAAGCGCCGGATCCCTCCGCGCGAACGGCAGCCGCTCGACGCGCCTGCCGTCCTCAACGGGATGTGGGCGGTCGATTTCATGAGCGACATGCTCTACAGCGGGACGCGCTTCCGCACGCTGAACGTGCTGGACGAAGGCAATCGGGAGGCCCTCGCGGTCGAGGTGGCGCTGTCGCTGCCGGCCGCGCGGGTGACGCAGGTGCTCGACCAGCTCGTCGCGCTGCACGGGGCGCCGAGCGCGCTGCGCTGTGACAACGGGCCCGATTTCGTCTCGGTCGAGCTGAGCACCTGGTGCCGGCGCCACGGCGTCCGGCTGTTGCACATCCAACCGGGGAAGCCCAACCAGAACGCCTACATCGAACGCTTCAACGGGAGCTATCGCAAGGAAGTCCTCGACGCGTACCTTTTCGGCTCGCTCGACGACGTCCGCGCCGAGACCGAACGCTGGCTCACGATCTACAACACGCGGCGGCCGCACGACAGCCTCGGCCGGGTCCCGCCGCTCACCTTCCTGCCGAGGTCAACTGCCCCGTCCCAGTCCAGCTTCGAACGGTCTGCCTAGCGGGGAAGCTGACGGTACTTCATGTACTTCGAGGACGTGGAGTTCTGCGAACGCGTGCGACGCTCGGGATTGCGCGTGGTGTACACTGGGCGTGTACGCGTCACGCACCTGAAGAGCGGCGGCGAGCCATGGGGAGGGCGCGCCGGACTCCGGCGCCTGCTCACGTCACACATGCGCTACGCGCGCGACCGATACGGCGCCGTTCCCGCCGCCGGGCTTCGGGTGATGCTACCCATCGCCATCGCTATGCGCAGCGTCGCCTTCGCGGCGGCCGCGTTGCGCGGTCCGCGCGCACTCCGGGCCGATCAAGCCGCTGCGCACCTTTCCGCCGCCTGCGCGCTCGCGTTGGGGAGGATTAGCGCAGACGCCCCAGCAAGCAGACCAGCTCTCCCGTCGCCACCCGCCGACTGAGTCGGGCGAGCGCCGCGTACGGCGCGCGCAACGGACGGGGGAAGTACGGAAGCACATCGCCGTGGTCGAAAAACGCGAACTCCGCCTCCGCGAAGCCGGTGCCGTGCGCGAGGTCGCGGATGGTCGCCACATCGTTCATTCGGTGCACGACGGGATAGTGATAGCTCTCCACCTCGGCACGCCCTCGGGCGGCGCGGAGCGCCAACTCATCGACCTTGAGGGCCCGCAGCGCGCGAGTGAGCCTGCTGAACCAATGCCGGCCGTTCGGCGTCATGAACACGAAGGCCCCGCCCGGCTTGAGCACGGCACGCACACGGCGCAGGAACGCCACGGGATCCGTCACGTGCTCAACCACATTGTAGGCGTAGGCCACGTCGAAGTACGCTTCCGGCAACTCGGCCCCTTCGAGCGTAGCGTGCTGGAACCGATCGAAGTGTCCGTGCGTGGGCTGGACGGACGGGTCCGGCTCGATCCCCCACAGCTCCGTCGCCGCCGCGCGCACGCCGGCGAGGAACTCCGGCCCGGCCACACGGTCGTCGCTGATGCCCCAGCCGCAGCCAATGTCGAGCGCTCGGACCGGCCCGCCGGCCCGCGCCGCCTCGGCGAGACTCTCGCGCACGGCATGCACGAAGACGCGCCGGCGATCGGAGGTACGACGGTAGTTCGGGGCGCGGCGCCACGTGGCGAGGCCCTCGGCGTCAGCCGCCACCTGCGGCATCCAAACGGGGTCGGAACTCATGCGGGCACGCTACTCGGGTGTGGCACGGGCGTCAAGCCAAGCGCGGCAGGCGCCGTCGCATCAACATGCGCGTGCCTTCGACGAGGAGGAACGCCGGTACGAGATTCTTCTCGACCAGTTGCACGTTGACGAAGATCGAGTACTTGAGCGCGAGGGCACAGGTCGCATAGCAATACGCGTACACGCCCAGCGCCCACCAGCGATCGCGGAAGCGCAGGAAGGCGCGGACGATCCACGCGAAGAACAGGCCGTTGAGCAGCCCGCGGACGGCGATGTCCCATTCCCCGCCCCACAGGGCGCTCTCCGCGACGGGGCCGATCGTGAAGGGCGGCACGTCGAGGAAGGGGAAGTATGTCTCCGCGTACCAGTACATCGGCATGTACTTCGTGAAGTCGCCCCAGGTGAACAAGGCGATGAAGTCGAAGAAGAACATCGGCCACGGCGCCGCAGGCAGGGTGCCGGCGGCGCGCTCGGCGTACAGGTGCAGTGACGGCAGGAACACGGCCAGGAACTCCGCCGGTGGCCCCAGCCCGCCCTCGAGGAGGCGGTCGCGCGCGTCGCTCACGTCGGTCAGCAGGCGCACGAGCTCGATGGCGGTGAAGGCTGCCACGGCAAGTCCACCCGCGACGGCGAGCTGACGCATGGTGATCCGGCGCCGCGTGAGATGGTGCAGCACCATCGCCATCAGGAGCACGATGAGGCCTTGGATGCGCGCGCCGCGGGAATAGCCGATCTCGAAGGCCGCCAGCGCCAGCACCACGAACGGGATGAACCGGCTCCAGCGCCGCGCGTCGAGATAGAGGAACGTCAGCAGCGCGCAGTAGAGGCCGAAGCTCAGGCGCAGGGACAGCGAGACAAACTTGCGGGTGGTCCACCCGAGGTGGTCGTAACGGGTGTAGTGCTCGTAGTAGCTCTCGACGGGGGCCGAGAAGGCGATCAAGGCGAAGAGGCAGGCGAACACCAAGGCCCCGGCCACGAGGATTGTGCGGGGACGACGCCAGCCGGGATCGGCCACCGCGACCGTGGGCAGTTGGGCGGTGCCGCGGGCCGCTAGGTATGCCACGGCGAACATCGCCCCGAAGAGCACCTGCCGCCACAACTGCCGGCCCGTCTCGGCCGCGCTCGGCAGCAGTTGCTCCAGCGCTCCGGCGATGTCGCTGGACAGCCCGTAGAACACCACCACGCCGGGCACCACCGTGTACAGGACGAGGAAGCCGAGGTACACGAAGGCCAGGTCGCCGACGAGGCCGTCGCCCACCCGCCGATGGAGCTGCCGGACGAACGCCACATAGCCGACGATGGTCGCCGTCATCGGGGCGGCGATTGCCCACAGTGGGTTCTCCATGGCGCCCATGCCCAACACCAGCAACAGCACGCCGCCCATGGGCAGCCACGCCCGCGGCGACACGCGGGGCAAGGGCATCATGGAGCCGAGGCCGCGGCGAACGGCCGCCCGAGCAGCGACTCGTACACGGCGCGAGTGCCGTGATAACTGCGCTCCCAGCCGAAGCGCGCAGCCTGCACCAAGCCTCGGGCCACCAGCTCCGAGCGACGTCTCGCGTCGAACAGGCTTGCCACGGCGGCGCGCAACTCGTCGGGATCTCCCCGCTCCGTGAGGAGCGCGGCATCGCCGGCCGCCTCCGGTACGCCCCCGGCCCGCACTGCCACCACCGGGCACCCCGCGCGCATGGCCTCGAGCACCGGAATGCCGAACCCTTCGAAGCACGACGGATACAGCAAGCAGAGCGCAGAATTGTACTCGCTATTCAACTGCTCGTCGGAGAGATGGCCCAGCCAGCGCGCGCGCCCCGGAAGGCAACGGTCGACGAGCGCCTGTTCCGCCGCGGTGAACGGTCCTCCGCCCACGCAGCGCAAGGCCAAGTCCGGCAGGGCCTCGAGCGCCTGCACGGCCCCGACGAAGTTCTTGTAGCCGCCGCGCTGGCCGACGAACAAGACCTGCGGTTGCACCACCGCGTCCACGGACGGGCGAAAACCGTCGGCGACGCCATTGTGCACCACGGCCGCGCGCTCGGCGGCGCGGTGCCCAACGTAGTGCGCCAGATCCTGACGGGTACTCTCAGAGACACAGATGATGGCGTCTGCCCGAAGGATCGCGGCGCGCTTCTGACGTGCGTGTACCGCCGTCCGAAGGCCACCCACGAAGCGCTCGTACACGAAATCGTGGACCGTCGTCACACAGGGCGTGCGGCGGGACGCGGGCACCCGATAGTACGTCGAGTGGAACAGCGGCACGCGCCCCTCCACGGGGACGTCGCGATACCGCTCGAGCAGCCGTGGTCGGCGTCGTTCAAATGCCGCCGTCGGCACGAACGCTGGCGGCGACGCTCCATAGCCCAGGAACCGAAAGCTGCCCGGCGGGCAGCGCGTGATGATCTCCCGGAACAAGACGGAGATGCCTCCCATCGCCTGGAGGTCGAAGACGATGCCGTCGTACAGCACCGAGGGGCCGCGGCTCACGCCGGCACGTCCCCGCGCAGACGGCCGATTGCGAGCGTGCCCGAGACCGCCGCGAGACCGAACACCGCGCCGGCGACGGCAAAGAGCGACCGCCTGGGGCTGGACTTCCGCGGGGCCACCACCGGCTGCTGCAGGACCGAGAAGGCCGGCGTATCCTGGCTCTTCTTCACCTTGAGCTGCTCGTACTGTCGGCTCATCTCGCTGAACATCTCGTACGCCATCTCCGCCTCGCGCTCAAGCCGCAGCCGCTCGACCGCCGCCGTGGCGCTCATCAGCGTGCGGTTGCGATCGGCAAACGCCGCGAGGGCACGCTGCGCCGCCTCGTACCGGGCTGAGACCACCTCTCGCTGGGCGGACGCGAAGCGCAGCTGTTCGTCCGCCTTGCGCGTCTCGATGCCGACGATGGCCGCCATCAGGCGATCAGACACGAGTTGCGCCAAGTCCGCCGCCGCGACCGCATCTGGAAGCTCCGTCGTGATGGTCACGAGCGAGGTCTTCTTGTCGTACGCGACCGACACGCGTCGCCGCTGCTCGAGGATGCGCTTCATGAACGCCCATGACGGCGTGGCGGGACCGCGGGCGGCACTGGAATCCGGGACGACCGCCGTGGCGCCGTCGTCGCCACCACCGAGGAGGAGCCCCGGCAACCCCAGCGTGTATGTCGAGAGCTTGCCCCGCCACGTGCTGTCGGCCAAGTAGCGCAGGTACTCGCCCACCGGCATCGAGCGCCCGAGGGATCCCACCCGGATGGGCGCGCTCGCCAAGGCAACTTGGAAATCCATCGACCGGACGATCTCGGGAAACAGGTCTGCGGTGACGGTCGGCTCGAACATGCCCGGATCGACACGGATGCCCGCTAGGCCCGCTAGCCCGGACAGACCGCCGGCGGGCGATCCGCCGCGATACGGCAACAGGCGCGACTCCGAACGGAAGGCCGGCGCAAACGCGAATGACAGGATGACGCCGAGTGTCGCACCGGCGAGCAGGCCGCCAAGAAGGCGCCAACGGGCGTCGAGAATCCGCCGGATGACCTTCTGTGCCGCCGCGAGCAAGGCACGCGGATCTACCACGTCATCCGGAGGCAGCATTGGATCAGGAGTAGAGGGCATCGCAGGTGAGGAGTCGACGTACGTGTAGGAGTGGAAAGCGCGGCAGGACAGCCCCCGCCGCCGACAGAATCATATCAGTCCGCGCGCCTGGGAGGCCGCCACGGCACACGTCAATTCTCCACGCGCCATTCGGCGACGGGCGGGAAGGCATCGCCGGGACGGAACGACAGCGTGCGGTAGCGCAATGAGTTCATGAGCGCGCCGCCCAGCGTGCCCAGCCCTATGCCGGCCGACATCGCATGCAGCGTATGGGTGGCGTGCGCCGCGTCGTACACCGTGCGCGCGCCGAGGAGCGCGGCATCGAGGTAGAGGCGACGCGGACTCAGCGCATTGCCCTCGAGCGGCTTGCGCCGGTTCTTGCGCTGCTTCGCCACGTGCGCGCGGAAGCGCGCGCCAAGTCCGTGATGCTCGGCGATGGCAAGGAGGATCCCCAGCTCGCGACCCATGCGTTCCACGGCGAACTGTCCGTCCTGCATTTCCGCCACCGACTGCGTGAGCACCTTCCAGATGTCGATCGGCGGCACGCGGCCAGGCCAACCCGGCAAGTCCTGCGCGGTCTTCAGGAAGTCGGCCGTCATGAGGGCGAGCAACGGCGAGTAGGGCTGGCTGGCCAACCAGGGATGCATCGGGCGGCCCGCCGCGCTGCGGAAGAACGCCTCACTCTGTTGTTTCGCCTTCTCGCCCGCCGTCTGGTAGTTGAGGCCCTGCGAACTCGGCGACACGCCGTGCAGCGTGAAGGGCGTCCCGGAGAAGGCGTAGCGCTCGACCTCTCCGGCGAGCACGATGCCACTATACCCGTCGGGCGTCGAGCAGGACCAGAATCGTCCACCCGGGGTGCGCGCGCGCACCCGGTCGATCAGCGTCGTCGACGCTACACCCTTCACGTAGATCATGGGCGATTCATTGTCCGCCGCATAGTGCAGCTCCCGGGCCTGCCGCGCGAGAAACTCCGTCGCGTCGATCTCGCGATCCTGGTGCGCGAGACGAGTGCCTTCGAGCTGCAACACCAGGAGGCCCGTGGGCGCCCGACTGCCGGCGTAGAAGAAGATCGGCACCGACCAGGCGAGCAGGCCCTGCCCCGAGGCGCGCAGGCGCTCGTGCATGCCCTCGATGGCGCGCGGCAGCAGCCCATCGTCCCCGCCCAGCGCAAGGACGTAGCCCGGTTCGGCCTGCCGCAGGGCGAACTCGAAGTTCTCGAGCATGCCGACGTTCCGCCCCTGGCTCGCATAGCGGATCCGCGGGTCGCGCCGCGCGGCATCCTCGACCACGTCGCGCGTGTGGTCCGTGCTGCCGTCATCGGCCACGACGACGTGCAGGTTGTCGTACTCCTGCATCGCGCAGGTGCGCAGCGTCTGCGCCAAGTAATCCGCGCGGTCCTTCGTGGGGATGATGACCGTGAACCGCGGCGAGGAATCCGAAGGCTGCGACATGGACCGAGATTAGGAAGCGGAAGGAGACACGGATGGGACCGGAACGCGGCGCGCGAGCAAGAGCGTCGCCGCCCAGCCGAGCCCCAACGCGAGCGCCGGCCACAGGGCGGCCGTGACGCGACCCGTGGGATCGGGCCGCAACGCGTACACAAGCGCAACCACCGGCAGCGCCACGAGCAGCGGCGTCAGCAGCACGACACGGTACCACCGCAGCAGCCAGCCGCGCAAAATGCGTCGGTGCATGAGTGCCAGCTCAACGCTGAGCCCGAGACCGCCGTGCACCAGCCAGACGAGGGTCGCCGCTTGCGCGCCGAGACTCGGGAAGGCGGCCCAAGCCGCCAGCGTGCCCAGCCCCAACGCCGCGAGCATCATGCCAAAGTGCAGCTGCGTCCACCCGTGCGCCTGCTGCAGCGCCGCCGGCAACCAGCCCAGGCCCGCCATCGCCACGCCCACGGTGAGCCAACGCAGCACTCCCACCTGCTCCGGCTCGGCGCGACCCACCCAGGCCGTCAGGATGTCCGGCGCGAACCACAGCACCGTGACGCCGATCGGCACGAGCACGTGACTCAGCAGTCGCGAGCCCGCGAAGTACTCCGACACGATGCCGGCGGGGTCAGCCGCCGACACCGCGCGCGTGAAGCGCGGGAAGTACGTGCGGTAGAAGGGCTGGATGCCGAGTTGAAGCAGCCCGGCGGCCGTGAAGGCGATGGCGTAGCCGCCAAAGGCCTCCGCACTCAGCATGCGGCTCGCCAGCAGGCGGTCCGCGTTGCCCAACGCGACGGCCGCCAGCGAGGTGAGGGCCATGCCGGCCGAGTAACTCCGCACCTCACGCAGCGCCGCCATGTCGACCCAGCCCACGCCCCGCCAGCCCTGGCCGAGCGCGCCACGGAAGGCCAGCCGCGCCGCCGCCGTCTGGGCGAAGGACACCACCGCCTGCAGCGCGAAGAAGCCCACCAGGCCGCCGCCGCCCAGCACGACGGCCACACCACCGCCGTGCCGCAGCAGCGCCCCGCCCCCCTGCAGCAGCGACACCGCTTTGTGCCGGTGCAGGCCGAGCAGACCGCTGGTGTACAGCAGCGAGG
Organism: Pseudogemmatithrix spongiicola; assembly: GCF_030623445.1. NCBI lineage: Bacteria > Pseudomonadati > Gemmatimonadota > Gemmatimonadia > Gemmatimonadales > Gemmatimonadaceae > Pseudogemmatithrix > Pseudogemmatithrix spongiicola. Next base: position 1,940,084 of record NZ_CP130613.1, read on the forward strand.
GAAACTGCAACGCGATGCTCAGGCCCATGAGCCGCAGGGCCAGCACCAGCGGTGAGTCCGCGGGCACCGACCAGCGCAGCCACTGGTCGAGCAGGGGCCGCGCCCCGAGCAGGAGAGCCACCGCGATGCCCACCGCCACGAACAGCACCACGCTCTCGAGCGAGCGCGCGGTGGCCACCTGGCGCGCGGTCTCCTCTGGCCCGTCCGCCTGCGCGGCCAAGCGACGCATCAGCGCAGCGCCGAAGCCGAGGTCAAGGAACCCCACCAGCAGCTGCAGGGTCAGCCAGAGCCCCACGACGCCAAAGCCTTCGAGGCCGAGCGCGCGGACGTACCACGGCGTCGCGAAGACGATGGACGCACCGGCCGTCGCGCCGGCGATGAGGTTCCAGCTGACACCGGCCAGCGCGCCGCGAGAGGTCACGGGCTCAGCCGCGCCCTTCGGACCACACCGTGCGGCGGACGTAGTCGATGTAGCTCAGCACGATGCGCAGGACCTGCTTCGACACGGGCCGCATCTCGTAGTCTTCGACCAGCGGGATCACCCGCGTGCCGGACGGCTGCTGCGAGGTCACCACCTGCACGGCGTCCACCACGGCCGCCGGCGCGGTGCCGCACATGATCACCGCCCCCACGTCCATGCCTTCCGGGCGCTCGTGCGCGTCCCGCGTCGTCACCGCGGGGAAGCCGAGGATCGACGCCTCTTCGGTGATGGTGCCGCTGTCCGAGACCACGCAGAAGCTGTCGCGTTGGAGCCGGATGTAGTCGAAGTATCCGAACGGCGGCAGGAAGCGGATCTTGTCATTGCTGATGTCGAGGCCGGCCGCCTCGAGGCGCTTGCGCGTGCGCGGATGCGTGGACACCACCACCGGGAAGCCCCAGCGCGCGTGCAGTGCCTGCAGCGCCTCGAGAAGCTCGCGCAGCCGCTCCGGGCGGTCCACCGTCTCCTCGCGATGTGCGCTGACCACGAAGTAGCGCCCCTTGTCCAGCCCCAAGCGCGTGAGGACATCCGAGGCCGCGATGCCCGGCATCGCGTGCGCCAGCACCTCGGGCAGGTGCGAGCCGGTCTTCATGACCGTCTCCGGCCGCAGACCCTCGGCGATCAAGTACCGCCGCGCATGCTCGCTGAGCACGAGGTTGATGTCGCTCAAGTGGTCCACCACCTTGCGATTCAACTCTTCCGGCACGCGCTGGTCGAAGCAGCGGTTGCCTGCCTCCATGTGGAACACGGGGATCTTGCGACGCTTCGCCGCGATGACGCCGATCGTCGTATTGGTGTCGCCGTAGAGCAGCAGCGCCTCCGGGCGCTCCTGCTCGAGGATCGCGTCGAGGCGCACGAGCACCTGCGCGATCGTCTCGATCGGCGTCGCGCCGGCGGCCGCGAGGAAGTGGTCGGGCTTGCGCACGCCGAGGTCGCGGAAGAAGACCTCGTTGAGCTCGAAGTCGAAGTTCTGCCCCGAGTGTACCAACACATGCTGCGTCGCCACATCCAGCTCGGCGATGACGCGGCTCATCTTGATCAGCTCGGGCCGCGTCCCGACGAGCGTCAGCACCTTACGCATGGAGTTCGTCCCGCACGTAGTCGAGGCGCATCAACGTGTCCACCACGCCCGCGACGTCGAGGCGTTCCGTGTTCGCCGAGGTATAGTCGTCGAGCGCCGACACCTCCTGCTGGCCCTCGACGAAGTACTTCTTGTAGTTGAGGTCGCGGTCGTCGGGCGAGATCCGGAAGTAGCGGCCTTCTTCCACCGAGCGCGAGCGCTCTTCGCGCGAGACGAGCGTCTCGTGCAGCTTCTCGCCGTGCCGCGTGCCGATCGTCCGCAGGGGCACGCGCTTGCCAAAGATCTGCATCAGCGCCTCGGCGAGGTCGCCCACCGTGCTGGCGGGGGCCTTCTGGACGAAGAGGTCGCCCGAGCGCCCGTGCTGGAACGCGTGCCCGACCAGCTCCACCGACTCGTCCAACGACATCAGGAAGCGCGTCATCAGCGGGTCGGTCACCGTGATCGGCTCACCGGCCTTGATCTGCTTGATGAACAGCGGGATCACCGAGCCGCGCGAGGCCATCACGTTGCCGTAGCGCGTGGCGCAGTACACCGTGCTGCCCTCCGGCACGACGCGCGACTTGGCCACGACCAGCTTCTCGGCCATAGCCTTGGAGATGCCCATCGCATTGATCGGGTACACCGCCTTGTCGGTGGAGAGCACCACGACGCGCTTCACGCCCGCCGCCAGCGCCGCGTCGAGCACGTTCTCGGTGCCGAGGATGTTCGTGCGCACGGCTTCCATCGGGTAGAACTCGCAGGAGGGCACCTGCTTGAGCGCGGCGGCGCTGAACACGAGTTCCACGCCGGTCATCGCGCCCGTCAGCGAGCGCGGCTCGCGCACGTCGCCGATGAAGAACCTCACGCGGTCGTCGTTGAGGGCGAGGCGCATGTCCTCCTGCTTCTTCTCGTCGCGCGAGAAGACACGGACTTCCTTGACGCCGTCGGCCAGCGCCCGGCGCAGCACGGCGTTGCCGAACGATCCCGTACCGCCGGTGATGAGAATTCGCTTCGATTCGAACATGGTGTGTGCGGGAAAGGAGGAAACGGTCAGCGGTGCTGGGCCATCATCGCGACGAGCGCCGGCCAGGCCGGCGTGTGGTACCCGGTCGCCGCCGCGAAGCGCGAGCCGTCGAGCGTGCGGTCGAGCACCAGGCCGTCGTCGGGCACGATCTCGATCTGCCTGCGGAACTCGGTCGCGACGAGGCGCAGCAGGTCGTACTTGGAGATCGGCGCCGACGCGAGGTGGTAGAGCCCCGAGAGCTCCGGCCGCGGCACCACGACGTCACGGATGACGCGGCTGATCTCCACCCACGGCAGGCCCGAGTACATGGCCTTCGTGAAGCCCTTCACGCGGCCCTCGGCGTGCAGGAACCACTCCACGAGCCCGCGCTGGGTGCCCAGCTCGCGGCCGATACCCGAGGTGCGCAGCGTGAGCACGTGCGGCGCGGCTGTGACCTCGCCCATCGCCTTCGAGCGCCCGTAGAGGTCCTTGGCGTCGGTGATGTCGGCCTCGGTGTACCCGCCGCGCGTACCGGCGAACACGCAGTCGGTGCTGATGTGCACCATGCGCGCGCCTGCCGCGGCGCAGAGCTGCGCCAGTTGGTGCGGGAACAGCGAGTTCAGCGGCAGCGCCACCAAGGGGTCATCGGCGCTGGAGAGCTGCTTCACGATGCCGACGGCGTTCACCACCAGCGCGGGCCGCGCCTTGGCGAACGCGCGCACGATGGACCCGAAGTCGCCCGCGTCCACGCCGGCGATCAGCCGCGCCCGCGCGGCCTCGGGAAACTGGGCCCGCGCCCCCTCGGACCGCATGGTGCCCCAAGCCTCGAAGCGCGCATCGCGGGCAAAGGCCTCGAAACACGCGTGCCCGAACATCCCGGTCGCACCGATCACCAACACTCGCATGTCTTGCGTCTCGTCCAAGGGGTCGTGGGGGAGCTGCGTCAGGCGGCGCAGAGGTCGCGGAGGCTTCGCGACACGCTGGCCAGCCCCGCAGTATAGCGGTGCTGCGCAGGGACGCGCGGATCGTCGGGATCGCGGGGCCGCCCCTGCTCCGCCAAGCGCCGGCATTCGGCGCGGATCTCGTCCAGCGACAGCGTGGGCGGCAGGACCAGGCAGCGCTGGCCGGCCAAGCGCGCCGAATCGCTGTCGGCCCGGCCGAGGAAGATCACGTGGGCGCCCAGGGACGCTGCGGTCACCGCCTTCGACGGCACGCAGAGGTGCGTCCACGCGTCAGCGAGCGACGCCACGTGGAAGTCCACCTGCGCGAGCTCTGCGTGCGACATCGACGCGCGGAGCTGGATCTCGGGGCGCTGCGCGACGGCGGCGCGCAGCGCGTCCGCCTTCGCCCCCGAGGGCGCGACGGTCACGGCGGCTCCGGCATCGGCGAAGCCGAAGAGTGCGGCTGCCACGCGATCCACGTCGTGCGCTTGACCGATGTTCCCCGCATAGGTGGCAGACACCCCGCGCGCGTCGTCCGCCCCAGCCGCCGGCGGCGGGCTGCTGCTCCTTGGCACGCCGCAGGGCAGCACTTCCGTGCGCGCCCCCGCACGCCCGATCTGCACGAGGTAGGCGGATTGTCCGTCCCCCAGCGCGATGGTCAGGGTGGGCCGCAGGCGACGCTGCAGCCACTGGATGAGGCGCACCGGCAGCGCGCGCGGGCCGGCCAAGCCGGCCGCGACGAAGGCGTCCGGATACAGGTCCATCGTCCAGTCGGCCCACGGGCGGCGGCGAAGGGCGCGCAGCAGCCCCACCCAGAGGCCGACGAGCGGCGGGTCCGTTTGCGCCACGACGACGTCGCAGTGCCGAGACGCCCACGCCAGCCGCATGCCCACGACGACGGAATTCAGCAGGCGCGAGACGCCCGTCTTGGCTGGGTCGGACGCGTCGAGACGGACCGTCTCGAAGCGCCCAGGCTCAGATTCCTTGGCGTGGGCCCCGTCGTAGCGCCCGCCCGCGCAGTAGAGCAGCACGCGAAGGCCATCGTCCGAGCGGGCCAGCGCGTCGGCGAGGGCCGCCGCGTCCGTCGCCGTGATCGCCCGCGTGGACGGCGCATAGCGCGTGATGATGCCGATCGTGGGCATGCGAGGACGGCGGGCGGCTCAGCTGAGACGCGAACGCCAGGCGTCGACGATCTGCTGCATGCACTCCTTCACGCCGATGCGGATGTCCCACTCCGGATAATCGGCCCGCATGCGCCGCAGGTCCGAGTAGTAGCAGATGTGGTCGCCGACGCGGTTCTGATCCACGTACTCGGACTTCATCGGATTGCCGGTGATCGACTCGGCGACCGCGAAGGCCTCGAGGATCGAGATGGTGTTCGCCTTCCCGCCGCCGAGGTTGTACACGGCTGCGCTGCGCGGGCGCTTGAGGAAGGCGTCCACGAAGCGCGCCACGTCCAAGCTGTGGATGTTGTCGCGCACCTGCTTGCCCTTGTACCCGAAGATGCGATACAACCGCCCCTCGAGGTTGCAGCGCACGAGGTACGAGAGGAATCCGTGCAGCTCCACGCCCGAGTGCGCGGGGCCGGTCAGGCAGCCACCGCGCAGGCACGCCGTGTGCATGCCGAAGTAGCGACCGTACTCCTGCACCAGCACGTCGGCCGCCACCTTCGACGCCCCGAAGATCGAATGCGTCGAGTGGTCGATGCGCATCGTCTCCGGGATGCCTTCCACGTATGCCGGATCGTCGTAGTCCCAGCGCGTCTCGAGCTCGCGCATGCGGATCTCATTCGGCGCGTCGCCGTACACCTTGTTGGTCGAGAGGTGCACGAACGGCGCGGCGATCGCGTGCTGCCGCACCGCCTCCAACATGTTCAGCGTGCCGACGGCATTGGTCTCGAAATCGAGGTACGGAATCGCCGCCGCACGGTCATGACTGGGCTGGGCCGCCGTGTGCACGACCGCGTCGGGCGCGATGTCCTTCACCAGCGCCGTGATGCCGTCGCGATCGAGGATGGACGCTTCGTGATGCGTGAACCCCCGGACCTCGCGCACCAAGCGGTCGCGGTTCCAGGAGGTATCCCCCTGCTCACCGAAGAACGTCTTTCGCGCGTTGTTGTCGACGCCGTGGACCTCCCAGCCTTGGGAGGAGAAGTACTCAACCATCTCGGAGCCGATGAGACCGGACGAGCCAGTCACGAGAATACGACGCATGGACACAGGAATGCTAAGGGCGAAAGGTCGGTGGGCCGACAGATGGAACACAGCCGTGGAAATTACCGTGACGCGCGTCAGTGACGCAACGCAAATCACCTCAATGTAGCTGGGGTGGGCGCCGCGCCAAACATGACCTAGGTCACACTCCCGCAACAACCTATGGCGTTTTCCCGCGCGAAGCCCCAAGTTGAGGCGTATCGCGGGTTGTCCTCACGCTGCACCCTCTCTGTGACCGTCGCTCCGTCCGTTGGTTTCGCCCAGCTCGCCCTCGTCGTGGTCACGGCGGCGGTCGCGTTCGGCCTATCGACCTTCTTGATCCCGCCGCTCATCCGGTTGGCGGTCCGCCGCAGCTGGCTGGACGTCCCGACTGAGGCGCGCCGCGTGCACAAGGTGCCGGTGCCGCGGCTGGGCGGCGTGGCCGTCGTCGCAGCGGCCGGACTGACGTTCGCCGTCACGTGGTTCACCGTCGGGCCGGACACGGTCATCTTCCGCGACGCGGGACTGCTGCCCGGCTTGATCATCGCGCTCTCCGTGGTCTTCATCACGGGGCTGGTGGACGACCTCACGGACCTGTCGCCTCGCGTCAAGTTCGGCGCGCAGGTCATCGCGGCGGGCGTGCTCGTCGCGGCCGGATTCCGCATCGAGGCGATCGCGCTCGCGGCAGGCATGCCCGCGCTCAGCCTCGGTTGGCTGTCCGTCCCGATCACGATGCTGTGGCTGGTCGGCATCACCAACGCCTTCAATCTCATCGACGGCATCGACGGACTCGCCGGCACGGTGGCCGTGCTCGCGCTGGTCGTGACGATCGTCGCAGACGTCCTGACGCATGGCTGGTTCCCGCCCTTGCTCAGCATCGCGCTGATCGGCGCGGTGGCCGGCTTCCTGCGGCACAACCTCTCCCCGGCGTCCATCTTCCTCGGTGACGCCGGCGCGATGACCCTCGGGTTGTTCATCGCCGCGCGCGTGACGATGGCCAGCACCTCGGCCGATGGCGCGACCTATGTCGTGCTGCCGTTGTTCGTCCTCGTGCTGCCCCTGCTCGACACGGGTCTCGCCATGGGCCGCCGGTGGCTCCGCGGCGATCCCGTCTCGGCGGCCGATGGCCGACACATCCACCATCAGCTCCTCGCCCTCGGCCTCACGACGCACCAGACGGTCCGCGTGCTCGGGGCGGCCATGCTGGCGTTCTCCCTCGTAGGACTCGTCGTGGTGTTCGCGCCGCCGCAACTCGCGCTGGCGCTCTTGGTCTCCACCGGCATCCTGCTCTGCATCGGATTGCTCTACCTGATTCGCTGGTTGGGCTACGCCGAGTTCGGCGAACTCGGCTCGAGCGTGGCCGCCGGCGTGCGCGATGTGCGGTCGATCATCCGCGATCGCATCCTGGCCAATGAAGTCGCGGCGCGCATCCGCACGGCGAACACGCTCGAAGAGGTCACGGGCGCGCTCGAGAAGCTGACCGACGAGGTACGGCTGCTCGATGTCCAGATCCTCGAGGGCGACGTGCACCTGCACGGGCCGCAGCGCCAGCAGATCTCGCCGGTGGACAAACTGCCGGTCCGCTTGGACTATCCCTGCGCCTGGGAGTCCAACGGCAAGGTGCAGGAGGTGATTCTGCGCCTGTGGAGCACGAGGCCTTCGCCGTCGGGCGCACACGCCATCGAGCGGATCGCCTGCCGCGTCGGACCGGCGCTCGAAGAGTGGCTTCGCACCCACGCCGAGTCCGCAGCCACGGCGGCGCTGTCGCCTCGCGCGTCGCGCAGCGAGCGCACCTGAGCCTGCGCTAGGGCAGCTCCACGCGCGTCACCAGCACCTCGGTGGCTCCGGCGCGCTGCAACTCCACGCGTTCGAGGGCCGCGGGCACCAGTGCCGCGTGCTGCGCCGGGACAGACACGGACTCTGCGCCCGCTCGCAACGTGACCGCCCCTCCGATCGGCACCACGACGAGGCAGCGGCGGCCCTGTCCGCCATCGCGCAGCGCGGACAACGGCGGCAGCGACGCTCCGCGCAGCGCGTACAGCGTGAAGTGCTCCGTCTGCACCACCGGCTCCGCATCGTCCTTCGCGCGTGACCAGCGCGGCTGCTGGTCCAGACGTGCGGCCGCCGCCGACTCCTCGAGGTGCAGGGCGCGCGAAGGCAGGCCCGTCTCCCGGCTCCAGTCGTAAAGCCGGTACGTCGTATCTGACGCCGTCTGCACCTCGAACACCGTCAGCCCCGCCCCCAGCGCGTGGACCACGCCCGAGGGAATCATGATCGCGTCGCCGGCGGCTGCGTCGCGCGTCACCAGGTGCGGCAGCAGCGATTCAGCGCGGGCCGCCTCCAACAAGGCCGCTCGCGAGGCGATATCCGTCAGGCCTGCATAGCAGCGGCCGCCCCGCGACTCCAGGATGTACCACGCCTCGGATTTCAGAAACGCGCCCGGATGTTCCGCCGCGTACTCCGCCGAAGGATGCACCTGCACGGACAGGTTGCGTTCAGCGTCGAGCAGCTTGAACAACAGCGGGAACTGCGGCGCGTCGGCATCGGGTTGGGGAGCGCCGAGGATGGCCTCGGCGTGATCGCGCATCACATCCGCCAGCGAGTGGCCCCGCCATGGGCCGTGTGCCACGACGGAGCGAATGGCGCCACCGCCGGCGCCGGTGGCTGAGGTGGACGCGAGGTCCGCGCAGAGCCAAGCCTCGCCCACGGGCGTGGCGCTCGGCGTCGCGCCGACAAGCGCATGCAGGCGCGTGCCGCCCCAGGGCTTCTCCAGCAGGAGCGGCTCGAAGGTGATGAGACCGAGCGATGAAGTCATGGCGCGAATGATCGCCGTCGCGCTCGCGGGTGTGAAGTGGGGAGTGCGGACTGCAGCGACGCGTCACCGCGCCAACGGTCAGTCCCGATGCTTGAGCATTCGCAGCGCCGTGCCGATCTCGGCCCCACTGAATCCCCGCCGAGCCAAGAACCCATACAGCCGTCGCTGCTGCACCGCCGGCTCCAACCCCTGAAGACTGCGCAGCTTCTTCGCTGCCGCTACCTCGACCGCTGAGCGCAGCGTCTCCCCGCGTGCTGCCGCGTCATCGGCCTGCTCCTCAAGTTCCAACGCCATCTCACCGAGCACACGCTCCGCGATATCACGAGCGACCCCCTTCCGCGCCAACTCCGCCGCAACCCGCCGCGGCCCGAACCCCCGACTCGGCGCCAACCGCGCCCGCGCAAAGGTCCGCGCGTACGCCACATCATCAAGCAGCCCCAGCGCCGTCAGCCTCTCGATGGCCGGCGTGATCTGCTCGTCCGTGAACTCTTTCGTGCGCAGATAGCGCCGCAAATCCGCCTCGCTGCGCGCGCGTGCACCGAGGGTGGCGAGCGCCTTGTCGTAACACGCGATGCCCTGGGCGCTGGATTCGAGGCGCCGCTGCTCCGCTTCGTCAAGCACGCGACCGACCTTGAGCTTGAGGTCGGCAATCAATTCGAGGCTGATGGTCAGCGTAGTGGCGGCGTCAAGCTCGAGTTCGAAGCGACCGGGCTTTCGCGGGTGCTCACGTAGCTTCGTAATCGTCGCCATGAAGGGAGGAGGGAGAGGATGGAGAGATGGAAGGATTGGGAGACGATAACGGGAGATGGGCGGTGATCGTGCGGCGGGAGAGGGGAGATGAGAGAGGCCCGCCTCTCACAGTCACCGCGGCTTCAACGCCTCACGTTTCTGTTGACTCCTCACGCCTCACCGCGCACGACCGCCGCCCGTCTCCCGTTCCTGCTCACCCCTCCCCTCTCCCACGACGGGTGAGCCGAAGCAACCGCCGAAAAAAGAGCCGAGGGCGGACCCTCAGTGGAACGGCGGGGATTCCGGGCCCCGACGACTCACCGTTGATCACACCCTCGGCTCACTTTCAGCTTACAGCTCAGAGCTTACAGCTCCGACGTCACTCGTCTCCCTCTGGCTCGACCTCGGCCTTCGTGATCCCAAGCACCGCCTTCACCTTCTCCTCGATCTCCGCCATCACCTTCGGGTTATCCCGCAGGAACAGCTTCGCGTTCTCACGCCCCTGCCCGATCCGCTGCGAGCCGTAGCTGTACCAGGCCCCCGACTTCTCGATGATCCCGCTCTCCGCCCCGATATCAACTAGCAGCGACGTGTGCGAGATCCCCTCGGCGTACATGATGTCGAACTCCGCCTGACGGAACGGCGGCGCCACCTTGTTCTTCACCACCTTCACCCGGACGTGCGACCCGATCACGTCCTCCTTCTCCTTCACCGGGCCGATGCGGCGGATGTCGAGCCGCAGCGACGCGTAGAACTTCAGAGCCTTGCCGCCGGTGGTCGTCTCGGGGTTGCCGAACATCACCCCGATCTTCTCACGCAGCTGGTTGATGAACACCACCGAGCAGTTCGACCGGGCAATCGCACCCGTGAGCTTCCGGAGTGCCTGACTCATCAGGCGGGCCTGCAGGCCCACGTGCGAGTCGCCCATCTCCCCCTCGATCTCGGCCTTCGGCACCAGCGCCGCCACCGAGTCAATCACGATCACATCGACTGCCCCGCTGCGCACCAGGATCTCGCAGATCTCGAGGGCCTGCTCACCGGTGTCCGGCTGCGACACCAGCAACTTCTCGACATCCACGCCCAGCTTCGCCGCGTACTCCGTATCCAGCGCGTGCTCCGCATCGATGAAGGCTGCGGTGCCGCCAAGCTTCTGTGCATTGGCCACGACGTGCAGACACACCGTCGTCTTGCCGCTGCTTTCCGGTCCGTAGATCTCGGTGATGCGGCCCTTCGGGAATCCGCCGACGCCAATCGCGGCATCGAGGTTGATCGCTCCCGTCGGAATCGCCTCCACCTTCACATGCGCGCCATCCTTACCCATCTGCATGATGGCGCCCTTCCCGAACGACTTCTCGATCTGCGACACCGCGAGCCCAAGCGCCTTCTTGCGATCGTCCTGCTGTGCCGCCGTCGTAGCCATCGTTGCCTCGGAGAGGTAAAAGGGAATCTACCCGCATGGGAGTTCGGGGCTACCCCCGAACGAATAGCGAAAATCTGCGCCGCCGAACTGATACCGAAGAAAGTACGAACCGCGCAGGCGATGTCAATAGGGAATCCCCAGTGAATTTCGCCGCCGTATACTTTCGACACACCGTTTGGTGATTTTCTGACAAATCATTGTAATACAACAACTTAAACCGTCTCAGCGACGTGGATACTTTGTTGGCAATTTTGTCGCAGAGACCACTTTTCAACACTTTCCCACATCGGCTTGCTCGCCTTCGCGCATAGCCGAAAGCGCGCGATATCGGGTCGGATTTCTCAGCCGTTGCCCACCGAAAACGCATTTGTGACGTGCTTCACCTGCACCCGGTCGGCGGCGACCAGAATCCCGACCACATCGAACTGATACTGCTCGCCGGAGCGTCCGTGCCGATCGATCCAGACCCGCGCGGATTTGCTGAGCTCGCGCTGTTTGCGATGATGCACGGCTTCGACCGGGTCGCCGAATTCCTCACCCTTCCGTGCCTTCACTTCGACGAAGGCCACGAGCGCATCGCGCTGCGCGACGAGATCGATGTCGCGGCGGCCGAAGCGGAAGCGCCGCGCCAGGATCGTGTAGCCATGTTTGCGCAGCCAGCGTTCGGCGATGCGTTCACCGAGTTGGCCGAGGCGTTGGTTGTGTGACATGGCGGGAATGTGCGGACGTCTCCCGCCGACTATGGCATCGGTTCATTGCATGCCGTGGCGCGATTTGCCGACTGGGAGACGTCGCAGGGGGACAGGGGCGGAGACAGGGAGACGCGAATGGGAGAGAGGGGGGGGCAGACGTCTCACGAACGTCGCACGTCTCCCCACCCCTCTCCCCCATTCTCTTCTCTCACCCTCCGCCCCTGCCCCGTCCCACGTCTGCCACTCGGGGCCCGCGCAGTTAACTCGCCGCCGTCTCCAGCACCCCCGGCATCGCAGAAAGCACCAAGCGTTGAAGCGCGACTTTCTCGCTGGCGCGGTCGATGTCGATCCCGACCAGGTTTCCGTTCGCGTCGTAGTCCAACACCACGCCATCCGAGACCTCGACGCTATCTACGCTGGTCGCTTCGGAGAGGTCGATGTACAGCGAATCCGTGTCGCGATGATAACTCAGTCTCACGGGCGAAACCTCCGGTCGGGAAACGCATTGTGGATTGTCCGCCGATCCTCGAGCGTCACCACTCGGAGGAATCTACCCTCGAGTTCGGGAACTCGGGCCCAGAAGCGCCACCGCCCGCTCGGCTCGCGCTCGGCGCGATACGGGTTGGCTACGACGGCGACGCACCACTCTACCCTGAGGTAGGGTCGCTTTCGCAGCACGTCGCGTTCGAAGTAGGCGGTGAATCGTGGCTCGGGCACAGCGGGACGCTAGTCGCGCAGCTGGCGAGCTCGAGAAGCCAACCATCGCGGCACGGCTCACTGCCTTGCGTCCACCTGTGAGACGTCGCACGGGCTCTGACGCGAGGAGGGGAAGCGCTCTCGATGAGCGCTTCCCCTCCTCGGTGACGAACCACAGCCATTGCGCGCGACGTGGCATCTGTGTCGCGTCCTTTCGGACGCCTGGCGGTGCGCGTCTTTCCGCCCTTGTGACTCGTCACTCTACCCTGAACAAGCTATGCCTTCGCGCGAGCCGCTGCAACGACCGGCGTGATACGGGGAACGCGGTGCTCACCCACAAGACGCGAGCATCGGCGGAAGGCTCCACGACTTTGACGGCAACCGCATACTGCTGTCCCGCATCTGCAGGTCCGATGAACAAGAGGCGCTGTCGGCCGCTTCGCTCGAACCCAACGAGGGCGGGAGATGAGATGACTGCGTCGAGTGTGCGGAGCACGGAGACAGGAAGCGCAGGGACCCCGCGGGCGAGCATCATGCATGATGTCGGCGAGGCGCGAGAGGTCACTCATCCTTTTCGCGCATGCCGGCGCATGGAATAGTGGGAGACGTCGCAGGGGGACAGGGGCGGAGATAGGGAGATGCAAATGGGGGAGATGAGGGGCAGACGTCTCACGAACGTCTCACGTGCTCCCCCCATCTCCCCCATTCCCGTCTTCCACCCTCCGCCCCTGCCCCCGTCCCGCGTCTGCCAGCGACGGCTAGGCGGCCCGATCCCCGGCAATGCGATCCAGATCTTCGAGCCCCACCAAGACATCACGCGGCTTCGACCCATCCGGCGGCCCCAGCACCCCCGCCAGATGCAACTGATCGATGATCCGCGCCGCACGGCCGTAGCCGATCTTGAGCCGGCGCTGCAGTAGCGAGGTGCTCCCACCCTGGTGCTGAATGCACACCTCCGCCGCCTCGCGGAACAGCTTGTCGCGGTCGCCCACATCCTCGGCGGCTTCTTCGCCGCCGCCGGCCTCGAGGGCCTCCATCGCCTTCACCTTGGCGAGGATGTCGTCCTCAGGCGTGGAGTCGGAGACCATGAGCCCCTGGGCCTCGAGCGCAGCCTTACGGGCTTCCTTCCGCTCGCGATACCAGCTCACCAAGCGCTCGGTGTCGTCGTTGCTCAGGAACGCGCCCTGCAAGCGGCTGGGCTCGCTCTTCCCCGGCGGGATGAACAGCATGTCGCCGTTGCCGAGCAGCGACTCGGCGCCCATCCCGTCGAGGATGGTGCGGGAGTCGATCTGCGAAGCCACGCGGAAGGCGATGCGGCTGGGGAAGTTCGCCTTGATGAGACCGGTGATGACGTTCACCGACGGCCGCTGCGTGGCGAGGATCAGGTGGATGCCGATCGCGCGGGCCTTCTGCGCGAGCATGGCCAGCGGCGTCTCGACTTCCGCCGCGACGGTCATCATGAGGTCGGCGAGTTCGTCGATGACGACGACGATGTACGGGAGGATGCCGCCCGTGTACGTGCGGTCCTCGAAGCCGACGTTCGGGTCCTTCGGCTTCTTCAGCTCGTGGCCGTCGCGGACCTTCTGATTGAAATCTTGGATGTTGCGCGCGCCGTTCTCGGCCAGCAGCGCGTAGCGCTCCTGCATCTCGAGCACGGCCCACTTGAGCACCGACGCGGCGTCACGGTTATCGGTGACGACCTTGTGGCGCAGGTGCGGCAGCACGTTGTAGACGGAGAGCTCGACCATCTTGGGGTCGACCATCAAGAAACGCAGGGTCTTCGGCGTGTGCCGGTAGATCAGCGAGGTGATGATGGTATTCACGCAGACCGACTTTCCCGAACCCGTCGCACCGGCGATCAGCAGGTGCGGCATCTTCGCCAGGTCGGCGATGACGGGACGGCCCTCGAGGTCGCGGCCCAAGCCGATGGGCAGCGCCATCGGCTTGCCCTGATAGTCCTTCGACTCGAGCATCTCGCGGAAGGCGACCATCTCCGGCGTGGGATTCGGTACTTCCACGCCGACCGCGCCCTTCCCCGGAATCGGCGCAACGATGCGAATGCTCGGCGCACGCATCGCGAGCGCGAGGTCGTTGGCGAGATTGGCGAACTGGCGCACCTTCACGCCCGGCGCCGGCTCGATCTCATACTGCGTGACGGTCGGGCCAGACGTACGGCCAGTGAGCGTACCCGAGACCTTGAAGGTCCCGAGTGACTCGATGAGCTTGGCGCCCATGGCGTCGAGCGCCGCCTTGTTGGCGGCCTCGTTGCGCGGCGGAGGCGGCGTGAGCAGCTCGATGCTCGGCAGCTCATCCGGATCCGGCACGTTCGTCTTGCCGCGCGCCGCCGGCGCAGCCACCGCGTCCGCGTCGGATTCATCGTCCCGCGACGCCTTCTTCTTGCCGCCCTTCGCCTTGCTGCCCTTCAGCGCGAGCTGCGGATCGTCCTCGGATTCCTCGACCAGCGTATCGATGGGCGTCTCCACGCGCGGCGGCTCCGGTTCGCGCGCCACTGGCTTCGGATCCAGCCCCATCAGCGACAGATCGACAGAGGGCATGGCC